>NZ_CP051216.1:560000-1247500 GCF_012516435.1 Pseudodesulfovibrio sp. zrk46
GACAAACCAAGGTCCGACACTTTCACAGAGCCGCTCATCTTGACCATATCCAACAGTTCTCGACTGTACGAAGGAGCCTTTGTGGCAAAAGCACGATCGACTAGTCCAGTCTGAAACGCAGCAATCGCCCCCACTGCCAACAGCAGCACGGAAATCAGCAATATGCTGGGCTTCATATTTGAACTACGCTTCATGGCCATGATCTTATTCCTTTTTACCACCGAATCAATTCTCGGCGGTGACAACTCCGATTCCACTATGGACCGGCCCTTTCATCCATGCAATACCGTTAGATCAAAATGGTGTTTTTTCCCAAATTCTGACCACACAGATCGGGAGAATTTCCCGGCCACTCCCCATACCTCAAACACAACCATTCGTAAGACATGAAAAAAGGCCCCGGACTGATGTCCGGGGCCTTTACTTACGACTGTAAACTAGATGTACAAGCACTTGAAGTTCTGCTTAACATCCGGAAATTTTTTGAATTGTGAATACTCTTCCGCCGCTTTTTTCATGTAAAGGATCATTTGCGGGACCAGCTCTTTTCGAGAGATTTTACGACTCCAGGAGCGCACTTCGCAGTCACCGTTGGTCTCGAGCACCATGGCCATAACCAACATGGTCTTGGAGTTACCGGGGTTACTACCTTCCTTTGCATCCAGGAAGATGTCGACCTGAGTAAACATACTCTTGTGATCATTGACAGCTCGGTTGATCCTCTTGACCTCGTTGCCCGTCAGATCAAGTTCGGCCACATCGACCGTACCTTTCACGGCCACAAGACCAGAAAGACCATCACTGTCCGCTGCACTGGACTTGATCAACCCTGTCTTGAAGACAAGCACTCCCGCAAGAGTAAAAAAGATTATTGAAAGCAACGAAGCTTTCAAAACTTTGTTGGAACCGGAGTTCTTTCCCATGTGTAAAAGCCCTTGATTTTTCACATTGCCACAGTTGCAATCACCGCCAGAGACACAGCGGTAAACCATTTAATCTCTCTTGGCAATGGCTCTCAACTCTTCCTCCCTGCCAACTTTCCAGCATTTTCGGCTCAAAACCATTACATAATCAGGAAAATTTTATATAATACTTAATTTTCATTTTTTGTACAAGCGACCTTTTCATCATTTAACTTTGAACCTAACTCGCAACATGTATAACAACAAAAGCTCAACGCCTTCACCTCAAACCGGCCTACGACGGCCCCTCGTAAAGCTCATTCCTTAATTTATATCACGAGATACTCCTCTAAGGTGTTGTGCCTTTTAATCCGATACGATAAATATTCATTTCTATGGTCAACAAAAGCATGCCGGAATTTCGCGTGTCGGTGGATCAACTCCGTCCAGGAGTATTCATCCGACTGAAACGAACCAGTTGGTTCGATCACCCTTTTCTGTTCAATCATTTCAAGATCAAGGATGAGGAACAGATCGCCCTGCTTAAGAAGCTAGGCGTCACTGAAGTCTCCTGCATCCCAGAAAAAAGTGATGTTCTGCCCCTGCGCCCTACCGAGACCAAAGCCAAACAGGCAACACCGGAAAAAGCGCTCTCACAGGATGTTATTGACCACCTTTGGGAAATTAAGAAGGAACGCACCCGGCGTTTGCGTGAAAAGAAGCAGCGCATTGCAGAATGTGAAGAGCGGTTTACCACCTGTATCCGTACCTTCGACAACATTCTCAAGGGCGTACTCGGCGGCAATCTCCATTCGCTGGAAGACGCCATCGCCTTCGTGAAGCGGCTGTCCAAGTATTTCCTTGAGGACAGAGAATCCACACTGCACCTGATGAACGTGGTGGATCAGGCCGAATCTGCATACTCCCACCCCATGAACGTGGCGGTTCTCGCCATGATGGTGGGCAAGGAAGCGGGGTATGATGAAGAGCAGATGACAGCTCTTGGTTTAGGCGCCCTCTTTCACGACATAGGCAAGTCCCGCATCCCCAAGAAGCTGCTCAAGAAGCGCGGAGCTTTGACAAAGCCGGAACAGGAAATCATCGAACAACATTCTGAATTCGGTGCCGCCCTGTTGTCTGAAATCGACCTCTTCCCCAAGGGAGTGGCTCGCATTGTGGCCCACCACCATGAGCGCATGGATGGTTCAGGCTATCCGCAAGGACTTTGCAGCGGGGACATCGACGCCATGGCTCGTATCGTGGCCATCGCAGATGCCTATGACAACCACACCAACGCCGCAGATGCGGACGAGTCCCTGACTCCGTATCTGGCCCTTTCCTTCATGTTCGGTCAGCAGAAGGCTCTCTTCGATGTGGAAGTACTGGCCCTGTTCATTCGCTGCCTCGGTGTCTATCCGCCCGGCACCGTGGTCGAGCTCTCCAACGGCGCCGTGGGTATGGTCATGTCCGTAAATCCGCGGAACCAGCTCAATCCGAGCGTGGTGCTGTACGACGAAGAAGTGCCCAAGAAGGAAGCTCTGATCGTGGACCTCGCCGATGAATCCGACCTGCGCGTGGAAAAGTCCATCCGACTCGCCCACCTTCCGCAAGAGGTACTGGATTACCTGTCGCCACGAACCAAGATCACCTACTACGTGGACCAGAACTAACCCTTTCCATAAACACTCACGCTCTCTGCACCGCCCTCTTCGGGAGGTATTTATAATTCCTCACAGTGGAAGGTCTATGTAGGCTTTTCATAAGAGGTATCAATGAGAGCGCTTTCCTGGTTTTTCTCCATCGCACTATTGTTGATGACGTCCTCACCTGTCTTCGCCAACGACACGCTGGTTGTGGTTACCGACTACTGGCCCCCGTTTCGTATCAAGACTGAGGAAGGTGTCATCGGCATCGACGTCGACCTCTTGGAAGAGATCGGTAAGCGCATGGGTGTACATTTTGAAATTCGGATCGCACCATGGGCCAGGTGCCTGCTGGATATGGAGAGTGGGCAGGCTGACATGATGACCGGTTTGGCAAGGACATCTGAACGCGAAAAGTACATCGATTATACCTCTATTTTCTACTACCAATGTGCACCTGCATTCTACGAACGAAAAGAACGCGAGGGGCGGCCCATCAAGCATTACGATGACCTGCGAAACGTATCCATCGGCTACACACGGGGGTCCGCTTACTTCGAGCCTTTCGATTCAGACACCAAGCTGGACAAGATTCCAGCCACCAATGAAGCCCTGCTGCTCAACATGCTGATCGAGGGAAGATGGGATGTGATCATCGGGACTGATTGTCAGGTAGACTATGATATAAAGCGACTCGAACTGCATAAGAAAATCATCAAGACATCCTACAGACCCAACAAGAAGGTCGACCTTTTCTTCGGCATGTCCAAGAAATCAAGGTTCAAGTACAGGATGAAGGAAATCGAGACGGTCATACAAGACATGCTGGACGATGGGACTATCAAACGCATCGCCCACAAGTACACAGGGCATGATTGATACAGACAAGACAAAAAAGGCCACTCCAAATGGAGTGGCCTTTTTTTGTCTCGATATGTAGCGCGCTATTCCTTGACTGAACCGGCCAGCAGCCCGCGAATAAAGTATCTGCCGAGGAAGATATAGATCGCCAGCACCGGCACGGCTGCCATGATGGAACCTGCCATGGGGAGGTTCCAGCTGACCGCCTGTCCACCTGCCAATTGGGCAAGGCCGACGGTGATCGGATTATCGGCGTGACGGGTAAGGCAGATACCCCAGAGGAACTCGTTCCAGATCTGGGTGAACTGCCACAAGGACGTGACCACGAACCCGGGAATGGACAGGGGGAACACGATGCGCAGGTAAATGGAAAAGAATCCAGCGCCGTCCAGCCGGGCAGACTCAATGAGAGCCGTGGGAATCTGGGAATAGAAGTTACGGAAGATCAGTGAAGTGATCGGTAAGCCATAGACAACGTGGGCCAGAATCAGCCCCGGCAGACCGCCGTACAGGTCCATAGCGCGCAAGGTCTGGAACAGCGGGATCAGGATGACCTGATACGGGATGAACATACCGAACAGGAACAGGGTAAACACGACTTCACTGCCGTAGAACTTCCACTTGGAGAAGACATATCCGTTGAGCGAACCGAGCACGGTGGAACCGGCGGTGGCGCACAGGGTCAGGATCAGTGAATTGACGAAGTTCGGCTTGAGCAGATCAATGGCTTGGGAGAAGCTTGCCCAGTTGAAAGTGACCGGGAGTTCCCATGCAGTCGGCAGACTGATGTCGCCCGGCATTTTCAGCGCAGTGACCGCAGCCATGTAGGCAGGCATCAGAAAGAACAGGGCCAGCACCGCGAGGGTCGAATAGAGCAGGACAGAGCCCAAAGTAATGGAACGCTTCATGGCTTATCCTCTCCTCCGCTGGCGATACTGACTGACCAGATACGGCACGATGAACGTGGCCGCCACCAGGAACAGTACGATGGCAATGGCCGCGCCCACGGCAAAATCGTTGGCACGGAAGGTGGTCAGGTACATGTTCAGAGCCGGGTGGCCGGTCTCGGCATTGTCCGGGCCGGTCATGGCGAAGATGAGGTCAAACATCTTCAGTGAAATGTGAGACAGAATGATGACCGCACTGATGGTGATGGGCTTGAGCATGGGGATAGCCACATGGCGATAGTAGCCCACTTCGCTCGCGCCATCGAGCATGGCCGCATCACGCAGATCCTGCGAGATACCGTTGAATCCGGCGAGATACAGCGCCATGGTGTAGCCTGAATACTGCCAGATCGTAGCCATGATGATGCCCAGTGTAGCCATGTTGAAACCGTGGGTTTCTTCCATGAACAGGGCTTCCGGCAGCAGGCCGCCAAACATCCATGTAGCTGCGCCGATGACAACACCGGGGCCGAGCCACCGTTTCATGGCACGCTGCGGGTCGCCTTTCAGCACGAACAGGCCGGTCATGATCAGGATGAACGCCACTACATACAACATGATGGCAAACAGGTTCTGCCAGTTGAACTCGAGGATCGCGGCCGTACTCGACAGCCACTCGAAGTTCAACGGTTCCATGCCCAGATAGGTCGGCAGTACGTTCACGCCGCCCTGCGGAGCCAACAACCAGCGCCAGATGGTACCGGAAACGATGAAGGACAGGGACATGGGATACAGGAACACAGTGCGCAAAAAGTCTTCGCCCTTGGGTTTCTGATCCAGCAGGATGGCGATAAACATGCCCAGTCCGATGGCTCCGGCCAAAAGCATGACCGAGTAATACACGGCGTTCACCAGATCCTGACGAAAGCCGCCGCCTAAGAATCCCGTGAACAGATCCACGTAATTCTGCAGGCCGATAAAATTCTTTTCCGGCTCCACGGCCAAAGCCCCGGTGCCGCCCCAGTCGGTCATGGACGTCCAGATCGTGTTGCCGATGAATCCGTAGACGAAGATGCCTATCAGGATCATGGATGGCAACAGCGTAAGGAACGCTTTAAGTCTGTCGAGTGATGCTTCCCGCATACTTTTTCCCACGGCTGTTGAAAAAGCACCATCTGCGTCGTTGTCAGTTGCAAAGTGATCCTCACCGTAGCGTTGCTACGCCTCCGGTCCCTTTGCAACTGCCGCCTAGCAGCTGTCACTTTTTGAACAGCCTCCCTTTTGTGTTCAATGTTGTGCGCCGAACCATGTCCGGCGCACAACACGTTTTCAGTTAACTAGATGCCTGCTTTTTTGGCGAGCTGAGCGCAAGCCATGGAGGCAGCCTTGGGGTTCTTGGACTTCAGGAACATCTCCATCACGGAAGCGAAACCGGACATGAAGGTCTCGTTGGCGGCAACTCCGTGAGCCAGAGAACCAACTACGCGGTCCTTGCCGAAATCCTTGGCAGCGGACTTGAGGTAGTCGTTGTACTTGCTCAGGTCGGAGTCCTTACGAGCGGAGATGGAACCCTTCAGCGGGTTGAAGGCATCAGAGCCTTCGCGGGAGCCGAGCACCTTGAGCCATGCGATGGCGTTGTCGCGGTGCGGAGCGCCCTTAGGCAGACCGAAAGAGTCAGCCAGGAACATGAATTCGCCGGTGGTATCCGGGGAAGCCATGTAGCCGAAGCCCTTGCCGGGCACCAGCTTCTTGGTGGTCACCATGTAACCGGCGGCCCAGTCACCCATGATGTTGAAGGCAGCGCGGCCGTCCAGCACCATGTCGGTTGCCTGCTGCCAGGAAAGTGAAGCAGCGTCGGCGTTGGTGTATTCCAGAACCTTGCCGAAGAGTTCCCATGCCTTGACGACTTCAGGGGAATCGAACTTCAGCTTGCCGGCCCACAGGGCATCCCAGTTGTCCGGGCCAAGAGAGGCCAGAGCAACGGATTCCCACAGGTGGTTGGCGGTCCAGTTCTGAGCGAGAGCCAGCGGGGTCACGCCCTTGGCCTTCAACTGGGGAGCGATCTTGAAGAATTCGTCCCAGGTCTTGGGAGCTTCAATACCCCACTTCTTCATGTTGGCAGGAGAATACCACATCACATTGGAGCGATGGATATTCACGGGAACGGACCAGATACCCTTGTCAGTACCGATCAGCTTGACCAGACCTTCGGGGAAAACGTCCATCCAACCCTGCTCTTTGAACAGCGGAGTCAGGTCTTCCATGCGGTCGGACTTGACCCAGGTACCGATCAGTTCCTGACCAGCGTGAACCTGGAAAGAATCCGGCGGCTCACCACCAAGCATACGGGTCTTGAGAACGGCACGGGCGTTAACGCCGGAACCGCCGGTGACGGTGGCATTGATCACCTTCACCTCGGGATTCTGTTTTTTGTACAGATCGATCAGGGCTTCCAAAGCCGGACCTTCGTCACCTGCCCACCAGGAAAAGATTTCCAGTTCGCCGGTCAACTGTTTTGCCTGAGCTATCTGCGGAGCAGACAGCAGCAGAGCTGCGACCATGACGATGCAAATTTTTGCAAAAGCCTTTTTCATGTTTCCTCCTAGGGTTTGCAAATATTCCTCCAACAACAAAGTACGTATCAAAACAACCACTTCCTACACCGCAACTACGGAAGCGCGTTGGTTGTCTCCGGATCAAAAAGAACCATGCGATCAAATTCAAAGCCGATGGGCACGATCTCGCCGGGATGGGCCACGATGCGGCCTGCCACTTCGGCGATCAACTCGTTCTCGCCATCAACCACAATTTCCAGATGGGACTGGCCACCCAAAATTTCGGACACGACGACTTCGCCCTTACACCACCATTCCTTGGGCAACTTCTCGATATTGTCGCCCATCTTGATGGAGTCGGGACGGATACCCGCCAACACCGGCTGGCCATCGGTAACCCCTTCGGCCTTGCCATCCACTATGGGGAAGACGGACTTGCCGACGACCACGGAGCGGTTGCCGCCCTCGATTTTCACCTTGCCTTCAAGGATATTCATGGGCGGATTACCAATGAACTGAGCCACGAAAACATTGTTCGGTTTCTCGAACACCTCGATGGGCGAACCGACCTGCTGAATATAGCCATCCTTGAGGATGACGATACGGTCGGCCAGCGTCATGGCTTCGATCTGGTCGTGGGTTACATAAATAGTAGTAGTCGCCAGACGCAGATGCATCTTACGCAACTCCATGCGCATCTGGGTGCGCAGTTGGGCATCCAGATTGGAAAGAGGTTCGTCGAACAGGAAGACGTCCGGCTTGCGCACCATGGCGCGGCCCATGGCCACGCGCTGGCGCTGACCGCCGGAAAGCTCGGACGGCTTGCGATCCAGATATGGCCCCAGCTCCAGAATACGAGCGGCGTCATCTACCTTGGCGATGATGTCAGCCTTGTCATGCCCGCGCATCTTGAGGGAGAAGCCCATATTTTCGCGCACAGTCATGTGCGGATAGAGGGCGTAGTTCTGAAAAACCATGGCCACGTTACGATCCTTGGGCGATTCCTGATTCACCACCCGGTCGTCGATAAGGATTTCACCGCCGCTGATCTCTTCCAGCCCCGCGACCATGCGCAAGACCGTGGACTTGCCACAGCCGGATGGGCCGACCAGCACGATAAATTCATTGTCCTTGATCTCAAGATCGATGCCGTGGACCACTTCCACGCTGCCGTACCTTTTGACGACCTGTTTCAATTCGACATTTGCCATTGTCTACCCTTGAAAGCCTGGTTCCCGCCTACATGGAGGAGAGGCGGTACTCGGTTATGTGTTCGTATGTCTCGCCCGGCTCCAGCACTATGGACGGGAATCCCGGATTGTTAGGGGCATCAACGTAGCCATGCGGCTCGACGCAAAACCCACCACGGAATCCGTACATCGCTCCCAACTTTCCGTTGGTGCGGTCCGCCATGTGATTGCCGGTATAAAACTGAAAGCCGGGCTCGGTGGTGCATACCTCCAGCACCCGTCCGGTCCGGCCATGAAAAATCTGCGCAGCAGGCGTTAACTCATGCGCGTCGCCATCAATTACGAAGTAGTGATCAAAGCCCTGACCGATGGCGATGGCCTCATCTTCCGCATCGATATGCAACCCGATTGCCTTGGGCCGAGTAAAATCGAGGGGAGAATCAGATACATCTGCCAACGCGCCCGTGGGAACTTGGTCGTCATCCGTGACCAGATACTGTCCCGCGTTGAGGGTCACCACATGACCCAATACATCTTCGGTAAAGGAGCCGCTCAGGTTGAAATAGGCGTGGTTGGTCATGGAGACCACTGTGGTCTTGTCCGTGGTGGCGCGATATTCGATGCGCAAACCGGCCTCACGCAACACAAAGGTCGCGGTCACTTCGAGGTTGCCGGGATACCCTTCTTCTCCATCCTCGCTGCGATAGGTCAGCACCAACTTGGGACCGTCGATGTCCTCTACGATCTCAGGCGCCCACAGTTTGGAGTGGAATCCATTCTCGCCACCGTGCAATTGAAATTTAGGTTTGTTTTTTTTCGGCTCGCACACATCGTTGCCAAGCTGGAAACCGGACCTGAGACGATTGGCGACCCGCCCGACAGTGGCCCCGAAATACCCGCGCCCCTGCACGTATTCCTGCACGGTATCGTAACCAAGCACCACGTCGGTCATGGCACCGTTCTGATCCGGCGCGGTAAGCCCAACGAGGGTTGCCCCGTAATTGGTCACCGTGGCGTTCATGCCGCGCTTGTTGGTCAGGGTAAAAAGCTCCACGGATTCGCCAGTGGGCAGTTCTCCCCAAGGTTTCCTCATGATTTCCATCACTTCCCCCCTCGCCTGGAAGAGCCACGAATCTGCAACTCGGTTTCGAGAATTACAGTTTCGGGAGTGAATGTATCATCTTCTGAACGGAATTGCTTCATTAAAAGCGTCGCTGCTGTGCGTCCCATCTCAAAGGCCGGCTGACGCACCGTGGTCAGTGCGGGATCGATAAGTGCGGATACGGGATTATCGGAAAACCCGACCAGCGCCACATCGTCCGGGATGCGCAACCCCGCATCCTTGAAGGCCGCATACAGCCCCACGGCCACAGGATCATTGATGGCCAGGATGGCATCGGGCATCTCATCCATGGCAAGATAACGCGCCGCACCCTTGCGGCCGTCATCCTCACGATACCCACCATGCAGGTGAAATTTTTCTTTGTAGGGAAGGCCATGATCCCGCAAGGCGTCGCGATACCCCTCGTAACGGCGGAAGTTCAGGGCAATGCCTTCCTGTCCGGCCATGTGACCAATGTGCTTGTAGCCCGACTCGGCCAGATGGGAGACCGCATTGTAAGCAGCGGCGTAATCATCCACCACCACCTTGCTGGTGGAAAGTTCTTCCACCACGCGGTCGAACTGAACCAGTGGCACGTTCTGATCAAGCAACCCCTGAAGATGGTCGTACTTGGTGGTTTCAGAAGAAATGGCAATGAGCACTCCGGCCACCCGGTTGGCCACCAGCGCCTGCGTGTTGATGACCTCCCGCTCCAATTTTTCATCGGACTGACAAACCATGATGATGTAGCCGTTTTCATAGGCCACTTCTTCGATACCGCTGATGCAGGTGGAGAAAAAGTCGTGACGAATCTCCGGCACGATGACGCCGATGGTGTTGGAGCGTTTTTTCTGGAGTGACTGCGCCAGCTGATTGGGCTGGTAATTGTGCTTACGCGCCGCTTCGGTCACGCGCTTCTTGGTCGCTTTGCTGATATCGGGGTGATCCCGCAGGGCGCGGGACACTGTGGACGGAGATATTCCCAGCTCACGGGCAAGATCCTTGATGGTGAACTGGGCCATGGGTTACGCCTCCGTCCCTTTGGGCAGGATGACTTCATTGCCGGATTTGCGGATACGCAGCGGCACAACGGAACCGGAGCCAAAGACGGTTTCCATATACGCAGTGTAGGACTCGAACATTTCGGACGGCACATAAGCCTGAATGGTTCCGGCAAAACCGCCGCCTTGAATACGCCATGCTCCGCGCCCTTCGAGAAACCGTTCGGTCAAAGTCAACGCCACGGTGATGGGCTGCTCGTTAGCATGTTTCAAAGAAATACAATTCTGAAGGAGCTTCCAGGAAGAATCGCCGGAGGCATTGACCAGCCGCAGAAATTTGTGGATGTCCCCATGTCGCAGCACATCTGCCTGCAACTGTGCCCGCTCGCTCTCCTCAATGAAGTGGATAAGTCGCAGCAATCCGCGCCCGCCAGCCAGCCTTCTGATCTCGGCGGCCTTTTCAAGCACCAGCTCCATGGTCAATCCGCGCGCCGTTTCCTGCCCCAAAACCCGCGCGGCACTGCACATTTCCTCGGGAATGGCTGCATACTCGGGCGTCAGGTCAGCGTGATCACCGCCGGTGTCCACCACACAGAGTTGATACCCGAAGCTCTCGAAATCCACGTCGACTTCCGTGACTTTCGGATTTTGCTCATCTTTGAAGTCGATGGACAGGACACCTTGCACGGCGCAGGCGAGCTGATCCATGAACCCGCATGGCTTGCCGAAGTGTAGATTCTCGGCCCGTCGGCCAATGCGAGCCAGCTCCACTCGGGAGACTGTGCCGTCGTTGAACAGCTCGTTGAAAATTCTTCCGATACACACTTCAAAGGCTGCCGAGGAACTGAGTCCGGCACCAACCGGCACCTCGCCGGAGATGCATGCGTCAAAGCCTTCGATTGTATACCCGGCCTGCACGAATCCGTCGGCCACCCCACGAATCAACGCAGCAGGGGTGCCCTCCTCGCCTTCGCGGGGTTCCAGTTCTGTCAGATCAACTTCAATGACATCCGGAAAACCCTCTGAGCGGACACGCACAACATTGCCACCAGTGGGCATTGCCACGGCCAAGCAGTCAAAGCTCACGCCGGCAGCCAACACCACGCCCTTGTTGTGGTCGGTATGATTACCGCCCAACTCGGTCCTGCCCGGTGCGCTTACCATCAGGGTGAGATCATCCCCGGCCCATTTTTCCATGCGCCGGAGCAAAAAAAGATATCGCTGTTTTTGCAAGGGGATATCCTTTTCCCCATAGAGTTCGGCAAGGACTGTATCCAGCTTGCCCATCTCGACAGCATTTATATAGGAGCTGATGCGCAGCATCTATACGGTCTCCAGGTAATGAATCTCAGACAGATCGCGCAGGCGCACTGCGGCAGCCTCGGGCGTCAGGTCGCGCTGAGGCATGGCCATCATCTCGAAGCCGACCATGAATTTTTTCACGGAGCGGGAACGGAGGAGAGGCGGATAGAAATGCATGTGCCAATGCCAGTGAGGATGCTCGCCCCCGTCAGTAGGCTGCTGATGAATTCCCATGGAATAGGGGAACGAAGTCTGGAAAAGATTGTCATAGCGACTACCGAGCCGCACAAGGGCATCGGCCAGATCTCCACGCTGTTTTTCATCCATCTCCACAATGGACCCCATGTGCGCCTTGGGCAGAACCATGGTCTCGAACGGCCATGTGGCCCAGAACGGTACGAGCACGGCAAAAGAGTCATTCTCGAGAACAAGTCGTTCGCCGCCGTCCAGTTCCCGTTTCAAATAACAGCAGAGCAGACATTCATCCCGCTCCTGCAGGTGAGCCAATTGACGCTGGTCCTCGGCGGCAGGCAGCATGGGCATATTGCTGGTGGCCCATATCTGTCCATGGGGATGGGGATTGGAGCACCCCATGATGGCGCCACGGTTCTCGAAAATCTGGACGTAGCCGATGTCGGCACGACTGCCGAGTTCCTTGAACTCGCGGCACCAGACATCCACCACTTTTTTCACTCGCTCCACACCAAGGCGGGCCATGTTCAGATCATGTCGCGGAGAATAACAGATGACGCGGCAGACCCCGGTTTCGGGTTCAGCGCGTAACAAGTGATGATCATTGTCGTGGAAATCAGGCCCTTCGGGCAGAAGCGCGGCAAAGTCGTTGGTGAAGACGAACGTCTCGTCATAGTGGGGATTCACGGCACCGCCTGCCCGTTCATTACCGGGACAGAGGTAGCACCCCTCATCATATTCGGGCAGCGTCGCGCGATCCGGCTCTTCCTGCTGCCCCTGCCAGGGCCGCTTGGTCCGGTGCGGCGACACCAATACCCACTCACCCGACAACGGATTGAACCGCCGGTGAGGATGATCGTCGAAATTCATTACGCTTCCCCCGCAACGAATGGCTGTCCACCTCCTGGAAAACGTCCCCACTCCACCGGGGTCATCATCCTGATCTGGAGGCTTTCGCAAACGTTACCGCAAACGTTTGCGACACTCATTTGAAACAAATCACACCAAACCGTTTCTGTCAAGGTGGGACAACGGAATCCGCCCATGTGCCAAGGGCAAAAAAAAGGTGCCGGACGCATCCGACACCTATCGATAATCTTTTAAATCAGGCGATTACTATTCAATCACATAGTCAGATTATTCGGCTGGGATCTGTGAAAGGATATCGACCACGGCCGCTGCGGTCCTGCCGGAAAAGCAAAGACGCGCATCGGTATCGCCAAACTGCACATCATAATAGATCATATCGCCAAACTGGGAGGCATCCGACGCTCCACCGGTCACCACCGGCAACTCCGTGGACTCCTCAAGATCGAATTCCACGGGAATCATGCCCTCGCGCTCAGGCCCCATCTCGGCACCATTCATATTGGACAGGCCATTCGACATGGCATTGCATGCAGACAGGTTTACCGGAAGATACAGCTTGCCGAACTGCAGCAGGCAGATGCCGTGCTCCTCAAGCAGCATGGCCTCCGGCTCCGTATCCAGCACCTGAAACAGGTATGGCCCTTTGTCGCCAAACTCGATCCTCAATCCTTCATCGGACATATCGTTCTCCCCTAGTCTACGTACGAACAGCAGTAATCCGTCACTGCAGTGACTTTGAGCTGAAACTTTGCCGACCCCGGAACGTCAAAGGACTCGCCGCCCTTGATGGCAACCCATTCGTCGCTTCCCGGCAACTTTACGGTCAACTCGCCAGCCATGATCTCCATGACCTCGGGCTTGTCGGTGCCAAACTCATATTCGCCGGGTAGCATGATGCCGAGCGTCTTCACCGTACCATCGGCGAAAGTAATAACACGGCTGGTAACATTGCCGTCAAAATAGACGTTGGCTTTCTTGGTCACAGTGACCCCTGCGAATTCGGACATGAAGACTCCTCTCTGGTGAAATGTTGACAATCGGTCAGCACATGGAAATGTGAACCCGAAACATACTGGCGAGCGGGTCTGGCCGTCAAGTTTACGCCCTGTCCGCCAGCCCTTGCCTATTCTGCATGAACGCCGAAAAAGGACACCTGTGACAGTCAAATAGGAATATTATTTAATGAAATGTACCTACCTTATTGCCATTGCGACAAAATATGCTGTAGATTCTTCCGCAAACACAAAAAGGACCCCGCCATGAAAAAAGTTCGATTCGGCATTCTGAGCACCGCCAAGATTGGCCGCACCAAGGTTATCCCCGCCATGCAGCAGGGCAAATATACGGAAGTGACCGCCATCTGCTCCCGCAATGAAGACGCGGCCCGCGCCGTTGCCGACGACCTCGGCATCCCCAAAGCCTATGGCAGCTACGAGGCCCTTCTGGCCGATCCGGACATCGATGCCGTCTATATCCCCCTGCCCAACCACATGCATGTGGACTGGGCCATCAACTCCATGGCAGCGGGGAAGCATGTCCTGTGTGAAAAGCCCATCGGACTGGATACGGAAGAAGCCAACCGCCTCATTGACGCCACCAGCCGCTACCCTGACCTCAAGGTCATGGAAGCCTTCATGTACCGTCACCATCCGCAATGGCTCGAGGCCAAACGACTGGTTGATGAAGGGGAGATAGGTGAACTCATCACCATTCAATCCTTCTTTTCCTACTTCAATGCCGACCCGGACAACATTCGCAACCAATCGGCGCTTGGCGGCGGCGGACTGATGGACATCGGCTGCTACAACATCTCCTTGTCAAGACTGCTGTTCAATGCAGAGCCGACCCGCGTCTGCGGCGTGGCAGATGTCGACCCGGATTTCGGTACGGACAGGCATTTCTCTGGAATGCTGGATTTCTCCGGCAGGATATCAACCTTCACCTGCTCCACTCAGATGTCACCCTACCAAAGGGTCAACATTCTCGGCACCAAAGGACGTGTTGAAATTCTCATTCCTTTCAACGCCCCGCCGGATCGCCCCACGCAACTCATTGTGCAGCGCGACTATATGGAAGATGAAGAGGACCGGGTGCGCAACGTCACGTTCGGCATCTGCGACCAGTACACGGTTCAGGGCGACCTGTTCGCCAAGGCTATACTGGATGACACGCCCGTCCCCACGCCGCTGACCGACGCATGGGCCAACATGCACGTATTGGAGGTACTGCGTGAAAGCGCCGCCAAGGGAGAGTGGATGATCTGTTAGGGGGTAAAAGCCCTAATCGTAGAAGGAGACCCGGTTACGCCCTTCCCGCTTTGACTCGTAGAGGCTCTCATCCGCCCGGCGGAGGAGCTCCTCAATGGACAGGTAGCCTGAAGACGTTACAGCGACACCGATGCTGATGGAGCACTGAACAACTCCTCTTCGGGTCTCGATTTCGGAATTGGCGATCTTGTGGCGCAACCGTTCCGCCACGTTCATGGCGCCCCCCAGATCCGCACCGGGCAGGAAGATGGTAAACTCCTCGCCGCCCATTCGTGCCAGAAGGTCATCACCGCGCAAGAGTTCACGGCACTTTTCGGCAAAATTCTGAAGCACCATGTCTCCGGCTTCGTGCCCATAGGTGTCATTGATCTGCTTAAAATGGTCGATATCCACCATGAGCACGGCAGGCCCGGCCGGACACCGCTGATCACGTTGGGAGAGAAACGCAACCTGACGGAAGAACTCCTTACGATTAAGCGCTCCCGTCAAATCATCGGTGGTCGCCATTTTCCTGAGTCGATTCTCAGCGGCTTTACGTTCCGTGATGTCGTCGACCACCCACAACACGCCCAGATCAAGATTGGCCGGACGGTTCGTATCAACGGCCTGCCCTGACAGGGAGCACCAAACAGGCGAGCCATCCTTGCGACGAAGAAGGTACTCAACATTCAGCTGCGCACCGTTGGTCAGGGCAGCAAAATGTTTTTTACCAAACTCGAGATAACGTTCCTCGCTGAGATGGAGTTCTCGCATGTCGAGCCCATCCATTTCTTCTGGAGAACCATAGCCAACAATATCAGCCATGGTCTGGTTGCACCGCTTGAGGATTCGTCCGCCCTGAAGATACAGCATGCCCACCTTGCTGGTGGCAAAGATGATCTCCAATTCATTCAGAGCGGCTTTGAGTTCGTCCTCGGCTGCACGGGAACGGGAAATATCTCTGATGGCACCGGCTCGAACAGGCTTGCCGCCCAGCATGACACAACCGCTTCTTATTTCAGCGGGGAAGGTGGCACCCCCCTTCCGCTTCCCTATCACCTCATAGGGGTCGTTAATTTCGAGCTTGGCATTCTCCATAACAGTGGCGTGAGATTCTTCGGCCAGCACATCAAGGGCATTCATGGTCAGCAATTCTTCCTGAGTATAGCCGAACACCTCTTCCGTAGCCTTGTTTGCCACCAGACAATTGAGGTCTTCATCGAATAACCCTAACGCTTCAAAAGCGGCATCTGCCAGCAAATGCTGTTCTTCCAACAATCGCTCCAGCTCTTCCACGCGTGATATGTTCTTCTTATCCCCCATCATCTCCTCCCGGAATCCATTATCGGCGAGTATACTTTACCAATATTCAACAGAGCGTCAATTCAATACGGCCTGACGAAATTATAGAGTACAACAAATATAATCATCGCCTTTCCGAAGTCTTGAAAACATAGTATGTAACTCGGAAACGTTATCATCCAGACGACTCCAACGACGACAAGCGAAGTAAATATAATGAATTCCCAGGACATTACCCTCTTCTTTGACCAATCCCAGGACATAATCGGCATCGTCGATCAAAACCTGAGGTATGTGGGCGTCAACCTTGAGTTGTGCAGGTATTGGGGTGTGCAGCGGGATGATGTGGTAAATCGCCCCGTCAGGGAAATCGTCGGCGAAGAGGCATACGACAAGGCCATTGGCCCGAACATGGAGCGCTGCCTTCGGGGTGAAAATATCGCTTACGAAAAGTGGATCGATTTCCCGGGCACAGGTCGACGCCATGTGAACGTCAAATATACTCCCCGCCATGATGAAGACGGCAATGTGAAGGGTGTCTTCATCATCGCCCGCGACACCACGGATAACAAGAAGCTTGAAGCGGAGTTGCTGCAAAAGACCGAACGGTACGACAACATCCTTTCTGCTTCGGAAGTGGGGTTGATGCTGTTCAACCCCGACATGACGATTCAGTGGCACAATCGCCAGATGAACTCATTCACCCATACCCCCATCACCCTCGGCGACAAGTGCTACGAAGTCCTCCACCAGAACACCCCTCCCTGTGAGAACTGCATCGTCAAAAGGTCGTTTGCCACTGGCGAACGTTTCAGCAATGAATTTTACAACACCGCGTTGGAACGTTGGTTCTTTTTCGCCTCCGCCCCTGTCCTTGATGATAACGGGCAGGTCCAACAAGTCCTCGGGCACATGCTTGATGTCTCTGATCAAAAGGAAGCTGAGGCCACGCTGCATGCCAAGCAGGCAGAACTGAGCAGTATTTTCAAGGCCACAAGAGCAGGCCTTGGCATCATCCGCGACAGGGTATTTGTCACGGCCAACGACTATCTCTTTGACATGGTCGGCTATGATTGGTCGGAAATCATCGGACACAACATCAACAAACTCTATGTCACCCAGGAAGATTTCGACGCAGCCGGGGACTTTTTCTATCATGGCACGAATCAGGAGGCAGGCGACACCTATGAAGTTCGATGGCGTCGCAAGGACGGCACGGAGTTGGATGTCCTCGTCACACTGACGCCAATGGATTCCAACGATCCATCGGCCGGAGCAGCCTTTGCCGCCATGGATGTCACGGACCGCAAGAGAACGGAAGAAGCCATCCGCCACAGCGAGGCCCGCTTCCGCGAGCTGTTTGAACACGTAGATATCATCGCAGTGCAGGGCTACGACAGAGAGCGCCGGGTCATGTACTGGAATCCCGCCAGTGAGACCCTGTATGGATATACCCGCGAAGAAGCAATCGGCCAACTTTTGGACGAACTCATCATCCCCGATCCCATGAAGGAAATTGTGCAGCGCGATGTGGACGCATGGATGAATGGCGGCCCGGCCATTCCGGCTGGAGAGCTATTCCTGCAGCACAAGGACGGCAGTTCGGTGCCGGTCTATTCTTCACATGTAATGCAAAAGACCTCCACCGGCGAAAAATACATGTACTGTATCGATGTCGACCTTTCTGAAATCAAGCGTATCCACAACCAACTGATTCAGGCAAAGGATGAAGCCGAGGCTGCGAACAAATCCAAGTCAGAATTTCTCGCCAACATGAGCCATGAAATTCGCACGCCGCTGAACGGCATCAAAGGGATGCTGGCACTCATCCAAAGCAGCAACCTCGATGAACAGCAGGCCGAGTATGCACAAGCCGGACTGGAGTCCGTGGACCGGCTCGGCGAACTCCTGTCAGACATCCTCGACATCTCACAGGTAGAGGCAGGCAAGCTGGTGCTGGGCAATGAACAATTTGATCTGCCGGGACTGGCTCAACAGGTGAAGGGACTATTCCAACTGACCTCGGACAACGCCAAAGTCACCCTGAGCTGTCACGTGTATGACGATGTGCCGCAGTATGTCTCCGGCGACAGCGCCCGACTCCGACAGATACTCACCAATCTGGTGGGGAATGGCCTCAAATACACCGATTCAGGCGAAGTTCGACTGGAAGTATCCCGTCTCTCGCCCATCAAGGATAATGAAGAGCGCATATACTTCGCCATAACGGATACGGGAATCGGCATTGACGACCCTGTCATAGACAAGCTGTTCGCCCCATTCTTTCAGGGGAGCCAAGGCTACACCCGCCAATATCAGGGAGCAGGACTGGGACTCGCCATCTGCAAACGTCTCATCAGCCTCATGGGCGGTCACATGGCCGTCGAGAGTACGCAGGATCATGGCACCACCGCCCATGTGGTTCTTTCCTTTGGAAAGTGCGACCGGCTGGAAACGCCTCTCTTCTGTTCTATCGGCAATGATGACGATTTAGGCCACGGCCTGAACATTCTTGTTGCCGAAGATGACCGCATCAATGCCATCGTGTGCAAGCGACTTCTCGAAAAGGCAGGAGCCAAAGTAGAAGTTGCTCAAAATGGGCGAGAAGCGTTGGACATGTTACGCGAAGGGGATTTCAACGCCGTGTTCATGGATGTTCAGATGCCCATCATGGACGGCGCCAAGGCCACCCAGGCAATTCGTGCCGGAGAAACCGGCGACACCAACAAGGATATTTTCATCTGTGCAGTGACGGCCTACACCATGATGGGCGACCGCGAAAAGTTCCTTGAGATGGGAATGGATGATTACATTTCTAAGCCCATGGAGCTGGACGATCTCAAGCGCATCCTCTGCATGGTACACGGGTATTTCACCGAAACCCCGAACTAGCTAACATCATTTATACGCCGGGATGTAGGTGATACCAGTTCTCTTCGGCGGCTTGAGCACCTTTGTTTTTTTCACGAACTCGATGAATGCTTCGGAATCCACGAAACCGGTGTCATATCGGTCAGCGATCTCTTTGAGCATCGTATACCCGTCGCCGCCACCGGCCATGTAGGCGTTGGTGACGACCCGGTAAGATTTGGTCGGATCTAACGCATGCCACTTGCCATCGCGTCCCTGTAGTTCTACGGATTCAATCCTATCACCCTTTTCGCGCTTCATGTTCGCAGTGTATCGCGCCCCAGCCACATAGGGGAACGCGCCTCCACTTCGGTTGACGCCATATTCCAATGCGGCCTTGAGCTGTGCCCCTGTTACTTCCAGCAGAAAGAGCGTGTTGTTAAAGGGTAACAGGGTATAAATCTCGCCCACCGAAATCTTTCCGGCCTTCAAATTATCTCGCACACCACCTGCATTGACGAGGGCGATGTCGGCAGGGTCACCGGTTGTTGCGATCTTATCCAACATAGACTGGGCCACCAAAGGAGCAATCATGCTGCCCTGCTGCAGTTTTACTCCGTCCTTATTCACACCCGGAGCACGAATATGCCACAAGGTCTTGGGGGCCTTGCCGATGACATCCTTACGCATGGCCTGAACACCCTTTGTGTAGGGCTCCAAAAATGCAGCAGCAGGGGCATCCTCGGCCATGACAGCAGTCACTTTACTCCGGGTGAGGGCGTCAACCACAGCCTGCCGGACTTCTCCGGTCAACTCCACCCGCTTGCGGGATTTGTCCTTCCGCTGAAATCCATCGGCCACTAACATGACAGGCTTGCCAATGGCGGAAACAACCTGCCCATCAGTATCAAAGGTAACATCAAGACGCCCCAGCACACGGCCCCACTTCCAGGCCTGAACCACATAGACGTCATTCCCATCTGGGCCTTTGACAACCACGGGATAGTCGTCATCAACACCCTTGCCCAGCGCATGCATCTCTTCTGGATTGGCCAGCAAGGAATGGGAATGACCACCCACGATAATATCCACGCCGGGGATGGAAGCAGCCAACTCTTTGTCCGCCTCCAACCCTACATGAGTCAGCAGTACAATCTTGTCGACGCCAAGATCCTGCAACTCTTTCACGTAACGACGTGCGGTTTCGGCCACATCCTTGAAATCTACACCCTTCCCGGGGCTGGAAATATATTGGGTGTCGCTGGTCACCAAGCCGATGACGCCCACCCTATCCTGGCCAAAGCACCGCACCACATACGGCTTCAGATGGTCTGCCAGCCGAGGCATCCCAGCCGCATCCACGTTCGCCCCGAGAACCGGGATTCCTACATACTCCAAAAAGTTGGCGAGAAACTTTGCACCCTTATCGAACTCGTGATTGCCCAGCACATAGGCGTCGAACTTGAGACGGTTCAAAAACTCCATCTCCGGCCTACCGTCATATTTCATGAAATAGAGGTCGCCCTGCACGGCATCCCCGGCGTGCAACAGCAACGATGCCGAGCTATCCCGCCGGGCGTGCTTCACCGCTGTGGTCAATCGGGGCCAACCGCCCAGATCCACATAGGTCTTCTTCCCATCAACAACCAACCGATCCCCGGTGGCTGCCAAATAGGAGTGTGAATCATTGACGTGCAGAATAGTGAGGTCGAAAGCAAATGCCGACGAGGCCACCAACAAACACCCCAAACACACAACCCACAACAACATCTTTTTCATGATCGAGCTCCCCGCAACCGACAAGTTCATCCCTTATCCCCAATCTGTACTGCCTGATACATCCTGTCGATTATATTAGGCCAGTAGAAAACGAAACTTCTCAAATACGCAGCCTCCCCCAAAGCCTGGACAACTAAAAAGGGCCTTGTGCATTTGCACAAGGCCCTTTGAACTTACTGGCTTACGAAGGAATTACTTGATGAACAAGATTTCCTGGTAGCTGGGCAGCGGCCACAGATCGTCTGCGACGATACCTTCCATGGCGTCTGCGACTTCGCGGACAGCGAGCATGGCGGGCAGGATCTTGGAGGTCTTGTAGGCTGCTTCTTCTTCGATGGACTTGAAGTCTTCTTTTTCCATCAGCTTCTCGAGGGCCACGAGAGCGGTGTCGAGGTTGCCGACCAGTTCAGTGACTTCGGCCAGAGCCGGAGTGATGGACTTGATGCCGGCGGCCTTCAGGCTGGCAGCGGTGGCAGCCAGTTCGCCCTGGTAACGGACGGCGGAAGGCATGATGATGGTCTTGGCGACCTTGACGACCAGAGCGGACTCGGTCTGGATGTGCTGGTTGTACTGCTCGTGGTAGATTTCGCAGCGGGAGTGCAGCTCATCCTTGGTCAGGACTTCGTACTTCTCGAAGACATCGACGACTTCCGGTGCGATCATGGCAGGCAGTGCATCGGCAGTGGTCTTCAGGTTGGGCAGGCCGCGCTTGGCAGCTTCTTTCTGCCATGCATCGGCGTAACCGTCGCCGTTGAAGATGACATGACCGTGTTCTTTCATGATGCCCTGGATAACCTTCTGGCAGGCTTCGTTGAGGGGCATCTTCTTCTTGAGCAGCTTCTCGATTTCGTCGCTGACGAAGTCGAGGGAGTCAGCCATGATGGTGTTCAGTGCAACCTGTGCGCCAGCGATGGACTGGTTGGAACCGACTGCGCGGAACTCGAAGCGGTTGCCGGTGAAAGCAAACGGGGAGGTGCGGTTACGGTCGCCGGAATCCATGGGCAGTGCGGGCAGGGTGTCGACACCCACTTCCAGGCAACCCTTGGACTTGCAACCCTTGAGGTCGCCCAGTTCGATCTGGTTGAAGATCTCGGCCAGTTCTTCACCGAGGAAGATGGAGATGATGGCCGGCGGAGCTTCGTTGGCGCCGAGGCGGTGGTCGTTACCTGCGGAAGCAACCACGGAACGGAGCAGAGCGGAGTATTTTTCCACTGCACGGATGGTGGCGGCGGTGACGCAGAGGAACTGCATGTTCTCGTGCGGAGTGTCGCCGGGGGAGTACAGGGAGCCCTGAGTAGCAGAAGACAGGGAGTAGTTCAGGTGCTTACCGGAACCGTTGATGCCAGCGAACGGCTTTTCATGCAGCAGGCAGGCCATACCGTGCTTTTTGGCAACGGATTTCAGAGTGGTCATGATCATCTGGTTGTGATCAGTGGCCAGGTTAGCCTGTTCGAAGATCGGAGCGATTTCGAACTGACCGGGAGCAACTTCGTTGTGGCGGGTCTTGACCGGCACACCGAGTTTGTAAAGTTCACGTTCAACTTCCATCATGAAAGCGAGCACGCGGCGGGGGATGGCACCGAAGTAGTGATCATCCAGTTCCTGACCCTTGGCGGGTTTGGCGCCGAAGAGGGTGCGGCCGCAGACCATGAGGTCAGGACGGGCGAAGTAGAAGTTGCGATCCAGGAGGAAGTATTCCTGCTCGGGACCGGCGTTGGAAACGACCATGTTGCCATCATCGTTACCGAAGAGATCGAGGAAACGGCGACCGGCCTTGTTGATAGCCTGGTTGGCGCGCAGCAGAGGGGTCTTCTTATCCAGTGCATGACCTTTCCAGGAAACGAAGGCAGTGGGGATGCACAGGAAGGTGCCGTTGGGGTTTTCGAGGATGTAAGCCGGGTTGGTCACGTCCCAAGCGGTGTAACCACGGGCTTCAAAGGTGGCACGCAGGCCGCCGGACGGGAAGGAAGATGCATCGGGCTCACCCTGAATGAGGAGCTTGGCATCGAATTCGGCGATGGCGCCGCCTTCATCGTCGGGGGACAGGAAACCATCATGCTTCTCGGCGGTGAGGCCGGTCAGCGGGTAGAAAACGTGGGTGTAGTGAGTGGCGCCCTTGGAGATCGCCCACTCCTTCATGGCTGCGGCAACCGGACCGGCAATGGCAGGATCCATTTTCTCACCGGTTTTCTTGGTGGCCATCAAGGACTTGTAGACGTCCTTGGGAAGCATGTTCTTCATAACCTTGTCGTTGAAGACGTTGGAACCGAAGACATCGGTGGGGGATGTCTCGGTGAAGTTCAGGGGCTTCAGGTCAGATTTAAAATTGGTCACCGCTGCGATGGCAGTCTGACGAGTCTGGTATCCGCTCATGAAAATCTCCTTACAGGCAAAAATTTGGTTTTTCCGGCTAGTCCGAATCTAAGGGTGCCTGGCCCTTTATTGTCTGCCGCCCCTCTTACCAAGTTACGTGCCAAACAGCAAAAGAATCATTAAAACAGACTATTACAAGAGTCTGCATTTTATGCACCCTTAAACTTCACACAAAAATGTAGTTTAAACTGCTTTTTTCCCGACTTTTACGATACAAAATTGGTAAAAAAAATAGGCTTTTTTACAAGACGCTGTAAACAAAGGACTATTTCATAACATAAATGGGAATACCGTTTATCCAAAAAGGAAAAAGGCCGCAAAACGACCAATTCTACCACCATTTTTCCCATTTTGCGGCATATTCAAAATGCCACTTTTAGCAATCACTACATATTATAATAGTGACCGCGCCTCTCCCATCATTAAAATGGAGGTTCAGAAAAGAATTCCAATGGTTTACGATTTTGAGGGTGACGAAATCGCAAGGTCGACGCGTGGAGTTTCAGCTGTCCGGGGCCAGTCCCGGTCCCGTAGAGGCGATCTCCAACAATAGGAAATCCCAGCCCCTTTTCATGGGCCGAATGAAGACGAAGCTGATGAGTTCGTCCGGTGTGCGGCATGAACTCCACCCGGGTCTGTCCGTTCTCGACACCAAGTTTACGCCAACGAGTCACGCCCATCTTGCCGCGCTCGGGGTCATAGACCTGATACGGGCGATTGTCCGGGTCCAGACGAAAGGCCAACTCGATGAGCCCGCCATTCTCCTTCACCTCACCATCCAGCAGCGCGACATAACGCTTGCCCACCAGCCGGTCCATGAACTGAACCGACAGGTTTCGATGCGCGTCTTCAGTCAGTGCCAGCACCAGCAGGCCAGAGGTATCCTGATCCAAGCGGTGAACAGATGGCTGCTCGATACAATCGGGGTACAGTTCTTTCACGCGGCTGACCACGCAATCCTGATTAGCCTCGCCCTTGCCCGGCACGGAAAGCAGACCGGAGGGTTTGTCCACCACCACGAAGACCGGGTCTTCATGCACTAGCTTGAGACCGTCGGGGATATTGCTCATACCTCGCACGCCCCGCACAGCATGTGACCGATTATTCGCCCGCACTTATCTTTGCAGGAAACATACATACCGCCATGCTTCTTGGTTTTGGACCTGTTTTCCTTGCCGAAATAGAACTCGGCCAGTCCCAACGGGGTCAGAGAATTGCGAGCCGCATATCCCAGCAGTTTTGGAGCGCAGCAATCACCTGTTCCGGTAGGAATGCCGTTCCCCTCGGTGACCACCTGCGGCAACGGAGTCACTTTGCCGCAGAAATCGGGAATCATATACATATTATGAATGTCCTTCATGAGCGCCTGGGAGTACGCCTTGCGTCGCTCGACCAGTTGCTTTCGTTCATGGGAACCACCGGGGAGGCTGTCGATTTTGCGACTGAGTCGCTTGATCAACCGCTCCACACCAGTGGTCGCAGACCAGAATTCGTCGGCATCAATCAATGGAGGCACCCAGCCATCCACGTCCCAGACGCCGTTGTACTGACCTGAAAAAGCCTTAAGCACACCTGTCCTGCCATCCATATCGCGCACCACAAGCACACCAAACATCTGCCCGCGCGCGGGGCCAAAAAGATAACGGGTGGACAGGCGGGGATCGGCTTCACTTTCAGGCACATCAAAATCAATACGCCCGGCTTCGGTAATCGTCTGAAACAACTCCTTGGCAAACGGCACACTATAGCCCAGCACCATGGAATGCTTCACACCGCATCGTTCGCACAGCCCGGAAGCTGCAACACGGGTATCAAAAGGAGAAGATATTTGTACGGTTTTCAAGGACATAGAAGAAGTCTGGTAAGAGTGCCGTTATGTGCCACTGGCACAGGTCCATTTACTACAACTTTGATCGAGCCCACCTGATTAGCGAAACGTCAAAGGGAGCAAGTGATAGTACGACATAAAACTTAAGAAGAATCTTTTATAAAAAGACTCACCGCCAAAACCAGGCCGGGCAACGCCCAAACAAAAAGCCCCACTGTTTTGCACAGTGGGGCCAGTGTACACTCTTTACCCTGTGAAACAAGCAATAATTACTTGCTCGGAAGAGCGTCGCTGCCGCGGAATTCCACGGAAACGATCTCGTACTCGATGCGGCCGCGGGGGGCGTCGACGATGACTTCGTCACCTTCCTCTTTACCGAGGATAGCTTTGCCCATGGGGGACAGCACGGAGATGGAACCATTCTTGTGATCGGCGTCGTCGGGACCGAGCAACAGGAAGGTGCGGGTCTCCTCGGTGTCGATGTCCTCAACCACGACAGTGGCACCAAAAATGGCGCGTTCATCGTCGAGGGAGTCCAAGTCAATGACGTCGAAAAGCGGCATGCGGGAATTGATGTAGGTGATGCGCGCTTCGAGCATACCCTGACGCTCGCGGGCTGCATCGTAACCTGCATTTTCGCTCAAGTCGCCTTCTTCACGAGCTTCCTTGATGGCCTGGATAATGGCCGGACGCTGAGCCTTCAGGTCTTCCAGTTCAGCCTTGATCTTCTCATAACCCTGCTTGGAAATGGGAATACGATCCATGTTTAAATCCTCTCTTCAAATAAAAAAAATTTGCAGATCACGCGGCTTCTCTTGTGAGGGTCCGCGCCCCTGCAATTGATAATCCATGTCTGGAAAGACGATCGTTAAATCATCCTCGGCTTGTGGTCAAGTCAATTCGGAATTGCACAAACCGCTCAGCCTTCCCCATATACTCAACAGTAAATACGGAACAAATCCGCATCATCACGACAAATTCGGGAGTGACAGCGTACTCGTCACTCCCGTAGAAGCTATATTTTTTCGCGCCTCACTTATTTTCAGTCGGATATCCGCCGTCAAGCCAGCCTTCCCAACCTCCCTCGAGGGCGTAGACTCTGGCAAACCCCTTCTTCAACAGTGCCTGCGCCACACGGGCGCTGGTGTATTCGCTCGGTCAGGCGCAATAGAGGACCAACGTCTTTTCCTTGGACAATTCCCCGGCCCAACCGTCTACATCATTATAGGCTCGACGCTGGGCGCCCTTGATCATCATTTCACTACCCTGAAAGTCAGTGTCGCGGCGCACGTCGATGACCACAACATCGGGGGAATCGAGCATTCCCGCCAATTGAGAGGTTGTCATACGCGGCACCCTGTCACCGGCAAACGCCCCGCCAGCAATGGACATTGCCGATGTCGCCATCAGCAACAGAAGGACCAATGTCGTTATTATTACGTATCTTATCTTCATAGTCTTTCCTCCCATGAATAATACATACGTCAGCATAACACAGCGGCCTCAATCCCGACAACACCAATCAGAATTGGCACAAAAAAGCCCCGACTGCGAACAGCCGGGGCTTACAAGTACATGCGGGGATGCCGATTAAGGGAAGATGACTTCTACCTGTTCGGCTGCGCCCTTGCGCTCCTCGATCTCGCCGATGCGGAAGGCATCCACGTCGTCACGGGCGTCGAGCATTTCCAGCGCTTTCTCTGCGCTATCTGCGTCGCAGATAAGGATGTAGCCGACGCCGCAGTTGAAGATCTGGAGCATTTCAGGCCAGGACAGATCGCCTTCCTTCTGCAGCCAGTCAAAGATCGGCAGCATGGGCCAGGAGCCGAACTCGATCTTGGCCACGGTGTCCTCGGGCAGGACGCGGGGCACGTTGTCGTAGAAACCGCCGCCGGTCACATGGACCATGCCCTTGATGGTCAGGGATTCCATGAGCTCCAGTACGGGCTTCACGTAAATCTTGGTAGGCTCGATGAGGACCTCGGCCACGGTCTTGTCAGTACCGGGGAAGGTGTCGTCATTCTTGAGACCGGATTCGCCCAGAATCTTGCGGATCAGAGACCAGCCGTTGGAATGGGCGCCAGAGGAAGACAGGCCGATAATCACGTCGCCAGGGGCCACGGATTTGCCGGTCACCAGTTTGGGGCTGTCGACCATGCCGACGGCAAAACCGGACAGGTCGTACTCGCCATCCGGGTAGAAGCCGGGCATCTCAGCGGTCTCACCGCCAAGGAGGGCGCATGCGGACTGCTTGCAGCCTTCGCACACACCGGCCACCACCTGCTCGGCAACGCCGGATTCCAGCTTGCCGGTGGCAAAGTAGTCGAGGAAGAACAACGGGGCCGCGCCCTGAACCAGTACGTCGTTGACGGACATGGCCACGAGGTCGATACCCACGGTGTCGTGTTTGTCGAACATGAAGGCGAGCTTCAGCTTGGTACCGACGCCGTCTGCGCCAGCCACAAGCATGGGTGCTTCCATGCCGGAAATTTCAGGTTTGAACAGACCGCCGAAGCCGCCGATCTCGGTGGCCACGCCGGGCGTAAAGGTGGACTTAACCATGTCCTTGATGCGGCTGACAAACTGATTGCCTGCCTCGATATCAACACCGGCGTCGGTGTATGCCTGGGAACGTTTGGCGCTGCTGCTCATGTCTCTCTCCCTAATGTGCGTTCACGTCTAGAATGCGTTCAAGATGGAGGGTCTATATGTTGTTGCAGGAACAAGTTCAAGTATAGACTTTCCGGCCCACCAATTGCATTGCCAACCATGCGCCCGACGAGTATACAGAACAATATGGGCAACACTGTCGTTTATCGGAGGCAACCATGCGTCATCTTAGCAGAATACTCATAATAGTCACTACTGTTGTGGTTTTGACACTCTCCCTCGCCCTGGCAGGCACAAAGTTCAAGAACGAAGACACCGCCAAGAACAGGCAGGACAATACGTTTGGTACGGATCAAACCGAAAAGACCGCTACCACCACCTTCGGCACCAATGACTCGGGCGACACCACCATCAAGTCCAAGTCACGTCCAAAGGAAGAACCCGTAGACTGGTACGACAAGGTCATCATCACGGTAAATCCGACCACCAGATGGCCCACGGATCAGACTACCACGACCACTACCACGGAATACGACAACGCCACGGACACCCAGACTACCACGACCACCACGCAGGAAATCAAGTAGTCGAAGCATTTACCATGACGAAACAGAACCCTTCTGGCATACTCCCGCCAGGAGGGTTTTCTCATGCAGGAAGCACGGCTCTGGAAACCGCTGAAGAACGGCTCTGTTCAATGCCGCTTGTGCAACCACTACTGCGCCATCAAACCGGGTGAACGCGGCAAGTGTGGTGTGCGCGAAAACAACGACGGCACACTCTACTCGCTCAATTACGGCAAGATCGCCGCCATCAACCTCGACCCGGTGGAGAAAAAGCCGCTCTATCATTTCCAACCCGGCACACGGACCTTTTCCTTTGCCACCATGGGCTGCAACCTCCGCTGCACCTTCTGCCAAAACTGGTCTCTCTCACAAAGTCCGTCCGAGAGCCGCCGCATTGACGGCCGCGACGCCACGCCCGAACAACTTGTTGAAGAAGCCGTCCGCGTGAAAGCCGCGTCCATATCCTATACATATTCGGAGCCGACCATTTTTTTCGAGCTCATGCAGGACACGGCCAAGCTGGCGCGCAAGGAGGGGCTAAAAAACATCATGGTATCCAACGGCTTCATGAGCCGGGAGTGTCTGGACGAACTTGCCCCGGATATCGACGCCATCAATGTGGATCTCAAATGCTTCACCGAGGAGTTCTACCATGAGATTTCTGGTGCGCACCTCAAGCCGGTGCTGGAGAACCTCAAATATATCAAACACACCCTTGGCTGGTGGCTCGAAGTCACCACCCTGCTGATTCCGGGCAAGAACGACTCGCCGGAAGAGCTGGATGAGCTCACAAATTTCCTCGCCAAAGAGATCGGCCCGGACACGCCGTGGCATATTTCCCGATTCCACCCGGATTACAAGATGAACAATGTCCCTGTGACGGGCAGCGATTCTCTGACCGCCGCCTACCGTATGGGACGCGAGAAAGGACTGAAATACGTATACATCGGCAACATGCCGGGCCTCGACATGCAACACACCATCTGCCCCGGCTGTGGCAAGGAAGTTATCAACCGCTCCGGCTTCACTTCCACCCGCCCGTCAGTAACCAAAGGACAGTGCGATTTTTGCGGCGAAACCATCCACGGAATAGAAATGGGATAAACAAGTAGGAGAATGCTTGCCAAGCGAGTTCTTTTTCAGTAGTTAACCTCCCTCGGCTGAATTGCCTTTCCGCGCATTTGTCAGATTCTTGAGGATTTCCTCTGGCAAGGCGCAAGATTTAATCAGGGCCGCCGCGTATTCCTATACGCAAGGATCTGAATAAATCGCAGCAACGCAGCCAGTGGGAATCCTCAAGAATCTGACGGGGCATGGCGCAGTCTGGTAGCGCGCCTGCTTTGGGAGCAGGATGCCGGGAGTTCAAATCTCTCTGCCCCGACCAGGAAGATCAAAGCAGATCAAGCAGTTAGTTTGGCCTGCTTTTTCTTTTGTCTTATCATCACCACAACTCACTACTTTTTTCCCAGCATCAAATCCTTTAGCCCTATACTCGCATCGTCTCATTCGCTACAATTCAAGAAACAAGCTTTGAATAGCCACTTTCAACCCAAAGAGGCCAAGTGAAAAAGACGTATGCATTCCTCTTGGCATTAGTCCTTGCTGGCTGCACAGGGGGAGACTGGAGAACGGCGAGCAGAGAGCCCGCTGGTATTGCTCCAGATCCAACCTCTACGCCAGAAGCTGTAGTCCAAATATACGCTGCCCCCGCATGGGGATGGCGTGGCTGGTTTGCTGTCCACACATGGATTTCAACCAAGGGGACTGGAGATGATCAGTACACCGTATATGAAGTAATTGGATGGCGGCAGAAAAGCGGTTTACCTGTGTTGCGGATTGAAAAGGACGCGCCTGATAGATACTGGTTTGGTGAACGACCAGAGTTGCTGGCAGACCAGAGAGGTGCTGGGGTTGACGCTCTCATCGCGCAAATTGATGCTGCCGCACGGTCATATCCCTGGCCCAACCAGTACAAGGTGTTCCCCGGCCCGAACAGCAACACCTTTACTGCTTGGGTACTCAAGCAAACTCCTCAGTTGAATGTATCACTGCCGTTCTCTGCCATTGGCAGTGGCTACTAAGACAACCTCCTCCTCCTCGCCTTTCATGGCCTTCTTCTGACCCCAAAGCATTACGCGGTTTTTCGTTGTTCCATCTGTCCAGAAATCTCAGACCAAGCAGTTATTCGGATATTGAGTTTGCTTAACAATCTGAGATTTCTGTACAGGAATGGTTCATGCAGTGTGAAGTGCAGCAATATAGCAAAGGGAGGGACATATGAAACGCATTGCATGGGCACTAGTGACAATCCTGATTATGACAACTGGCGCACAGGCGGCGACCATTGGACTAGATGACATCCCGGCCGACGCGCAGTGGGCTTCAGATGTTTGGGCCTACTCTTCACAATACAACAGTCACTGGACTGCCAATGACGCCATAGGCTCTCCAAACGTCTGGAACTATTCTGACAATCCTGGAGCTTGGGCGACCGACCGAAAAAACGCCAGTCCAGGGGCATCCCCTTACGAATCAATCACGCTCGGATACTCTTCGGCCACACAATCTCTGGGCGCAGTCGTCCGTGAGAATTATGGCAACGGCTTCGTCGCACTGATTGAGGCGCACGATTCGAGCCAAATAGACCGGAACGAAGGCTGGCACCCTGTCTGGGCAGGAATCGACAATACTCCAATTGGAAATGTAGAGAACTTTTATGCCAGCTGGGCCTTAACAAGCTTTCTGGTCGACGCCCTGAGGATAACCATCAACATTAACGCAAGCACTACTTGGGAAGAAATCGACGCCGTGGCTCTGCTCGGCACAACAGCCCCAACGCCCATTCCCGGTGCAATATGGCTTCTCGGATCCGGCCTGCTCGGACTCGTCGGGCTCCGACGCAAGATGACTGCCTAACCAAGTCTTCACGGATACAATGAAGCCTCTCACAGGATCGCTCCAGTGAGAGGCTTTTTTCATACTTTTTTCCCTTCTTGCTTTTCGAGACAAAACGACTTCTAGATTAATCGGACAAGACCATACCCGCCACAACAGATTGGAATAATACACATAAATGCACACATCTAGGCTTCAAGCATCACTCGATCCATTTTACTCACATGAGTAAACACTCACACTTTCACCTTAAATATGTCTGTTTCTCTCAGAATAACTCCGACAACCCCAAGCTTCCCCTTATAACACCCAGCAACCAAAGTACTTTTTATTTTGGCCCACTCTTTGCTGTTATTGGCAAAACAATTTTTGGGAGGAATTAGATATGAAACGGATTTTGATTCTCTGCTTTGTCGCGGTTATCGCTTTTGCCAGTGCGGCCCATGCAAGCGTAGAAACCTATGATGGAACCAACCTTTATGGAACCTACTCTGGTGCTCTCACTTACACGAATGTCCTAACCGGCGTTGCAGAGCCTTCTCAAGATTTCCAAATCACCATTGGTAATGATGCCTCTTTGCAAAACCTTGAAGGCAACAATTATTATCTTTATGTTCCTGAATTAATCGCTGGTCCTTCTGATGACTGGCAGGTTGACTGGGAAGATTCCAACGATCGCTCCAACGCCTACATTGCACATATGGAGAATGACCATTTCTTGGGCTTCACGAATGCTAACCATCAGGCCTTCTCTGCCTCATTGCTTTTCGCAAAAGATTTCAGTTCTTTCTTTTTCACCAACGTTATCACGCAAGCCGACGCCTCGGGCATGTTGATCCGAGCCACTACCGGCAACATGAACGCCACCCCCATTCCGGGCGCAGCCCTGCTCCTCGGATCCGGCCTGCTTGGTCTGGTTGGCCTTCGCCGCAAGATGGAATCCTAGGAGACGCCTAGTCAAAGGGATCACCTCCCGCCTTTTGAGATGCACGAAAGCCCTCATGTATTATACATGGGGGCTTTTCTAATTCCGCTTATATAGTTTCAAGCTATCCTGTTATTTGTGACAAAGTGGGCTCTGCCTTTTCCGGAAGACTCCAACGCCATTGCAATACACTAAAACATTTGCAGAAGCAGCTTCTAAGGTTTGGGTGTCCATTTTCCTCAAACAACAAATGACCACCTTGAAGTCTCGAATCAGTCTGTTTCTTTCGGAAAACAAACCTACCTACGCAGGCAGTACTCCCAACCAATTGTAAACATGACGTTTTTCAGATTGGTCCACGCTTTGCAAATTGTTGAAAAACTATATTTGGGAGCCTTCCAACATGAAAAAGATCATTATTCTCTGCTTCGTTGCAGTTATCGCCTTTGCGAGTGCAGCACATGCAGCTTACGACAATTCTAATTTCTATGGGACCTACACCGGAACACTGGAGTTCGCGTCAGGCTCGCCGAGTTCTGAACTCACCATCACCATTGGTAACGATCCGCTTGGAACAGGGTTGGATGGCAACAACGTATACTTGTACGTCGCCCCTGAAGACGCCAGATGGGGCGGACAGTGGGAAAACGATGGCGCTATCAACTTTTACAACGGCAACCTCCAGCAGGACAACGTGTTGTTTGTTAGCAACAATAACTTCGCGACCTTTGACGCTACGTCTGCATGGCTTACCTTTGACTCGACTTTAGAAGGATTCATGCTCTCAGGCTATATTACAAATGGTATTGCCAACACATTTGAATCTTTTTCCGCAAAAATGAACGCCACCCCGATTCCGGGCGCAGCCCTGCTCCTCGGTTCCGGCCTGCTTGGTCTGGTTGGCCTCCGCCGTAAGATGGAATCCTAGGAGACGCCTTAGTCAAAGGGATCACCTCCCGCCTTTTGAGAAGCACGAAAGCCCTCATGCCTTATGCATGGGGGCTTTTTTATCGCGTTGACTATATATTCATATTTAGGCTATCTATTGTGCCTGCTCTGGCACAAAATGTTCGCTTTTTGTGCATCATATTCTATTCCCTTTTGCTTCCGTCCAGTTTTGCGCCTTCCATGGAGGAAGCATCATGCCGTTCATCCGCTTTTTCTGCTATTATCTGATCTACTGGATTATTTTCACTGCCGCTGCCGTCTCCATTCGCATCAACCCACCACAGGGGATGCCGGACACTGCCATTCCGGCTCTGGCCACCTTCATACTCATCCCGGTGTTTATGATCATGAGTTACATCCTGATCGTGGCACGACCTCACCCTCGTTTCGAATTAAGCAGGAAACAGCGGTGGATGCGATTTCTCGTGTACCAATGCAGTTACATTCTTTTCGTATGGCTCGCTGCCGTAATACTTGGAGTCGAAATACGAACGCAATACTCGTGGATTACCGGCTTATTGCCTGCTGTCCTGCTGCAACACATGATACGTGGAGTCAGGGTTATTACCCCGGTATTGAATCCCAAAACCGACGGCAAATGGCGCGGCTTCAAGTACGCGCTCTTGTATCAATTTATTGCAGTAGCAGCAGTTTTCACCATCACTATACTTTTCTTTCAAGAGAACACAGACAACGCTGTTTACGCAGGAATACCGGTCATAATACTCATCATGCTGAGTATACTGTACCGACTTACCGTCGCATCACCTCACTCCCGATTCAACTCATTGAGCAAAAGGGAAAAACTAATACGATTCATCTATCATGTGGGAGCTTACATAACCTTCTGTTTTATGATGCCTATCGGCCTCACTATGTTATGGCACTGGGAACTCCCGCAGCACTGTGATAGCGCCATTGTCCTCCTCATCTTCCTGAGCGCGATACACGGTAGCGACGGGAGTCCACACAAAGGGATTCCCTACTTTACCGGAAACAATCACGCTCCCATTATGAGCGAAGGCGCTATCAAGAGACGCCTTGCAGAAGTCAAACAGCAAGATGCGTAACCCGAACCTTCCACTCCTGTATCTCGTCCGTGCCGTACTCCATGGGCGAGATACTTTCTTGTCTGCTTATCATTTTTCTCTGGCGCCTTCACAAAAGACATATGATCATGTAGTCATTTGTATGAACAGGAACCATTCCTAAGCATTGGTGCACCAAAGCCCATGCCGGGATTGTCGAACATCAACACCCTGGAGTCTCACGTGTATTGTCTTTACGCCTTCAATGGCGAACTCATGTGCTTCGTCCATGTTCTGCTCAACGCCCTGGACATGAATGAAAAAGGAAAATCCCCGCTCATCGTCATCGAAGGCGCAGCCGTCAAACTGGTTGGGGAACTTGAAAAGGAAAGCTGCCCCTTCCATGCTCTCTATATGAAGACCAAGGAAGCCGGTCTCATTGACGGCGTGTGCAAGGCATGCTCCGCTAAAATGAAAGTCATGGAAGAGGTGCAGGCATCAGGCCTCCCCCTGCTGGACGACATGTCCGGCCATCCGTCCATGGCCGCATATGCAGACAAGGGGTATACGATCATCACCTTCTAGTCTGAACCATACGTATACAACGAGCCCCGAAGATAGAATAATCTTCGGGGCTTTGCTTATGGGCTGTTTTCCATATGCAAATCACCTGACCAACCAGTCGCAAGCAAGGCGAGGCGTACCTCCCGGACCACACCGCCAACACTATTGTCGCTGTTGAGTTTGCCCAACATCCCCAACAATTCCAGAGTCTAGCAATTCAGTTTTAACAAATTTGGCTTTTTCAGGGTTGTATAGTTTACTTTTTCCCGAATTTTTCTTAGTGAAAAGCCGTTTTTCGGGGAGAAAAACTGGAAAAGGCTACGGATTTCTGCACAAAGCTCTTGATCCTAATCGCTTTTCCGTATCGGGCGACTTGACGATGTCCGCGAGTGCGCCTGCTTATTTGCCCGCCTGAGACGACGGGAAGACATATCAAAACCATACAAGGTGACATAATGGCTCAACGTGAACAGTGGGGCTCCCGCGTCGGCTTCGTGCTGGCAGCGGTAGGTTCCGCAATTGGTTTGGGAAATATTTGGCGTTTCCCATACATGGCTTACGAGAACGGCGGCGGCGCCTTCCTCATCCCGTACATCTTCGCTCTGCTCACCGCAGGTATTCCTTTCATGATCATGGAATTCGGCCTCGGCCACAAATTCCGTGGTTCCGCACCCAAAGTTTTCCGTTCTCTCGGCTCCAAATGGGAATTTCTCGGCTGGATGCAGGTGCTGGTCGCCTTTGTCATCTCCGTTTATTACGTGGCAGTCATCGGCTGGACCATCAACTATACCGGCTTTGCGCTGAATCAGGCCTGGGGAGCTGACCCCAAAGGCTTCTTCTTCGGCGAATACCTCGGCCTGACGGGCTCCCCCATGGAACTGGGCGGCATCCGCTGGTCCATCCTCGGCGCCTGCACCCTGGCCTGGGGCGTAACCTGGCTTGCCATCACCTCCGGTGTTCGCAAAGGTATCGAGCGCGCATGTAAAGTGCTCATCCCTCTGCTGTTCGTCCTGGTGCTGGTCCTGATCTTCCGCGTGGTCAGCCTGCCCGGCGCCATGACCGGTCTGGACTTCCTGTTCAAGCCTGACTTCTCCAAGCTGGCCGACTTCTCCGTCTGGGCTGATGCTTACGGACAGATCTTCTTCTCCCTGTCCATCGGTTTCGCCATCATGCTGGCCTACTCCAGCTACCTGCCCAAAGAAGCAGATATCAACAATAACGCCGCCATGACCGTGTTCATCAACTGCGGCTTCTCCATGCTTGCCGGTGTCATGATCTTCGCCGTTCTCGGCCACATGGCTCACGAGACCAACCAGGCCGTGTCCGACGTTGCTGGTGCTGGTGTCGGCCTTGCCTTCATCACCATCCCGACGGCAATCAACACCATGCCCGCTCCGGTCTTCTTCGGCACCCTGTTCTTCCTGTGCCTGACCATGGCTGGCGTCAGCTCCCACATCTCCATCGTGGAAGCTGTCTCTTCTTCCTTCATTGATAAGTTCGGCATAGACCGCAAGAAGACCGCAAGCATCGTTTGCGGCCTCGGCTTCGCCCTGACCGTGATCTTCACCACTGGCGGCGGCCTGTTGATCCTCGACATCGTCGACCACTTCATCAACAACCTCTGCATCCTCAGCCTGGCGCTGGCAGAGATCATCCTGATGAGCTACGTCGTCGGCCTCGAAGATATTCGCAGCCACGCCAACGCCACCTCCGACTTCACTGTCGGCAACCTCTGGAACATCTGCCTCAAGGTCGTCACCGTGGGCGTGCTCGGCTACACCTTCATCATGAACGTGATCACCGACTCCGGCACCCCGTACGGCGGCTACGCCAACGCAGACCTGATCGCCCTCGGCTGGTCCCTCCTGCCCGTGGCCTTCATCCTGTCTCTGGTCCTGAAGCAGAAGCAAGCCGCTCCCGGCTTTAGCAACAACCGCTAGGAGATAACTATGTCTACAGCAGCTATCATCATGATGGTTATTGGCCTGGGCGTCACCTGGGGTGGTGCTACTTTCTGCATGCGTCTCGCCATGAAGAAACAGGACTAATTACACATCGTAATTGCTATAAAGAAAGGGCCGCTCGAAAGAGCGGTCCTTTTTTTATGTGATTTCAAACAGTTTGACAGCAACTACACTGACTAGACCAAGTAAGATTCGTGAATGCGAGTGACAAAACACGGCATCACGTGTATCTAACTGCTGATATTTTAAACAGTGAGCACTACACACAACTTGAAGCACTATTGGAGATCTCATGCGCAAACTCGCTGAAAGCAACATGGTAATGTTCTGGATAGCAGTATTTAGCCTGTTTATCAGTATTGGCTACAACGTATATTCATACATTGAAAAGCTGAACGCAGAAGAGTCCTATCAAGAGGACAAGGCCGAATGGCGGAATAAAACGGATTCATTAAGCGAACAGAATGCTGAAAGCTTATCTGAAACAGCAGACCTGAAAGAGGAAGTCGCCGCTCTGAAAGAAATTGCCAAGAGAATGGGCGTTCCCGAGGAAGTGATTGCTACCGCAAGCCAAAAGGGCGTTGAAGACTTCTTCGAAAACGAAGAGGAAGCTGCAATCACTTTTGTTGAATTGAGAGCCCAAAAAGCGATGCAGCGTGAATTTGACAAGCACATGGATTTGGGAAGAACAGCCCTGAACCAACAACAGTACAGTAATGCCCTTGGCCATTTCTTCATGGCTGCATTTATAGACGAAACCGCTCCGGAACCGCAAAAATACATAACAGAGTGGAACACCAAGACAGGACTTTCTGCCCAGCTAACAAACGGTGGACTGGATCTGGACAAGCAACATCCGGGTGCCCGCACTCAGGAAGTTGGGGGTATTCTCTTTTCCCTTGCCAAAAGCTGGAGATCTGGCGACGAAATCACTTGTTACTTTGATATAATGAATCAGAGAAAAAGTGATGTAAATTTCCACTTTGCCGATGGCACCTTTATCGTAGATCCGGAAGGAGAAATAACTTCCGAACTTGATCACATATGGGAGTCAAACAAACAAGAGCATCCTCAAAAAAGGATATTACTTCCCTGTAATGTGAAGAAAAGAGTGATTGCTCGGTTCATTATGCCTTTGAACCATCCGATTGAAGGACTGAGGACGCTCAATGTAAAGTGCTATTGCGCCGGCGATAAGATGACATTTAGCTATCCAGGTGTAATTCTTGACGGAAGAAAGGATAGTCATAACAATAAAGAACATTCGAACACCTCTTTGACGCTATTGGGAACAAAACGGAATGGAAATGAATTGCTATTCAATTTTATAGCAAAAAATATGGACAGCAGTCGCACAGTCCACATTACAAACTTGGCCAAGAGCACATTTGAAAACACAGAGGGCTTCATTTTCGAACCGACAAGTCAAATCGTCCATGGAGAACGAGAACACCCTGGAGCCAGAATAATCCTTTCCCCAGGACAATCACGAAAATTCACCATGGTATTTAAAGAGCACCAAAACAAAGGCGTCTTTTTCGGCTCTCCCAAGGAACTCTTGCTTCGAACCCACATGTTCGGAGCTCACCACAAATACCAGTTTGCTCTCAACTAGCTGGAGACTTCTCACGCATTAAAAGAAAGGCCGTCCCTTTTGGAACGGCCTTTCTCATACCTCAAACTCTCATCGTCTATACATACCAATACATCACCACAAAGTGGCAGGCACTCCCGCCTATGACGAACAGATGGAATATCTCGTGGAACCCAAAATACTTGGGAATGGGGTTTGGCCATTTAAGGGCATAGATTACCGCCCCCAAAGAATAGACGACACCGCCGCCGGCAAGCCACGCCACAGCGGAAAGGGACATATTCTGCATCAACGGATAGATGCCCACCAACACCAGCCATCCCATGCCGAGATAGATGCCTGTAGATAACCAGCGAGGGGCATGCAGCCAGAAGATCTTCATGGCAATGCCTACCAGTGCCAATCCCCAGACTACGCCGAAGATGGACCAACCCCACGGGCCGCGCAGAGGGATCAAACAAATGGGGGTGTAGGTTGCCGCGATATAGAAAAAGATCATGGAGTGATCCACACGGCGCAGGAAGCGAACCCATTTCTCGGAGACGGGCAGCCAGTGATAGAGCGTGCTGGCCGTATACAGCAGGATCATGGCTCCTCCAAAGATGGAGAAGGTCACGATATGCCACGGCATGGCCGGATCAACAGACCGCATGATGAGGAGGACAGTGGCGAAAACCGCCAAAATCGCTCCGATGAGATGTGTCAGACCGCTGACCGGATCACGTAAACTAAAAACCATTGTTCCCCCATATTTGAAATAGTCCGAACTCTAGGGTAGCGGCTTTCCTTCACCTAAACAAGCGTTTAAACGCGTAGCCTGTATATCAGGAAATAAGATAGAGCGCCCACAAGGAGATGGGCAGCAGCAGGTCGGCAAAAAAGACCGGTCCTGCGTTTCCGGGATTCATATTGCCGCTGGCGCGGATATCACGGACATGGACGGAGAACGCGCCGACAAGAAAGATGGTGACAAAGAGGATGGTCGCCAGCCAGAAGTCGCCACGTATAAAGAAGCAGAGTAGCCCGGAGATCCCCAGCGCAAGGTTGGCAAAGGCCACTTCCTGCTGAAACGGATTCCCGGGAGGCCAACCGATATAGCCAGCCACCTTGTCAGCGGCAAAGTAGTGGCCCATGAAGGCCCAAAGCCCTCCCAGGCCGACGGGAATCACCAGCAGCCAAAGGAGCAGGGATTCGGCCACGCCGCCGCCCAGCACCAGAATATGCATCAGGGCGACGGCAAGCGCAGCGCAGGCCAGGTAGACCGTATACACGGCGTCCCTATGCCCTTAGTCCATCAACATGGTCGACACATCCTTGGAAGAGCACTTCTCTGCATCCTCCAGCATGTCGGCCAGCGAGAAACTGTTGAGGCGATCATACATGGCTTCAGCGGCCTCAGCCCACAGGCGACGAGTCAGACAAACTTCAATGCGATCGCAGTGCTCGTTGCCATTGCGACAATCCACCAGGGAATCATCACCTTCGAGGACGCGCACGACCTCACCCATAGGTATTTCAGAAGCCGGAAGCGCCAACGCGTGACCACCACGGGGGCCGCGTTTGGATTTGATGAAGCCTGCGTCTTTGAGTTTGCGGATAAGCTTCTCCAGATACTTCACGGAAACGCCTTGGCGCTCTGCGATGTCCTGAATACGGACCAACCCATTGTTGCAGTGCTGGGCGATATCAACCGCCATTCTTGTGCCGTAACGGCTACGTGTCGTCAGTCTCATGGTTGTACCCTTATCGTATGAATTCCTGCTTTGCCGACCCCTTCAAAATCAGCATTCACAAGGGAATCCGTACTGTTAAAGTCAAGATATATGCCCCTTGAGCGTGTGGAATAATTGGATTCCACATAAAAACGACTCATTTTGTAGGGGAATTACCACAAAAAAAAAGGACCGACAACAAGTCGGCCCCAAATAGATGTCAGACACTGGTTTGAACGATCACGCTTTGCGACTCTTCATGTAGGCGGCGATGCCGAACAGACCTATGATATACCCGATGCCGCCAATGATTTCAGTGACGCTCGGTCCTGCATCGTGCATTTCAGCCAGCATCCGCTTGACCGGCTCCAGCTCGCGGCGAACCACGGCTTCGACTTCGCTGGCCGGTACGCTCCCCTGCGAAGTGGCAACTTCCTTATGACCATGCTCTTCCTCGGTGGCGGCAAACGGCCCTTTGGCAGCACCATATTCATTATATTTCACGGTCCATGTAGCCTGATGCCCGGTTCCCGCCTTGAGCAGGATCTGCAAATCCATTTTCCCGGCCCGGGCTTCGTCCGGGATGACGAAATCGAACTTGCCGTTCGTGTCCGTATTGCCCGAGAGCAGCATCTTACCCGAAGCCACGTCGTAGACCTCGATCACGCCATCATGGACACGCTTTGAGCGGCTGTACCCACTGTCGGTCACAACGAGGTTCCCGTCGACATAGGCAAAGACGTTGACTTTATGAGCATGAGAGACAGCAGAAAGACACAGGGTGAGCGCCATGGCCAGACAGATGGAAAGAATGAGGCGATGCATGAGGACTCCTATGAAGATGAGACTGCCAGAGCTTCAGGTTTGACTTTGGCGAGAAATGAGTAAGCGAATCCAGTGATAATTCCTTCGACGACCATAATGGGAAGGTGGGCAGCGACTATAACCTTGGCCACGCCCACAAAGGCTTCGCCAGACAGAGCCAATGCTCCGGCGGTAAGTAATGCACTCACCAATATGGCGAGAAAACCGCAGGCAAATGCCGCGGCAAAACGGCTACCGTTACCGCGGGTCAACATGGGGCGAAAAATGTAACAGCACAGGACGGCAGGGGCAGCCATGGTAAAACAGTTCAGCCCCAGCACGGTCAAGCCACCGAACTGAAACAGCACCGCCTGTAGCAACAAGGCCACCAGAATGGACGGGAACGCAGCCCACCCCAACACCACGCCGAGCAAACCGCTCAGGACAAGATGCGCATTGGCCGGACCTATGGGAACATGCACCAGGGAGGCGATGAAAAACGCGGCGGACAGAATCGCCACGGTCATGATCTGGTCATAATCGATTTTCTTGAGGCCGATGGCAGTCCCCGCCACGGCCAGTCCGGCTCCGCCAAGGAGCACCGGTCCGGATAAAACGCCTTCTGAAATATGCATGGTCGTTCCCGCTTCATTCAATCGAAATGGATGATTCACCGGCGTTGCAAACAATTTTGACAGCGTGTGAATAATTCCGAATCCGTATACACCCCGTCGCCATTTATTACAAGTGGTGTTTGTAAAAGAGTGGAAAATACCGTCTCACCAATGGGTTGCGTTTATCCGTCCTTTTCGGCAAATTCATACAAACCTATAAAGGGGAGCAGCAATGTCAGTCATCATCAGAAAGAGTCTTCTTGAACTGCTCTTTTCCGGCGCGTTCATGAAGCGTTGGAACGACAAGCTCCGCCCCATGGAATTGGTGGAGGTGGATAAGCAGGCGCACAAAATGATCGTGGCCTGGCTTCTCTTCCTGCTCAACTCGCGGGACATGGACGTGGCCCGAAAACGCGCCCTTGGCGAATCCATCGTGGAAGGTGGCCTCTTCGACTATCTCTACCGTCTCGTCATCACGGACATCAAACCGCCCGTCTTTTACCGCATCAAGGAAAACCCGGACGACTACCGCACCCTGACCAATTGGGTGCTCAATGAGCTCCGTCCGCGCATCATGCCGCTGGGCGAAGACTTCATGAACCGCATGGGAGACTATCTCATGCAGCCCGAGGACAAGGGCCTTGCCCGTCGCATCCTCCACGCCGCCCATCTCTACGCCAGCTATTCCGAATTCAAGCTCCTCAAATCCATCAACCAGATGGACCACGAACTCACCGAGATCGAGGACAGTTTCATCGATCGTCTCAAGGACATGCGCGACCTCAAAGGTGTCCCGGAACTGCTCGATGACGACAACAACGTGCTCGGCCGTTTTGCCCGCATGTGCGGACGCCTCCGCTTCCAGAAGCGCTGGTCCCAGACGCCCCGCGTGCCCGAGACCTCGGTCCTCGGCCACATGTTCATCGTGGCCGCCTACTCCTGGTTCTTCAGCATCGAAGTCGGCGCCTGCCGCGCCCGCGCCCAGAACAACTTTTTCGCCGGCCTGTTCCACGACCTGCCCGAACTGCTGACCCGCGACATCATCTCGCCCGTCAAAGGTGCATCCCAGGAGATCGGCGATCTCATTCATGAATACGAAATCCGCGAGCTCAACCGCGTGGTGCTCGAGCCTCTCAAAGAAGGCGGCTACACCGACATCACCGATCGCCTCGAATATTTCCTTGGCCTCGAGGTCGGCAGCGAATTCAAGGCCACCATCGTCCGCGACGGCAAGACCATCGAACTGGCCGAAGACGAGATTTCCCAACACAATCAGGACACCCTCGACCCCAAGGATGGCCCGCTCCTCAAGGTCTGCGACTCTCTCGCCGCCTACATCGAAGCGCATACCGCACTCAAGAACGGCATCTCCTCGGACCAGCTGCACCACGCGCTCTACCGAATCCGGAACCGCTACAACGAAACCCCGGTCATCGCCGGCGTCCAGGTCAGCGCCCTTTTGGCAGACTTCGATTAGCCAGCCTCCGGCGGCTGCTCGCCGCAGGGGCGTCTCCGACGGCTCAAGAACCTTTTGTAAAAGGTTCTTGAGAATCTCCAAAACTTTTTATCGCTCGCTTCGCTCGAGGCCGTACGGCTACGAATGCCGTTACCCTTTTCCCAGCACTTCACCCTTTCAAACCAAGACCTGCATCAGCCCTTGAGCTCGACGTCTAGAAGCTGACCAAATCGAATGCCGCCGCAACCGCAGCATTCAGCAGCGACGAATGTCGCGCAGTACACACCAAGGCATTCTATTTGGATCAGATTCTTGGCAAGAACTCACAAGGCGGCCAAGCTACTTCTTAAGCCGAGTTTTTTTCGTCTATTTTTTGGGGCGGCTCAGCCAAAAAATAGACCGCCCGCCGCGGAGGCGGCCACCCGGCAGCAATCATCCATCAATCGGAGCCGAAGGCGACCTCCATTAAACAAAAAAAGGCCCGCTCCAAAGGAGCGGGCCTTACTTTTAATAATAAGCTAAACCTAAAAAACCTGAACCATATCGCGAGTCATCTCCCGATAAACGTCAGTCACATACACCACACCCATGACGCGATCACCTTCTACAACCAGCGCCCAGTCGCGGCGGGACTTGATGAAGAGATCGAGCACCAGCAGGATGGGCTCATTTGGCTTGAGGATGGGCGGATCAGTGATCAGATAATCGTCCAGACGCATCTGCGTGCAGATGAGACAGGCGTTGGCAAACTGCTGATCCCAGTCCACGTTGCCATCTACCTTGAGGTTCTCGTCCTTGAGCACAGACTTCTTTACGGCCTTGAAGAGCTTCCACAGATTGATGGCACCCTTCAGCTTGCCGGACTTGGTACGAACTACGACCACCTGAGAGTCCGGATCTTCCACCATGCTCTTGCGCATGACTCGGATGGCCTCGGCCAGGCTAGCGTCTTCCTGAACTACCGGGAAATCGTCGCGCATCATATCCCAGGCGCGCTTTCTGAGCATCATACGTTATTTCTCCTTATGGTCTCCGTGTGTAGTATCGGAACAACTCCTCGATATCCTTCTAGCTTCTCTCATAATTTTTGTCCACAACTAGCGGTGCAGCTTGTGCAATGCTTGACTTGACGTAAAAAGGGTAGGACAAACCATTCATGAAAAAAATTATTTTCCTGATAACGACACTGGCGATACTGATGGCAGCGGCCACGGCACAGGCCGGCGTCAGGGTCCCCTTCGGACCGGGCGAAAAGCTGACATATGAAATCCACTGGACTTTTATCCACGCGGGCGACGCCATACTGGAAGTCATGCCTGATACCGAAATGAACGGGGTCCCGGCACGCCACTTCAAAGCCACGGCCAAGACCGTCCCGTGGGTGGACAAGATCTATAAGGTTCGCGACACCCTTGAAGCGTGGACTGACATGGATGTGAACTACGCCCTGCGCTACAAGAAAGACCAAAACGAAGGCACCTACCACAAAAACGTGGACCTGATCTTTGACAAGGATACGAACCAGTCCCTTCGATACGTTCGTGGAGAGCTGAAACACACACTGGAACAGCCCCTCAATGTTTTCGACCCCATGTCCATCCTCTACAGCTTCCGCAAGCAGATTCTGTACAAGACCATGGAGTTTGGAGCCAATGTCACCGATGGCAAAAAGAGCGTAGTGGGCGAGGCCTATGTTGCTGGTGTAGAGGATGTGGAAACGCCAATGGGCAAAATCCGCGCCTTCAAGGTGAATCTCAACACCAAGCACTTGTCCGGCGTTTTCAAAAAAAGCAAGGACGCGGAACTCGTAGTCTGGTTTTCCGCTGACAATCGACGTATCCCGGTGAAAGTCCGTTCCAAGGTCAAGGTCGGTCACTTCACCCTCGAACTTGTGGATTATCAACCACCTACGGAGCAAGCCTCCAACTAACCAAACAGTCATCGCTGATTGATTAACCAAACGACCATTGGACATAGAATGTCCAATGGTCGTTTTCATTTACGCCAAATTTATAAAGGATTCAGACTTATTCAATCTTGTCAGCGGGTTGCTGGCTACTGTATAGTAGACGGAGTTTTCCGAAATCTGGCGGGATATAGATATTCCTACTTAATGAGGTTGTTGTGAGTAAGTTATTTGGGGACTACATTCGAGCGAAACGCGAAGCCCTGCGCAAAGACAGTCCAGAATTTTCCATCAGAAAAGTCGCCAAAAGAATAGGCATTCACCATTCCTACCTGAGCAAGATTGAACGCGGAGAACCCGCTTCTCTTTCTGAAAAGAAAATGGTTGCACTTGCCGACGAACTGGGGACCGATCCCGAATTGCTTCTGGCCATGAACGGCAAGATCTCCGAAGAGGTGCGCCGGGCGGTATTCGAAGACCCGGAATGGGTCGTGTCCATCCTCAATCAGATCAAGAACGGTCGCGACGGGAGCTAACAATCCCTATTCTTCTTTGCCTGCCGTCGTTTCATAGACGCGTATCTTGTTACTGCGCGGGAATTCCCGTTTCAGCAGCGTCTTGAGCAGCTTCTTCAAGCCCTTGAAATTCGATTCGAACTGATTCTTTTCAAACCCATTTTCCGCTACCATATAGCCATCTTCCGCCGTGCGCAGGATGACCACTGATCGGTCCCGCTTGTAGGTCCGCAGGTCCAATCCTTTTCCCACGGGCAATTTCTTCAGTTTGCTGGTAATAGTGGGGATGGCCCCGGCGATGTCGATCATATTTTCTTCCGCTGGATGTGAACGTCGGCGTCGGATTCACCCAGATCATAGAGGCGCATCTTGGTGGAGCGCGGGAACTCTTTCTTCAGCAGACTCTTGAGCAGCTTTTTCATACGCGAAAGCGGCACCAGAAAGCGTTCCTCATGAAAGCCCTTTTCAACCACGTCGAACTCATCATCCGCCACACGGGCGATGACCACGGAACGATTCCGCTTGTAGGTCCGCAGGTCTATGGCATGGCCCACGGGCAACTTTTTCAGCTTGTTCATAATGGCGGGGATGGCGGTGGCCTTGTCGATCATGCATATTACAATAGACAGTAGCGGGAATTCGTGTCAAACGAGCCAACCGCACCGGACGGACCAGGGCGATCCTGCCAAAACACCAGCCCGGGCGAAGAAAGATACCCACGGGAGACCAATATGTCCCTTCAAAAAGATAGCGTAATTGAATGTACCATCGAATCTCTGGCCTATGGCGGCCGCGGCGTTGGTCGCGTTGACGGCATGGCCGTGTTCGTGGCCGGCGGACTGCCCGGCGACACTGTCACCGCCCGCGTGATCAAAGCCAAAAAACGCTTTGCCGAAGCCGTGCTCGAGGAGATCGTAACCCCCTCCGAGCATCGCGTTGAGCCCCAGTGCCCCCACTTCGGCACTTGTGGTGGCTGCACTGCACAGGATCTGGATTACGCCGAACAGCTTGCCCAGAAAGGCAGCCAGGTTGAAAACGCCCTGTCCCGCATCGGCGGACTGGACAATGTGGCAATGGATGCCCCGGTGGCCTCCCCTGCCATCTGGCGTTACCGCAACAAGATGGAATTCGCCTTTGAGCAGCAGGATGGCAAGCTCTGCCTCGGCCTGCGCGCCATCCCGGCAAAGGGCGAGCGCCTCGGCCGCGTCCTTGAGATGGAAGAGTGCCACATCTGCGCGGTCCGCGACCTCGAGATCATGAACTTTGTGCGCGACTTCTGCGCCGAGTCCAACGTAGTCTCCTATCATCCGCCCACCGACACCGGCTTCTGGCGTCACCTCGTGCTGCGCCACACCTCCATCGGTCAGGTGCAGGTGCATCTCATCACCACCGCGGATGAGCGCAAATACAACCTCCCCGAAGAACTGGGCGATGCTCTTGTCGACCGCTTCCCGGAGGTCGTTTCTTATATCCACTCCATCCGCAACAAGCGCTCCACTATTGCCTACGGCGAAGAGATGATCTACCGCCTCGGCCACAAGTTCGTGGAAGAGCGCCTGCCCAAGGGTGAAGACAACGTACGGTACCATCTCGCACAGAACACCTTTTTCCAGACCAATACCGGCGGCGCATCTGAGCTCTTCTCCGCCATCTCCGAGTTCGGCGAATTCTCCGGCCATGAGACCATCCTCGACTTGTACTGCGGCGCAGGCGCCATCGGCATCTACCTCGCCGATGAAGTCGGCCATGTCGTCGGTTACGAGATCAACGAAGAAGCCATCGGCAAGGCATGGGCCAGCGCCAAGCTGAACCGCATCAACAACTGCGAGTTCCACAACTTGTCCCTCGAGTCAGGTATCGAAGGCGTGGAAGACCTGCCCACCCCTGACGCCATCATCGTGGACCCGCCCCGTTCCGGCATGCAGGAGAAGACTGCCAAGTCCATCCTCCGCCTTGCCCCGAAGAAGATCATCGCCGTGTCCTGTGATCCTTCTACCCTTGCCCGCGACGTCAAACGACTGTCCGGCAAATACGAGGTAAAACGTGTCCGCGCGGTGGACATGTTCCCCCACACGCACCACATCGAGACTGTGGCGCTGCTGGTCAAGAAATAGTGCGACTGTCAGACGCCAGCCAAAACGACTACTCAGAGATCCTCGAAGTATGGGAAGCCTCTGTTCGTGCCACGCATGATTTCGTTTCCGAGGCGGATATTGCTTTCTACAAACCGCTCATCCTGAATGAATATCTGGATGCAGTGGCCCTCAAATGCGCAATCGATGACTCCGGTAACATTGTCGGGTTCATAGGTGTGGCAGAAGGAAATGTGGAAATGCTCTTCATCGCGCCCCAAAACCGTGGCACCGGAGTCGGCAAGAGTCTACTCATGCATGGAATCGACGTCATGAAAGCCAGCAAGGTCGATGTGAATGAACAAAACCCCGATGCGGTAGGCTTTTATAAGCACATGGGGTTCAAACAGGTCGGCCGATCAGAAACCGACGGCATGGGGAAACCTTACCCCATCCTTCATATGGAATTAGCCTAACAATAAAAAGAGCCCCGGAGAGACAAACTCTCCGGGGCTCTTGTCATACTGACTTAATCAAATCTTACGGCTTCATCTTCATATCCATCACCAGGAAGGACTGAAGCGCCTTGGTCATTTCACGATCATAGCGAGCATCACCGGCCAACTCCTGAGCAGCCTGCATCATGGTCTTGGCTTCAGCGTAAGGACGCTTGGTGATCATGGCGCAGAAGGAATCAGCGATGCCGCACAGACGGCCTGCAAACTCCTGCTTGACGGATTTCATGGGATAGCCGGTGCCGTTGATGCGCTCATGATGCTCGGTCACGCACTGCTCCACTTCGGGGTAGCGCAGGTTGAGCTTGTTGAGCATTTCAAACCCTGTCTTGGTGTGGGTGTTGACTTTGGTTCGCTCATCACCGGTCAGCGGTTTGGTCTTGTCCCGAATGAAGGCAGGCACCTTTGCCATGCCCATGTCATGCAGAAAGAGGCCAGCTACGACGCGATCAAAGGTCTTGCGTTTAACACCTTCAGAAAACCCCTTATCCTTGATCTTGGACCAGAGCCCGATACCGAGGAAGCCACAGTTGAGACTGTGATTCTCCAGGGAATGCTCAGTATGCAGTCGACGAACAAGGGCGCGTGAGCGACGGATATCCTGATAGAGGTATTCGGTGAGCACCATCAAATCCACCCAAAGCTTGTCGAACACCGCGGGAACGGGCTGGTCAAAGAACTCGGCCAGTCGTCGGGTGAGGGCTTGGGCAAAGATATCGGCGATCTCTTTTTCCTTGAGGTTCTTGTCCACGAGCACCAGGTCAAGCTGGTAACTGATATGCTTGACGTAGACCGGATGATCTGCACGGGAGACGAAAATAAGCCCCTGATCAGTCAACTCTGCGAGCTGCTCGATCTGTTCATTGGTCAGTCTACCACCGACCTTGTAGTACGGCATGACTCGCGCCACGTCCTCCTTGAAGCTGAAAATATTCAGCGGAGGACGGTACTTGTTGAAACTACCGAGGATGCTCTGGCTTATCTGGTAATACTCTTCGTTCAGCCCGTCTGGAATATCGTGTTTGGAACTCATCAACTCACTTCTTTGGCTAACTTTTCATACAGCTTGACCACATTCGTCTGCGTAACAGACTTACCCCTCTCAGGCTGGCCTGCGGTGACGATGACAATATCTCCTTCCTTGAAGGCGGGAGACTGGCGAACGAACACTTCGGCACGCTCCTGATGGTCATCGATAACATCCAACGGTTCCGCCGGAATAACTCCCCATGACAGATTTGTGAAGTGCCGTACAGTGGAATCCGAACTTAATGCATAGACAGATTGCGCCGGACGACAGGAAGAAAGGATGCGCGAAGTCGCTCCGGACGTGGAGTGACAGACGATTGCCTTGGCGTCGGTCTTGCCAGCCAGCATGGCGGCGGCGTGGGCCAGGAAGGTGGAGGGATGATCCCTTTCACCATCGCTGATGCCCTTGGCAAGGCCGGACTCAAACATGAAGGCTTCGATCTCGTAGGCGATCTTGCGCATGAACCTGACCGTGTCGCCGGGGTAGTTACCGATGGCGGTCTCTTCAGACAGCATCACGCAGTCAGCGCCGTCGAGAATGGCGTTAGCCACGTCTGTGGTCTCGGCGCGGGTTGCCATGGGCGAGTTGCACATGGAGAGCAACATCTGGGTGGCCACGATGACAGGCTTGCCCGCGAGGTTGCACGCCTTGATGATGCGCTTCTGGGCCACGGGCAATTCGGCCAGATCGAGCTCCAGTCCGAGATCGCCGCGTGCGACCATGAGGCCGTCGGCCTCGTCAATAATTTCGTCCAGAACCTCCAGAGCGGCAGTACGCTCCAGCTTGGCGATAATGGGCACTCGACGCCCATACTGGATCATTTCGGCGCGCAGGTTGCAAATGTCTTCGGGCTTCTGCACGAAGCTCATGGCAACCACGTCCACACCCAACTCCATGCCGGTGGCGAGGTCCTTCTTGTCCTTTTCGGTCAAGGGAGCCAGCGGCGTCTTGGTACCGGGGAAGGTGATACCCTTGCGCGGCGGGCACATGCCGGAGTTGGTGGCCTTGAGGCGAATAAGGTTCTCTTCCTCGATCTTGACCACGTTGAAGCGGATCATGCCGTCTGACAAGGCTACGGGGTCCCCTTCCTTCACGCCATGGAACAGCTCGGGGATATCCAGACAGATGAACGGCTCATCGATCTTCTCGAATTTGTCGGGTGTACCCAGCAGCACTTCGGTGCCTTTGTTGACCTCGATAGCACCAAGGCCGACATCACAGGTACGGATCTTCGGACCAGAGAGGTCCTGCAGTACTGTCAGGGTCAGGCCGGTCTCTTTCTCCAAGCGTCGAATGATGGCGACCATCTCCTCAAAGAACTCGCGTCCGCCGTGAGAAAAGTTGAGGCGAAAGATCTTCGCACCCGACTCAACCAGTTCCTTGACGCCTTCGTACGTGCCGGTTCCCGGTCCCAACGTCGCAATAATTTTTATGTGCCTGTCCATAATCTCCCCCTGCTTGGGATTTTAACATTTTGATTGCTTTGCGGCGCGCCTTTTCCTGGGGCACCGAAAATCGTTCGGGCTTATATGTTGATTTTACAGGATTAAAAAACACGCGCCAAACGCCGCACTGCTCCAATCCTAGGCCGCTGTGGACAAAAAATCAATAATCGTCCTGTTATTTTACTGATCCATTTTATTTTCAGTGGTTGACTTTCTCTTGATTTCCATGCATCGGTGGGAATAAGTGGCATAAAGTGACAGAAAGAACCAAAACTGGACAGAAAAGGACACACCGAGGACACGAATGAAGTTTTTTGGTCTTGCATACAGAAACCTGGACGCCAAGGGCCGGCTGCTTTTGCCGCCCGAGTTCCGGGACAGCATCCTCTCGGACATTCCCGAGGGGTATGTAGTGCTGACCATCTACAACAATCAGATCATCGGCATCACCCCTGCCCAGTGGGAACACATCGTTGAGGAACTCGACCGGATCAAGGCTCCGTCCAATGAGCTGGAAGAGACCAAGATGCTTCTCTACTCCAACTATGTCCAAGCGCCGGTCAGCAAACAGGGACGCATCGCCATTCCCGCGCACCTGCGACAGAACGGCAATATCGGGACCGAAATGGAAGTAGTGGTCTTCGGCGCGGGCAACCGCTTCGAGATACGACCGAAGGAGAAGTACACCAACATGCTCAATAAGGAACGCGATGTTTCGGGCGAGCTGCGCGAAAACAACGCCAACCTGGGGATTTAGGGATGTCGGATCAAGTCAGACCGGAATCCCTGCATACAACGGTTCTTTTACATGAAGTGATCGAGTGGCTTCGGCCCAAGGCAGGGGGACGTTACATGGACGGCACCCTTGGCATGGGCGGTCACAGCCTGGCGCTGATGCAAGCGGCAGGCGGCAAGGCCGAGCTCTGCGGACTCGACCGGGATAAAATGGCACTGGGACTGGCGACAAAGCGTCTTGAGGAATTCGCTGACGTCGCACACCTGTTCCACCTGCCCTTTTCCGAGTTCGAAGAAGCACTGGACGAGCTGGGCTGGGATGAGATAGACGGCGCGGTCCTGGACCTCGGCGTTTCATCCCTGCAACTCGATGAAGCTGAAAGAGGATTCAGTTTCATCCATGACGGGCCGCTCGATATGCGCATGAACCCGGACGCCGGCGAATCCGCCGCCGACCTGGTGAATACGCTCAAACATGGAGATCTGGCGCGGATCATCCGAGTCTACGGGGAAGACCCCCTGGCCGGGAAGATAGCGTCTGCCATTTTGAAAGCAAGGGACAAAGAAGAGATTACGAGGACTCTTCAACTCGCGGAGATCGTGCGACTGGCCTACCCGCCCAAGATGCGGCACACGGCCCGGAACCACCCCGCAACCCGAACCTTTCAGGGACTGCGAATCGCAGTCAACAGGGAACTAGAGGAACTGGAATACTACCTTAAAACCATAGTCGGACGCCTTAAACCGGGCGGCCGAGTTGCGATCATCTCGTTTCACTCCCTGGAGGACAGGGCCGTGAAGCATGCATTTCGGGACGCCGCCAAAGGCTGCAAATGCCCCCCGCATCAGCTCCACTGTACCTGCGGCGGTGTACCCGAAGTGAAAGTGCTTACCAAAAAACCGCAACTGCCGTCCGAAGATGAAATGAAGGTGAACTCCCGCAGCCGCAGCGCAAAGCTCCGTGTTGCCGAGAAGCTCGCCACCGACGGAGAGGAAGTATGAGCAAAGCAGACAAGACACTCCTGTGGATGATCCTCACCTTACTCGGTGCGGCTCTGACTTTGGGAATGGGAGCGGTCTGGCTGAACATCGAGCGCATGGATCTGGCATATGACCTGCGCAAGATGGAAAAGAGCTTGGGCCAGAAAGAGGATCTGGCAGTGAAACTGGCGGTTGAGAGGAACAACCTAGTTTCACCTTACCAGCTCAAAAAGCTCGCAGGCCGTCATGGTCTGGGTGTGGCTGCGCCGGGTCAGATACGACGCATAGCCGACACAAGGTAATTCGGGCGCTTTAAATAATTGAAGCGCCTTTAGTGGGATACAGGGAATATTCATGGCTAAAGGAAGCCAGGGGCGCAAAGATCACAGCAAGGTGAAGATCGGGGCCGTTATGGTCCTCTTCGCGTTTGCTCTTGTTGGTCTTTGGGCACGCGCAGGATGGGTACAGCTCCATGAGGGCGACATCCTGCTCAGCAAAGCATCGAAGCAGAGTCACGCAGCCGAGTTTGAATACGGCGAGCGGGGCCGTATCTTCGACCGCAACGGAGAGATGCTCGCCACCAGCGTGGAGGCGAAGTCTGTCTTTATTCGCCCCTACGAAATCGAAAATATCGATGTGGCTGCCGACAAGCTTTCGCGTATTCTCAACGTCTCCCGCAAGAAAGTTTACAAACGCCTCAAATCCAAAAAACGCTTCCTCTGGATCAAGCGGCAGGTCACGGACCGAGAGGCCACAGCCATTGCCAACGCCGACCTCAAGGGTGTGCGGCTGGTCAGCGAATTTTCCCGTATCTATCCCAACGGTCATCTGGCCGGACAGACCCTCGGCTTCGTCAACATCGACGGCAAGGGGCTGGAAGGTATCGAGTACGTCTACAACGACCGCCTCAAACCGGGCAAAGCCGAGTTCGTGGTACAACGCGACGCCAAGGGCGCCCGCCTGTACCTTGATGCGCAGGGTCGCGAAATGGACATAAACGGACTCGACGTACGCTTGACCATTGATACTCACATCCAGCACGCCGCCGAGCAGGCCCTTGCCAAATCCATCTCCAAATACGACGCCCGCGCAGGCATCGTTCTCGTTGTGGATGTGGACTCCGGCGACATCCTGGCCATGGCAAACCAGCCGTTTTTCAACCCCAACGCCGTCTCCCGCTCCAAGGCATCCCAGCGCAGGCTTCGTGCCCTGACAGATGTGTACGAGCCCGGCTCCACGATGAAGCCCTTCCTCATGGCAGCTGCCCTGGAGGAAAAGGTCATTGAGCCGGACACGCTCATCAACTGCGAGAACGGTCGCTGGAAAGTGGCCCGCAAGGTCATTCGTGACACCCATCCAGAGAAGTGGCTGCCCGCCCACAAGGTACTGCGCTACTCCTCCAACATCGGTTCCGCCAAAATCGGCATGGACCTGGGTGCAGGTGTCTATCACGACTACCTGACCAAGCTCGGCTTCGGCGAAAAGACCAACATCGGGCTGCCGGGCGAATCCGGCGGCATCCTCATGCCCCCGGGCAAGTGGACCAGTGTGGACCTGGCCGCCATCAGCTTTGGCCAGGGCATCGGCACCACCGCACTCCAGATGGCACGGGCCTTCCTTTGCCTCGCCAACGGCGGCGTCACCAAGGAACTCAATCTGGTCAATATGCCTGAGCAGGAGCGCCCCAACAACGCGGTTCAGGTCTTCAGTAAAGATACCGTGGACAAGGTTCTCTCCATGATGAAGGACGTGGTCCACGAAGACGGCACCGGCCGCTCCGCCCGCATTCAGGGCATCACCATGGCAGGCAAGACCGGCACCGCGCAGAAAGCTGCCAAGGGTGGTTACGGGGACCAATACCTCTCCTCGTTCGTGGCGCTGGTCCCGGCTGATGATCCGGAACTGCTGGTCATCACCATGGTGGATGAACCCCAGAAGGCCAACTACGGCTCCATGGTGGCAGCCCCGGTATGCCGCGAAGTGACCGTGCGCACCCTCGCCTACCACGGCAAGCTCTCCGAGACGCTGATCGCGGAGACCGCCGAAGACGTCCCGGTGGATGCTCTGGTGGAACAGCCCCTGACCGGCTCTGTGGATGCGCACAAACCGCAACAGGTCACCGCCACGGTGCCGAACATAAAGGGCATGCCCGTGCGCCGCGCGCTCGAGCTGCTCGTCAAAAAAGGAATTGTCCCTGTGCTGAAAGGCGAGGGAATGACCGTCAAGGACCAGAAGCCCAAGGCAGGGCAGGCATGGCCCGAAGACAAGACTTCGGAGGGAACGGAAGATGTTTTTGTTCTCTGGCTCTCCTAGCGAGAAGAAGGCAGGCGTAATGGAATTTTCGGAACTGTTGAAAAAAGCCCGAAAGGGCATGATGGTGCGCACCGATTCGCGTGAAGTGCAGGAAGGTGATTGCTTTGTCGCCATGCCTGGCACTGCCGTGCGTGGCATCGATTTCATCCCCGCCGCACTGGACAACGGCGCCAAGTACATCGTGGCGCCTGCCGATGCCCGTGATCTTGTGGCTCCCGTGGTGGAGAAACGCGCTGTCGCCGTATACCACGAGAATACTGCCGTGGCCCTCGGCGAACTGGCCCGAGTCTTCTTCCATCTTTCTGACCGCGATCTCAAGCTGGTGGGTATCACCGGTACCAACGGCAAGACGACCACCACCTACATCATCGAACACCTGCTCGCCTCCGCAGGTCTCAAGGTGGGCGTACTTGGCACCGTGAACTACCGCTGGCCCGGCTTCGAGATGGCCGCGCCCCTCACCACCCCCAGCTGCTGGATGATTCACGAGCTCCTCTTCAACATGAAGAAGGCTGACGTGGATGTGGCCATCATGGAAGTATCCTCCCACGCTCTTGACCAGTTCCGCGTAGCCGGGCTCGACTTCGACGCCGCCGTGTTCACCAACATCACGCAGGACCACCTCGACTACCATGGCGACATGGAAACCTACTTCGAGGCCAAGTCCAAGCTCTTCACCGGCTACCCGCGCGAAGAGAAGAAGTGCATCGTCAATTTCAACGACCCGTACGGACGCCGCATCCTCAAGGAAGCTGACGGCGGCATCGGTTTCGGCATCGGCGACACCAAGATCGTGCGCCACGAAGTGGGCGACAAGCCCATGGTGCAGGGCCGCATTGCGTCCATGACCGGCAAGGGCATGACCATCGAAACCACCTACAAGGGCAAGAGCTGGGAAATCCACTCTCCCCTCATCGGTGCGTTCAACGCCATGAACCTGCTCTCCGCACAGGCTGTCGGCCTTCAGCTGGGCCTGAACTGCAAGGACATGCGCGCGCTCAAGGACTTCCCCGGCGTGCCGGGCCGTCTGGAACGCGTCATGAACGATGCGGACCTCGACATTTTCGTGGACTACGCCCACACCCCGGACGCGCTTGAGAACGTTCAGATGACCCTCAAGGGTCTCGACTTCAAACGCCTCATCACCGTGTTCGGCTGCGGCGGCGACCGAGACCGCACCAAACGTCCGCTCATGGCCCAGTCCGTGGCCCGTTATGCAGACGTTGCCGTGCTCACCTCCGACAACCCTCGCTCCGAAGAGCCCGAGGCCATCATGGACGATGTCCGTCCCGGCCTTGCGAATGCCAAACACATCATCGAGCACCCTGACCGCCAGACCGCCATCAACTTGGCCGTGGCCGAGATGCAGCCCGGCGACGTGCTGCTCATCGCAGGCAAAGGGCACGAGGACTACCAGATCATCAAGGGAGAAACCATCCACTTCTCCGACAACGAAGCGGCCCTCAAGGCCATAGAGGAACTGAACTCGTGAATTTGACCCTTGCTGACGTAGAACGCTGCCTGACAGGCATGGCCGAAGAGGGCCACGACCAGATCGGCATCAACACCGTGCAGACCGACTCTCGCACCGTGTCCAAGGGCGACCTGTTCTTCTGCATTGATGGTGAGAACTTCGACGGGCACGAGTTCGCGGCACAGGCCGTGAAGAACGGTGCCGCAGCCGTGGTTTCCGGACAGTTCCTCGAGCTGGATGCGCCCATGGTCATGGTGCGCGACACCACCCGCGCCCTCGGCCAGTTGGCCGCCTGCTGGCGCAAAAAATGCGGCGCCAAGCTGGTGGGTGTCACCGGCACCGCAGGCAAGACCACGGTAAAGGAAATGCTCTATGCCGTGGCCTCCCAGAAATACTCCACTGCCAAGAACTACCGCAATTTCAACAACCAGATCGGTCTGCCCATGTCCATGCTCAAGGCCTCCGAAGAGCAGGAATTGTGGATCATGGAGCTGGGCATCTCGGTACGCGGCGATATGGAAGAGCTGGCCACCATCGCCACTCCGGACGTCGCTGTCATCACCAATGTGGGCGCCGGGCATCTGGAAGGACTGGGCGACGAGAACGGCGTGGCCGAAGCCAAGACCACGCTGCTCAAGCACCTGCACGAGTCCGGCACCGCCATCGTGGGCATGGACTACCCGCTGCTCTGGGATGCGGCACGCGAGATCGTGGACGCACCCATAGGATTTTCTGCGAAAGAGAACACCGACACCTCTTATGTTGCCTCGTTCCTCGGGGCCGAAGCCGAAGGGTGGGGACGCTTCAGGCTTCGGACCCCCGAGGGCGACGGTGAATTCACTGCCCCGTTCTGCGGCGAACACTACGCCGAGAACCTGGCCTGTGTTGCGGCGGCTGCCCACCAGTTGGGCATCACCCGCGACGAGGTCATCAAGGGCGTGCAGACACTGACGGCCGACAGCCAGCGCTTCTGCTGCAAGATCGCCGGCAACGCCATGGTCATTGATGACACCTACAACGCCAATCCGCTCTCCATGGCCCGATCGATCGAGACGGCCGCAAAGATGGCTGAGGACCGCCCGCTGGTGCTGGTACTCGGCGACATGCGCGAACTGGGCGAAGAAGCCATCAAGCGACATGAGGAGCTCGGCAGGCTGATCAAGGACGTGGCTCCCAGAGCCATGTTTTACAAGGGCGATCACTATGGGGACGTGATCTGCGGTATGGGCGAGGACTCCCTCACCCGCACCACTGGCCCGGAAGATTTTATCAAAGAGTGGCGCACCATGGGTCTGTCCGGGGCTGTAATCCTGGTCAAAGGCTCGCGCTCACTCAAAATGGAAGAGTTCGCCAATGCCTTGTGCCGGGAACTCGACGACGCGGGGATGGGAGCTTAACGCATGATTTACAATCTTCTCGCACCGATGGCCACGGAAGTAGGCGTCCTGAACGTCTTCCGTTACATCACGTTCCGTTCCGTATGGGCACTGCTTACCGCGCTCATCATCTCCATTGTGCTCGGCCCGGCCATGATCCGCTGGCTCCAGCGCGTCAAGTGCGGCCAGACCATCAAGGCGGACGGCCCGCAGCATCAGGCCAAGCAGGGCACCCCGACCATGGGCGGCATCATGATCATCTTCTCGGTCGTGGTCTCCACCCTGCTCTGGGGCGATCTGACCAACATCTATGTCTGGCTCACCATGCTCGTCTTCGTCGGCTTCGGCGCAGTGGGCTTTGCCGACGACTATATCAAGGTGGTCAAGAAACAGAACGACGGCTTGTCCGCCAAGGCCAAATTCATCGGCCAGTGCTTGGTGGCCGGAGCCGCGCTGTACATGCTCATCCAGCAGCCGGCGTACTCCACGGAACTCTCCGTGCCGTTCTTCAAGAATTTCACGCCCGACCTCGGCTGGGCATATCTGCCCTTTGCCATGGTGGTCATGGTGGGTGCGTCCAACGCGGTCAACCTGACCGACGGGCTGGACGGCCTGGCCATCGGTCCCATGATTGTTGCCATGGCATGCTTCGCCATCTTCATCTACGCATCGGGCCACGCCAAGATTGCTGATTATCTGGCCATCCAGAACATCGTCGGCATCGGTGAGGTGACTGTTTTCTGCGGCGCCATGGTCGGTGCGGGACTCGGCTTCCTTTGGTTCAATGCCCACCCGGCACAGGTCTTCATGGGGGACGTTGGCTCCCTGTCCCTCGGCGGAGCGCTCGGTTTCGTGGCGGTTCTCGCCAAACAGGAACTGCTCCTCGCCATCGTGGGCGGCGTGTTCGTGTTCGAGACCCTCTCGGTCATCCTGCAGGTTGGTTACTTCAAGCTCACGGGCGGCAAGCGCATCTTTATGATGGCCCCGCTCCATCACCATTTCGAGCTCAAAGGCATCCCGGAATCCAAGATCATCGTCCGGTTCTGGATTCTCTCCATACTCATGGCCCTCATGGCCCTGTCCACCCTCAAACTCAGGTAATTCGAAGGTAACGCAGTGAATAATTCTGTCCGCAACTTCATCGAGCAAAAAACTCTCACCGACAAGGTGTGCGTGGTGGTCGGCGTCGGCAAATCCGGCCTTGCCGCAGCCCGTCTCCTGACCGTGGTGGGTGCTCGAGTGCGCATCGTGGACCGCAACGAAGCCGTTACCGAGGACAAGTTGGGTGAACTGGCAGGCAAGGTTGAGCTGATCACCGGCCCGCACAAGAAGGAGCATTTCTCTGACGCCGATCTCGTGGTCTTCTCTCCGGGCGTTCCCGTACCTAAGCTGGCTGACGTGCTGGAAGGCCTCCCCACTGAACGGATCGTGTCCGAACTGGAATTCGCGTCATGGTTCATCGAGGCTCCGATCCTCGCCATCACGGGCACCAACGGCAAGACGACCACAACGACACTGGTCTCCCAGATTCTGGAGGATGCAGGGCGCAAAGTCTTCACCGGTGGCAACATCGGCACGCCCCTGTGCCAGCACGTACTGGATAATGAAGCCGTTGACGTGGTCATCCTCGAAGTCTCCAGCTTCCAGCTCCAGAACTGCATGACTTTCAAGCCGCACGTGGGCGTCTTCCTGAACTTCGCCCCGGACCATCTGGACTACCACGCAGACATGGACGAGTACCTCGACGCCAAGCTCATGCTGTTCCAGCGCATGACAGGCGAGGACACGGCCCTGCTGCACGACTCCCTGCGCAATACGCTCAAGGATCGCGGCTTCACCAACGCCCACATTGAATGGTTCGGTCCTGAAGACCGTTTCGAAATTCCGTACCTGCCCGGCGAGCATAACCGCTCCAATGCCGAGGCGGCATGGCAGGCCGCCAAGCAGTTCGGCGTCACCGAAGCACAGGCAGCCGAGACCATCCGGAATTTCAAACCGCTGGCACACCGCATCGAGCCTGTGGGCGAGAAGAACGGCGTGCTCTACGTAGACGACTCCAAGGCTACCACCCTTGATTCCGTGGTGGCAGCGGTACGCACTTACGACCGCCCCATCCGTCTGCTCATGGGTGGCGTGTGGAAGGGCGGCGACGTGGAAGCCTTTGCTCAGGAAGTGAAAGACCGCGTGGTACACGTGGGTCTGTTCGGCGGCAGCCGCGATATTTTGGAAGCGCCTCTTTCCCAAGTCTTCCCGGTTTCCTGGGACGAAACACTGGAAGACGCGGTCAACCGGCTGGCCGAGGCCGCTGTTGAGGGTGATGTGATCCTGCTCTCTCCGGCCACGGCCAGTTTCGACCAGTACGACAGCTACGTGCATCGCGGTAATGACTTCAAGCAGGCAGTGGAGGCGTTGTCATGAGCACCAAGCTGAACGCCAAAAAATCCTCTGCCGCCGTTGGCAAACTGGACCCGTGGCTGCTGACCGCGACCCTTCTTCTGGGTGGTTTCGGCCTAATCATGGTCCTGTCCTCCAGCGGCATCACTGCCGAGCGCGACTTTGCAGACAAGTACTTCTTCTTCAAGCGCCAGCTCATGTACACCGGCGTGGGCCTGACCTGCATGCTGGCATGCATGCAGATGCCCCGAAAGATGCTGTACGGCCTCACCTATGTTTGGGTGGCACTGGCCGCCATTCTGCTTGGCCTCTGCCTCACCCCGCTGGGCGTCAACGTCAAGGGTGCGAGCCGATGGGTCAGCTTTGGCCCGGCAAACGTACAGCCGCTGGAATTCGCCAAGGTGGCACTGGTCCTTTACCTCGCCTATTTCTTCTCCAAGAAGCAGGAACTGGTGAAGACCTTCTCTGTGGGCTTCCTGCCGCCCTTTATCGTGACAGGTTTCCTGTGCGGCCTGTTGCTGTTGCAGCCGGACTTCGGCGGCACCGTTGTCATGGCCGGTCTGCTCTTTTTCATGTGCCTCGTGGGCGGTACCAAGCTCATCTACCTGATCGGCTCGGCCATGCTGGGCGCGGGTGCGGGCTGGCTGCTCATCACCTCTTCGCCCTATCGCCTCAAGCGCTGGACCGCCTTCCTCGATCCGTTCGCATCCGCACAGAACGAAGGCTATCAGTTGGTCCAGTCCCTGTACGCATTCGGCTCTGGCCAGCTGTGGGGGACAGGCATGGGCGCAGGCAAGCAGAAGCTCTTCTTCCTGCCCGAAGCACACAACGATTTCATTATGGCCGTGGTCGGTGAAGAACTGGGCTTTGTAGGTATGTCCTTGTTCTTCATCGCCATTGGCTTCTTTCTCTGGCGCGCATTCCGCGTGGCCCTGTATCAGGAGGACCTGCAGGACCGCTTCACCGCCTTTGGCATCACCTGCATTGTGGCGCTGGGCATGATCCTGAATCTGGCCGTTGTTCTCGGCACGGTACCGCCCAAGGGCATCGCCATGCCCTTCATAAGCTACGGTGGTTCCAGCCTGACCGTCTCTTTCATCTGCGCAGGAATCCTGCTCAACCTCTCAAGGACGGCCAAGGCATGAATGTATTGAATCGCGTCATACTCACCACGGGCGGCACAGGCGGCCACATCTTCCCGGCACTGGCTGTTGCCGACGAATTGCGTCGCCGCAACCCCAACGTGGATATTCTGTTCATCGGCGGCTCCGGCCCTGAGGGGAAGCTGGCCGACAAGCACAAGATCCGTTTCCGCGAGCTCCCGGCACGCGGCATCATGGGACTTGGCCTCAAAGGTATTCTCGGCGGCATCGGCTGGCTGGGTAAAGCCATTCCGCAAGCCCGGACTATTGTGAAGGAATTCAATCCCGATGTGGTCATCGGCTTTGGCGGCTATGCAGGTTTCTGCCCGGTTCTGGGCGCGGCCATGTCCGGCTTCCCCACAGCCGTACACGAACAGAACTCGGTCCCCGGCGTCACCAACAAGGTGCTGGGCCGATTCGTCAAGCGGGTCTTCCTGAGCTTCCCGGACACCTCCAAGGCGTTCCCCAAGCGCAAGACCATGCTCACCGGCAACCCGGTGCGAAAAAATATTATGAACATCTGCCCCATGCGACTGGGCGATCATACGGATAAATACCTCCTCATCCTCGGCGGCAGCCAGGGCGCACGCCCCATCAACGACGCCGTCATCGAGGCCCTGCCCATGTTCATGGAAGCAGGCATCAAGATCGTCCATCAGGCAGGTAGGGCCGACGTCGAACGCGTTCAGGCCGCATATAAGGAAGCCGGGGCAGACCCGGCACAGGTACGTGGATTCATCGACGACATGGCAGGCGAATATGCCCGCGCAGACCTCGCCATCTGCCGGTCCGGCGCATCCACGGTTTTTGAAATAGCGGCGGCAGGGGTCCCGGCCATCTTCGTGCCCTTTCCCCAAGCCACCCACGACCATCAAACAATGAATGCCAAGGCCCTATCAGACAACGGCGCAGCCATGCTTCTTCCCCAGAACCAAATGACTGGAAAGAAGCTGGGAACCATGGCGCTGGAGCTACTCGAAAACGACGAGAAACGGCTTGATTTGGGATCAGTGGCCCGCATGTACGCAAGGCGACGTGCGGCCGCACATATAGTTACCGGGCTCGAAGCCCTGGTGGCATAAGGCAGAGGAGAAGGATTATGGCAGCAGCACAAGGCCCTTACCTGACAGTAGGCGGCGAGGCGTGTCCGGCAATGCGGGCGCGGGTGAACAACATTCACATGGTGGGTATCGGCGGTTCCGGTATGAACGGCATCGCAGAGGTTCTCATCAACATGGGATTCCAGGTGACCGGCTCCGACCTGTCGGCCTCGGCGTCCGTACGCCGTCTGGAGCAGCTCGGCGCACAGGTGTTCATCGGCCACGGAGCCGATAACGTGGGCGACGCCGACGTACTCATCAAATCCACGGCCATCCCGGACAAGAACCCCGAGCTGGTGGAAGCACGCGAACGCGGCATCCCCATCATTCCCCGTGCCGAGATGCTGGCCGAACTCATGCGCCTGCGCACCGGTGTGGCCATCGCGGGTACCCACGGCAAGACCACCACGACCTCCCTGCTGGCGACAATTTTCACCGAAGCGGACCTTGATCCCACGGTCATCATCGGCGGCAAGCTCTCCATCTACGGTTCCAACGCCCGTCTGGGCGACGGCGACTACCTCATTGCCGAGGCCGATGAATCCGACGGTTCCTTCCTGCTCCTCTCGCCCATCATCAGCGTTGTCACCAACGTGGATAAGGACCACATGGACTTCTACAAGGATCAGGACGCCATCGACGAATCCTTTACCAAGTTCATGAACTCCATCCCGTTCTACGGCATGAACGTGGTCTGCGGTGACGACGAAGGCGTGCAGCGTCTCCTGCCCAACATCAAGCGTCCCTGCATGACCTACGGCCTGGGCAAGCACAACAAGCTGCGCGGTGAAATCATTTCCACCCACCTCCGCTCCCTGTTCAAGGTCTATCTGGACGGCGAGGAATGGGGCGAAGTGACCGTGGCCCAGCCCGGCACCCACAACGTCCTCAATGCACTGGCATGCATCGGCGTGGCCCTTGAGGCCGGTCTGGACAAGGAAGACATCATTAACGGCCTGTCCAACTTTGCCGGTGTGGGCCGCCGCTTCGAGCGCAAGGGCGAGAACAAGGGCGTCATCGTGGTGGACGACTACGGTCACCACCCCGCCGAAATCGAGGCCAACCTGCGCACCGCCAAGGAGTGCTACCCGGACCGCCGTCTGGTGGTAGCCTTCCAGCCGCATCGCTTTACCCGCACGCAGGCCCTGTTCGGCGAATTCTGCAAAGTCTTCAAGGACGCCGACCTGCTCATGCTCACTGAAATTTATCCGGCCAGCGAATCCCCGATCCCGGGTGTTTCCGGCCTCTCCCTGGCGCAGGGCATCAAGCAGGTGTCCGAGACCAAGGTCCAGTTCTTCCCGGACTTTGACGCACTGGAGAAGCGCCTCAAAGACACCCTGAAACCCGGCGACCTGTTCATGACACAGGGCGCGGGCTCCATCTGGCAGATCGGTGAGAACTGGCTGAACATGGAAGACGACATCGACGAGCCCGCCGAGGGCGAGGAGTAGGCTTATGGATCTGGAACTCATCAGAAATCCGTCGTTAGCGGAGCGCACTTCACTGGGACTTGGCGGCACCGCCGAGGTCGAGGTGATCGTGCGTGAGGCGCGGGAACTCGACGGCCTTTCGGAGTTCCTGACGACCAATACGCTCTTCCCCTTTGTCATCGGCGAAGGCAGCAATCTGCTGGCCCCTGACGGTCATCTGGACATGGCTCTGATCCGCATGGGCGAGACAGCCGGACCGGAACGCGTGGAGAAAATTGACGACAAGTTCATCATCCGTTGCGGTGCATCCCAACGGCTGCCCGGTCTGCTCGGCTGGGCCCAGAAAGCCGGATTCTCCGGCATGGAAGGCTTGTCCGGCATCCCCGGCTCCGTAGGCGGCGCAGTCGCCATGAACGCGGGCTCCTACGGCACCGAGATAAAGGACGTGCTCACCCGCATCCGCATCTGGACCCCGTCCGAGGGATTGCGCTGGGTCAACGCCAAGGACTGCGACTTCGGCTACCGCCACTTCGCCTGTCCCGAGGCCGTGGGCAAGATGTTCATCTGGGAGGCCGAGATCGCGCTGAGCGAGTCCACGCCCAAGGCCGTGAAAGCAGCCATGCAGGATGTCTACGGCAAGAAGAAGGATACCCAGCCGGTCACGGCCCGATCCGCCGGATGCGTGTTCAAGAACCCCGAAGGCCAATCCGCCGGGCTCCTGCTGGATCAGGCTGGCATGAAGGGCGTCACCCGGGGCGGCATGGGCTTCTCCGACATCCACGCCAACTTCCTGGTCAACAACGGCGGCGGCACTTCCGCCGAGGCCATGGAGCTGCTGGAACTGGGCAAGCAAGCCGTTAAGGACAAATTCGACATCACCCTGAAAACCGAGGTGATCATACTATGAGTACATTGACCATGGGCAAACAAAGCCGCCTCAAGCTCGGCTCCAACCGCGGCAACTCGCTGCGCAAGAAGCGCCGTTCCCCGTCCGGCCCCAAGCTCACGGGCGCAGGGCAGATGGTGGTACGCGTCATCATGTTCATGCTGGCCGTCTCGCTGGTGGCTGTGCTCGGCGTGGGGCTGCTCTACGGCTATCGGTTCATCACCTCCACCTCCTATTTCGCACTCAAGGAAATCCATGTGGAAGGCAATCAGAAGCTCTCTCACGGCGACATCCTCCAAATCGGGGACGTATCGCTGGGGCTCAACTGCATGGAGATGAACGTAGGCGAGGTGGAAGCACGCCTCTCGGACAATCCGTGGATCGAATCCGTGACCGTGCGCCGCGACTTCCCCTCCACTCTGCGCATCGACGTCAACGAGAAAGTCCCGGCCTTCTGGCTCCGTCAGGGCGACGGTCTCTACTTCGCTGACACCCACGGCAAGGTCATCGCGCCCATGCATCCGGGAGAGATCGCCTCTCTGCCCGTGCTGGCAGTGGCCCCCGGCATCGATGATGGACAGGCAGTACTTACAGGAATTTTGAAGAAGATAGATGAAAAGCAGACACCGTTCACCCAGAACCAGGCGGCATGGATCAAACTGACCAGCGCCCACGAACTGGAGATCTATCTGGACGGCCACGCCGGAGGCAGAGGCCTCACCGTGCGCCTGTCCATGGATCGCTGGGAGCTGCAATTGGAACGGCTCAAGGTCGCCTGGCGCGACCTGATGCGACGCCACGAATTCAAGAGCGTGTCCATCATCGCGGCCAGTGGCGACAAAGTGTGGATCAAGAAACGGCCAGCGGAAGGATAGCCGTTTTCTGAGGATATTACAGGGAACTACAGAGGAGACATTTTCATGGCTAAAAGCGATCTAGTTGTCGGACTCGACGTCGGCACCACCAAGATATGTACGGTGGTCGGCGAAGCCAGCGAGAACGGCGTCGACATCATCGGCATCGGGACGACCCCGTCCACCGGCCTCAGGCGCGGTGTGGTGGTCAATATCGAAAAGACCGTGCAGTGCATCAAGAAGTCCCTTGAGGACGCGGAGCTCATGGCAGGCTGCGACATCCGCACCGTTTACGCGGGTATCGCGGGCAGCCACATTCAGGGCTTCAACTCCCACGGCGTCATCGCGGTCAAGGGCGGCGAGGTCACTCAACGCGACGTGGATCGCGTTATCGAGGCGGCCAAAGCCATCGCCATCCCCATGGATCGCGAAGTGCTGCACACCCTGCCCCAGGAATTTATCGTGGACGACCAGCGCGGCATCGCCGATCCCCTCGGGATGGCCGGTGTGCGCCTTGAGGTAAAGGTCCACATCGTCACTGGCGCGGTCACTTCCGCCCAGAACATCATCCGGTCCTGCAACCGCTCCGGACTGGATGTGTCAAACATCGTACTGGAGTCGCTCGCCTCCAGCCAGGCCGTGCTCTCGCCCGAGGAACGCGAGATCGGCGTTGCGCTGGTGGATATCGGCGGCGGCACCACGGATATAGCCATCTTCTCCAAGGACTCCATCAAGCACACCTCCGTGCTGGCGCTGGGCGGTCACAACCTGACCAACGACATCGCCTACGGACTGCGCACCCCGATGATGTCTGCCGAGATGATCAAAATCGATTACGGCTGCGCTCTGGCCGATCTGGTGACCTCAGACGAGATCATCGAAGTCCCGAGTGTGGGGGGCCGTGAATCGCGAACCATGAGCAAGCGCGTTCTGGCGGAAATTTGTGAACCGCGTTGCGAGGAAATCCTCGCCCTGGTGGATCAGGAGCTCATCAAATCCGGTTTCAAGAACCTGATCGCAGCAGGCGTGGTCCTCACGGGCGGCACCTGCATGATCGACGGCATGCAGGAACTGGCCGAGCAGATTTTCGATCTGCCGGTCCGTATCGGTGTGCCCGGCGAGGGAATCGGCGGCCTGACCGAGGAAGTCAGATCGCCGAAGTACGCGACCGCAGTGGGCCTGCTTCTGCACGGAGCAGACGAAAGCGGTCTGAGCAAAGGCCCCGGACCCGACGCCTTCAAGGGCGACTCCAGCTTCGACAAGATTCTGGGTCGCATGAAGAAGTGGTTCACGGACATCGCCTAAGGGAATGAGGCAACAAGTGGAAACAAACGTTTAACAGGGAACGTTTTTTAGGAGGACACAAATGGAATACTTTGAAATCGAACACGAAAGCAACGCCAAGATCAAGGTCGTTGGCTGTGGCGGTGCCGGTGGCAACGCGGTCAACAACATGATCCAGTCGGCCCTCAAGGGCGTCAAGTTCATCGTGGCCAACACTGACCACCAGGACATCGACAAATCGCTGGCCGAACACAAAATCCAGATCGGTGAGAAAATCACCAAGGGTCTGGGCGCCGGCGCCAACCCCGAGATCGGCCGTAACGCCGCTCTGGAATCCGTGGACCACATCCGCGAGGCCCTCGAAGGCGCGGACATGGTCTTCATCACCGCCGGAATGGGCGGCGGTACCGGTACCGGTTCCGCACCTGTCGTGGCCGAAGTGGCTCGCGAAATGGGCGCACTGACCGTCGGTGTCGTGACCAAGCCGTTCTACTTTGAAGGTAAACGCCGCCTCGAGCAGGCAGACAATGGCGCCAAGGAACTGGCCAAAGTGGTGGACTCCATCATCACCATCCCCAACGACCGCCTGCTGCAGCTGGCCGCCAAGAAGGCCGCCTTCTCCGACATGCTGAAAAAGGCTGACGAAGTGCTCTACTACGCGGTCAAGGGTATCGCTGACCTGATCACCGTCCACGGCCTGATCAACCTTGACTTCGCAGACGTCAAGGCCGCCATGTCCAGCTCAGGCATGGCCCTGATGGGTACCGGCATCGCCTCCGGCGAAGGCCGCGCCAAGGAAGCCGCCATGAAGGCAATCACCTCTCCCCTGCTGGAAGACGTGACCATCGATGGCGCCAAGGGCGTGCTCATCAACATCACCTGCAGCCCGGACATGCTCATCGAAGAGGTCTCCGACGCTGCCGACATTATTTACAAGGAAGCGCATGACGACGCCGAGATCTTCTTCGGTACCGTGTTCGATCCCGATGCAGGCGACGAAATGCGTATCACCGTTATCGCCACCGGCATCGAGCCCGCACAGGAAGAACCTGTCCTGAGCAAGGCCGAGATGCAGAAGCAGCTCCTGCTCGGCGTGCGCGGCCGTCAGAGCCAGCCCGAATCCAAGGCTGCTCCGTCCGCCCCCATGGCACCCCGCACCACTCAGGAACAGCTCCGCAGCCAGGATCGCAACATCCCGGCATACGTGCGCAAAGCCGGCGGTCAGGCTCCCACAGACATGCCTTCCCCGGCCGTGAGCCAGCGGTTGGCAGCCAGCGGCGCAGGCCCCGGCGAAGAGGATTTCATCTTCGACACCGGTGACGACGAAAATCGAGATGTCCCGGCTTACATTCGCCGTAATGTGAACTAGGGACCGACGTCACTACGAGTGTATTCAAACTGGATTGAACGGACCGGTTAACGGACCGGGGCTGGCCTTGTGCCGCCCCGCGACGGACGGCCGATCGCGACAATCGAAAAGCGAGTGAGGTTGCCACCATCGGCAAACGAGCCCTGTACCATGGCGTGAAGGAGCCCGAAGCTCCCAACCTCGGCGGACGACTGCCCATTGCGATAGCCGTCCCCGGAGGGGAAAAGAACGCCCTCTCGACCCTTGGCTGGCAGTCCGTATATCGGACTCTTGCCGAGGAACCCGGCCTTGCCGTTGAACGTGTCTTCCCGGACAAGCTGGGATTGACCGATGGCGGTGAACCGAGAACTCGCGAATCAAAAAGCCCACTATCCTCATTCCCTGTAACCGCCTGGAGCGTCACATTTGAGGAGGATTTCCTCACCCTCCCGAGGACGCTTCAGGCAGCGGGCGTTCCGCCACTGGCGGCGGAACGCCCGCGCCTTCCACTGGTAATGGTGGGAGGCCCCATAGCCTTTCTCAACCCCGCGCCCATCGCGCCCTTTGTGGACTTCTTCTGGGTGGGCGAGGCGGATGTAAATTTCGTACCCCTGTTCATGAAGCTCAAGGAGCTCATCTTTGACGGCGCGGAAAAGGACACCATCCTTGACGCCATCAAGGACATGCCTGGCATCTACGTCCCGGGCCGCTCCAAGACCCCGGTTAAGCGTCTGTTGACCACCGGGCCGACCGTCTCCACGCTCAACGATCCAGCCTTCTCCTGTTTCATCTCCGGCCGCGCCACCTTCCGCGACACCCTGCTGCTGGAGGTCAACCGAGGCTGTCCCTACGGCTGCCGTTTTTGCGCCGCAGGCTTCATCTATCGTCCGCCCCGCCACGCCGACATCGAAGAGCTCAAGCGTATTGTCGAGCTGACCGATCCGCCCAAGATCGGACTGGTGGGAACCGCCCTGACGGACTGGCCTGATCTGCTTCCGTTCCTCAAGTGGATTCACAGCCAGAAGAAAAAGTTTTCCCTGTCCTCCATGCGAGCCGACGGCATTACCGAAGAGCTGCTGGTCTACCTGCGCGAGCGCGGTATCCGCACCGTCACTCTTGCCCTTGAGGGGGCATCGGAGCGGTTGCGACGCATGATGAGCAAGAAGCTCAAGATCGAAGATTTCCTGAATGCAGTGACCCTGTGCGCCCGCTACGGCGTGAACCACCTCAAGCTCTACCTCATCGCAGGCTGGCCCGGCGAGACAGATGAGGATTATGAAGAGCTGGCCGAATTGCTCGAACAGATCGTGGCCATCCGTGCGGCCGAGCCCGGCGGCAAAAAGAAGAACTTCATGCGCATCACCATCGGCGTCTCCTCGCTCGTGCCCAAGCCGTTCACCCCGTTCCAGTGGGCTCCCATGATGAGCGAGCAGGAACTGAACCGCCGCATGAAGATACTGACCAAGATGGTCAAGCCGTACAAAGGCATCACCTTCCACCACGACAACCCGTTTCAGGCGCGGCTGCAGGGCATGCTGGCCCGTGGCGGCGAAGAGATGGCGGACTACATCCTCCTGGCCGCAGAGCACGGCGGCTGGAAGAAGGCCCTCAAGAAGTGGGACGGCGATCCGTCAGCCATACTGGATCACGAACGCGGCGAGGACGAGGTCTTCCCATGGGAAGTCATCGACATCGGCGTCAAGCGGGAACACCTGTATAAGGAATGGCTGCGCGCCAAGGAAACAAAGGTCAGCGCCGGCTGTTCCCCCAAAGGGTGTGAAAAATGCGCAGGCTGCGGCGTGGAAGAGATGTAACGGCTAAGCTCGACGCCTGAACCAGACCACCACCATCAGGATAATCAAGGCAAATGCGGCCACGGCCGGAATCACAGCCGTTTCCCATGCGAGGCGAGGCTTCTCATCGACAGTGATGAACCAGCGCGACTCCATCCGCTTCCATTCGCCCGAATCAATCTCAGCCATGCCTTCATTGACCAATGCCAACAGTTCGGTCTCGCCCTTCTGAACCCCCACGTGCGTATCACGATAGCTTATCGTCCGGCACACCGAGTATCGATCCTCCATCTTCCTCTCTCGGGCTCTCATAACCAGCATGGGATAGGAGATGACGATGGCGTCGGTTTGTCGGTCAAGCATCGAGTCCACCGCCTCATTCGTAGTAGCAAACTCAACTCTGTTGGCTTCCGGGTGATAGGCTCTGAGGTATTCATCCGGATGGCTTCCCGAGACCACGGCCACGCTCCCATGAGACAAGGCATTGGAGCAATCTACGTCGGCCCCGTTCCGAAGAATTAATATATCGGAAGACGAATGAAGAGCCTCGCCGAAATCAATGAACATGGCTCGTTCATCAGAATAAAAAAGGCCGCTATGCAAATCGGCCTCGCCATTTTTCATACTTTCAAGGGTCCCGTCCCAATCCTTGTATATGAAACGGATGGGTATTCCCGTCTTCTTCGACCACTTTTTCCAGACATCAATAAGGTAGCCTTCGAGATCCCCCGAGACACCTACAAAAGAATAAGGCTTTGAATGGTTTGACGTTACGATGGTCACGCCATTCTCAAGATAGTAGTCTTTACTTTTGGGCTCCTTCTCCTCTTGGGCACGACAAATCGTTGCCGTGCAAACAAGGAACAAAGCCAACAAAAGAACACGTATTTTCATGATAATTTCCCTCAAAATAATGACGAATATAACCTGCCACACAAAATGCACAAAGACAATTAAATGCCGCTGCTGGCAGTTGGTAACAGATTCCTATAGACTGCATCGGTCTCACTGCCATGCAACCTAGTATCCTGGAGGAGTTCATGCTTCGGCTCAGCCATCTCAGCCTCACTGTTGCTCTGTGTTTCATACTGTGCGCCTCTGCCTTTGCCGATGGACGCCCCAAGGGTTTTACAACGCTCAACGAATTGATCCCTGATGCGACCTATGACGTTCGCTATTATACGGACGAGAACTTTGTTGGGGCTCCCATCACGGGATACGAGAAGCCGCTGGTCATCCTGACCGATCAGGCGGCGAAAGCGCTCGTTAAGGTACAGGCCGAACTTGCTCCCTTTGGACTGGGCCTAAAATTCTTCGACGGCTACCGTCCGCAGCGAGCCGTTGACCATTTTGTCCGCTGGGCCAAGGATCTAGACGACCAGAAGACCAAACCTCAATACTATCCGGACGTGGAAAAGGATCACCTCTTCCGCGACGGCTATATCGCCGCCAAATCCGGTCACTCAAGAGGTTCCACCGTGGACCTTACCATTATGGACCTTGCGACAGGACAAGAACTGAACATGGGGACACCCTTTGACTATTTCGGTCTGGAATCATGGCCTGACCATCCTGATTTCTCCCCTGAAATCAGAAGTAATCGTGCCCTGCTGCGCGCTGTAATGATACGCCACGGCTTCAAGCCACTGAAAGAGGAGTGGTGGCACTTCACGCTCAGCAAAGAACCCTTCCCCCAAACATATTTTAACTTCCCCGTAGAGTAGCCGCGCAATAATCATCTTCTCCGGGAAGAAATATGGTATGGTTCCCCAAAAGGAGACTTGCCATGAGAAAGATGATTGCATTCATATCCGCGCTGCTCCTCTTTCCTGCCATGGCTTTGGCCATGAGCGGACCGGTGGAGTACGAGGTCAATGGACAGCCCTATCAGGGCTATTACATCACCCCTTCCAAGGCGGCCCCGTTCGTCCTGCTCATTCACGACTGGGACGGCCTGACCGACTACGAGGTCAAGCGGGCGCAAATGCTGGCAGAGCTCGGCTATTCGGTGTTTGCCGCCGACCTCTTTGGCAAGGGCGTACGTCCCACCGAGGTGAAGGACAAGAAGCAACTCACTGGCGCTCTTTATCAGGATCGCGAGAAGATGCGCGCATTGATGTATGGCGCATTGAAGAAGGCGAAGCAGCTTGGCCTCAACACCGATAACGGCGTTGCCATCGGCTACTGCTTCGGCGGTGCGGCCGTATTGGAGTTTGCCCGGTCAGGAGCCGACCTCCGGGGCTTCGTGTCATTCCATGGCGGCCTGACCACGCCTGAAGGCCAAAACTATACCAAGACCAAGGGATATGTTCTGGTCCTCCACGGCACCGCAGACACGTCCGTGACCATGGACGACTTTGCCGATCTCGCCGAGGAGCTTGAGGAGACCGGCGTGACACACGAAATGACGACCTACAGCGGCGCACCGCATGCGTTCACCGTGTTCGGTAGCAAGCGCTACCACGAAGGGGCCGACAAGCTCTCGTGGGCGCGTTTCATAGAATTCCTCAACGCCATCACCCAATAATAAAAGGGGGAGACTGCACAGCAGTCTCCCCCTTTCGATTTACTATCTTACTGATTTCTACCAAGCGTAGAGCGGGAACTCGGATGCGAATTCTTCGACTTCTTTGCTGATTTCCTTCAGAGCCTTGTCGTCGTTCATGTGAACCAGAGCTGCGTTGATGGCCTCGGCAACCACGATCATGTCTTCTTCGATCATGCCGCGGGTGGTCAGAGCCGGGGTGCCCAGACGGACACCGGAGGTCTGGAACGGAGACTTGGTCTCGAACGGGATGGTGTTCTTGTTGGCGGTAATGCCAGCCTTGTCCAGAGCGATCTGGGCGTCCTTACCGGTGTAATCCTTGTCGGACAGGTCAACCAGCATCATGTGGTTGTCGGTGCCGCCGGAGACCAGCTTGTGGCCGGATTCCATCAGGGAAGCAGCCAGCTGCTTGGCGTTCTTGACGACCTGCTGCTGGTACTCGACGAAACCGGGGGACAGGGCTTCACCGAAGGCAACGGCCTTGGCAGCGATGACGTGCATCAGCGGGCCGCCCTGGATACCGGGGAAGATGTTGGAGTTCAATTCCTGCTCCAGATCTTCGTTGGACAGGATCATGCCGCCACGGGGACCGCGCAGGGTCTTGTGGGTCGTGGTGGTAGTGTAGTGGGCGTGCTCGATGCAGGACGGATGCTCACCAGCAGCGATCAGACCGGCGATGTGAGCCATGTCGACCATCAGCTTGGCGCCGACTTCGTCAGCGATCTTGCGGAAGCGGGCGAAATCGATGATGCGCGGGTAAGCGGAAGCACCGGCGATGATCATGGCAGGCTTGTGCTCTTTGGCCAGCGCTTCTACCTGATCGTAATCGATGACCTGGGTCTCTTTGTCCACGCCGTAGTGAACCATGTTGAAGAGCTTGCCGGAGAAGTTGACCGGAGAACCGTGGGTCAGGTGGCCGCCGTGGGACAGGTCCATGCCGAGCACGGTGTCGCCGGGCTTGCAGGCTGCGAAGTACACAGCCATGTTGGCCTGAGAACCGGAGTGGGGCTGCACGTTGGCGTAAGATGCGCCGAACAGTTCACGAGCGCGCTCACGGGCCAGTTCCTCGGCCTGATCGACAAACTCGCAGCCGCCGTACCAACGCTTGCCAGGGTAGCCTTCGGCGTACTTGTGGGTCATGATGCTACCCTGTGCCTGACGCACAGCAGTAGAGACGAAATTTTCACTTGCGATCAGTTCCAGCTTGGTGACCTGACGTTCGGCCTCGTTGATGATAGACTTGGCTACTGCCGGATCTTGGAGCAAAAGTTCTTCCATGGGTTATTCCCTCTCGTTGAGTGTGGATACGAATGGCTTCCCATCCCGGTATCACGTCCAGGCAGTTCCTCGCGGTAGTCACACATCCGGCTGTTTGCCTTCTGCGTACCCCCGCTCCCACCTGTCCGCGCGGGATGGAGATCCGTCCTTATATCGATACGAGCCACTCGTGCGGTGACCCGGTTTTACCTAAGAATGCCTCCGGCGACCCTGCCGGGAGCCTCCTCGCCGGAGAGGCGTCTCCGACGGCTCAAGAACCTTTTGAAAAAGGTTCTTGAGAATCTCCAAAACTTTTTGTCGCTCGCTTCGCTCGAGGCGCTACGAACATGAAAGATGCGCCCTTGTAGCCCTCAACCCCACCACCTTGCAACAGAGTATTGCGTAGTTGGAGTTATTTTCTTTTCCCCTCATCCATCAATCAGATGCAAAAAGCCCATAAAAATAAGAAGATGAATGAAAACGAGAACAATAATCCCCATGTGAGGCTTTTGAGAGTGGTGCAGCCGCTAGGCGACGGAGTTAATTGAAGCGGAGGCGTAGCAGCGCTACGTCGAGCATTCAATTGACTCCGGCAACGACGCGGATGTGCCGCTATCAAAAGCCGGGGCGGCGCGAAAAAAAAGGCGGCCAGTTGGCCGCCTTTTTTAAGCTTATCCAGTAAAGCGCTTGAACAGGATGGAGGCGTTTGTGCCACCGAATCCGAAGGAGTTCGAAAGCGCGTAGTTGACCTGCTTTTCACGCGGGCCGTCTGCGCAGACATCCAGATCACAATCAGGATCAGGATTGTCGCGGTTGATGGTGCCGGGAATGACACCTTCAGAGAGGGTCTTGACGGCCATAACCGCCTCGACACCGCCTGCTGCGCCGAGCAGATGTCCGAACTGGGACTTGTTGGCGCAGATGTTGATGTTGTATGCGTGATCGCCAAAGACCTTCTTGATGGCACGCGTTTCACAGAGATCGTTGAGTTTGGTGGAGGTACCGTGTGCGTTGATGTGGTCGATCTCGGTGACGTCAATCTTGGCCTCGCGGCAGGCAGCGGCCATGGCGAGAGCCATACCGGAGCCGTCCTCGGGCGGAGCGGTCATGTGGTGTGCATCGCCGGAAGCACCGAAGCCGACAACCTCAGCCAGGATGTTGGCGCCGCGAGCCTGAGCGTGCTCAAGGGACTCGAGGAGCAGCAAGCCACAACCTTCACCCAGAACGAAACCGGTACGATCCGCGTCAAAGGGACGGGAAGCGAGCTCGGGCTCGTCGTTACGGGTGGAGAGCGCTTTCATGGCGTTGAAGCCACCGATAGCGAGCTTGGTGACGGTGGATTCGGAACCACCGCAGATCATGACGTCAGCGCGCCCCATAACGATGTCGGTGTAGGCAGAACCAATACCGTGACTACCGGAGGCGCAAGCCGTGGTGGTACAGATGGTCGGGCCCATGGCACCGGCCTCAATGGAAACCTGACCGGCAGCCATGTTGGCAATCAGAATGGGAATGAAGAAGGGAGAGATACGCTTGGGACCTTTGTCCAGCATCTTCTTGTGCATGTCCTCGATGGTCTGGAGACCGCCAAGGCCAACACCGATGGTGGTACCTGCGCGATGCTTTTCAGACTCGGGGATCTGCCAGCCTGCGGCTTCGAACAGCTGCCTGGTGGCGCCTACCGCATACTGAGTGAAGATCTCCATACGGCGAGCTTCCTTCTTGTCCATGTAGACGGTCGGATCGAAATCCTTGACCTCGCCAGCGATTTTGGTCGCATAGCCTTCGGGGTCGAATCTGGTGATCGGTGCAATACCGGACTTTCCGGCAAGCAGATTCTGCCAACTGGTTTCGAGGTCGTTGCCAAGGGGAGTGATGGCAGCGACACTGGTAACGACAACCCTATTCATAATAATGTAGTCCTACTGGTATAAATGAAAAGCGAGCGCCCTGCACAACTCTGTGTGTAAGACGCTCACATTCTTTCGGATTCGGTCGGACGAGAGTTAGCCCTGAGCTTTCTCAATGTGAGAGATAGCGTCCTGAACCTTGACGATCTTCTGAGCTTCTTCGTCATCGATTTCCAGGTCGAACTCTTCTTCCATGGCCATGATCAGTTCGGTCAGGTCCAGGGAATCAGCGCCGAGGTCTTCAACGAAAGCAGCGGTTTCAACGACTTCGTCTTCAGAAACGCCAAGCTGTTCAACGATAATTTCTTTAACTTTTGCTGCAACGGACATAATTTCCTCCAGTATCAATTTTTGTTTGTCTTCTACATGTACATGCCGCCGTTCACGCCCAGTACCTGACCGGTGATGTACCCGGCTCCGGGTCCGGCCAGAAAGGCGACAGCGGCTGCGATATCCTCGGACTGCCCGAGGGACTTAAGCGGAATCTGTGCCAGCATGCCTTCGACAACTTTCTCAGGCAGTTCGGCAGTCATATCAGTTTCGATAAAACCGGGGGCAACGGCGTTGACCGTGATGCCACGACCGGCGAGCTCGCGGGCAGCGGACTTGGTGAGACCAATGAGGCCCGCCTTGGCAGAGCAGTAGTTGGCCTGACCGGCATTGCCCATCTGACCAACGACGCTGGTAATATTGATGATGCGACCGGAGCGCTGCTTGCCCATGATCTTGGATGCTTCCTTGAGGAAGACAAAACAACCGGTGAGGTTGATCTGGATGACCTTGTCCCAGTCATCATCCTTCATGCGCATCATCAGGCCGTCACGGGTGATACCCGCGTTGTTGACCAGCGCTTCGAGAGTTACCTTACCCTTGATTTCTTCCTTGAAGAAAGCAGCCACGGAGTCACGATCACCGGAGTCCAGCTTGAAAGCCTTGGCCTTGCCACCCTTCTCTTCGATGGCGGCAACGACCTTCTCCGCCTCTTCAGGACGAGAGACATAGGTCAGGTAGACTTCAAAACCGTCAGCGGCGAGCTTTTCGGACACGGTGCGACCGATACCACGGGAACCGCCCGTGACCAACGCGACTTTGGGGAGATCACTCATGTATATATTACCTCTTTAAGTTCGAATTGACTTGCACCCAATATACCAATTGGTGCAGGACTGCAAATTTGCGCAGTCCGGTCGGTGGAGGGTGTCTAGCACACCTCTGTTACGAAAGTATAGCGAAACGGACGTTTGAATATCTTGCCGTAATTTTTCTTCGACTTTCCTAAAAACGAATCAGTCCGGCACCCCAGGTGAAACCACCGCCAAAGGTGGGCATGAGTACCAGATCGCCCTTCTTAATGAAGCCTTCAGTGACGGCCTCGGACAGGGCAAGGGGAACGGAAGCGGCGGAAGTGTTGCCGTATTTTGCGATGTTGCAGAAGACCTTCTCTTCAGGGATCTCGAACTTGCGGGCAACCGCGTCGATGATGCGCCAGTTGGCCTGATGCGGGATGAGCACGTCCACGTCCTCTTTGCTGAGGCCGTTACGGGTCAGGACCTTGTCCGACATGGCGCACATGTTGCGCACAGCGTGCTTGAAAATCTCGCGTCCCTGCATCTTGACGAAGTGATCATCGCCGACGACGTCGCCCTTGGCGTAGGCCCATGCAGAGCCACCACCGTTGACGGTGAGCAGGTCGCCGAGCTTGCCGTCAGCGCCGAGGGTGATATCCACCACGCGGGGAGCGTCTTCGTCGTCAGTGCCGCTGGTCAGAATGGCTGCACCGGCAGCGTCGCCGAACAGGACGCAGGTAGTGCGGTCTTCCCAGTTCAGGAAACGGGAAATTACTTCGGTGGTCACCACCAGAATCTTGGCGTCCGGCTCCAGCATCAGATAGCCGCGGGCCGTCTGCATGGCGTAGAGGAAACCGGAGCAGGCTGCGGCCACATCCACACACATCTGGCCCTTGATGCCGAGCTTCTCCTGAATACGGCAGGCAGTGGAAGGGACCATGGAGTCCGGAGTAAAGGTACCGCAAACGATGTGGGTCAACTCTTCCGCTTTCATTCCGGCCTGAGCGAGAGCGTGCTTGGCAGCCTCGCAGGCCATGTCGGATGCTGCCTGATCTTCGGCGGCGATATGACGCTGTTTGATACCGGTGCGGGTAGTGATCCACTCGTCGTTGGTTTCAACTATTTTTTCGAGATCCGCATTGGTCAAGACCTTTTCAGGAGCATAGTGGCCAAAACCGCGGATAATGAAGTTTGTATTCATGGTGGGTGGTGTAAGTGATTGGTCCTGTTCGGTCAAGGGGCGCTCAAACAAACGTTTGTCACAGCTGCAACGCAAAAAGGCCATCCTTCAGCGTCATAAAAAAACGCGTGGGGCAGCCTTTTGCATTTCATCGCGGCCGCTCGAAGGCGTCCCGACGGAATAGGATATAAAATTAATGAATGAGAGCTCTACGCAGCATCCTTTCCGGGCTGAGCCTTGGAATCGGCCTTTGCCTTGTGAGCGGCCAGGCCTTCGGCCAGGTGCTCGTGCATACGGTTGCGCACAGATGTGGCAGCCATACGGATGCAGTTGGTGATGGCGAGCTCGTTGGACTTGCCGTGGGTGACAATGACGATTCCCTTGAGGCCCAACAGCGGCGCACCGCCATATTCGGCATAATCCACCACTTTCTTGAAGCGACGGAATGCGCGCAGGGAAAGCAACGTACCCAGCTTGGACAACCAACTGGAACGCAGCTCCTCTTTCAGGATACGGCTCATGGACTTGGCCAGTCCTTCAGACAGCTTCAGGGCAACATTGCCCACAAAACCGTCGCAGACCACCACATCCACATCGCCGGTGTAAATGTCTCGACCCTCGACATTGCCAATGAAATGGAGATCGGAATCGCGCAAGAGATCAAAGGCCTCACGCACGGTGGCGTTGCCTTTGCCTTCTTCCTCACCAATGGAGAGGATACCCACGGAGGGGTCCTTGTAGCCAAGCACGTCGCGAGCCAACACATCGGCCATGAGGCCGAACTGCGCCAGATGCTGTGGCTTGGAGTCCACATTGGCCCCGACGTCGATGAGGATGACGGGGTTCTTTTCCGTAGGCAGGATGCCAGCCAGGGCAGGACGCAGAACGCCCTTGATGCGACCGAGCACAAACATGCCGCAGGCCACGGTGGCCCCGGAGTTGCCCGGCGACACCACGCCGTCAGCCTCACCGTTCTTCACGAGACGGCAGGCTACCTGGATGGACGAATCCTTCTTGCGGCGCAAGGCATCAGACGGCTTGTCATCCATCTCGACCACCTGAGTGGTATGGACAACTGTGATGTCCAGACCATCGGTATCGAGCTTGGCAAGCTCTGCCTTGATCGCCGTTTCATCGCCGACCAAAGAAACTGCAATGCCCTCGCGAGCGGCGTCAACCGCCCCGGGCACTGCAACCTGGGGGCCGAAATCGCCCCCCATGACGTCCACGGCAATGCGTGGCGTCACTAGTTCTTCAGTCTTAGGCATCGTCGCCGCTGACTACCTGACGGCCTTTGTAGGCGCCACAGACGGAGCAAGCACGATGGGGAAGATTGGGCTCACCGCATTCGCAGTAAACAACGTTAGGAACTGCCACACGATCGTGAGCGCGACGCATACCCTTACGGGAACGGGAAGTTTTTTTCTTGGGGACTGCCATGATGTATACCTCTTTAGTAATGTTCTATCTACACCTGCTCGTCGACGATTCGAGATCGCCGTCCGTGCAAGGGGCGTTACTTTATCTTCAAGTTGCGGAAAACTGCAAGCCTTTCGTCGCCCTCATCCCGCTCGCACTCGCAATTACCTTTATTCAGGTCCTTGCCGCAGTCGGGACACATGCCCTTGCAACCCTCGGAACACAAGGGTTTTACAGGCAATGTAACAGCGAATTCTTCCCAGAGGATGGCTCCGATATTGAGCTGCAACTGACCGCTTTCCTTGCGGACGCGCGGCTCATCGTCGAAGTCTTCGTCGGGAAGCTGTTCGTAAACGTCGAAAGTCTCGTTGATGTCCAGCACGAAATCACCCATGCAACGATCACACGGCAAGACCACGCTTCCTTTCAAGGAACCGCGAACCAGTGCACCGTTGTCTGACTGAGGCAGGATGGTCACGTTGGCAACCAGATCTTCCTTGGCCTTGGCCGGAACAGAATACTGTTTCCAACCGTCCTGCCATACGGACTGGTCGTCAAAGACGAAATCCTTCCCCTCGTGGGAGATGTCGCTAATTGGTATCCACAAATCAATCATATATACTCCGTAAGCCCTTCCATGGCCTCCGGTCAATCCGGACCCGCTGGAAGCGGTGCGAAAAAAAACAAAACCACCACGCATCAATTACATGCGCGAGGGTCGAAACACTATCGCGTCGGCCAAGTGATCATGCCTCTTCAGGCACCCACTCTGTCAGGGCAACCGGAGTGTCCTATATGGGAAGTTTTTCCATTGTCAAGAAAAAAACCCTTGCCATTTGCCGGAAGGCTGGTTAATGAATCTCTCCCGCTGCCTGGGGGAGCTACCAACCCCGACTGGCGAGAACACAAGATAAAGTATAAATTTCATTAGAATACATTAGGAGGTCGCAATGTCCCAGGTTTGCGATATTTGTGGAAAGGGTCCCCAGACCGGCAACAACGTTTCTCACTCCCATATCACTACCAAGCGCCGCTTCATGCCGAACCTGCAGAAAGTTCGTCATCAGCTCGAGTCCGGCCAGGTTGTGTCCATCAAGGCTTGTACCCGCTGCATCCGTAATGGTGCCGTGATCAAGCCCGTGGCCAACAAAAAGCCGAGCGCTTAAGTCACACTTTTCGCTTAAGAGCATTGCTGCCGCCGACTCCATTCGGCGGCAGCTTTTTTGCGTCCTTTGACCGGACGCCCCACGCTGCGCTTAACTGTTACTATAATACAGTTTCTTTCCGCCCCCCTTTGTGCCATAGTTGAAGTCTGTCGACTTTGAACTTATGGAATCACCATCGGAGGTGTCCGTGCGTCAAGTCTGGTCTCATATTCAACCTAGCCTGCTGGCTCTGCTCTTTACGTGCGCTCTAGCTCCAGTGGCTTGGGGCACGCAAGCCAACCCACTCGTTTTTCTCCACTACTGGAGTGGTCCGCTTGGTGGTGGCGTCGATGAAATGGTCCAGGCCTACAACCGCGCATCTCCCGACTACAAGGTCCACGCCTCCGCATTTGATCACGAATCATTCAAGGTCAGCATCAAAGCTATGCTGGCCAGTGACAGCCCGCCCGATATATTCTCCTACTGGGCCGGAGCAAAAGTCAGAGCACTGGTAGCAGGCAACCACCTCGCCCCCATCGACGAAGTATGGAACGAGAGCAAACTCTATGATGTCTTTCCATCTTCCATTGCCAACGCCTGTACCTATTTCGGTCACAAGTACGCCCTGCCCGTAACGCAGCACTATGTCGGATTTTTCTACAACAAGAAAATCTTCGACCAATACCACTTGGAACCTCCCATCAACTGGGAAGAATTTCTGGCCACCTGTGAGAAGCTGAAGAACGCCGGAATTACTCCGTTGGCCCTTGGCTCCAAAGAACGGTGGCCCGCACAATTCTGGTTCGACTACCTCCTGCTACGTACGGCAGGCCCAGAATTCAGGCACCGCCTCATGGATGGGAAGGTCAGTTACAACTCCCCAGAAGTGGCCATGGTCTTCGAAGAGTGGAAATCCCTAATGTACGCAGACTACTTCAACAGCTCTCCCAACCTCATGGACTGGACCGATGCTGCATCAATGGTCCATTCCGGCAGCGCCGCCATGACGCTCATGGGGACGTGGGTCATCGGCTATTTTCAGGATCAGCTAAAGTGGAAGCAGGAGACCGATTTTGACTTCTTCCCCTTCCCGCTCATGGACCGCAGCGTACCAGCCACCTCAGTCGGGCCTATTGATGTCATGGTAGTATCCCGCAAGGGACGTAATCAGGAAGTGAATGCAATCCTCGCATTTTTCTCCGACCCCGGCCCGCAGATGGAGATGAGCAGTGGCTCCGGCGCCCTTTCACCGAGCCGGGCCATTCCGCCAGGGTTCTACACCAAGCTCCAGCGCCGAATTCTGGAAACCATTCGCAACACACCGAACTGGGCTTTCAACTATGACCTTGCGACGCCGCCCGAAGTGGCAGACCTCGGGCTCGATGCCTTCAAACTTTTCCTGTACAACCCCAAAGAATACAGGCAGATAATCATCGAACTCGACAAGAAAGCCGAGGCGTATTTTAACAACTCTGCCCCCAATTGAGATTGTCAGCATGCCGTTTTTCAAGAAAAGTCTGATCCTGAGCATTGGTGCCGCCGTCCTGCTGGTGGAATGCCTCGTGCTCACGTCTTTGGGACTTTTCTATACTGAACGCTTCTCTCACGAGGTGGACGCCAATCTCGAGCGCTCCATCAAGCTCCCCGGCGAACTCATGAATCGCCAGCTTTTGCGCTACGAATCCGTTGAGGACGACAGCGTCATGAAAGCGCTGATTGGCGAAGAATTCCTCGACGCCATGGTCATTGGCGCGGACGGCCGCATATACTATTCGAATAATCCCGGCGTGGTCGGTGAATCCATTTTTCCCCACCCGGACATCACCATAGAGCTTCTCACCGTAACCACCACGACCCCGGTTCTCATTCGCAAAGATGACAACACCATCGTATCCATCACCCCGTTGGTGGCCTACGAGGGGGCCAAACCGTTCTTTCATGTCTTTATCAAGGCCGACACCAAGGAAACCGCCGCCCGAAAAGGCCGTATAACCCTCCTCTTCATTCTGGGCTCTGCCATCTGCGTCATGCTTACCTCGCTGGCCATCATCGGCTACTCGCGCAAGGAAGTGATCGCTCCATTGGTTGAGCTTACGGAAAGTGCCGATGCCATGCGCCGAGGCGAGGATGTGACCATTCCTATCCATCGCAAGGACGAGATCGGCAAACTGGCCACCAGCTTCAACGCCATGAATGAAGCCATCAACCAAAAGATTCATGAATTGGAAGAGGCAAACGAAGCAATCGGCAAGCGCGAGCACCGACTGGCCGCCTTTATTCAGGCAATGCCCGACCTTGTCTTCATCATCGACAAGGACGGCCGTTACGAAGAGGCATACTCTTCTGACGAAGGGATGCTTTTGGACAAGCCAGAAGACCTTAAGGGCAAGTTGCTTCATGACGTCATGCCCAAGGATATGGCCGATCGTTTTCTTGAGACCATCCGCCTTGCCCTGGAAACAGGCGAAACACAGACCATCGAGTACAATCTGTCTGTCCCGTCCGGCACCATTTGGTTTGAGGCCCGCACCTCGGCCATTGGCGGCAGCGAAGAGGTTCAGGGGTCTGTCTGGCTGGTCCGTGACATCACCTACCGCAAGGAGATGGAGCAGCGGTTAACCCGGGCGAAGGAAGATGCTGAGCGCGTCAGCCGCCGTTTGCGTGAGTTGGACGAGACCAAGTCCGCGCTGGTTTCTTCTGTTTCCCACGAACTCCGTACACCGCTGACCTCACTGCTCGGATTCTCACAACTCATCCTCAAGAATTTTTCCAAGCACTTCTGGCCCATGGCCAAGGGAGACCACAAGCTCCTGACCAAAGGCGCGCAGATCGTGGAGAACCTGAACATTCTCATTCACGAGGGCAATCGCCTGACCCGGCTCATCAATGATGTTCTGGATCTCAACAAGATCGAACAGGGGCACACTGACTGGCGAAAGGAAATCGTCCATCCCGGTGACCTGGCCCGTCGTGCGGTCAGCTCTGTCAGCGGCCAGTTCCACGGCAGACGCAACCTGACCCTTATCACGGCCATTGACGACGAGCTGCCCGACATTGAAGTGGACAGCGACCGCATGCTGCAGGTCCTGCTCAACCTGCTCTCCAACGCCGCAAAATTCACCCAGTTCGGCACCGTCACCCTCAAGGCGTTTGTCACGGACCTCAATCGTCTGCGCTTCGAAGTCATCGACACCGGCCCCGGCATCGCCCCCCGCGAGCGGGAGCGCATCTTCGATGCCTTCCATCAGGCCGGAGACACGGTTCCCACCGACGACAAGGCTCGTGGCGCAGGGCTCGGACTCGCCATCTGCCGCGACATCGTCACTCACTACCACGGCTCCATCTGGGTTGAGTCAGAGGTCGGCGAAGGCTCTACCTTCATTATCGAATTGCCGCTGGACTAGCTCCTTCTTGTGCAAAAGGTTGCCCTCCCCATGGTGCAACCCCTCGCACAGATGCACAACGCCGGGAGAGGACGAATCGCCCAACCACCCTAAATCACTACAATTCATTTCTGGCACGACATATGCTTTATCTTCAGCAACAGCCAAGGAGACAGCAACATGGATATACTTGCCATTTATCACAACTGGTGCACCCAGCCGTTCTTTATGGGCGGTAATGGATGGTTCGGCGGATACGGTTTTCACTTTCCTCCGATCCTCATGTTGCTCGTCATCGGGCTGATTACATATCTCGTCATTCGCTCAGTGCGCCGACCCACACCAGACACAGGCACCACCTCTCCACTTGATGTCTTGAACCGTCGGTACGCCATGGGCGAGATTGACAAAGCGACATATGAGCAGATGAAAAGCGACATCCAGTCGAAAGGCACATTCGACTAACACACTCATCAGAAATGCGTTGAAACGCACCTCCTCACAAGTAGAAGCCCCTTTGCATTATCCTGGCAAAGGGGCTTCTCAGTTCTTAGTTGCCGGCTTGCGAGAGCGAGTATAAATGGATATTCTTACGAACCACGTAGACACCCACGTCACATTTATAAGAATTCGCATGGAGATATCGATGCAGACTCTTGCTGTTAGAAAATTCTCATTCATGACCCTTTTCAAGTTGTATTACATTGGAAATGTGGGGGTCTTCATTCCAATGACTCTGTGGCTCTACTGGGCTTCAAATAACCCGACAATCTCTGGAGTACCATTTCCAGAAGCCTATGTTTGGATCGATACAATCGGTACTATGATTATCTTTCCTTTGCTTATGGCCTCCATATTCAGTGGAATCACATACTTGTGCCAATTTGCTTTCGCTAAGATCAGACCAATCACAATCAAAGTAAAAGTCGATAAGCCCAATATTCCAGAAGGATAAAACTAACATAGACACCTGTGCTAGCCCTTTGTACATTCCCTACATAATCCCGATTACACAAAAAAAGCCCCCACCGTATTCGGTGGGGGCTTTGTATTGATCTGTGATCCGGAGCTAGAGAGACACGGCGCGGCGGATGCGGGCCAGAGTCTGCTCCTTGCCGAGCACCATCATGGTCTCGAACAGGCCGGGAGACTGGGTCTTGCCCACGATGGCCACACGGATGGGCTGGGCGATGACCTTGAACTTGATATCCTTGTCTTCGAGGAACTGGCGGTGCAGGTCTTCGAGGGACTTCTCGGAGAACTCGTCGAGGGCTTCGATGCGCTCGGCGATCTCTTCGAGGTAGGGCTTAGTCTCTTCGTTCAGGAACTTCTTCACGGCCTTCTCATCGTACGGCAGGTACTCTGCAGGCACGATGAAGGGACGGGACTGTTCCAGCATATCCACGATGGACTTAGCGCGGGGCTGCAGGAGCGGTGCCACCTTTTCGAACTCGCCTTCAGAGACATCGGCAGCTTCTTCGTCACCTACTTCGCGGGTCAGGAAGTCGCTGAGCATGGCGGCCAGACGCTTGGGGTCGGCCTTCTGCATGTACTGTCCGTTGACCCACTCGAACTTGGTCAGGTCGAATACGGACGGGGACTTGCCGAGGTTGTCGGTGGAGAACAGTTTGACCATCTCTTCCATGGTGAAGAGTTCCTGATCGCCGTGGGACCAGCCGAGGCGGGCCAGGTAGTTGCACACGGCTTCAGGCAGATAGCCCATCTTTTCGTATTCCATGACGGACAGTGCGCCATGACGTTTGGAAAGCTTCTTCTTGTCCGGGCCGAGGATCATGGGAACGTGGCCGAACTGGGGTACGTCCCAACCCATGGCGCGGTAGATCAGTATCTGACGCGGGGTGTTGTTCACGTGGTCGTCGCCGCGCAGCACGGTGTTCACGCCCATGTCGTGGTCATCGACCACCACGGCCAGGTTGTAGGTCGGGGTGCCGTCGGAACGACGAATGATCATGTCATCCATTTCGGTGTTCTCGACATTGATGGGGCCCTTGACCATATCCACGAAACCGGTGTGACCTTCCAGCGGGGCCTTGAGGCGGACAACGCCTTCGGTCAGACCCTTGGCGCGGCAGGTGCCGTCGTACTTGGGCTTACGACCTTCTTTCATGGCCTTCTCACGCATGGCGTCCACTTCTTCCTTGGAACACTGACAGTAGTATGCGTGGCCGTTCTCGATCAGAGTATCGATCACCTCATTGTGGCGGTCGGCGCGGGTGGACTGGAAGACGATCTCGCCGTCATGCTCCAGACCCAGCCATTTCATGGAATCGATGATGGCATCCGTGGCTTCCTGAGTGGAGCGTTCACGGTCGGTATCTTCGATACGCAGGCGGAATTCGCCACCGGCAGCGCGGGCCAGCAGCCAAGAGAACAGAGCGGTACGGGCACCGCCAATATGCAGGTAGCCGGTCGGGCTCGGTGCAAAACGGGAAACGATCTTGGTCATTGTAAATATCTCCTTTTGTGCCTCCGACGGCGCTTACCAGCGGGGCCTCCTCGCCGGAGAGCCTCTCCGACGGCTTAAGAACCTTTTGGAAAAGGTTCTTAAGAATCTCCAAAACTTTTTATAGCTCGCTTCGCTCGAAGCGCTACGAAAACAATATGAAAATCTTTTTTCTAGAGCTTGAAATCAGCCCTCTCCCAACGCAAGGCTTACGAGAGTGGTACAGCCGCTAGGCGACGGGGATAATTGAAGCGGAGGCGTAGCAACGCTACGTCGAGCATTCAATTGTGCCCGGCAACGACGCGGATGTGCCGTTATCGAAAGCCGGTCAACTAGTCGACAGCTTCGACAGCTTTAACTTCGGGAAGCTCTTTCAGAACGATGCGCTCGATGCCGTTCTTGAGGGTCATCTGGGACATGGGGCACCCCTTGCAGGCTCCAGTCAGACGGACCTGAACAATACCCTTATCGGTCACGTTGACGAGCTCCACATCACCACCATCGGATTGCAGCATGGGGCGCACCTTGTTAAGCACGGCTTCGACTTTTTCACGCATGATCTATGTCCTTATAGTTGATTTCGTTCGGAGCGAGACAAGTACGGTTTTGGCCGTCCCATGTCAATTATATGGGCGGACCGCAAAACCAGTGAAACAGACCGGAGAACTAGCTTTCGATGAGAATGCCGAAGGCCTCTTCCAGTTCCTCGTCAAGATCTTCGATCATCTCGTCCACGCGATCCGGGGTAAGTCCCATGGATTCCCAGATTTCCGCGTTCGGCGGTTGAATGAAGTATTCGCCGCTGGAACCGATCCCAAGGCCGGTGGCAATGGTCTCGGCGCAGTGAACCAGTGCGGGCTCGTGCTCCTTGTAGCTCTTCTTGGGCTGATGGTGATCCAGTACAGCGCTCACCAGTACGAAGGGGAAATTCCACTTGCGGAGCAGCATTCCGCCAAGGGTGGCGTGATCGAATCCAAGGAGCTTCTGCTCCTCGGCCCAAAGCAATACATCCTTGCTGCGGGCATGGCCCAGCACCGCGGTGGCACGCTCGGGCTCGGCCTGCAGCAGAATGAGCTGGCCAATATCGTGGAGCAAACCAGCCACAAACGCACGCTCAGGGTCGCCCTTGCCCGTGACACGGCAGAGGCGGCGGGCAATCAGGCCACAGGCCACTGAGTGCTTCCAGAACTGCTCCATGTCGAGCACGTCGGCAGGCACGTCGTTGAACAGGGACATGACCGAGGTACCCACGGCCAGTGTAGAGAGCTGATTCACGCCGACGACGGTGACGGCGCGGGAAATGGTATCGATCTGCATGGGCAGACTGTAAAAGGCGGAGTTGACCATGCGCAGAAGAAAGGCGGTCAGGCTAGGGTCCTGACTGATGATCTCGGCCAGATCGTCCGCCGAGGTATTCTCGGCATTGATGGCCTGCTGCAATTCCAAAAAGACCTGCGGCAAGGCAGGAAGCTGGTGTTCCTTTCGCAAAATTTCCAGCGGATCGAGCTTGGTGACTTCCGGTGTCGGCATATCCTTGCCGTCCGAAGCATATCGCCCGGGATACAACGTCATGTCGCGGGCCACGTAAACCGCGCCGTGACGGGCAAGCCGCTTGATCGAATCGTCCGGATTCTTAATGAACTTGAATCGTCGGTTCAGGAGCTTCTTGGCAGCTTCAACGGTCTCGGGCGCCACCTCAATCTTGTCGCCGGAAACATCTATATCATTCGTCATTCTGTCTTCCCATTCAGTTTTATACAACCTGAGCCTTACTACTCTAAAAGAAAACGAAGAGAAGAAAAAGCTGTTTATCGAGAAGGGCCCGAGACGCCCCTGTGACGGTGCATTTGTCTACAGCACGAAATGAGGGTTGTTGTTCTTCTCGTGCGTCACGGTAGTCATTGGGCCATGCCCCGAATAGATCTGCGTCTCATCCGGAAGAATGAAAATGCGGGACCGGATGGAACCGATAAGCTGCGGCCCATCGCCCCGGGGCAGATCAGTGCGGCCCACCGCGATCATGAAGATGACATCGCCCACGAATACACAGCCGCCAGCCGGAAAAAAGTAAGACAGACTGCCCGGCGTATGGCCCGGCGTGTCCAGCACCACCATGTTCATACCCAACACGGTCCGGATGCCCGGCCCAAGATGCTCGAAAGGGAAATCCACGTATTCAACGAATTCGCGGATTCCCCCACCTTCAAGCGATATTTCCTTGAGGAACTCATCCTCACCGCTGGCGTAGACCGGTACGTCGAACCGGGCCAGCAGCTCTTTCACACCGCCGACATGATCCAGATGAAAATGGGTGAGGTAGACCCCTTTGAGGTCCAGCCCCTCCTTTTCGATCTTTTCGATAAGGCGTGTAGGGTCCAGCCCCACGTCGATGACCACTGCTTCCTTGCCTTTGGTCAGCAGATAGCAGTTGGTCTCGTCGGGACCAAGGACGAATGTTTCTATGGCAAGTTGCGACATGCCTTTTTGTCTCTTACGGCTAGCGTCGCGTCAACCCGAACTTCTTCAGCTTGTACTGGAGGGTACGGCGGCTGATGCCCAGCGCGTCTGCCGTGCGTTCGCGGTGGTTGCCGTTTTCTTCCAGCGCACGCATGATGGCGAGCTTCTCAGCCTCTTCCAAGGACGCCGGAGCACTCATGTTCTGCTGGCCCACTTCCGGCTCAAAACCGTTAGACATATCCACGGCGGCCTCGCGGGCGCCGGTGATCTGGGGCGGCAACAGATCGGGACCCAACGCATCGGCCCTCGACAGGATCAATGCGCGCTCCAGCACGTTCTCCAGTTCGCGCACGTTGCCCGGCCAGTCGTAGCCAGACAAAGCGTCCAGGAATGCAGGCGTCACAGTACGGATGATCTTGTGATTCTTGTTGCCCAGACGGCGCAGCAGGAAGCTCACCAGCAGGGGCAGATCTTCCTTGCGCTCGCACAGGGGCGGAATGCGGATTTCCAGCACGGCGAGGCGATAGTACAGGTCTTCACGGAAGCGTCCCGCCGCGACCTCGGCCTTGAGATTGCGGTTGGTGGCCGCGATAATACGGGTGTCCACCTTCACGGTCTGCACGGAACCGAGCGGTTCGATGGTCTTCTCCTGCAGCGCCCGCAGCAGCTTGGCCTGCAAAGCGGCTGGCATTTCACCGATTTCATCGAGGAACAGGGTACCACCGTCTGCCAACTGGAAACGCCCCGGCTTGTCCTTGACCGCGCCGGTAAATGCACCCTTTTCGTAACCGAAGAGTTCACTTTCCAGCAGGTCATCAGGCAAGGCAGCACAGTTGACCTTGATGAGCGGGCGGTTGGCGCGATTGCTTGCACGATGCAAGCCCTCGGCGACCAATTCCTTACCGGTACCGGACTGACCAAGGATCAGCACGGTGGCTTCACTCGGACCGGCCTGACCGATCAGATCGCGCACTCGTTCGATGCCGGGACTCGCACCGATGAAATCCGGCTCGCTGCTCACCTCGGCCTTGAGGCGGGCGTTCTCTTTGATCAGCTTGTGATATTCATACGCCTTGCTCAGCACGGCGGTCAGTTCGTCATTGTCCGCGGGCTTGGTCAGGTAGTCGAAGGCGCCCTTCTTCATGGCGTCCACGGCGCTGCCGACGCTGCCAAAGGCAGTCAGCAAGACCACGGGCATACCCGGACGGCGCACCTGCAATTCCTTGAGCAGCTGCATGCCGTCCATACCCGGCATCTTCATGTCGACCATGGCGACATCGGGGAAGGTGTCGGATTCGGCCTCCTCTGCCAGCACCGTCAAAGCGCGCTCACCTGAGTCGGCCTCAAGGACCTGCCAGCCGTCGTCTTCCAACACGGCACGAACCATCATCCGGTGACCCGGCTCATCATCAACTATCAGTACAATTCTATCATCCATAAGATGCCTCCGTTCCCATCCCCCTTTTACCAAACTATTTGGCAGCGCCTTCACGCGGTCGGGGAATAAGGGAGTCCGCTCTGCTTATCGTTACGGCTTACGAAATGGGTAAGCCGATTGAATACTTTATCTGCAAAGAGCAATGTGCCGGTTGTCACCGACGGTTTATTCGAACTCTCCCTCCGCAGGGGTTTCACCATTCGGGAAGAAGAGCTTCACGCGCATGCCTTCGCCGGGCTGGGAGTCCACAACGACCTGTCCCTTGTGGGCACGCATGATATTCTGGACAATGGCAAGACCAAGTCCGGTACCGGTCTTCTTGCCGGTAACAAAGGGCTTGAAAATATCCTCATCCATCTCCGGGTCAAGGCCGGGACCATCATCTTCCACGATGACCCACACGCCGTTTTCATCTCGCTCGGAGAAGAGGCGTACGTGGCCGGGCTTGTCGCACTTGTCGCAAGCCACAATGGCGTCGAGGCTGTTGGAGATCAGATTGAGCAGCACCTGCCGGAGCGCATCCGGGTCGGCAAAGGCCGTCTCCGCGCCGAAGTCGAACAAAGGTTCGGCCTGCTTGGTCTCGAAATCAAAACGCATGAGCTGCTTGATGGAATCGCCCAGTTCAGCCAGATCAAGAGACATGGGATCAAGACGACGCGGGCGAGCCAGATACAGCAGGTCCGTGACTACGCGGTTGAGGCGGTCCGCCTCCTGCACCATGGTGGTGGCGTACTGATCGAGGGGCGCCTGTCCCTTGAGCTTGTTGGCGAAGAGTTGGGCAAACCCGCGCAGGGAGCTTAAGGGGTTGCGCACCTCATGGGCCACGCCTGCAGCCAGGGAGCCGATGGCGGCCAGTCGCTTGGCCTCGTTCAAATCTTCCTCAAGGGAGCGCAACTCGGTACGGTCACGGATGAGCACCAGCTTCTGGCCCAAATCAGAGGCATCGTCCTCGCCCTGCTCCTGGAAGGGCAGCGAGAGGATTTCCAACTGACGGCCCTGATAGTCGAACTGCTGCCACTGGTAATCGGCGGACTCCGGAGACTCTCCGGTCTCACGACCAAAGGGAAGAGCCTGCCAGTTCGCGCCGAGGATTTCCGGCACACCGTCCTCGTCCTTTGGCGAAAGAAGACGCTTGGCCGAATGGTTGGCGGCCATGATCTCCCCTGTCTCGGACAGGGTGACGATGCCGTCGGGCATGTTGTCGAGCAGCTTGTTCTGGAAGCGTTCCATCCGGATCAGCCTGCGTCCCTCGCCACGACGACGAAGATAGGCGAAGGCCAGAGACCAGAGCACTACGGCTGCGAGAAAAACGTAACCGGTCTGATAGGTGGCGGCGCGACGGTACTGGCGAAACTGGGCCAGATGCTTTTCCGCGTTGAACCCCACTACGAGGTAGACGTGGTCGTCCGTAAAGCCGTTCTCTTCCCGGCCTTTACCCTGCCCTTTGCCGTGACGCATGCCCATCCCCATGCCGCGCGGAACTTCACCCGCGAGGAGGGAGGAAATGCCGGGCTGCACCTTGAGGCCGGAGATCAATACATCATGCTTGTCGTATTCGGCCATGACGTGCCAGGCGCGGCCCGCTTCCACATTCTGGGTCACGTTCTCAGGCAGATTGATGGAGGGCTTGGTCTTGTCGCTTTCAGAAGTAACGATGGGACGGCCTTCATCACCGTACAGGGTGATGAACATGATATCTTCCGAGGAGGCGAGTTCTGTGAAAAGCTCCTCGGCCATGGCCGGAAACAGGGGAACGGCCTGCGGATTCATGCGCAAAGAACGCATGATGCGGCTCAGATTGTTGTCCACTCCACGCAGGATGGACGAGCCTGTCATGATCATGTGGTCCTCGACGATTTCGCGCTGGTGCGCGATGGACCGCCACGTCAGATACAGACTGCCGATACCCAGCACGATGAGTGCCAGAACAAGGGCCACCAGAGGCCCTTTTTCCTTGCCGATGGAGTGGACTTCCATAAACTTCCGTTCCGTTATGCCCTGCTACTTGGCGCGTAGGGCGTTGTATACTTCCTTGGGGCTGATGCCGTTCTTGTTGCCGATTTCCTTCATTGTCATGTCTCCATCAGCCTGAATGGAAAGGGATGCCAGCTTGCTCAGCGCATCGTCCAAAGGCAGGCCAAAAGAGGTACAGAGATCGGCGAACCGGAGCTTGCCCGTACCTTCCGGCGGCATGGCCGGCAGTCCGGCGAAGGGATCTCCACCCAGTGCGCCGCGAATCGTATTGAGCACCTGTTGCGGGCTCACGCCCTTGGAGGCGGCGATATCCACAATCCTTGATTCAAGGGTCACCCCTTCATAGCCAGCCTGTTGCAAGGCAGCCAGAGCTTCCTTGGCATCAAAACCGAGGAAACCGCAAAATTTCTTGAGAGGGCTGAGCTCTGCATGACCATAGGGAGGATTGCCATAGGTCTCTGCGGCGGCATCCTTGATGGAGGCCCCCAGATCCAGCAGCTGCTGCATGGGGGGAAGATGGAAGAGCGTGCCCACGGCAACAAAAAGAGTGAGGAGCACGCTGATAATCATGGGCGCAGTCATGACCACCATCTCGCGGGATTTGTTTTTCATGTAGGACATGATGGGCTTCCAGTTCAGCCAAAGGTGGATGAACAACATCACGAGGAACAGAGTTCCCACGGTGATATGGATGTCACCCCACTGTTCCTTGGAAAGGCCCATAAGATGCCAATCGGCCCAGTAGGCGACACGGCCTTGGGGCACGACATAGAGCACCACGCTGGTGATGAGCGTGACGATGAAGGAAATGAAGCTGGTCAGAGATGTGATTTTTCGAAGCATTACGGTCTCCGGGTTATGGGGTTTCCCGTCTCCCTCACGACGGGCACTGTCAGTATTGCTGTTTCGTCACAACCTTGCGGTCCATTATTTTCACATCACAACGGGGCGGCCTTTCCCCGTGAAAAGCCGCCCCGCCTTATCCTGTTTTCCGGGGTTATCGGAAAAGTTTTTTAGTACATGCCTTGTCCCTGGCCCATACCGCGACCCTGACCGGAGCCATAACCTGGGCAGGATTCCTGACCGTATCGGGGGCAGGAGCCGAAGCCGTTACCAACCACGACACCGGTTTCCTTTTCCAGTTCGGCAGCCATGTTCTGGCGGGTATCGACCATCTTGTCGCGCAGCTTGGAAATATCAGCAGTCAGCTTGCCAATCGCCTTCTCATCAGCGTTTCCGCCGTTGATCATGGCCTGCAGAGTGGAGTGCTTGGTCCACATCTCAGTGCGAAGCTCCTGGAACTGGCCGAAGTACTTTTCATAAATCTTGTCCACGGCAGCCTGCTTCTCAGGGGTCAGCTGGCTGTAAAGAGAGTTGCCATAGCCGTTGCCTCCGCAACCGCGTCCATAGCCCTTGCCATAGCCGGGTCCGGCGAAAGAAAAAGCAGCCATAGCCATAACGAGGACGGCAGCCAATGCTGTGATGGTGATGTTCTTTTTAGTCATTGGTAATCTCCTATATACGTAAAAGGTTTCTTGCAGAAGGAAGAAGAAGGAGTGTGTTTTCGCTTCTTTCACCAATCAACAAGCACACCCTGTGCCAAACAGGTAACCAACTGATATTTAAGAATCAACATCACTTTTCAAAGAACAAAAGCACTTTTTTTGTGCAACACCATGCACAGACTTTTGCACATTTTGTGTAACGAGTGCAAGCCTGTTTCCTTGACAATGTGCAAAGAAGTCGCATTTGGTGTGCATCAGCCACATCAATAGCAAGGGAGGAATACCTGTATGCCCATCTATGAATACAAATGCGAAGAGTGCGGCCACGAGTTCGAGGAACTGGTCTCCAGCCAGGAAGCCGTGCCTCCGTGTCCCAAATGTAAATCCGAGAAGGTCGCCAAGCTCATGAGTGCCTGCGCCGTGCAGACCGAAGGCTCTGGCGGCGGCATGCCGGACCTCGGCGCCATGCCCCCCATGGGCGGTGGCTGCGGCGGTGGCGGCTGAGGCATTTAACACGCTGTCCCGGTCCGGGACGCATCATTTTTCAGGGATTGTCCGTGAGGACAATCCCTTTTCTTTTGTATAGGCGACAAGCAATATAATAGCCCATGATATCCGCTGGAGATAACAATTCTACAGTGATGCGAATGCGTCAGTAAGCCCTTGAGGAATGGATGGGGGAACGCGCTCGGCCTCACAAACACAGCCTTAAATAAAACCAGTAACTATTGCGACATAGTCGCTTTATGGGATAGAAGTGGAACCATGTCCTTCATTGTCAGATTAGCAATACTCGTATTCGCAATTATTCTTCCCCTTGGTGCTCAGGCCGGGGAGTTCAAAGTGTGGACCAACAACCTCCCGCCGGTGAAGGACGTCAAGGACGGCCTGCCATCCGGTATCATCGGCGACGTACTGATTGAGATCATGGCTGACAACGGCATCCACTTCGAGACTGGCGACGCACAGCTCTTCCCGCTTAAGGATGCAATCCTCCTTGCCACCGAAACTCCAGGCGGTATCATTTTGGGCACCATGCGTACGACAGAACGCGACAGCATGTTCAAGTGGATCGGCCCCATTTATACCTCTACCATGGGTTTCCTTGCCGCCAAGAGCAGCAATATTGAGCTGAACTCCGTAAGCGATGCCAATCAATACCGCGTCGGCACCATTGTGAATAGCGGATCAGAAAAGGTCGCACACATGCAGAAACTCGACCTTGAGAAGGCCTTCCGGCTCACGGACAACATCAATGCCATAGACCTGCTCGTTGGCGGCGAGATCGACTTGCTGGTCTTTCCCAAGTCCTCCGCCTTCTACCTCATGCTTGAAGAGAACGTGAACCCCAATGACTTTGAGATGGTCCTTTAATTGAGGTCGGTGGAGTTGTCCATCGGTTTCAACGTGGAGACAGACGACTCTTTGATCGAAAGCCTCAGGCAGTCATTCAAGAAGATTCAAAAGCCGGATGCCACCGGCATGTCACGATACCAGCAGATCGTATCCAAGTATTTCCGCCCAACACTCTAACTTTTCGGCCATTTCCTGGCCGTTTCCTTTCGCGGCAAGAAGTGGTAGGTCTTTTCCTCATCGAATCACCAATGTGTATTGAAGGAATAACCATGCACGAAAGATTACCCTGGCCCGACTATTTCATGCGCATCGCCCACCTTGTGGCGCAACGCTCCACCTGCACCCGCCGCGCCGTAGGCGCCATTGCCGTCAAGGACAAACGCGTCCTGGCCACCGGCTACAACGGTGTGCCCACCAATATCGCCCACTGTGAAGACGTGGGCTGCATTCGTGACAAGATGGGTATCCCATCCGGCGAGCGCCACGAGCTTTGCCGCGGCCTTCACGCCGAGCAGAACGTCATAATTCAGGCAGCCACGCACAGCCTCGATCTCAAGGGATGCGATATCTACTGCACCACCAAGCCGTGCATTCTCTGCACCAAGATGCTGATCAACTGCGAAGTCCAGAACATCTATTTTTCCGAGAACTACCCTGACGAACTGTCCGAGGCCATGCTCGATGAGGCCGGAGTGAACTATGTATACATGCAGGGCGACTACAGCTAGCCACGAAGACCACATGGCCTGCGCCATTGATCTGGCGCGCAAGGGACGTGGTGCCACTGCGCCCAATCCCTGCGTGGGAGCCGTGCTGGTGGACAAGGAAGGCTTTATCGTGGCTGGCGGCTGGCATACCCGCTACGGTGCGCTCCACGCTGAGCGCGAATGTCTGGCCACTGCCCGCGCCAAGGGCATCGATCCCACCGGCATGACCATGTACGTCACCCTTGAGCCGTGCAATCATCACGGCAAGACGCCGCCCTGCACCGAGGCCATCATCGAGGCGGGTATCGCCAAGGTGTTCATCGGCACTCGCGACCCCAACCCCGTGGCCGCTGGCGGCGTGGAGAAGCTGGAGAAGCACGGTATCAGCGTGGAGACCGGTGTACTCGAACAGGAGTGCAAGGACCTCATCGCGGATTTCCTGCTCTGGCAGCATTCCCACTCCACCTACAACATCGTCAAGATGGCCGCGACGCTGGACGGCAAGATCGCCTCGCGTCACCGCGTGCCCGAGCCCGTTTCCTGCCCGGAATCCTTCAACCGGGTACACCTGCTCCGGTCCATGGTCGATGCCGTGGTGGTCGGCGGCGGGACTTTCCGCGCAGACAATCCGAGCCTCACCTGTCGACTGGACAATCTGGACGATAATTTCGAGCAGCCCTACGCAGTGATCGTCACCTCCAATCTGCCAGAGGAACCAAACGACTACACCATCCTCTGCGACCGACCGGAGCGGACCATCTTCTTCACCGATAATGAAACGGCCCGCACCCCTCTGGCTGACAAACTTCGAGAGCGAGGCACCCGCGTCTGGCCACTGCCCGGTGAACCGGGAGAGTTGAAGCTTTCTGTCGGTTTTGAGCGACTGCGCGCCGAGATCGGTTGCCACTATACATTGGTAGAAGGCGGTGGCGGGCTGGCCATGCAATGCGCTGCCCAGTCTGTGGCTGACGAGATCGTGCATTTCGTGACGCCGCGCATTCTTGGCGACGATGCAGCTCCGGCCGCTTATTCCGGTCGAGGCGAGGCCCGCATGGCCGACGCGATCAACTACCGTATTTCCCGCTCAGAGCGCACCGGCAAGGACATGATGCTGGTCCTCATGCCGCAGTAGCCGGCGCGATTTACACCCGCGCCGCTCCCTGCTACAACCCGGCCAACGCAACTTTTACGAGGTAATTATGTTCACAGGACTCGTCATGGGCATGGGCCGCATCGAGGCCGCCGATAATCGCGGCGCCGAAACCCGCTTCCGCATCAAGGCACTGTTCGATCTCCCGGAGATCGAGCTGGGCGAATCCATTGCGGTCAACGGTGTCTGTCTCACGGTAGAGACCTTTGGCGACAACTGGTTCACGGCCTACGCATCCCGCGAGACCATGTCCGTCACCTCACTGGGTGAACTCAAGATCGGCTCCACCGCCAACCTCGAACGCGCCATGGCCATGGGCGACCGCTTTGGCGGGCACATCGTCTCCGGCCACGTCGACGCCCTCGCACAGGTGGCAGAGGTTCGCCCTGCCGGTGAATCCAACATCTACAAGCTGTCCTTTGATACCGCTCACGGCAAATACGTCATCCCCAAGGGATCCGTTGCGCTGGACGGTATTTCCCTGACAGTGAACGCCTGCGGTCCTGACTGGCTCGAAGTGAACATCATCCCCGAGACCCAGAAAGCCACCACCATCTCCGGTTGGGTTGCCGGCCGCAACGTCAACATGGAGACTGATGTTATCGGTAAGTATGTTGAAAGAATGGTCGCCCCTTGGGTTGGTGGCGGTTCCAAGGAAGAAGCAAAGCAGTCCAAGATCACGATGGATTACTTGCGTGAGCATGGATTCTAGTTTCTTTCTTTGATGAAGCTGAAGAATTATGGAAGGCCGCCCTTTTGGGGCGGCTTTTTTGTTTGAGATAGGGAAAGGCAGAAATCAAAATTGGAGGCGGCTTATCAGCCGCGATAGACGGAAGAGGGGTTCGGCCCTGAAGGCCGACTTCTTTTTGTCTTGCGCGACAAAAATGAAGCAAAAAACGCGCTTGAGTTGCTTGGCCGCCTCGTGATTCGTCGGCAAGAATCTGATCCAAGCTGGCAGCTTTTTGCTTGTGATGCTTCGCTGCGCTTCGCCACAATCAAAACAAGACGCTGCCTGTCGCTTGGTCAGTTTCTAAGCCGCTTGAATCAAGGGCTGGTGTAGGTCTTCGTGTGGAGATCGAAGTCATTGAGCGCCTTTAGCATTCTTTTGCTTAAACATACAAAGACCGGATTCAGCATTAAGCCCCATCGTGCATAGAAGCTGACCAGATCGTTAGCCGCCGAACCCGAACAACTATCGGCAGCGACAAGTCGCGCAGCGCACCCCAAGGCTGACTATCTGGATCAGATTCTCGCCCGACGGGGCAGCGGGGCGATCAAAAGCCGCGCTTTTTTCGTTCTTTTTTGGGGCGGCTCAGCCAAAAAAGAACCGCCGTCCGCGCAGGACATGGAGGAGCGAAAGCGACGGCTCTCGCGCTTGCAAAGCGCGCATCTTACATATAACCGCCGCCCGCTCAGGGCGGCCTTCCTTACCTCTTCTCAAAAAAAACACCCACACCCTCTAAAGATTCCCTTAAACCCGTCCGATACGACTCGTGAACAGCCGAAATATACCCGGCTGCCAATTTGAAATATCAGGGGGCTGGGGAGCTACCCTTACAAACCCGCAAGGATCGCGGGGAGGGAGAGAAGATCATGGCCAGGGACGGCATACTCTTTTCGATCATCATCCCTTCCACCGGTAAGCGGCCCAAGGCTTTACAACAAGCGGTTTCATCCGTGGAAAAGGCTGGCCGGTTCGCCGGGCTGGAACTGGGACAACTGGAAATCATCATAGGCTTTGACGGCGTCAAGGGCACTCGCCCGCAGTCCGCCTATCCACTGCAATGCTTCAACCTGCCCCGGGACAACGACTGGGGCAACGGCATCCGCCAGACCCTACTCAAGGTCGCTGGCGGCGAGAAGCTCATCTTTCTGGACGATGACAACGTCATCAAGCCGTACACACTCCGACTGTACATGCGTCACTTCGACGCGGAGATGGTCATCGGTCGCATCGACACGCAGCTTGCCTTTGACAAGCCGTATCTGCCGGTGGAGGACGAAGGTTCTCTGGTGCGTCAGGGCAACATCGACCCGCTCAACCTGTGCGTCTCCCGCCGACTGGTGGAACGCTGCGGTGGCTGGCTCTTCCAGGGCAAGTACGAAGCCGACTATCTCAACATTCGCAAGTGGCACCGACGCGCCCACAGTCTCACGGTGGTGGAGGAAATCGTCGGCGTCTACGATGCAGGGCGCAACCTCGACAACAGCGCGCTCTCACGCAGACAGATGAACCTGCTCGACAGGCTCGCCAACGAACGGGGCGTCCCGGCAACGGGACTCGGGCGGCCCATGGCTCCCGCCCTCAGCTCGGTTCGCGCATAGATATCTGTTTAATAACAGAGCCATAGGCAAAACCGGTCCGACGTCACCAGCGCGTCGGGCCGGTACTTTGTTGCAGCATCGACCAAGTTATACTTCCCCACAAAGCCCGTCATGATATAGGGTTATGAGACGGAACAAGAGAATTGCCTTTTTGATTCTGGCAACTTGCGAAACCCTGAATAGCGACTGACACATGACGGACACACCGCCCACCTCCCGCTCCCGCACCAAACACAGATGGGTGCAGTACATGATCCAGGTAAGCCTGCTGGTCACCATTTTCGTGACCGGCCTCTATGCCGGTGTCTATGTTCATGACAAGCAACTGATTCAGGATCAGATCAAGACCGACGCACGCGCCATCTTCCAAAGCATCGTGCTGACCCGCATGTGGAATGCCATGCACGGCGGCGTGTACGTCGAGAAAAAGCCGGGCGTAGAGACCAATCCGTATCTGGAGAATCCCGAAATCGTCACCAAGGACGGACGCATCTTGACCAAGCGCAATCCGGCCATGATGACCCGTGAAATTTCCGAACTGGCAGACCGCCACTCCCTGTTCCAGTACCGCATCACCAGTCTCAATCCGCTCAACCCCGGCAACACGCCCGACATATTCGAGCGAAAGGCGCTGGAAGAATTCTCGCGCGGCAAGGATGAGGCCTTCACCGAGGAAGAACGCGACGGCAAGACCTACTTCCGCTACATGGCCCCACTGATTGTCACGCAGGACTGCCTGCCCTGTCACGCCAAGCAGAATTACAAATTGGGCGACGTGCGCGGCGGAATCTCCGTGGCCAAGGACATCACACAAGTCAAAAACGCCATGCGGTCCAACCAGCACATCATCATTGGCCTCATAGTCGTGACCACGGTACTGCTTCTGGGGACCTTCTCTTTCTTCTCCCTGCGCCTGCGAAAGCAACTCTACCTCGCTCAGGAAAAGCTTGCTGTTCTGGCTGTTACCGACGAACTGACCGGGCTGTCCAACCGACGCCATTTCTTCCGCCGGTTTGACGAGGAAGTGGACCGGGCGCGACGGTACGGCTCCACCCTGTCCCTGATCCTGATAGACATCGACCACTTCAAGAAGGTCAACGACACCTACGGACACCCCGTCGGCGACATGGTCCTCAAGGAAGTGGCCCGACTGCTCAATGCCAACATCCGCACCTCAGACATCCTCGCCCGATACGGCGGAGAAGAGTTCGCCATCCTCATCCCTTCCCAGACGGCACCGGAGGCAAGACAGGCAGCCGAAAAGCTGCGCAATGTCATCGAGGTCAACGACATGGTCATGGACGGCCCCGAAGTGCGCGTCACCATCAGCGCGGGCGTGGCCGACATCGAACCGCTCCGCTCCAAGGGCGGCAACATGAAGGACAAGCTCATCCAGAATGCGGACCGTGCCCTGTACCGGGCCAAGGCAGAAGGCCGCAACCGCATAGAGGTCCATGTCCCCAGCAGCGAGACCCAGCTCAAGCTCAAGTAGCCCTTGCCAAACCGCCCAAAGTGACTACCTATGCCGTGGTCGCAACCTTCGCGGTGAAGGCCTTTTTGCGACAAGCCGCTATATCTGCTTGATTTGACGACCGTTTTTGCCCGTAAATTTCCTCTTTCCCGACACGGGCATTTACGATAAGTAGTTTGGTTCCGCGCGGGCGGAGATCGATCATTGAGATTCCACCGATCGCGGGCAAATATTTTTACGAGGTAATGAGCATGGCACTGTGCACTATTGAAGAAGCCATTGAGGATATCCGCCAAGGCAAAATGATCATCATGGTGGATGACGAGGACCGCGAAAACGAAGGTGATCTCGTCTGCGCCGCAGAAGCGGTAACCCCTGAAATCATCAACTTCATGGCTACCCATGGCCGTGGCCTTATCTGTCTGCCCATGAGCAACCACATGGCCGATGCCCTCGGCCTGGAACTCATGGCACAGAAGAACGAGTCCGGTTTCGGCACCAACTTCACCATTTCCATCGAAGCCCGTGAAGGCGTCACCACCGGCATCTCCGCCGCTGACCGTGCCACCACGATTCTGGCTGCCGTGGCTGATGGCGCCGGTCCCGAATCCATCGTCACCCCGGGCCACATCTTCCCGCTCCGCGCCAAAGACGGCGGCGTTCTTGTCCGCGCTGGTCAGACCGAAGGCGGCACCGACATCGCCCGTCTGGCAGGCTTCAAGCCCGCAGGCGTCATCTGCGAGATCATGAACGAAGATGGCACCATGGCTCGTATGCCCGACCTCGAAATTTACGCCAAGAAGCACGACCTCAAGATCTGCTCCGTTGCCGACCTCATCGCCTACCGCATGAAGTTTGGCGGCCAGTCCGTGGAGAAGGTGGCCGAGGCCAACCTGCCCACCCGCTGGGGCGACTTCAAGTCCGCCGCCTTCCATTCCGAAGCCGACGGCAAGACTCACATCGCGCTGTACATGGGCGACATCACCCCTGACGATCCGACCCTGGTCCGCGTGCACTCCGAGTGCCTGACCGGTGACGTGTTCGGTTCTCTGCGCTGCGACTGCGGCCCCCAGCTGTCCGACGCCATGTGCATGATCCGCAACGAAGGCAAGGGCGTGCTCGTCTACATGCGCCAGGAAGGCCGTGGCATCGGCCTCGGCAACAAGATCAAGGCGTACCACCTGCAGGATCAGGGCTACGACACTGTCGAAGCCAACGTGAAACTCGGCTTTCCGCCGGATATGCGCGAGTACGGTACCGGCGCACAGATTCTGGTATCCCTCGGCGTGTCCAACATGCGACTCATGACCAACAACCCCAAGAAGATGGTCGGCCTCGAAGGTTACGGCCTCAAGGTTGTTGAGCGTGTGCCCATCGAAGTCGGTGCTTGCGAGATCAACGAAAAGTATCTCAAGACCAAGCGCGACAAGATGGACCACATGATCAAGGCCGACGAAGATTAATCATAGACAGTTGATTCACCGGCGACGATCCTTTTGGACGTCGCCGGTATTTGACTTTTATAGAACTGGTAATTTAAAACACCGCATATATCATAATAATAGGGAGATACTATCATGCCCGTGAAGACCATCGAAGGACAGCTTAACGCTCAGGGTCTTAAAATCGCCATCGTGGCCGCCCGCTTCAACGATTTCATCGTTGATCGCCTCGTTTCCGGCGCCACCGATTACTTCGTCCGCCACGGCGGCAGCGAAGAAAACCTGACTCTGATCCGACTACCCGGTGCCTTTGAGCTGCCCATCGCTGCTCAGAAGCTCGCCAAGTCCGGCGAATATGACGGCGTTGTCGTTCTGGGTGCTGTCATCCGCGGCGCTACTCCCCACTTCGACTACGTCTGCAACGAATGTGCTAAGGGCGTTGCCCAGGCCAGCATGGAATCCGGCGTCCCCATGGGCTTCGGTCTGCTGACCTGCGATTCTCTGGACCAGGCCATTGAGCGCGCTGGTTCCAAGGCTGGCAACAAGGGCGTTGAAGCAGCTTCCGCCCTGCTCGAAACCATTCGTGTGCTGGAGCAGCTCTAATCCATGGCCGGTAACAAAAAGGGCAACAGGCCCGGCATCCGCAGGGTGGGACGCACCCTTGCATTTCAGGTGCTCTACGGGACCCATTTCCGCGACGCGGACATGGACATGGAAACCTTCTTCGACGTCAACCCGTTGGTGATGGAGCAGGAATCCGAGACCGCACGTGAGTTCGCCCGCGATCTGGTCATGGGTGTCGAAGCCAAGAAGGCTGAGATCGACAAGACCATCGAGACCCACTCCCAGCACTGGAAGATTGAGCGCATCGCTTTGATGGAACTTTTCATCCTGCGACTTTCGCTCTACGAGATGATGTTTACCGACATTCCGGTCAAGGCCGCCATCAATGAGGCCATCGAGTTGTCCAAGACCTTCGGCGACGGCAAGTCCCGCGGGTTCGTCAACGGCATCCTCGACGGCGCGGCCAAGACGCTCAAGAAGTAGACGTTTTAACGGAACAACACTGTTTCCAAATGCGCGGCTAGGGCATCGGCCTTAACCGCGCATTTTCCAACTAGCCGACAAGGGAAATACAATGGCTTTAGGAAAATACGATCCGGAAAAAATTGAGAAAAAATGGCAGCAGGTCTGGAACGAGTCCGGCTGCTTTGAGGTGGAGGTCGATGCGGACAAGCCCAAGTACTACGTGCTTGAGATGTTCCCCTATCCCTCCGGCAAGATCCATATGGGCCACGTCCGCAACTACTCCATCGGCGACGTGGTGGCACGCTTCAAGTCCATGCAGGGCTTCAACGTGCTGCACCCCATGGGTTGGGATGCCTTCGGTCTGCCCGCTGAAAACGCGGCCATCAAGAACGAGACCCACCCCGCCGAGTGGACCTACCAGAATATCTCCGAGATGCGCGAACAGCTGCAGCGTCTCGGTTACTCCTACGACTGGCGCCGCGAGATGGCGACCTGCCGTCCCGAGTACTACAAGTGGGAACAGAAGTTCTTCCTGAAGTTCCTTGAGAAAGGCCTCGCCTACCGCAAGGACTCCCCGCAGAACTGGTGCCCCACCTGTAACACCGTCCTGGCCAACGAACAGGTCGAGGAAGGCCTGTGCTGGCGCTGCGACTCCGAAGTCGAACAGAAAGACATGGAGCAGTGGTTCCTGCGCATCACCGACTACGCCGACGAGCTCCTCAAGGATCTCGAAAGCCTCGAAGGCGGCTGGCCCGAGCGCGTGCTGACCATGCAGCGCAACTGGATCGGCAAGTCCTACGGTGCTGAGCTGACCTTCCAGGTGAAGGACATGGATAAGACCATCGACGTCTTCACCACCCGTCCCGACACCCTGTACGGTGCGACTTTCATGTCCGTTGCCGCCGAGCATCCCATGGTGGAAGAGCTCATCGCCGACGCCGACAACAAGGAAGAGATCGCAGCTTTCGTCAACAACATCAAGAACATGGACCGCATCAAGCGCGGCGCCGACGATCTTGAGAAAGAAGGCATCTTCACCGGCAAGTACTGCGTGAACCCGGTCACCGGTAAGGACATCCCCATTTTCGTCGCCAACTTCGTCCTGATGGGCTACGGCACCGGCGCAGTCATGGCCGTTCCCGCCCACGATCAGCGCGACTTTGAATTTGCCAAGAAGTACGAACTGCCCCTGCAGGTCGTCATCAACCCCAAAGAGCTGGCCGAAAAGGGCGAGGTCCTCAAGGTTGAAGACATGACCGAGGCCTACACCGATCCCGGTATCCTCGTGAACTCTGGTGAGTTCGATGGCACCGAGAACGAACCGGCCAAGAAGGCCATCGTGGAAGAGCTGGACAAGTCCGGCCGTGGCAAGATGGCAGTCAACTACCGTCTGCGCGACTGGAACGTCTCCCGTCAGCGTTTCTGGGGTGCTCCCATCCCGGTCATCTACTGTGATGACTGTGGTGCGGTTCCGGTCCCCGAGGACCAGCTCCCGGTCATGCTTCCGGAGAACGCTCAGGTACGCAAGGACGGCAAGTCCCCGCTGCCCACCATGGAAGAATTCGTGAACTGCGAATGCCCGACCTGTGGCAAGGCTGCCCGTCGCGAGACCGACACCTTCGACACCTTCTTCGAGTCCTCCTGGTACTTCATGCGTTACTGCGATCCCCGCAACGAAGCCGAGCCCATGAGCGATGAGGCCACCAGCTACTGGATGAACGTCGACCAGTACATCGGCGGTATCGAGCACGCCATTCTGCATCTGCTCTACTCCCGCTTCTTCACCAAGGCCCTGCGCGATTGCGGCTTTGCCAAGGTGGACGAGCCTTTCGCCAACCTGCTGACTCAGGGCATGGTGCTCAAGGACGGCGGCAAGATGTCCAAGTCCAAGGGCAACGTGGTTGACCCCAACGCCATGATCAACCGTTATGGCGCGGACGCCACCCGTCTGTTCATCCTGTTCGCTTCCCCGCCGGTCAAGGAACTGGAGTGGTCCGATCAGGGTATCGAAGGCGCATTCCGCTTCCTCAACCGCCTCTGGCGTCTGGTGGAAGATCAGGAAGGCAAGCTCGAGCCCGTGCTGGCCGGCTCCTTCTCCGATCCGCAGACCGAGGAAGCCAAGCAGCTTCGCTTCAAGGAGCACGACACCATCCGCCGTGCCACCCGCGACATCGAGAACGAGTTCCAGTTCAACACCGTCATCGCGGCCATCATGGAACTGGTCAACGAAATGTACCAGCTCAAGGACAAGCTTGGCGATTCCGATCCCAAGGCCCTGTCCTCTGCCGTGGCAACCGCAATCACCCTGCTCGCTCCGGTAGCTCCGCACATCTGCGAGGAACTCTGGCAGGTCATGGGCCACACCGACGGCCTCACCAAGCAGGCTTGGCCCTCCTTTGACGAGAAGGCTCTGGTCAAGGACGAAGTCACCATGGTGGTTCAGGTCAACGGCAAGGTCCGCGGCAAGTTCCAGGCCCCCAACAACGCGCCCAAAGAGGACGCCGAGAAGATGGCGCTGGGACAGGAGAATGTCACCAAGTTCATCGAAGGCAAGACCGTTCGCAAGGTTATCGTGATTCCCAACAAGTTGGTGAATATTGTTGCTAACTAGCGATTGGTTAAGATTAGAATATAAGAAGGGCCGCCTGATTGGGCGGCCCTTTTTTATTGGGAGAAAGGAATAAAGAAAGATGATGAAGTCGCCTTCGGCTCCGATTTCAAAGCTATCCCTGCCGGGGGCGTCCTGCGCGGACGGCGGTTCTTTCTTGGCTGAGCCGCCCCAAGAAAGAACCAAAGAAACGCGGCTTTTGATCTCCCCGCTGCCCCGTCGGGCGAGAATCTGATCCAGACAGTCAGCCTTGAGGTGCGCTACGCGACTTGTCGCTGCGATAAGTTATCCAAATTTAACGGCTAACGATCTGGTCAGCTTCTAAGCACGATGGGGCTTAATGCTGAGTCCGGTCTTTGTATGTTTAAGCAAAAGAATGCTAAAGGCGCTCAATGACTTCGATCTCCACACGAAGACCTACACCAGCCCTTGATTCAAGCGGCTTAGAAACTGACCAAGCGACAGGCAGCGTCTTGTTTTGATTGTGGCGAAGCGCAGCGAAGCATCACAAGCAAAAAGCTGCCAGCTTGGATCAGATCCTTGCCGACGAATCACGAGGCGGCCAAGCAACTCAAGCGCGTTTTTTGCTTCATTTTTGTCGCGCAAGACAAAAAGAAGTCGGCCTTCAGGGCCGCCAAATCTGCAGGACAGCAGATTTGGACGTCGGTTCTTTACCGACGCCCCAAAGGGGTGAGCCCCAGGACGGGGCGAATCAAACCTCTTCCGTCAATCGCGGCTGATAAGCCGCTTCCTTATTTGATTTCCTGCTTTTAATACCCAAATAACGTACAACCATCTCTCCTCAAAGTAGACCTTTCCCCCATTTCCACGTACATTCTCCGCCAAGACATCAATCTGTGGAGAATACGGATGAAATCCCTTCGATATATTGCTTTATTGCTGCCCCTTCTGCTCGCCGCGTGTGGCTATGGCTTTGGCGAGCAAAACCATTTCGTGCTCAAGCCGGAATATCGCAAACTTGCCATCGCCGGCGTGCAGAATCCCACCACGCTGACGTGGTTGGAGCCGCGTATTCGCAAGCTCCTCAAGGACGAATTCACCAACCGAGGCGAAGTTACCTGGACCGACAATCGCCATGAGGCAGATGCGTGGATCAGTATTCGCATCATCAAGTACTACCGCCCCACCACGGTTTCCGGTTCCAGCGACGAGACATTGCAGTCCAGCGCCATTTTCGATTTCGAGGCCACCGTCAAATCCGCCACGGACGATTCCGTGTTGTGGAGTTCCGGCAAGATCAGCCAGTCCTGGCCCTTTTACTCTGGCGAGGAAGCCGACGCGGACGCCGAAGTCACCAAGCTCGGCATTCGTCGACTGGCCGACAAAATGTCCCAAGGCTACTAGGCGGTTCGCAGTATGAATCGGCCCAAATATATCTTTCTTGTCTGCCCGGACCCCGAGCTGATCAAGTCCCATGTGAACGAGCGGCTCAAGGCCACCGGCAAGGACGACTGGACCATCAAGACCTTCTGGGGCGACGATGACGATCCGCTGCCGCAAACCTTCTGGACCGACCTGACCATCAAGTCACTGTTTCCGGAGCCCAAGGCCCTGATCATCCGCCGCGCCCACTCGCTCAAGGCCGAGCACTGGGACAAGCTGGACGCCAGCGTCAAAGGACTCAGCTCGGACATCTACCCCATCTTCTGCCTCGAAGGACAGTGGAAGACCAAGAAGGCTCCGGTTCCGGCCACTCTGTCACGCCGCAATCTTTTCAAGAAGGCCAAAAAGGACGGATGGATCTGGGAATCGCAGGGACTGGATTACCGCTCTCTCGGCGAATTTGTCCGCAACTGGGCCCGGCAGAACAACATCACCTTTGAGCCCGGCGCAGACCGCGCACTGACACAGGCCCTGCCCGTGGATGCGGTTGCAGCCCGGCTGGAACTGGACAAGATGGAACTGGCCGCTGGCGACGAACGCATGGTGCGCAAGGAGCACATCGGCCTGATTGCCCAGACCGGCGAGATGGCCTTCTTTGACCTCATGGATGCGCTGGCCCAGCCCGGCGCCGAGGCAGCCGTGTGGAAGCGCGTCATTGATGACCACGCCAAGTCCGCCAAAGACCAGATGCTGTTCAACCTCATCGGTTTTCTGGCCAGTCAGGCCCGCATGTACGGCCAGATTGTGGGAGGCGAGCAGCCCAAGGGCGCCCCTTTCATTATCAAGAAGAAGACACCCGTAGCCCAGCGACTGGGCCGCGCAGGCGTGGCGCGTATGATCGACCTCGCCCTCGACGCCGAATTTTCCATCAAGACCGGTGCCCGCAAGTACGAAGAGGTGCTCGACATCCTCATCGCGGGCCTCATCGACCTGTTCCAGCCAAAACGGCAACAGCGTCGCTTCTAGAGTTATAATTCTCGGATAATAATACTCCTGCGATTGACATCCCCGATATGACTGAGAAAGCAAAGCCACATTACCTCGGCCATCGCCAGCGGCTCAAGGAGAAGCTGTTGCAGACTCCGCGCAGCCTGGCGGATTATGAGGTATTGGAGCTTGCCTTGGCTCTGGTGATCCCGCGCAGGGACACCAAACCGCTCGCCAAGGACATCATCGAGCGGTTCGGCTCTTTGAAAGACGCTGTCATGGCCCGTCCCGATCAGTTGGATGACATCAAGGGCGTGGGCGATGGCGTCAAGGCGCAATGGGCGCTCATGCAGGAACTCTTTGCCCGTCTGGGCGAGGCAGGTGCGCGTAGCCGCCAGCCCCTGTCTGATCCGGCCGATGTTGCCAAGGCTGCCATGGCCCGTATCGGCAACAAAGGCACCGAGGAATTCTGGGCCGCCTTTCTGGACAACAAAAACCGGGTCATCGCATGGGAGCAGGTATCCAAGGGCACGGTCAATGCCACCCCGGTTTTCCCGCGCGAAATCATGGCGACAGCACTCCGGCTGGAGGCAACATCCCTGATTCTGGCGCACAATCACCCCGGCGGCGATCCGTATCCGTCCACCGAGGACATGCTCCTCACCGACCGCATCCGTGAAGTGGCAGAAGGGCTGGACATCCGGCTGCTGGACCACCTCGTTGTCACGGACCACGACTACTACAGCTTCAACGAACAGGGACGACTCTAACCTCCAAAGGGGATCAGGATATGAAACAGATGCATTTCACCGTACACGGCAAGGTACAGGGCGTCTGGTTTCGAGCCTGGACCCAGGATTTGGCCAAGGAGCTCGGCCTGACCGGCTGGGTGCGCAACACATCCGACGGCAACGTCGAAGGATTGGCCTTGGGAGAGGACACCCAACTAGCTAAATTTAAAGAACGTTTGCATGACGGACCACCCTTGGCACGGGTCACTCAGGTGGATTCCGCCGAGTCCGAAGCCGAAGATATAATCGACAGCTTCAACGTCCGGCCGTAAAGTTCTATAAATTACACGAAAATCGGACTTGCCAAGCCGATTTTACGACTTATTTGGGTTTAACCGACCCATTTTCACTGCAATCAAAGGATATACCCTTGAGCAAAAAGAAAAATAAATCGCCGATCAAACCGGCGAAAATCAGGCGCAAAAAGCCGGATACACAACAGAAGAAGCAGCCCGTCCGCAAACCCGAAAGCACGCCGAAACCGGCGCAGGGTCCGGGACAAGGCGAGGACCTGCCGGACATCATTGAAGCCCTGACCGGCGGCCCCGGCTCCACCGCCATGTTCGCCGACGGAGAAGATCTGGCTACGCCCAATCCCTCGGATATCCCGTCCGTCCTGCCCGTGCTGGCCGTGCGCGACATCGTGGTCTTCAACTACATGATCCTGCCCCTGTTCGTTGGCCGCGAGAAATCCGTGCAGGCCGTGGACGCCTCCCTCAACGACGACCGCTATATCCTGATCCTCACCCAGAAAGACGAGGCCGTGGAAGATCCCGCTGAGGAAGATCTCTACCTGACCGGCACCGTGGGTATGATCATGCGCATGCTCAAAATGCCCGACGGCCGCCTCAAGGTGCTCGTGCAGGGTCTGGCCCGCGCCAAGGTCAAGAAATTTACTGCCAACGAGCCGTACCACATCGCTGAGCTGGAACCCATCATCGAGCCCGAAGTTCCCAGCCTGACCAGCGAGCAGGAAGCGCTGGTCCGCTCCTCCCGCGAGCAGTCCGAACGCATCCTGTCCCTGCGCGGCATCTCCTCGCAGGATATCATGTCCGTGCTGAACAACGTCAGCGACCCCGGTCGTCTGGCCGATCTCATCGCTTCCAACCTGCGCATGAAGGTCAACGCTGCCCAGAAGATTCTGGAATGCCAGGACCCCATGATCCGCCTGGAACTGGTCAACTCCCAGCTTCTCAAGGAAGTGGAAGTGGCCAACATGCAGAACAAGATTCAGGCCATGGCCAAGGAAGGCATGGACAAGGCTCAGCGTGACTTCTACCTGCGCGAGCAGATGAAGGCCATCAAGCGTGAACTCGGTGACGACAACGACGAAACCGAGGAGATGGAAGAGCTCAAGCAGGGCATCATCAAATCCGGCATGCCCAAGGAAGTGATGAAGGAAGCCCACAAGCAGCTTCGCCGTCTCGAATCCATGCACGCCGAATCCAGCGAGGCCACGGTCATCCGCACCTACCTCGACTGGATGATCGAGCTGCCGTGGAAGAAGCTCTCCCGCGACCGTCTCGACATCAAGAAGGCAGAAGAGATTCTCAACACCGATCACTATGACCTCGAGAAGGTCAAGGAGCGCATCCTCGAATACTTGAGCGTACGCAAGCTCAATCCGAAGATGAAAGGCCCCATCCTCTGCTTCGCAGGCCCTCCCGGCGTGGGTAAGACCTCCCTTGGTCGTTCCATCGCACGCTCTCTGGGCCGCAAGTTCCATCGCATGTCCCTTGGCGGCATGCGTGACGAAGCCGAGATTCGTGGTCACCGCCGCACCTACATCGGCGCCATGCCGGGCCGCATCATTCAGGCCATCAAGCAGTGTGGCACCCGCAATCCGGTGATCATGCTCGATGAAATCGACAAGCTCGGTTCCGATTTCCGGGGCGATCCGTCCTCCGCACTTCTCGAAGTGCTTGATCCGGAACAGAACTTCTCGTTCACCGACTACTATCTGAACGTGCCCTTCGACCTGTCCAAGGTCATGTTCATCTGCACGGCCAACATGCTCGACTCCATCCCCGGCCCGCTCCGCGACCGCATGGAGATCATCCGCATCCCCGGTTACACCGAGCACGAAAAGACCGTCATCACGCGCCGCTACATCATCCCCCGTCAGACCGAGGAAAACGGCCTGAAGGAAGATGAGCTGGTCATCAGCGACAAGCTGGTCTCCAAGGTCGTTCGCGAGTACACCCGCGAGGCCGGCCTTCGTAACGTGGAGCGCGAGATCGGCACCCTGTGCCGCAAGATGGCCCGCAAGAAGGCCGAAGGCGAAAAGGGACCGTTCAAGGTCACTGCCAAGAACCTGTACAAGCTGCTTGGCCCGCCGCACTTCCTCGATGACGAGAAGGAAACCGCACTGCCTCCGGGCGTTGCCGTAGGTCTCGCCTGGACTCCTGTCGGCGGCGAGCTGCTCCACATCGAAGTGACCACCATGCCCGGCAAGGGCAAGTTGATCCTCACCGGTAAGCTCGGCGAAGTGATGAAGGAGTCGGCTCAGGCCGCTCTGTCCATCGCCCGCGCCCGCGCCGACGAGTACGGCATTGATCCCAAGTTCGTTGACGAACGGGACATCCACGTACACGTTCCCGCAGGTGCCACGCCCAAGGACGGTCCGTCAGCCGGTGTCACGCTGGTCACGGCCCTGATTTCCGCCCTGACCGACGCGCCCATCAACCCCGAGGTCGCCATGACCGGCGAAATCTCGCTCCGCGGACGCGTACTGCCCGTCGGCGGTATCAAGGAAAAGATTCTTGCCGCCGTATCCCGCGGCATGAAGAAGGTGCTCATTCCCTCGCAGAACAAGAAGGACCTCGCCGAGGTGCCCGACGAACTGCTCAAGAAGATCACCATCAAGACCATCGAAAAGATCGACGAGGTCTGGCCCCTCGCCAAGGCTGACTAGCCAGCGACATAAAAACGACAAAGAGCCCCGGAAGCGTATACTTCCGGGGCTCTTTTATTTTGAAATCAGGACTTGAAGCCGCCCTGACGGGCGGAATTATGCATGGACTAGCAGGGCTTCCTGCCCTGCACCCGGCTTAAGGCCGAGTGCCTTAAGAATCCCATTCGCGGCTTTCGCCGCAAAGTACTTTTATTTAAAAACTTCCCAATCTCGTTCATCCTCGAGCGAAGCGAGCTACAAAAAGTTTAGAAGATTCTTGCTTTAGCCGTTCCCGAGTCTTCGAGGGTTACGGATAAAGACAGCAGAGATAAGAACCCTTTTCTCAAAGGGTTCTTAAGCCGTCGGAGACGCCCCGCTGGCGAAGCGGCCCGCCGGAGGCATTCCTTACTCAGTCGCTTCGGCTACACCCGCGTCCGCAAAGGTCGCCATCTTGTTGTAGATGTCGGCGGCGGAACGAACGAGATACATGGCGCAGGCGGCTCCGGTTCCCTCACCGAGTCGGAACCCGAGGGAGAGCAGCGGCCTGAGGCCCATGGCTTCTACAGCGGTGATATGACCGGGCTCGGCGGAGGCGTGACTGATGACACAGTAATCCTGCACAGCCGGACAGATCTTCCATGCGGCAGTGTAGGCGGCAGTGGAAATAAACCCGTCAACGCAGACGAGCTGACGATTCTTGGCCGCACCGATGATGAGGCCTGCGAGGGTTGCAATCTCAAGCCCGCCAAGGGCGGCGAGGATGGCTACGGGGTCGCCGGATTCGATGGCAGCCTTGTTGGTTTCGAGACCGCGACCGATGATAACGGCCTTGGAAGCAACGCCGTTCTTGTCGAGGCCGGTGCCGGGACCAGTCATGGCCTCGGGCTCAAGACCAAGATACGCGCAGTAGAGAGCGGTGGACGGCGTGGTGTTGCCGATGCCCATGTCGCCGGTGCCGAGAGTGCGAACACCGTCCTCGTGGGCGCGGTCGGCGAGGGAAATACCGAGCAGCAGCGCTTCGAGACACTGCTCGCGAGTCATAGCCGGACCGACTGCGAGGTTGGCAGTGCCGGGAGCCACCTTGGCCTGGATCAGGTTGGGATGTTCGTCGTAGCCTTCGCCGCAGGAACCGGCGTCCACCACGTAGAGTTCAGCTCCGGCGGTCTTGGAGAGCACATTGATGCCCGCACCGCCGTTGAGGAAATTGAGGATCATCTGACGGGTAACTTCCTGCGGGAAGAGAGAGACACCCTCTTCGACCACGCCGTGATCGCCTGCCACGGTGTAGATACGCATGGGGTCGGCGGCGGGCCCCTCGCCCTGGTTGATCAGGAACATCTGGAGCGCGAGGTCTTCGAGACGACCGAGGCTGCCCTGCGGTTTGGTCAGATTGTCGAGATGGGCCTGGCCTTTGGCGGCGAGGGAAGTGTCAACGGGCTGAATGGCTGCCACGGCAGCGTCAAATTGGTTCTGCATTATATCCTCGTGAATGGAATTTTCGTTAGTAGGGCGTGGATACACTGTCGCCAGCCCAGTGTAAACCGTGTGGTTGAACGGCTGGCGCGGACATGGTATTTCTTTGCAGGATATTTCAAGAGGTTCCGGAAAACAGATGACAAAAGAACTCTGCATAGTACACGCCAATTGTCAGGGCGAACCACTGGTCGAGCGGCTGATGGCATGCCCGGAATTCGCGGCGCAGTATGACTGCCGACTGTTCACCAACTATGTCCGGGAGCCGGTCCCTGATGATGTACTGGGACGCTGTTCGCTGTTCCTGCATCAATATCTCGGGCCCAAATGGAATGAACTCGCCTCAGACGTCCTGATCGGAAAACTGCCAGCCAACGCCCGGCACCTGTGCGTTCCCAACATGTTCTTCACCGGCTACTGGCCCATGTGGAGTGGCGCAGGCGGCTTCAACTACCGGTGCACCCATCTTGATTCGTACATCGACATGGGCCTCTCGCCCGAAGAAACGGTCATGCTCTTTCTGCGCTCGGATGTGCAGTCCAAATACGACTTGCCCGGCTTGGTGGAAGCATCACTCAAACGGGAACGGGAGCGAGAGAGTCACACCCCCATCAAATATGTGCATGTGATCGAAGAGGAGTTCGGAAGTCGCCGTCTCTACAACACGGTGAACCACCCCGGGCCTCGGCTCATGAACCATGCGGCCAAGGGAATACTGGAACACCTCGGCATGACCCCGCCCCCTGCAGAGGCATTCGACGCCTTGGGTGATCCGTTCCCGGAATTTGAGCAACCCATCAATCCCAAAGTGGGAGCCTTTTTCGGCTGGGATTTTGCCACGCCCGAGACCAAGTACAATATCTACGGACGCAAGATGACCTATGCCCGGTACGTGGCCAACTACGTGGAAGCCCGCTCAAAGGGCGTCACTGATTTCATCGGCTATTTGCAGGGCGAATATCTCGACAGCTAGCCTACCGCTTCATCCCATGCTTCTTGAGCAATTCGTATAGATATCCACGCGAGACCCCGGCGATTTCGGCGGCCTTTTTCATGTTGCGCTCACTGCGATCCAGCAGCATCTCCACATATTCCCGTTCCGCCTTGTCGCGGTAATCCTTGAGCTTGGGAAACACGGCAACGGCAGGAGCAACAGAGGGAGACATGGTCGTGTTGTTCAGCCCGGCCTGCGCGGCCTTGATACGCACCTGTGTGGGCAGATGGCGGCTGTAGATCATGGGGCCGTCCTGTGCAGCGGCAAGGGCACGGCGCACGGCGTGCTTGAGCTCACGGACATTGCCCGGCCACGGATAGGCATGCAGCGTGGCCCAGAATTCATCGCTTATCTCCTTGCAGGCCACGCCGAGTTCCTTGCAGGCGGCTTCGAAATAGTGGCGGGCCAGCAGTTCCAAATCCTCCAGGCGATCGCGCAGCGGAGGCAAGGTCACGGTCACGCCGCGTAGTCGATACAGCAGGTCGCTGCGGAACAGGCCGAGACGAGCCATCTCTTCCAAGTCTTTGTTGGTAGCGGCCACCAGACGAAAATCGGATTCCCGTTCGGACTGGCTACCCACCGGACGGAAGCGGCCGGTTTCGAGTACACGCAGGAAGGATGCCTGCATCTCCAGCGGCAACTCACCGATCTCATCCATGAACAGCGTCCCGGTGTGCGCCTGCGCGATCACGCCATCGCGGGAACGGTCGGCGCCAGTGAACGCGCCACGCACATGGCCGAAAAGTTGTGACCCGATCAGAGTGGGCGACAAAGCAGCGCAGTCGAGGGTGACAAAGGGACGCGCCGCGCGGTTACCCCGCTCATGCACGGCCTTGGCGAACAACTCTTTACCCGTACCGGTCTCGCCATGGATCATGGTGGGCACATCCATGCGGGCGGCATCCTCGATCTTGGCAAGGCACTGCATCAGGAGCGGGCTGGCCCCGATAATCCCGGAAGGTCGATTCTCCCTGCTCCTGGCGGGTGCCTGATGTTGTCGGTATGTGACCACGTCGCGCACCGACTGCTCGATCTTGTCCACGGTCAGGGGCTTGGTCAGATATTCCCAGCCGCCCTGCTCCAACACGGTGGCTGCGCCGGTGGAGTCGCCATGGCTGGTGATGACAATGACCTCGGGCGAGCCGGGCAAGTCCTTGTAACGGTTGAGTTCCTCGATTCCGTTGCCATCAGGCAGAAGTACATCCAGAAAGACCACGTCGTGATCACCGGACTCCGCCTTGGCCCACCCTTCGGCCAGCGACTCGGCAGCCTCGAAATGATGGCCGAGCCCGGCGGTAACATCCGCAAACAGGACGTGCATCATCTGTTCGTCGTCGATGAGAAGAATCTTGGCCATCTATGCCTCCACCAATTTCCTGAGTGCCAGCATGGTCGCGTCCGAAGCAGCCATGAGCGAATCGGTCAATTCCGGAATCTCGGTCAAACGCTCTTCGCGCACAGCCATTTCCAGCTCCAGCGCCACAGCGGCCATCTCGGGCGCCTGCACCATGCCTGCAGAGTTCTTCAACCCATGAGACAGGCGCAACACTTCTTCCGTGTTACCGGAAGTGACGGCCTCGGACAGGGCCGCCAGCTTGCGAGGCGAATCATCGAGGAAGGTTGCCACCAGCTTGTCAAAGAGTTCGCGACGGCCGCCCAGTCGTTCAAGGGCGAGTTCCACGTCGATGACGATGTCGTTCTTCTGCGGTGCGGGGGCCATATCAACAGTCTCCATATCTTCAGCTTGTCCGGTAAATGAGGCCACCGCCTGTAGCAGGTCACGGCTCTCAAGGGGCTTGACCACATAGCCATTCATGCCTGCTTCCATACACTTGTCCCGGTCACCGGGAACGGCAAAGGCAGTAGCCGCCACAATGGGGATGGTTTGGGAGTGCGTCCCGGCCTGTCCTTCGCGGACCCGGCGGGTCGCCTCCAGCCCGTCCATCTCGGGCATCTGCACGTCCATGAACACCATGTCGTATTCGCTCTCGCTCAAGAGCCTGAGGGCCTCGATGCCGTTCTCGGCCAAGGTTACTTCATGCCCGGCTTCTTCAAGAATGGTCCGGGCAAAAGTCTGGTTCAGGGGATTGTCTTCGGCCACCAGAATTCGACGGCGCGGCGTGTCGGGGGCTTCGGCGGAAGTTTCCAGAACATCTTCTTCTGCCTCGCCCGAACCGGGAGTGCAGAGCAGCGCGTCAAAGGCAAAGATCGACCCCTTGCCCAGTACGGAATCCACGGAAATAGTTCCGCCCATCATGGCAACTAACTGCTTGCAGATGGCCAACCCGAGGCCGGAACCCTCGTGCTTCTTGGCATAGGACTCATCCACCTGACGGAAGGACTCGAAAATCTCTGCCTGCTCCTCTTCAGGGATGCCCATACCGGTATCCTCGACCTCCACTCGAACACGAACCGGATTGCACAAGCCGGCCGCAGCCTTGCCTGTTGGCGGTTCGCCCAGAGACATGCGCACGTAGACATGGCCGTCCTGCGTGAACTTTATGGCATTGCCCACCAGATTGGTGACCACCTGCTTAAGACGAAACGCATCGCCCTTGAGGACGCGCGGCACGTCCGGGGACACCTCAATGCTCAGAGCCACGCCCTTGTTCTCGGACTCGAAGCGGAACACGGACAGGGCCTCCTCCAACATGCCGCGCACGTCAAAGACCTTCTCGGACAGCTCCAGCCGCCCGGACTCGAGACGGGAAAAGTCGGTAATATCGGTGATGATCTCCAGCAGGGTCCAAGCCGCATGGCGAACCATCTCGGCGTAGCGGTTCTGGGTGTGGGCCAGCCCCTTCTTCTGCATCAACTCGGTCATGCCCATGATACCGTTAAGCGGCGTGCGCATATCATGGCTCATGTTGGCCAGAAACACGGACTTGGTCCGGTTGGCGCGCTCCGCCTCCTCACGCTTCTTCTGAATCAGATAGGTAGACCCGCAGATACCCACGAAACCGACGAGAAAAATCAGGGTGAAGGCGAGGTGGGTCTGGGCCACGGAACTCTTTCGCGTATGGATGAGCGGTTCAGCCGCAAAGGTGACGGAAATGCCGCCGAGGATGGTTTTATCCGAATGGCCGTATTCGGCGTGACAACGCATGCACCGTTTCTCTGCCATGAGCGGAGCCATGTAACGGAAAAACTGACCGTAACGAGTGGCCACCAGATCGAATTTCTCCTTGGCGCCCCGGTCAAATTCCTTGAGGGCTTCGGCCTCCCATTCATCCGCCTTGTTACCGGGACGGATGGGATCGAGGCTGGTGATATGAAAATTCACGTCATGATCGCTGCGGGCAATGGTGGAGATCTGGCGCGTCATGTACGCGGGGTTGATCTTGGTCAGGGTGACACCCTGCACCGTCTCGACGGTTCGCCCCTTTTCCTTGAGATAGGGGTTGGGCTGATTCTGCGGCGTGGAGACAACATAGACACCGCCATGTGCTGCGTTCCAGGCGCGGGTGATGACCACCTGCTGGAAAAAAGCCTTGGCTTCGCGCTCGGCCATGGTGGCCACATGCGACCGTTCGGAACGGGCTGACCACACGGCCAGCACCAGCAGGAACAGAAGCCACAGAAATCCGATTCCCAAAGGCCACAGCAATCGGCCACGCAACGATATCTTCTCTTTCATGTTTCCCCCATGCCGCGCCTCGACAAATGGATTCAGGAGCGGAACGTGTCATGGATACCATACACTCTGTCAGCAATACATGACACAAGTCATAAAAAGAGGACACTTTTTTCTGATTCCGTTTTCTCAGGTCATCCCTATCGCCCCGCAAAGGCCCTTCTCGCAACGATTTAAAAATATAATAAGATTTCCTCCCAATGGCATGAATATTGTTGTATGCTCAGCACAAAATTGTATTCGGGCCGTTTTGGTTTGGCGGTCCGTACAGTGAGGTTGGCTGGGGGCAGGCGGCATATTCGGCCGCATTAAGACACGTTCAACTGCAAGGAAAGGGATGTATGAATGGCAAACAGTGAGAAGCGTTTTAGCAGAAAGCTGTTGCCAGGCATGCTCGTCGGCATTCTCCTGACCGTCGGCTTGATCCTCGCCTCGGGCTATATGCTCCAGGTGACGAACACCGACGAATTCTGCGTCACTTGTCACGTAATGAAACCCTTCAGGGTTGCGTGGAAGAAAGAGACGCACGGAGGCGCCAATCCCAAAGGCCTTGAAGCGCAGTGTGTGGACTGTCACTTGCCGCATGGCGGTTTTGTGGAGTTCGTGACGGCCAAGGCGTACACCGGGACTCGGGACATTATCATGAACATGATTATCGACCCCTACACGTACGACTGGGCTGGCCGCGCCAAATTCCGGCGCGAATTCACCTACGACAATGCCTGTCGCAAATGTCACGTTAACCTCGAGCCGAAAGGCATGAGGACAAGCGGCATTCTGGCGCACAGGCAGTACCTCATCGGCGATCTGGACAAACGTTGCGTGGATTGCCACGAGCATGTCGGCCACAAGAACATGGTCACGGAAATCAACAACTATTTCAAACAGAGCCCGCAAGTCGCAGGCAAGAAGTAGGAGAGGTTATGAAAAAAGTTTTCGGTACGTTAGCCGTCGCCGGATTCATTTGCTGCATGACTCTCATGCTCGCGGGGCCCGCTCAGGCCGCCGCAGAGCTTGAAGGTATTAGCCTTGAGAAGAAGCAGCTCGTTGTGCATCGCGGCTACACCAAAGAAGCCAAAGCATGCATTGAGTGTCACTCACAGAAGACACCCGGCATCGTTGAAAACTGGAAGAATGGTAAGATGGGTCACGCCACGGTTTCTTGCTACGACTGTCACGTCGTGGAAAAGGATTCTCCCATGGCGAGCCAGTGTGAAGGTGTTCGCGGAACGAACATCTACACCTCCCCCATGGTATCCTCCAAGACCTGCTCGAAGTGTCACCCGCGTGAAGTCGAGCAGTTCCTGAAGTCCAACCACGCAATGGGCGCCAGCCGTCCGCTGCTGGAAGTACCCAAGTTCCAGGCCCTGATGTACACCCATGAAGGTGGTACCCATCTCGGCATCGAAAAGGGTTCCGGCCCCAACCGCGCCGCTAGCGCTTCCGGTTGCCAGATGTGTCACGGCACCCAGGTTGAACTCGGCACGGACAACAAGCCCATCAAGGAAACCTGGCCCGGCGGCGTCGGCACCCGCTACCCCGACGGATCCGTCGGTACCTGTACCGTCTGTCACACCCGCCACCAGTTTGCGGTCTCCGAAGCCCGCAAGCCCGAAGCCTGTGCTTCCTGCCACCTCGGCCCGGACCATCCGCAGATCGAAATCTACGAAGAGTCCAAGCACGGCCAGATCTACAACGCTCACAGCGAAAAGTGGAACTTCGAAGCCGCTCCCGACACTTGGGAACCCGGCGATTACGATGCTCCCACCTGTGCCGTTTGCCACATGTCCGGCATCGGCGAGCTGACCACCACCCACAACGTGGCTGACCGCCTCAAGTGGGACCTGGTTCACGCCCGCTCCGAAATCCGTTCCGGCACTCGCGGCAATGGTGTTGAAGGTGACAAGAAGATGCGCATGGTTTGTAAGAACTGCCACTCCAGCACCCACACCAACGCTCAGCGTGACCTGCTCGACAACACCGTTGCCCTGTACAATGCGTACTGGGATAAGGCTGTCGAGATGAAGAACACCCTGAAGGAGAAGAACCTCCTCGGTGATAACCCGTGGAAGGACGGCTACCAGGAACTCATGTACTTCCTGTGGCACCACGCCGGCCGCCGCGCACGTCACGGTGCCGCCATGAACGGCCCGGACTATGCTCACTGGCATGGTTTCTTCCAGGTATTCCAGGTGTTCTACGACATGGAAGCGCTCTACGACTACCGCCTCAAGACCGGCAAGATCGAAGAGCTGTCACACGTAATGTCCACCGCTCCGGACTAGGCCGACGAAAGTATCCCGCCTGAAGTGGCGAACCTCACTACCAACAAGGGCCCCGCACGCAAGTACGGGGCCCTTTCCTTTTTACTTCTTGAGTCCGGAAACAAGCATCAGGCTGTCATCCGGCAGAGGCCAGTCTTCATGGAACCGGACTTCAGTAAATCCGGTTTCATCAAGGAGGCGTTTCATCTCCTCACGCGACCACGCTTTGGTGGTGCTGCGGTAGGTCACAGGCTTGGCGGCCCCGCTGACGAGGACATGGAAGCATTGCAGAGTCACGCCCTGCTCCTCGAACCAGTGGTTCTCTGTCAGGCTCACGTACGGCTCATCCGAGAACAGGCCGCCCTCTTCAGCGCGTGTCCACGAATTGGGCGATTGCCCCAACCCTCTGATGGCATCCGGATTCTGGAATTCCACCAGCAGTCGTCCGCCGGGATTCAGGGATTTCCACGCCCGGCGCAGGATCGCCTTGCAGTTGTCCGGTGAGAAGACATTCAGCTCGCCGTACAACATCATTGTGAGATCATACGGCCCACCGAACTCAGTAGTGGTCACATCTCCCAGGCGGAAGCTGCAACAATTGGAGCCGAACTGATGCGTGGCATATTCAATGGACGCAGGGCTGAAGTCGATGCCTTGGTAGCGATGAGCGTCGCCCGCGAGAGACGCGGCATACAGACCGGGGCCGCAGCCGAGGTCGAGGATGGACATGTTGTCACCGGTCAGGCAGCGGGAGTGAATCCATTCAACCTGACGGCTGATGAACTCCGCCTTGCGGCTGGCCAGATTGTGGTCCTGCGACAGGTGTTCCTTGAGGATGCGTTGACTGAACGCGGGATCATTCCACGGGATTTTATGACTGCCGTCCCACAGGTTGTCAGGACGAGGTGTGGTGGTAAGGGTGTCGAATATATTTTTATTCATGATGTACTCCGTAAAAGCGGTAAGACCACGCCAAGGAGGCGTGTAAGCGATAGCGCGCCGAGTTGACGCGAACCGAAGCCGATATGGTGGGCCTAGGAGTACATGGCGGCAGGAGTATCGCCAGCCGAATTGGAAGTCAACGAATTCCGGAAGAGAAAAGGAAGAACAAATTCTTCCATGTAAACAGATCAGATATCCAGCAACGGCTGAAGAATAAAATAGAGACCAAGCAGGCCGATCACGCCGCCAGCCATCTTTCGAAACACGGCTCCGCCTGTTTGCCACTGTTTGCTCTCCATCAATTTCTGCACGAAAGAGGTGGAACTCCCCGCCACAACAATGGGCAGGCAATGACCGATGCCAAACAGCAGGATCATGCCCGTTCCAGCAACCACCTCGCCCTGCACCGTAATGATGGCAAGAATGGGAGCAATGAAGCCAAAGGTGCAGGAACCAGACAGAATGCCGTAAGCCAGCCCCAGAATGAACGCGCCACAATATCCTTTAAGGCGCAATTTACCCAAAAGGTTCCCATGCATACCGCATTTGGACACGCCGAGCATGTCCAGTGACACCCAAACGAGTATGCCGCCCACCAGCACTGTCCACCACGAACCGATATCGCCGAGCATGCGGCCCAGCATGGAACAAACAATGCCCACAGCGGCAATGGTCAGGAACAGGCCCAATGTGAACAGGCTCGCATAGACCGCGGCCTGCTTGCCCCGGACCAGCTCCTTCTGTCCGCCCACGTACCCCACAATCAGCGGGATGGAGGCAAGGTGGCACGGCGAGAACAGGACACTGATCATGCCCCATGAGAACGCCCCAAGGGCGGCCAGTCCTGTGCCACTTACCAGCCATTCATTAACGGCGAAGAAGAGCTGATTCATGCGCTACTCCACGCCGAGCTTTGCCAGAGTGCTGACAATGGCTTCCTTGCTTAAGAAACCTACGTGCCGGAATTGTTCCTGTCCCTTGGCGTCATAGAATATCTGTGTGGGAATTGAACTGATACCAAACTTGGCAGCCTGTTCCTTATGTTTCCACACATCGATGAAGGCGATGGCAGCCCGCCCCTCGTATTCAACAGATAATTCCTCAATAATGGGAGTCATCATTTTGCACGGGATGCATTCATGCGCCCCGATATCCACCATGGTGACCATATCCGGGACCGGCACCTGTTGAGGGCTGCCGGAGATAAGATCCGAAGCGGATGGCGCCTTACCCTCCGCTTCGGTCGATTCTGTTGAGCAGGCCGTTGCAAATACGCCGATGAGGACGAGCAGAACAAGAACAGGGAACTGTCTGGCGATTTTCAATGGGTACTCCTTTTGGTTCTAGCTGATCCAGCTGAGAACTTCCTTTTTACTCGGAGCCTTGCCCACCACTTTTACCTCGTCATCAATGACAACAGCCGGGGTGGAAAAGATGCCGTATTTGGCGATCTCCTGAAAGTCCTTCACCTTGACGATTTCAGCAACAATGCCAGCTTCGGCAACGGCGTCACGGACAGTCTTTTCAGCCTCATCGCATTTGGGGCAGCCAGGGCCCATCACTTGGATCTTCATGATATGTCTCCTTAAATTGATTGCTTATTGCCTCCGGCGGCACCTCGCCGGTGGGGCGTCTATCTCTGCTGTCTTTATCCGTAACCCTCGAAGACTCGGGAACGGCTAAAGCAAGAATCTCCAAAACTTTTTATCGCTCGCTTCGCTCGAGGCTGAGCGACCTTTTAAGGCCTTCTTTTTTATAAACTCACCCTTGCGCCAAAGGCGCAGACGGGATTCTTAAGGCCCTCGGCCTTGAGCCGGGTGCAGGGCAGGCAGCCCTGCTAGTCCATTCTTCATCCCGCCCGCTAGGGCGGTTCCAGCCTTCTTTCCCGTCTAAATAATCGCGTTAAACAGATACCCCACCAACAGGATACCGGAACCGACCACACCGATGAAAGCGGCGATGAGCTTGGGCTTGAGCACCTTGCGCAGAATGACCATCTCCGGGAACGACAGGGCGATGACACTCATCATGAAGGCGAGCACTGTACCGAGCGCTGCGCCCTTACCCAGCAGGGCTTCAACAACCGGGATGACACCGGCAGCGTTAGTATACATGGGGATACCGATGAGCACGGATAAGGGGACGGACCACCAAGTGGAGTCGCCCATGATACCTGCAAGATACCCCTCGGGCACATAGCCGTGGATTCCTGCGCCGACTGCGATGCCGATGACCACGAACTTCCACACACGGCCAACGATGTCCTTGACGGAATCGAGCGCGTAATCGAACCGGTTGGGCCAGGACAACTTTTGATTTTCCAGACCACTCTCACCAGCGCGAATCTGACGAACCCAGTCTTCGACGTGGTTGTCCAACTTCATGCGCCCCATGGTCCAGCCCGCAACGACGGCCACGGTGATGCCCGTGACAAAGTAGAGCGCAGCCACTTCCCAACCGAGCAGACCGTACAGGAGCACTAACGCGATCTCATTGACCATGGGAGCGGAAATCAGAAAGGAAAAGGTAACACCCAACGGCACGCCTGCGGTCATGAAACCGATGAACAGCGGTACGGCCGAACAGGAACAGAACGGGGTGACCACACCCAGCAATGCGGCGAGCACGTTACCCACGGACTCGCGCTTTCCGGCCAGCACCTTACGCGTCCACTCCACAGTTACGAAAGAGCGCAGAATGCCCACGGCAAACACGACCAACAACAGGAGCATCAGCACCTTGGGCGTATCGTAGACAAAGAACTGGATGGCCGCACCGAGATGACTTTCCGGGGTCATCCCAAGAAGGGAGTAAGCGAACCACTCGGAAAACGGTAAAAGCTGACTGTAGATGGCGTACCAAACGATCAGGGCCAGACCGGTCAGGGCGAGGTATTTGCCCATGCCGGGTTCGCGCTCCTGTGCAGCCTGGACTTTGGTTTCGGTTGTCATATCAAACTCCTTTGGCAATTTCGCCAAATGTATCAGTAAAAAAATATTATTTTCGGTTGGCGGAAATGACAGACTCGACGCACTCGAAGAAATTGAGGATGCACGGCACCTTCAGGCTGTAGAAAACCTGCTTGCCGCGCCGCTCGTCAACGACGATGCCCGCCTTCTTCAGTACGTTGAGGTGCTTGGACACCGTGGAGATGTCGTGTCCCACCAGCTCCTGAAGATCACACACGCACCGCTCCCCGCGCGACAGCTCGTCCACCATCATCAGTCGGGACGGGTGTGCCATGGCCTTCATGACCTTGGCCCGCTCCTCGAACTGCCGGGGCGATACTATTTCATGCGGGATTGCATTGTTCATGTCGTCTCCTTTCATTTGGCAAAATAGCCAAGCGTTAGCCAACTGTCAAGAGCAGCGGGTTAAGATTCCATAAAGAAATATTCAGATGCTACCGATATGACTTGCACAGGCAAACCACGGAGGGTTGGCCCATGTATATCGAATTGGATCAGGCCCACAAGGGTGGGCAGAGTTTCGAGATGCACCTCAAGGAAGTGGCGCAGAACGAAGCTGCCCGGGTACTCGGCGACATGGTCGAGTTTTCCGAAGAAGCCATAGCCGCCTTCAAGGAAGCGGCCATTGAGCCTATCAAGGCCGGGACCTTCTCATTGGATTCCATTGAGAAGCGTATCAACGTGGTACGCGGAGAGATCGCCCAGGTCTGGAATTCCGCCCTGCCCGACGACGAGAAGTATCGCCAGATTTCCTCCAAGGAGAACGAGATCGCCCTGCTGCAGGCAGGCCAGTATACCTTTGCCAAGGCCGGATTCACTCTTTCCGTGTAAGATCTGCCTCTCACTTCCCAACCACAGCCAACAAGAAAGGCCTGCTTTTCAGCAGGCCTTTCTGGTTCTCAGATACAAAAAAACGGCTCTAACCGCCACAGCCTCGGGAGCCGCCTTTGGGGTAGATGCCGCAATCGTCGACGATGGGTTTTTCGGAATTAATGGAAAAGCCGACGGGGGTCTTGTCTATATATAAGTCGCCTGTACATTCGGCGAGGCGCTTATTTATGATGAAGGTGAAATCCTCACACGTGACTGCCTGATCGCCTGAACACTGGTCATCCAACGCCAAAAGTAGTTGTCGGGTTTTAAGGTTCCCGTTGGCAAGGTGGATGCGGATAGGACGAACCTCTTTATCTCCGAAGAAAGAGGCCAATCCCTGCCTGGCAGACTCAGTCACGTTAATCATACAGACTCCTGAGGGATGAAATTTCTGGGACTATATAAAGGATTCGTCCACGAAAAACAACAGTCCTGTGAACAATTGCTCCGAAAAGTGGAAAAGTACTATTATTAACTTAACTGTAACCCTACGAAACCCGCTCGCAACAACAAAAAAACGGCGTCTCCACAGGGAGACGCCGCGACTGTTGATAGGGGCCTGAATTAGCAGCCACAACCGCTGCTGGAGCAGCCGCCGGCAGAGCCGCAGGAACCGCTGGCGCAACCGCCACCGCCCACGGGGTTTTCGGAATTTATCGTAAAACCGTATTCGCTCATATCAATGGAGAGTTTGCCCGTGGCTTCGGCAAGCTCCTTGTTGACGAGGAACTGGAAACCTTCCTGATCAATAGCGTGATCATCGTCACGTTTCTCGTCCAGAGCCAGAGACAGACGCATGCCGGAGCAACCGCCGTCGATGAGGTGAATGCGGATGGGGCTGGCAGTCTTGTCTTTGAAGTAATCGCTGAAAGCCTGGGCAGCGGGGGGAGTGACACTAATCATACAAACTCCTTGTTTTTGAATTCCGTCGAGCGGAATGGTTGTCTATTCAGGGAAGTGTATGAGGACAAAAAAAAGCGGCGTCTCAAGTAGAGACGCCGCATTTGGTGCCAGACTGGATCGTCTTAGCAGGAGCAACCGCTGCTGGAGCAGCCGCCGCTGTCGGTGCCGCAGGAGCCGCCGGAGCAGCCACCGCCACCGCCGACCGGTTTTTCGGATTCGACGACGAAACCATAGTAGGTCATGTCGATCTTTACCTTGCCGGTCTGGCCAAGAAGTTCCTTGTCAATGAGGAAGGTGAATCCACCGGCCTCAAACACTTCGTCTTTATCGTTAGGCTCATCCAGAGCCAGAGTCAGGCGAGGGCCTGCTCAGCCTCCGGCTGCGAGATAGACACGAACCGGAGAAGGTTCTTTGTCCTGGAAGTAGCCTTCAAGCTGCTTCTGTGCAGCTTCAGTCAGTTCAAACATTAAATTGCCTCCTATGAATGGTCGGGAATTGAAGAGGTAAGACCAATAGTAATGTTTGTCAAATCGAAAAACGCACATTTCTTCCAGGAATGTTGACCCACCTTGGTTCATGGGATAATTCCAAGGTTTGCAAACTTGGCTACACGTGACCTGAGAGGCAATACATTATGAAAGAATGCGGCACCATCCTGAATGACAAGGAAATGAGCCGGACCCTGGAAAGGCTGGCCGTTGAAGTGATCGAACGTCGCGGAGACAATGAGACTCTGGCGATCATCGGCATCCAGCGGCGCGGAGCAGACCTGGCCGAGCGGCTGAAGAAGCTGCTGGACGAACGTCTGGGCCGCAAGGTCCCCTTGGGCAAGCTGGACATCAACCTGTACCGGGACGACTGGACCACCAATCTGGAGCTTGCTCCCACCATCAACTGTTCCGAAATCGGGTTCGATATCGAAGGCGCATCCATCGTGCTGGTGGACGACGTACTGTTCTCCGGCCGCACCATCCGTGCTGCCCTCGAAGCGATCCTCGACTACGGCCGCCCGCAGCGCGTCGAATTGCTGGTGATGGTTGACCGCGGCAACCGCGAGCTGCCCATTCAGGCCGACTACGTTGGCAAGAAGGTGTCCACCTCCGGCAAGCAGCATGTCAACGTGCTGGTCACCGAACGGGATCAGGAAGACCGCGTCTGCCTCGTTGAGGAGTAGTTTTAGATGGCCTTTACTCCCATTCAGCCGGACCCGATCCCGCAGCCCTGCATCACCTTGGTGGGCATGGCCGCCGCCGGCAAATCCACTCTGGGCGAGATGCTCGCCGAGCGCCTCGACTGGGGCCAGCTCGACACCGACCGCTACATGGAGTCCTACTACGCCATGCCGTTGCAGACGATCATGGACACTTACGGGCTCCAAGAGTTCCTGCGCATCGAAGAGCATCTGGTCAGCGAGCTGAACCTGACCCGCACCGTCATCTCCACGGGCGGCAGCGTCATTTACAGCGACAAGGCCGTTACCCAGCTCAAGAGCCTCGGCAAGATGGTGCTCCTCGACATCGACGAGTCCACCTTTCTCGAACGAGTGGGCGACGCCGAGAACCGTGGCCTCGCCATTGCTCCGGGCAAGAGCCTGAGCGATCTTTACAATGAGCGGCAGCCGCTGTACCGTGCCGCGGCTGACATCGTTGTCCGCACCGACAAATCCACGCCGGAAGAATGCGTGGAACAGATCATCCAAGCCATAGACCTGATATGAACAAGCTGACTCCCAAGGCCGCTTTCCGCAAGCTGGCCGCCATATACGAAAAAATGGTCGCCCAGTACGGCGAAGCTGCCGAAGCCATCGGCATGACCTGCGACGGCTGCACCGACAACTGCTGCCTCTCCTTTTTCCAGCATCACACCTACATCGAGTGGGCGTACATGTGGGAAGGGCTCAACCAGCTCCCCGCCGATCAGCTGGAAGCCATCAAGGAAAAGGCCCAGCAGTACGTGGACGAAGCCCAGCAGGCACTGGCCCGCGGCGAGCGTCCCCACGTCATGTGCCCGCTCAACATCGATGAAAAGCAAGGCATCTGCGGTCTCTACAAGCACCGCCTGATGATCTGCCGCATGCACGGCGTCCCCAACATGCTGGTGAAGCCAAACGGCCAACAGATCCAGTTCCCGGGCTGCTACCGCTGTCAGGAACTCACCGAAGAGTATGAAAAGGACGGCAAGCTGGCCCCGGTGGTCAACCGCACCAACCTGTACAAGGATCTGGTCATGCTGGAGATGCAGTTCGTCGGCAAGAAGCTGCGCCAAATGCCCAAGGTCGACCACACGATTGCCGAGATGATCGTGTTGGGACCACCAAGGTTCAAGTAGTTTTTATAGAGAAGAGATAAGGAAGGCCGCCCTTTTGGGCGGCTTTTTTATTTGGAAAGATGCGCGCTTTTCAAGCGCGAGAGCTGTCGCTTTGCTCCTCCATGTCCTACGCGGACGGCGGTTCTTTCTTGGCTGAGCCGCCCCAAGAAAGAACCAAAGAAACGCGGCTTGAGTAGCTCAGCCGCCTCGTGATTTCTCGCCGAGAATCTGATCCCAATAGAATGCCTTAGGCTGTACTGCGCGACTTGTCGCTGTGGAAAGAATGTCTTTGATCGGCGGCCTTCGATTGGGTCAGCTTCTAAGGCTCATTCTCAAGGGCTGATGCAGGTCTTCGTAAGAGACAAAGCAACACACTATCGCCCACGCCAACCCCAAATAATCTCACCTAAAAGGGCCTTGGGTGCGCAGCACCCAACACCGACCTACCGCCCACAGTGCCTAACGGAGCACACTCCCCTCCCCGACCACACAAGGTTGGTGAGGGTGGTGCAGCTGTGCATTTTCTCGGGTGCCGGCTGGCCGGAGGCGTAGCCTAGCTACGGTGAGGACCAGACGGTGCACGAAAAATGCGCAGATGCGCCGCTATCGCCAACCGCCCACTAAAGAGAAGCTCAAAAAAGAATAGGCCCGATGCATTCAGCACCGGGCCTATTCTTTTTTGAGCTTCTCTTTGCTACGCGTCACCGAGATCTCCTGAAACAGCCTGGATGACTTCACCCTTGGCGTTGTAGGTACCAGTTGATTCAACCTTAACTAACTGCCGGGCCATTTCTGGATTTTCCAAAACCTCACGTTGCAGGCGCACCTTGCGGATGGACTTCATCTGATCCGCTGCGTTAAATGCCTTAACTTCGAAACCACCAACTTCCATAATTCGTACCTCCTTCCATGGAGCTTTATAAGTAAGACTTATAGCTCTTATCGGAGAAAACGAGGATATCTTTAGGTTTCTTAAGGGACCGCGAGGCCTGCGGTCGCCAACAATGCGGACTTTCTGTATTTTATTCACGAAATATTTATCGAATATGGGACAAACAGCACAGATTCAGAGCTGTTTGTCCCGAATAAACGTTGATATCAGCTACTCGGACTCGCGAGCGTACACTTCTTCGAGAATCTCTTTGCCGCCGGCTTCAAGAACCTGACCGGCGAGAATCATACCGATGTCCCATGCGTTGTCCACGTGGCCCTCGGCCATCTTGCGGATGGGACGGGAGCCGTCCACGTCGGCAACGAAACCGGTGAGACGAATCTGGTCGCCTTCAATCTCGGACCAGGCAGCGATGGGCACCTGACAACCGCCGTCCAGACCGGTGAGGAAGCCGCGCTCGGCGAGCACCTGGTACTTGGTGGGCTGGTGGTTCAGGAACTGGAGCATCTCCACAACTTCGGTGTTGTTCACGTTGTACTCGATGCCGAGTGCACCCTGTGCGACTGCGGGCAGAAAATTCGGGGGACCGAGCACTTCCATCTTGGGAGTGGTCATGCCCAGACGGTTCAGACCGGCAGTGGCGAGGATGATGGCGTCGTACTCGCCATCCATGAGCTTGCGCACGCGGGTGTCGAGGTTGCCGCGCAGCCAGGTGATCTTGAGATCAGGACGCAGAGCGGCAAGCTGGGACTGACGTCGCAGGCTGGAAGTACCGACGAGGGCGCCTTCGGGCAGACCGTCGAGACCGTCATACTTGACGGACAGCAGGGTGTCAGTGGGTTCCTCGCGCTCGGGGATGATGCCGACTTCAAGGCCTTCGGGCAGTACAGTGGGCACGTCCTTCATGGAGTGGACAGCGAGGTGGGCGCGGCCATCGAGGAGTGCTTCTTCGATCTCTTTCACAAAGAGGCCCTTGCCGCCGACCTTGGCCAGGGGCACGTCCAGAATCTTGTCGCCCTTGGTCTTGATCTTGAGCAGTTCGACCTCCAGGCCGGAATGCTCGGCCTCAAGGCAGTCCTTGATGTGATTGGCCTGCCAGAGGGCCAGGGCGCTGCCACGGGTAGCGATGACGAGTTTCTTCATGGTTTACCTTATAAATATTTGCTGCGGGGTGAAAAACGGGCCTGCCTAGCTGCCGCAACTGGAGCAATCGCCACCGGAACAACCGGCACAACCGCTGGATGCGGCCGGGGCCGGGGCTGCGGCTTCACCGCCCATGTCGGGCGCGCCACCGCCGATGCGGGAACGCACGGCGCTCATGAGTTTACCGGTGTCTTCCGAGCCACATTTGGGGCACGGGGGGCATTCGTCGCGGTCGAAAACGAGCTCTTCGAATTCTTCTCCGCATGCTTTGCAGTTATATTCAAATATCGGCATGGTCTGCTCCGATGGGTTGTTGTTCGCCCTGCCGGTTTTAGCCCGGCAGACGGTCTCAATAGCGGAAAACCTGTACGGTGGCAACGCTCGGACGGGGTTTCCGCCAGAGGCGCTGGCCATAACTAATGCTTCGTCACCAAAAGTCCATAGTGGTTTTATAAAAGACCAATAGAAAGAGAGACGATAATGTTGTACTGCATTAATCCAGCGGTCAAGCACAGTCGGCCCGCATCAAGATGCTGTCCGACATATTTTTTTGAGGGGGAGGAGGAGTGCGCTTCTCCGAATAATCTTATGGAAGATGCGCGAATTAGAGGGGCGGATACCCGTGTGACGAAAAGTAGAGGATGCACCGGACTCGACAATCCAGACGAGCCGTTGAAGTGCGTCTTCTCCACTGTGTCCGAGATCAAGGTCGGGACCGGTACCACAGCCAAAAAGCAGAAGAGCTGCCTGCTCTGGTATGTGAAGCAGCAGGACCTCGACGCTTTTGGCGTGCGCAAGATCAATCCGCAGTTCGTCCCGGTGGGCGATGAGGAAATCATCGACCGCGAAACCCTCCTGGCCGACTACACACCTGAAGTGGAAATCCACAACACGCAGGTGGAACCCGCCATGCAGGGACTCAGCAAGGCGCTGGCCACGGGCGACAAGCACCGCGAAAAAGGCGAATCCCTTTCCGCCGAGATGGAATACAACAAAGCGCTGGAAGTGGATGTGTCCAACGTCCGCGCCATCTTCGGCCTCGGGCTGGTGTATCTCGACAGAAACGACCGGGAAAAGAGCCGCGCCGTCCTCAAACAGCTCGTGGGCATGAAGGCCGCCTTTGACGTCAAGCACAAGCACCTGTTCAACGAATTCGGCATCAACCTGCGCAAGAACCAACTCTACGAAGAATCCATCCAGTACTACACCCGTGCCGTGGAACTGACCAAGGACGACGAGAACCTCTTCTACAATCTGGCCCGGGTCTTCTACGAAAAAGCAGATTGGGAGAATTGTCTGGAATTCCTCTCACGGACACTGACCATGGAGCCCTCACACGAGTATGCTCTGGCCATGTGCCGTTTTGTGGTGGCCCTGTCGGAAAGCGACAAGCTGCTGCAAAAGCATGGCAAGCCGCCAGTGCCCAAGGAACTCGCGGCAAAGGCCGCATGTCACATTTCAATGGACAACAACGAATCATTCGAGGCCGCAACCGTATCGGGCAAAAACGACTTCGGCATGGAAGAACTGGGGGTGGAGTTGCCGGTTCAAGGCTCGCCCATGGGTGAAACACCCGAGGAAGGATAGCGACCAGATGAACAAGCGACTTGAGATAACCCTCTTCGGCACCATGTACGTCATAGGCGCGATATATTTACCCCGGCAGATCATCAAGACCGGCGTGAGCGCCTTCGGACAAAGACGGTGGCACTCGCTGGTGGGTGACATTGCTTTGGGCGAAGCGGATTCCAAAACGATCCGGGAAGCAAGCGGCGTGGTGGGCCACCCGCTGAAGCCGGGCTACAAGACAAAAGGTATCAGCCTGCAGGCCGACGGATTCGGCATCGAAGTTTTTCTGGGCGGCGAGTTCTCTCCCGTCGAAGTGGTGGAAGCGGAAAACAGAACGGTCAAGCCCAAGGAGTTGATGCCCAAAGGCGAACCGGGGGACATCCTCGGCGTATATTGGGCCCAGTGCAACAACGCGATGTTCTTTCGCTGGGATGACGTGGAGCATCTGGTACAGGAAGATGTGACACTGGTATACGACAGTCTGGCCCTACTCATGGGGCGCAAGCGTTCCTTCGACCTGGTCATGGACGTCACATGGCAGGGGAACGCAGGACGATGGAAGGAGAACGGAAAACCCCCGATACTCCATTCGAGGAAGCACGTACTGCACAAAGTAACATGACGGCGGATGCCATTATGACCGAAGAGCGGCGCAAGCTCGATCTGGGCGACGAGCCCGAAGAGACCACTCCGCAAGTGTCAGGATACGATTTCCTGTGCGGGTCTGGAGAACTGCGCTGCGCCTTTTCCACTTCCAGAACCATCAAAATGGGCATGGGTGCCAACGCTCGCAAGCATGAAAGCGTCATTTACTGGTATGTCGAACAGACAGAAAATGGCGAATATGAGGGGCGTAAGCTCAACAAGCGCAATGTCCCCGAAGGCGACGCCGAAACTCTCCTCCTGCACACGCTGGTAAACGATTTTACTCCGCAACTGACCTATTATGAAGAAGTGGTGCTTCCGGCCATGGAGGCCCTTGAAGACATCCTTGATAAGGCCGACGAGCACCGTGAGGACGGACGACACTACAGCGCAGAGATGGAATACGACCGCGCCCTTGCCATTGAGGAGCGCAATGTACGCGCCCTGTTCGGCCTGGGCCTGATCTTCGCTGCCCGCAACGAACACCAGCGCACCCGGGAGCTTCTGGCCCAGCTGGTCAAGGTCAAGGCGGCCTTTGACGGCAAGAACCAGCACCTGTTCAATGAGTTTGGTATCGCCCTGCGCAAATCCCGGCTGTTTGTCGAGGCGGTGGTCTATTATCGCCGCGCCCTCGATTTCGTCACCACCGATGAAAACCTGTATTACAATCTGGCCCGCGCCCACTATGAGGAAGGCAACTGGAGTGATTGTCTGGACGCCCTCATCATGTCTCACCGCCTCAATCCACGTCTGGAAGTGGCACACGACCTGTTTGAGGTCATCGTGGGGCTGGCCGAAGACGAAGAACGGCTCAACCAGTATGGCAAACCCCCTGTACCGCCCAATGTCGCAGCGCGCGCCCGGCAGATTCTGGCGGTGGAAACCGGACGTCTACCCTTGGACGAAAATCCGATCCTGCATGGAGGAGTCAGCGACGTGGCACAGGGACGCGCCCGTTCCGGCGCCCAGCTCATGGACGAGTTCGGTTTCGAAATGGATATTGACGGTTTTGACGACGACTGATTAGCTACAGACAAACAATAGAGTATCAATGACTGAACAACGATTCATGGACCTGGACCTCGACGACGATTTCGGTGACGACGTTCGCCGACACGGCTCAGTCCGCTGCGCCTTTTCATCGTCCGAATCCACTAAAGTGGGCACCGGCACCACCACACGCAAGCATGTCAGCAAGATATACTGGTACGTGGAGGAAGCCGAGCCACGCGCTTTTCACGCGCGTCAGATCAATGCCAACTATGTTCCTTCCGGCGACGGCAAGACGACTACTGTCAAAGAGCTCATGAACAAATACGTCCCTGAAATCGAATTCTTTGAAGAAAAAGTCATCCCGGCCATGGAGCAACTGGAAGACCATCTGGACGAGGGCGAACATCAACGGGAAGAGGGCAAACTCTACAGCGCGGAAGGATGCTTCAACAAGGCGCTGGCCATGGATGAGATGAATGTCCGTGCCCTGTTCAACCTCGGCATGATCTACATGGAGCTTGAGGACATGGGAAAGGCCCGGGACATGATGGGCAACCTGCTCCACGTCAAGTCCGCCTTTGACGGCAAGAACCAGCACCTGTTCAATGAATTCGGCATATCCTTGCGCAAGTCAGGGCTCTTCGATGAGGCCGTGGCCTACTATACGCAAGCCCTTGACTATACGACAGACGACGAGAACCTCTTCTACAACCTCGCCCGCGCCCACTACGAGCGTTCTGACTGGCAGGGCTGTACCGATGCTTTGGAGCAAATCTTCAAACTCAACCCGTCATTGGTGATCGCACAGGAGCTGGTGGAGATCGTCCACACCCTCAGCGGCGATTCCGGACTCTGTTCCCGAAAATCCAAGCGATGTATTCCATCTGACATCGCCCGGCGCATCAATACGTTGTACGCCACCCACGTCAATGCACCGCAGCTGCGTGGTGTCATCCAGATCCAACACAACAAGGGAAGCGCCCCACAAGTGGGACGTGCGCGCAGTGGAAAGTAGCCAGCTACATCTGGACGACACCCTGTCGTGGTAACCCGAGACAAAGCCCCAGCCGCGTGGCTTCAAAACGGCCATCAATGGACTCACCAGTGGTTAATAATTGTTTTCGACAACACGACCAAGCTATCAATCTAATTGAAAGGGCATAACGGCAGCCAACAGCGTGCATTCAACACAACGTAATTTATTATGACCAATCAACCATTTGACGATTCACAACTGAACGGTGTCTTTAGCGAAGGAATTCGCTGTGATGGAGCTGTGCAATGCGTCTTTTCAACATCCGAGACCATAAAAGTAGGCACAGGAACCACGACACGCAAACACGTGACCAAAATATACTGGTACATCGAAGAAATTGAACCGAGAGAATTCCAGGCGTATCAGATCAATGAAAGCCACGTTCCTTCCGGCGACGGCAAACTCCTCACGTTCACGGATCTCATGAGAGACTATGTGCCAGAGCTTGAGTTTTTCGAAGACAAGGTGCTTCCGGCCATGGATGAACTCAGTACCCATCTGAAAGAAGGGGAGACCTATCAGGCAGAAGGGAAACTCTACAGCGCACAAGACTGTTTCAACCGGGCACGGGCTATAGATGAACAGAATGTCCGCGCCCTGTTCAACCTCGGTTTGATCTACATGGAGCTTCACGATCTGGACAAGGCTCGCGACATGGTGCGGGAGTTGCTCAATATCAAATCCGCCTTTGATGGCAAAAACCAGCACCTGTTCAATGAATTCGGCATTGCCCTGCGCAAATGCGGCCTGCTTGATGAAGCCGTTTCCTACTATTCCCAGGCGCTCGAGTATACGACAGAAGATGAAAATCTTTTCTACAATCTGGCTCGGGTCCACTTTGAGCGTTCAGACTGGCATAAGTGTACAGATGCCCTCGACAATGTATTTCGTCTCAATCCCGATTTGAAAGTTGCTCGGCAAATGGTTCAGTACATCCATGCCTTGATCGACACTCCATCGATGTGTGAACGCAACTCCAAGCAATGTGTCCCACCAGATGTCGCACACCGCATTAACGATTTATACGTTGAGCAGACCCAGCCCAAACAACCAGCCACTCCCATTGTGTTTGATCTGGAAGAACAAGACAAACCTCAGTTTGGCCGTGCTCGCAGCGGCTGGAATCTTTCTGAGGATCTGGAAAAATAATCCACGATCCAAGCCTTGTGTTCCAGCCGTAGTGGAAGCCCTCTTCCGAAGACACATAAAACGGGCCCAACCTTGTCTCCAATGAGGGACAAAAAAAAATCAGAAATTTGAAATTATTTTCTGCAACGAGTGCGCAGTATTACCGTCGCGAGTAGCAGTTCATACTCTTCCCAACGCCGCAAGGCTGGGGAGAGTGGTGCAGCTGTGCATTTTCTCGGGTGCCGGCTGGCCGGAGGCGTAGCCTAGCTACGATGAGGACCAGACGGTGCACGAAAAATGTGCAGATGCGCCACTATCCACAGCCGCACAAAAAAAAGAAAAGGGCTGGTGCTTCCGCACCAGCCCACTCGATTAGGACCGCAACCCCAGCTAAAAGCCGGGTTAATCGAAAGTCCTTTCATCGACGAGCTTGGGAGCGTCTGCGGGAATGGTCCCGGGCTCTACCACCTCGACGACAGGCTTCAATTTCATAGAGGCTTGGAAATCGGCTGCAAAACCATTCTGGTCCACCTCTATTGCTGATTCCAATAACACGACCAACACGTCTCGTCCATCGGGATTCTTAACTTGGATCTGCCAATTGGCAACATCGGGATATTTCTGAAAGACAGCAGCGGCTTGGGACGGGTAAATGAACTGCCCTTTGACCTTGGCGGTGTCGTCGGCGCGCCCCTTCCAGCCCGTGAGTTTCCGGGCCGTACGACCGCAGCCGCACATGGACACGTCAATGGATGACAGGTCGCCAGTAGCCAGACGTACCAGCGGGTAATCAAGGAAAAACGGCGTAACCACCACCTCGCCTATCTCACCATCGGGCAAAGGCAAGCCTGTGGCCGGATCGCAAATCTCTACGTGACGATAGTTGGAAAGATGCATGCCGCCCAGCTCGGAGCATTCGTAGGCAATGCAGCCCACATCGGCTGTGCCGTAGCCCTGACGGACAGTAATACCGAACATCTCTTCCACATCCTGACGGAGGGATTCCGGCAGCGGTTCGGCAGCCACGTAGGCCTTCTCCAGTTTGAAATCATTTTCCAGATCATAGCCCATGGCGATGGCCTTCTCGCCGATCACCTTGAGATAGCTGGTCATGCCCACAAAGGCGGTAACAGGCAGCTGGGTCAGAAATTCGATCTGCTTCTCGGTGTTGCCCGGACCAGCAGGGATGACCGCACAACCGATGTCACGCAGCGGTTCCTCCAGCATCAGGCCAGCCGGAGTCATGTGATAGGAAAAAGTCATCTGCGCCAGATCGCCGGGACGGAATCCCGCAGCGAAAAACCCCTCGGACCATGCCCAGTAATCGCTCTCCACACCTTCCGGGTCATAGATGGGGCCGGGAGACTGATAGATGCGCCCCAGCTTCCCGGGTTCGCAGTTCAGGAACCAGCCGAGGCCGTGCTCGGCCTGCCACTTGATGATGTTTTTCTTGCGCAGCGGTGGGATCTTTACGAAGTCGTCCCAGTCTTTGATATCTTTGACGCATGCACCCAGATCGCGCAGACGCGACTGAAATTCGCCGGACGATTTTTCGGCTTCCCAAAGGACCTCACGAACGCCCTTCCATTTCCGCTTCATCCGCTTTTCGCGCGGCTCTGTCTCGTATTCGGTGTAATACATACATGCCTCCCCGGCCCTTACCGTGTGATTCCCGGCTCCACCGCAACTGCAATCTAACTACTCGATAACCAAACTTCCATCCGGATGAAATTTCCAAAAATCCGCATAGGCCACTTCCCAATGATATCCATCAAGGTCTGTGAAGTAGCCGCTGTATCCACCCCAAAATGTATCGGCCGCCTGTTTGACGATCTTTCCCCCGGCCTTTTCCGCCATAAGGAGTATCTGATCGACCTCTTCCTTGGTCCTGGTATTATGGGCGAGCGTAATACCGGAAAAAGGCTTTGCACTTGGCTCCAGATCCTCTGAGATGTCTTCCGCCAGCTTATCCAGAGGATATAGAGCGAGACACGTCCCACCTGTCTGAAACATGACTATGCCGGATTCCGGTTCCTGCTGAGTAGGAAAACCCAAACCATGTTTATAAAATTCATAGGAACGATCGAAGTCTCTTACGCCTAGTGTAATAATGCTAATTCGTGCTTCCATTATCCCAACCAACGTTTTCTTCGACGATAGTGTTTCACATCACGATAGCTTCTTTTATCACCGCCATGGCCCATTCCCAAATAAAATTCCTGCACGTCCGGATTATTGAGCAGATCATCGGCGGTGCCTTCCATCACAACGCGGCCGTTCTCCATGATGTAGGCGTTCTTGGCCACGGACAGTGCGGCGCGTGCGTTCTGCTCCACCAGCAGGACGGTGACGCCCTCCACCTGATTGAACTTCTTGATGATGTCGAAAATTTCTTCCACCAGCAGCGGCGCGAGGCCGAGGGATGGTTCATCAAGCAACAGCAGTTCCGGCTTGGCCATGATGGCACGGCCGATGGCGCACATTTGCTGTTCGCCGCCGGACATGTACCCGGCCAACTGGGTGCGGCGTTCACGGAGGCGTGGAAAATACTCGTACACCTTTTCCATGGAGTCCTTGATCTCCGAACGCGGTCTGGTGAAGGCACCGCATTTCAGATTCTCTTCCACTGTCAGGTCTTCGAAGATACGCCTGCCTTCCATGACCTGAAAGATGCCCTTGCGCACGATCTTCTCCGGGATGATGCCCTGGATCGGTTGGTCCTGATAGATGATGGAGCCGTCCGTAACCTCGCCGTCCTCTGTCTCCAATAGACCGGAAATGGCCTTCAGGGTCGTGGATTTGCCTGCGCCGTTGGCACCCAGCAAAGCCGTGATCTCCCCTTTCGGGCAGGCCAGTGAAAGTCCTTTCAAGACAAGGACAACATCGTTGTAGACAACTTCCAGGTTCTCGACCTTCAATACATCGTTCAAGGGATGCCTCCGGCGGCTCAAGAACCTTTTGGAAAAGGTTCTTGAGAATCTCCAAAACTTTTTATCGCGGCGCTGGCAATATCTACCAACGCCTTCAATCCATATGCGCCGATTGAACCTCGTAAGGAAAAGCAACGCAACTCGTGCTGCTACCTGTCCCCTACGGCGCTATCCGACGCTATTTCCCCTTCACTTTACCTTGCGGCGTAGACCCAAAAGTTTAGGAGGGGGGGATGGGGGAAACCTCTTTCAAGAGGTTTCCCCCAGTCTTCATTCTTTCTAGTGACCGAGCCAGTCGGCGCGGCGTTCGAGGATCTCTTCCTTGACGAAGGTGAGTTCGCCATTCTTCACGGTGTAGATGAATACAGCCATGTTCGGACGGTGATCATCCGGGAAGTAAGAGATAAGCGGTGCGAGGCCCATGGGATCGAAATCACGCATGGTCTCGAGGGAGTTCTTGATCGCCTCGCCGGTCATCGGACCGTTGGCGGCAGCGCGCTTCATGCCCTCAGCCATAACGAGGACGGAAACGAAACCGCGCACATAGTGGGTCATCTGGTGCTCGCCGTTGGTGAGCTTTTCAATGACCTTCATGCCGGGCACGTTCTGACCGTAAACCGCGGCAGCCTGGTTGGAGTAGGCGCCGTTGGCGTCGTCGCCGGCCAACTTGAACAGGTTCTCGTCAGAGCCCCAGATGTTGGTGAAGAACACGGTGTCCATGCCGATGTTCTTGGCAGACTTCAGGATAACGGAAGTGGACGGAGTGGTACCGCCGATCCAACAGAAGTCGGGAGCGGCTTCCTTGAGAGGCAGCAGCTCGGTGGTGGCGTCGATGGCCTTGAGGGAGACGTTGGCGTCGCCCACGATTTCATAGCCGAGTTCTTCGGCGTAGGCCTTACCACCCTTGATGGGACCGATGCCGTAAGGATGGTCCGGGTAGATGAACGCCAGCTTGGGGGCGCGGGCTTCCTTCCAGTTATCACGGAAGTACTTGAGGGCCGCACGCAGCTGGGTGGTGTAGTCAGCTGCAATGAAGAAGTTGTAGGGAGCCTTCTTCGGATCGGTCAGGTGAGCCGAATAGGAAGCAGAAAAATTGGGCACCTTGTCCTTGGACAGGTTGCGGATCAGAGCTTCGGTGACTGCGGAACCGTAACCCTGAATGCAGACGACCTTGTCGGTGTTGACCATCTTCTTGTAGAGAGAGAGGCCCTGCTGCACGTTGTAGGCGGTATCCTGCAGATCGAATTCGATCATGCGGCCATCGATGCCGCCGTTCTCGTTGATGTACTTTACCGCGTCTTTCAGACCGGCAGAGTACGGCACGCCCACCGAGGAAGTGGGACCGGACAAGTCAGTCAGGCCGCCCACCTTGATGGGGGAAGTGTCTTTTGCGTTTTCGGTTGCTGCCGGTTTCTTTTCCTCGCCTCCACAGCCCATGAGCACCATACCGGCCAAGATGACGGTGCATACTGCGGTTATGATCTTACCTACCCTCATGTTGTCTCCTAAGGGATATAAGGTTTGCACGCCTCCTCACAAAGAAGCGTTGGTTCCATTGTAGAATGGGGCGCAAGCTGCGCCGCCGCATCCATTCGTGGATGAACGGACGATATTAATGGGCGAACGGATAGAGCTTCCAGTACGCCTTGATCAGACGCCAACGGTGCGCCAGTCCTTCGGGCTCGAAGATCAGGAACAGGATGAGCACCAGCCCGAACACGCCCTCGCGGAGCGCCACGATGGACTGGGCAATATCCGGGAAGTACCCGCCCACGCTGTTGGCCAACACATTGAGTACCTCGGGCAGCAGCACGATGAAGACCGCGCCGAACACCGAACCGAGGACAGTTCCCAACCCGCCGATGATGATCATGGCGAGATAGGAGATGGACAGCCCAATATTGAACTGCTCGGCCGAGATATACCCGGTGTAATGCCCCCACAGACCGCCTGCCACACCCGCCAGGAACGAGCTGAGACCAAAGGCCGCCAGCTTGTAGCGGAAGAGGTTCACGCCCACGATCTCTGCCGACAGGTAGAAGTCGCGGATAGACACAAAGGCGCGCCCGTACTTGGTACGCATGATGTTGGATACCATGAGCAGGGACGCGGCGGCAAAGAAGAAGAGCAGATAGTACATCCGCGCATCCGTATCGAAAGAAAAGCCGAGAATGGTCGGCGGATCAAGCAACAGGCCATTGGAGCCACCGGTCAGCACGCCGCCGTGTAAAAACACGTATTCCAGCACGAGCTGGGCGGCCAGCGTGGCGATGGCGAGATAGATGCCCTTCAGACGAAGGGACGGCACGCCGAAGACCATGCCCACCATGGCCGTGATCAGGCCCGCCACCAATATGGCGAGGGGGAACGGCACGCCGTGCAGGGTGCACTGACCGGCCGCGTATGCGCCCACGCCGATGAACGCGCCGTGACCGAGTGAAATCTGGCCGCACACGCCGGTGAGCAGGTTGAGCGACACCGCGCCGATGACCGCGATAAAGATGAGGTTCATGATGGAGGTCAGGTGCACATTGAGCACAGCCGGAGCCGCCAGGAGCACGAGGATGAACAGGCCCACCATCAGCTTCTGGAAGCCGGACTGGAAGATCTGCGCCTCGCCCCGGTAGGACGTGAAAAAGAGACCGCATTTACCCTGCATGATTAAACCCTCTCAATCTCTTTGGTGCCGAAGAGGCCGTATGGTTTGATCATCAGGATGATGACGAGGATGATGAAGGCCGCCACCTCGCGGAAGCCGCCCAGACCGAGGAACTGACGGGCTGCGCCGTCGCACACGTTCTCCAACACACCGATGATCAGGCCGCCGAGGGCTGCGCCAAGCAGCGAATCAAGACCGCCGAGGATAACCGCGGGGAAGACCTTGAGGCCGAGGTGACCGATGTGTGAGTTGATGCCGTTGATGTTGCCGAGGATGATGCCGCCCACCGCAGACACGATGCAGGCGATGCACCAGCTCATGGCAAAGATGTTCTTGATGCCGATACCCATGGACTGTGCTGCCTGCTGGTCGAACGCGGTGGCGCGCATGGCGATACCGGTACGCGAGTATTTGAAGAAGGCAGAGAAGACGGCGAACAGGATCACCGAGAGCGCAAAGGCCGCAATATAGACCGGAGCGATGGGCAACCCGGCGATAACAATGGGTTCCGTGGGCAGCACTGACGGGTAGACCCGAATCTGGGTGCCCCAGAAAAGTTGAACCAAAGATTTAAGAACCGAGCTCATACCCACTGTCACCATGATGACGGAGATGTGCTCCTCACCGATGAGTGGTCGCAGGACCATCCGCTCGATGGCTAGACCAAGCAGAATGGAAAACCCGAGGGTAATGAAGAAGGCCCAGACGAACGGGATGTTGTACTGCACGGTCAGGGCGAAGCAGATGTAGGCGCCCACCATGACCAGCTCGCCCTGGGCGAAGTTCACGACCTTGGTGGCCTTGTAAATAATGACGAACCCGAGAGCCACGAGGGAGTAGATGCCGCCGACAACCAGTCCGTTAACGATAAGTTGCAGATAATATTCCACGGTTAGGCCTCCATGTCCTCGATGCGGATATCGCCGCACATCTCACGCACCCTGCCGTCCTGGTAGGTGATCTCGGTTTGCAGATTCAGGGTACATTCGTCGGTGTACAGCGCCTCGATCAGGCTGCCGTAGCGTTCATTGATTATCTTGCGCCGCACCTTGCGGGTACGGGTCAGCTCGCCGTCATCCGCATCCAACTCCTTGTAGAGCAGGCAGAAACGCTTGATGCGCGTCTCCTCGGGCAGCGTCTCGTTGGTCTTGGCGATCTCGGACTTGATGAGCGCGTAGACTTCATCCTTGGCCGCCAGATCCTGATAGGTGGTGTAGGTGATCATCTGGGTCTCGGCCCAGTGCCCCACGATGGCCATGTCAATGCAGAGGATGGCGGTGACGAAGTCACGCCCGCCGCCGAGCACCACGGATTCGCGCAGGAACGGAGAGAATTTGACCTTGTTCTCCAAAAACTGCGGCGAGAACTGGGTGCCGTCATTGAGATGCATGACGTCCTTCAGACGGTCGATGACCACGAGGCGGCCATTGTCGTCGAAGTAACCGGCATCACCGGAGAGCAGCCAACCGTCCTCGTCCACGGTCTCCTTGGTGGCTTCCTCATTCTTGTAGTAGCCGAGGAATACCGCCGGGGAGCGGGAGATGATCTCGCCATCTTCCGTAATCTTGACCTCGGTCTCGGGAATGGGCGCGCCCACAGAGGTGAAGTCCACTTCGCCCTCTTTGTGGATGCAGGAGATACCCGCGATCTCGGTCTGGCCGTAAATCTGTTTCAGGTTCACGCCCAGCGCGTGGAAGAAGCGGAAGATGTCCGGCCCCAGCGCCGCACCACCGGTGGTGGCGGAACGCATCCGCGAGAAGCCGAGGCGATCACGCAGAGCGCGGAACAGGCACATGTCCGCGATCTTGTACTTGAGCTTGAGCATGGCTGACGGCTCTTTGCCCGCGAACAGGGTGTCCACGTACTCATGGCCGATGGGCAGGAAATAATTGTACATGGCCGCCTTGAACTTGGTGGTCTCCATGATGTCGCCCTGCACCTTGGCAGCCATGGATTCGTACACACGGGGAGGGGAGAACAGGAAGTGCGGTCCGATCTCGCGGGAGTCGCTCGATGCGGTATCGGGAGTTTCCGGAAAGTTAACGCAAAACCCGAACAGCAGGGCCGATGCCACGGCCATCATCTGCTCGCCGATCCATGCCAGCGGCAGGAACGAAACAAACTCGTCCTTGGAGGTCTTGGGGTCAAACTGCCCAAGGTTGTGCGCCATGGAGAGCAGGTTGATGTGGGAGAGCATGGCCAGCTTGGGCCGCCCGGTGGTGCCGGAGGTGGTGGTGATCAACGTGGGATCTTCCGGTTTCAACTCGCGGGCCCAGCGGGTGTAGTCGGCCACGGCTTCGGAGTGTCCTTCGCGACCGATGCGGCGCACGGCCTCGAAATCCATCAGGCCGGGGACATCCTTTTCGTAGGCCACGAGGCCCTTGGCGTCGTGGTAGATGATGTACTGAAGATTGGGCAGATTATCGCGGAAGGAGAGGATCTTATCCACCTGCTCCTGGTCCTCGGCGATAACGAGTTTGCATTCGGACAGATCGAAGATGTACTCGATCTCTTCTGCGGGAGAGTCCTGATACAGTCCGAGCGCCATACCGCCCAGTCCCTGAATGGCGAGCTCCGCCCAAATCCATTCGGGCCGGTTGTCACCGATGAGGATGACGATGTCGCCTTTGCCAAGGCCGAGCTCCTTCAGGCCACAGGCGAACTCCGCGGTGATCCTGAGGTTCTGGCGCCAGGTGACGGCCTGCCACACGCCCCACTCTTTTTCGCGGAGCGCGGTTTTTTCCGGTCGTTCTTCTGCCTGTTTTATGAGCAGTCGAGGCAGTGTCGTTTTGTACGGCTTTGCCATGAGATGTCCTTTGAAAAATCAGATAAGGTTGCCGCGTTGTGGCGATGTCATGAGACTTCGCCTCCGCGGCCAAAGGGATGAGCCCTTTGGATTCCCGATTAGCTGGCTGTTGCCAGCCTACCTACCCGTAAAGGCTGCGTCTTCGGTGCCTAGATAGGCAGCAATGACGTCCTTGTTGGCCTGCACTTCTTCCGGGGTGCCCTCGGCGATCTTCTGCCCAAAGTCGATGACGACGACCTTGTCAGAGATATCCATGACAACACCCATGTCATGCTCGACCAATAGGACGGTAACGCCCCATTCTTCTGCGATGTCGAGTATATAGCGTGCCATGTCCTCGGTTTCTTCGAGGTTCATGCCCGCCATGGGCTCATCAAGGAGGATCAGCTTGGGTTCCGCGGCTAGTGCGCGTCCGAGTTCAACCCTTTTCTGCACCCCGTAGGGTAGACGCCCTGCGTGCTGGTGCCGATAAGGCGATAGGTTCAGGAAATCGATGACATCTTCCACCCGGCGACGGTGGGCGTCCTCATGTTTGACAGCTTTGCCCCAGTACATGATGGACGACAGAATGCCGTAATTCATCTGACTGTGGCGGCCAACCATGAGGTTGTCTAGAACGGAGAGGCCCTTGAATAGGGCGATGTTTTGGAAGGTGCGCGACAGCCCCAGCTCCGTGCGTTTGTGCGCGGGCAGAGACAGAAGGCATTCGCCGTCCAGGGAAATTTTACATGGGCCGGAAGCGCCCCCATCCGGGGTATAGCGACCGCTGATACAGTTGAGCATGGAGGTTTTACCAGCACCGTTGGGGCCAATGAGGGATGCAATAGTCCCTTGCTCCACGGTAAAGGAAACGCCCATAAGGGCAGCAATGCCCTTGAACGTGAGGGTCACGTCGTTGACGTCGAGGTAAGCCATAATCCTGCAATTATGGTTTCGAGCGCACGCTCCTGCGCGACAAAATCACGGCCGGTCGGTGAATCCCATAACACCGCCCCCGGTCCTGTGATGGTCGGGTGTTCGTGTGGCTCTTAGGCCCACTCCCCGGAGAAATCCTCGGGAGAGACCAACTTGTAGCCCCGGTCCTTGAGTGCTGCGGCAACAGGAGACGGGTCTTCGGTATCAATTCGGACGACCACTACACGGCGTCCGTTATAAAAGAATGTGCCAGTAGAGATGATGGACATCTTCATATTGGCAATAACGCCTGCGACTTCGTAAAGGACGCCGGAGCGATCATCCACTTCGATGGTGATTCTGCTGCCGCCCTCACGGTATCCCATCTCTTCGGACAGGACGTCGAGCATGACGCTTCGGTTAATGTACCCGATCAACTCACCGTCCGTATCGACCACGGCCAGTCCGGCCAGGTTCATCTCGTACATCATGTCGGCCGCGCCCTCGATTTCTGTCTCGGGGGTCACAGTCTTGATGTCGGTACGGTAGATTTTTTCCACGGTGAGCTTGCTCATCAGGTAGTTGAGCTCGTGTTTCTCCAGGGAGGTCATGATGCTGGGGAGCGCGGCGGAGATGTCTTCCTTGCGCACGTAGCCGACCAGCTTGCCCTCGTCGTCAACCACGAGGAGCATCCAGAGTTTGCTGTCTTCCAGCTGTTTCTGAGCGTCCTTGACCAGGGTCTGTGGGGTGACCTTGACGAAATCGCGAAGCATTTTGAGACCGACGTACATTGACTATTCCTCCTTGGAGTGCGGCAGATCCGCCTAATTGCAGGACAATTGTTTTGTATCCGGGCAACATACACGCTTTACAACAAACGCGCAATCAGGCCCGGCCCGCAGGGGTTCTGCCAGCAAGGGGAATTTACAACCAATTTAGTCGGGTTTCGTCAAGCCAAAAAATGACTGATTGTCAAATCAATGACTCAATTTCTGGTTTAACCCATGGACATTTTTCATTTTTGAAAATTGGCAACGCTTACGACATTTTCAGGAACATGGGATAAATTTTTCGAAACATGGAAGGCGGCACATCCGCATCCCAGTGCCCGGTCAACTGCGCCCAGACATAGAAGCCCAACAGCACGGCCACCACGCCGATACCCACCAGCAGCCATGGGGCTTTGCCGCCCCCGGCAACCGAGAAACCGAGGCAACCATCCACCGGGCAGGCCCCCACGCATTCGGCGCAACCGATGCATTCAGGTGTGCGCACGGCCAGCTTGCCCTCGACACGAATGCCTGACGGACACTGCTTCGTACACTTGCCGCAGCCGATACAGGTGTCGGCATCGCGCTTGATGAAGGTGGGGCTGAACCACGAAACGATACCGAGCAGCGCACCATACGGACAGAGATAGCGGCACCATGCGTTGCGCACCACCACACCAAACACGACCAGTCCTGCGATAACCCCCAGCGAAAGGGTTGAGGGCGCGAGGAAGAAGTCGAGCATCTTGGCATCGGCCACCATGTTGTAGGGGCTGTTGATGAACTCGGAGACACCGCGGGCGGGCATGGAAAAGACGATGTATACGAAGAAGCCGAGGCCGCCATATTTGAGGGCGGTCAGCGGGTAGTCGATGTATTTGTGCGGCACCATGGCCAGACCGAGCTTGCGCCCCAGTCGTTCCTGTAGGTTGGACAGAAATCCCACCGGGCAGATGTAGCCGCAGAACCCCTTGCGGAACAGGACGGCCATGCACAGGATGGCCAGAAAGATGGTCAGACCTGCCGGGTGAACCGTGTCCCATACGCCCGTCGAAATCCACTGACGAAGGCCCAGCAATGCGCTGATGGGCAGGAATCCTTCCACCGCGCCCGGCTTGGGAACAAAGACCTCGGACCGCCCCATGGCCCAGTCAAGAAAGGCGACAAAACGGAATCCCACGTAAACACAGAAGAGAGTGAATACGGCCTGCACGGCCAGACGAAAACGTGAAGGGGTCAATATATCTTTCATAAGTACCTGTGCTCTTTTTCGGGCTGTCTACGCCTCTGATTCCGCACAGGCAATGACTTACGTCAATTTGCACAATATCAGCAGAACCATTCGGCCTTATTCGCCATATTGTCGTTAGACCTTAAATAATAATTCAAACGCCCCGCTCTATTCATAATACTAAGAAGCACCATGAAGACATTTCTTTCGATCCTTGTGCTGCTCCTGCTTCCCGGTCTCGTCTCTGCGATGGACCGGGAGATCGTCGTTGCTTCCGGAGAGTGGCCACCATGGACCGGAAAAGCGCTTCCCCACTACGGTTTTATCAATCACGTTGTCGAAGAAGCATTCGCGCGCGAGGGCTATACTGTCACTTTCGAATTCTACCCTTGGACACGCAACATACATCTACTTGAGCATGGCGAGATTGACGCGGCTTCATACTGGTACATGAATAAACGTCGGCAGGAATTCGCCCTGTACAGTGCGCCACTGTCCGAGGAGGAAGTAGTATTCTTTCATCTCAAGGGCAAAAAGCTCCCTGACTGGCAGGACCTCTCCGAACTCATGGGATACCGCATCGGCATGGTCCACGGCATTCCATACTTGGACCAACTGTGGGAGTTGAAGAGCGCAGGAGTTCTTCATCTCTTTTTCTCCAACACCGAAAAAGAAAACTTCCAAAAGCTGCTGCGCAGGAGAATCGACATTTTCCCCTCTGCCCGCCGCATGGGTGAGGAGGTTTTGAAAAACGAATTCCCACCAAAGGAGCGGGACGTTATCACCTATACTCCCAAAGCACTCATTACGCACAAAGGGTACATCCTGTTCCCCAAAAACCGCCCTGAAAGCGAGCAGCTCCGCAAGGCCTTCAATACCGGACTCAAGAAACTCCGCGCCGACGGCACATATCACCGCTTGTTCAAGGCCATGGACCGGGGGGCATACGCCCTACCGCCTGAACAATAAAAAAGGGCCGTCCAACAGAACGGCCCTTCTCATTTTTCTATGTCAGTACGCTACGCCAGAGCCTCGGCGACACGCTCCTGAATGAAATCCTGGATTTCCTGCACACGGTCCTCGGATGCAACGGACACGCCTTTGGCAGCCTGAGTGATGAGCTCAGCGTCCAGATCACTCATCATTTCGATGGTGAACCCGTCCACCTCACCTTCATCAGCCACGAGCCCGCAGCCGCCGACTGCGCCAAGGAACTCGCCATCTTTCAAGACCGGCACGCACACACGCATCATTCCCGCGTCACATTCTTCTGCGAACGGCTTCTGGCCCTTCTGCATCAGCTGCAGAAACATCTGGCCCGCAGGCGCACAGATGGCGCCGAATCCCTTGGCGTCCTCACGGATGGCCTTGCACAGGTCATTGCCCCAGGTGTTGTCGCGCAGGCGCTTGCCTTCCTTGTTCATGACATCGGCATTCAGATTGAACCGCTGGTGCAATTCATTCTGCAATGCCACCCATCCCTCTTCCGGCATGAAATCCGTGAGTTCCATCGAGAAATCCTTCCTTTGATATGGTTTCGCATATCGCTCCAGCCCCTCAGCGGCGATACACCAAAGGGGGATTACGCCCATTTCAACGCCTGTGCAAGTGTTCATGGGAGTTGAGCCGGAAGGATTTCTCTTTGATTCTCCTAGACTTCCGCCGTGTAAGGCGGCGCGGGATCGTACTGCAGGATCTTCCTGACCATTCGAGCGTGATCCGGAGTGTGGATTTCGCCCACAAGCCAGAGCGCCATGTCGATTCCGGCAGACACGCCCTGCGAGGTCACGACCTTGCCGTCACGAACATACCGCTGCTCGGGCAACTCGGTCACTTCGGGATCATTGGTCAGGGAATCCATGAGCATCCAGTGCGTGGTTGCCTTGCGGCCTTTGAGTAGACCAGCTTTCTGCAGGATGAGGCCTCCGGTGCAGACAGCGGTCATGTAGTCGACCTTGTCATACTGCTCCCGGACCCACTCGATGGCCTTGTCATTGCCGAGGGCGTACTCGTCGACTTCCGCCGTGCCGGGCAACAGCAGCACATCCAGCGGCGGTGCATCGTCCAGACTGTAGTCGGGTATCACCTGCAAGCCGCCGACACCACGTATGGGCCGGGTGTCCGCAGCAATGGTCACAACCTGCCCGCTGTTCAGGAGGTGATTCGAAGCCTGAAACACCTGCATGGGGCCGACGAAATCCAGTTCCGCGACCTGTTCATAGATGAATATCCCGTAGGTAAGACCTTTGGTCATAGTATTCTCCTTTGGTAAAATGGGCTCGATATTGAGCCGGGCTGACGCCAAGCCTTCGCTGGAAGGCACGGCGCAGTCGCTCCTCGCGGCCGAAACCGGCTTCAAGGGCGACGTGTTCAAGGCCTTCGGCACCTGATTCGAGCAGTTCGCGCGCGCGATCGATCCGCATCTGCTCTATGAACCGGGCCGGGCTCATGCCTGTTTCCGACGGAAAAATTCGTGCAAAGGTCCGCGGGCTCATGTGCGCCTTTTCAGCGAGCTGCTCCACGGTCAGCTTTTGATCAAGATGGGTTTCGACCCAATCCATGAGGGGCTTGAAGCGCTTGCCCACTTTGGCCTGCAACGCAAGGGTTGCACTGAACTGGCTCTGACTGCCGGGACGGCGGCGATAGAGAAGAAGGAGCCGGGCGACCTCAATGGCCAGATCTGGACCGTAATCGTCCTCCACCATGGCAAGGGCCAGATCGATTCCCGCCGTCACCCCCGCGCTGGTGGCGACATCTCCGTCCTGCACATAGATGGCGTCCGCTTCCATTTGAATATCGGGATAAAGTTCGGCCAGCCTGTCAGTCATCATCCAGTGGGTCGTCACCCTGCGCCCGTCAAGGACGCCTGCAGCGGCCAACAGAAAGGCTCCGGTGCAGACAGACACCACCCGACGAGCCTTCCCTGCGGCCTTACGGACGGCATCAGCTACTGAGGGCTCGGTGGAAACAGCCTCTGCCACCATGCCTCCCGGCACCAGCAGGGTATCCACTTCGGCCATGCCGGGGCGTACGTCCGCATGAAACCGCAGCCCGGATGACGTCGGCACCGGACCGGGCCTGATGGCGGAGAAGATCAGCTCGTAGCCGTCCTCTTCCCTGCCGTTTCGTGAAAGCATCTCGTCCGCAGCGTGAAAGACCTCCAAAGGACCGGAAACATCCAAGGCCACCATGCCGGGGTACAGAAAAAATTCCATGCGCTTCTTCATGGAACCAAAATAGAGAGAAACTGACATGGCAGCAATGACAAAAAACACGCATTTTCTGCCAGACATTCCACCAAACTCGCGCCGCCGTAACGATTGCCACGCGATTTCTAGTTTGCAGGCTTCGGGAAAATGGATAGAACGGTGGTCGGAGAGATATTACATGTTTGATTTCGAGACTAAAAACAAATTTCGCGCCATCACTTTCGGCGTACCGTGGAACCTGATGCTGCTGACATTCGGGTCGTTCCTCATCGCCTTTTCCGTCAAAGCCGTGGCCGTTCCGCACGGACTGCTCACCGGTGGCATGTCAGGTATCGCCCTGCTGTTCTATTACGCCTTTGGCGGACTGAGCACAGGTCAGTGGTACCTGCTGCTCAACCTCCCGGTCTTTGTGCTGGGCTGGGTGTTCGTCAGCAAACGGTTCTTCTTCTATTCCTTATATGGAATGGTGGCGGTGTCGATCTTCATCGACATGATCACCTATTCCATGCCCATTCAGGATGTCTGGCTGGCCGTGATGACAGGCGGCGGCATACTGGGTGCGGGCGTGGGCATCGCACTGCGGTCCCTCGGCTCCACAGGCGGTGCGGATATTCTGGCCGTCATCTGCAAGGAAAAGTTCAACATGTCCATGGGGGCCTTCGAGTTCTGGTTCAACGCCATCGGGTTCATAGGCGGTTTCCTCTTTCTGGACATCCAGATCGTGCTCTACTCCGTGGCCATGACCTTTGTCATCGCCGTGGCCATCGAATACGTCATGGGCTTCGGCAGTGAGCGCAAGATGGTCATTGTGGTATCGGAGAAGCACGAAGAGATCCGTCAGGAAATTCTGGTGAAGCTGGATCGCGGCGTGACCATGCTCAAGGGCACGGGCGGCTACTCCGGCGACCCCAAGGAAGTGGTGCTGACCATGATCTCTTCCATCCAGCTCAAGCGGCTGGAAGAGTTGGTGTATACGATTGATCCGGATGCGTTTTTCATCATGGGCTCGGGCTTCCACGTTCTGGGGCAGGGCTTTTCCTCAAGGAAGGTATATTGATGTTCAAGTCCAAGAAAGAGTCGCCCCCGCCGTGCACCATCGGTCTGCTCACGGACTTCGGCCTGTCCGACCCTTACGTGGGCCAGATGAAAGCCGTGTTCGCCAACAAGGCCCCGGCCTGTAAAGTGGTGGACATCACCCACGGAGTAGCCCCGTTCAACGTGGCGCAGGCTGGCCTTTTTCTGACCGCGAGCTATGTGCATTTCCCCAAAGACTCTGTCATCCTGTCCGTGGTGGACCCCGGCGTGGGCACCGACCGCCGCATCGTGGGTCTGAAGCTCGACGACCGCCTGCTCATCGCCCCGGACAACGGTCTGCTCTCGCTGGCCCTCAAGACGGCGTGGGCCAATACCATCCGCGCCTTTGATCTTTCCCGCGCCATGGATGCGCCAGAGAAGGTCTCGCACACCTTTCATGGCCGCGACGTGTTCGCGCCGCTCACGGCATGGCTCGCGCTGGGCGGTAATCCCGCGGGGCTTGGCGGTGAGATCGACCCGTCCGACCTGCTCACGCAAGATTGGTCACAGCCCGCCATCAAACGCAACGAGGCCACGGCCCACGTCCTGCACATCGACCGCTTCGGAAACTGCGTGCTCAATCTCGAGGCCGGGGATATCGGCAATCCAGCCAACCTGACCCTGATCAATCCGGCTGGCGGCCCGCTGGCCTATGTCACCACCTACGCCGACATGCCCGAGGGCGCGCCCGGCCTGCTGGAAGGCAGTCAGGGTTTCCTCGAAATCGCTGTCAACCAGAGCTCGGCGGCCCGCCGCTTCGGTCTGTCCATGGGCGACACCATCAACCTCACCTGGGATCTCTAGATGCTCTCCTTCCGCTGCTATCTCGATAACCTCGCCTTCATGACCCGTCTGGCCCCGTCGCGCATCATTCCTGATGAAAATTTCGGCCGCCTCATGGCCTACATGCCCGCCGTGGGCCTGACCCTCGGCGCAGTCGTGGTACTGCCCTTTGCCCTCGGCCTGTTCGGCTCGGCCCCATGGGTGCAGGCGTGGCTGATGGTGATGCTCTCCATCTACCTCACCCGCGGCCTCCACTTTGACGGCGTGGCTGACGTGTCCGATGCAGTCACCACCCACACCGACCCCGAGAAGTTCTGGCAGGTCATCAAGGACTCCCGCTCCGGCGCGTTCGGCATTGTCGGCCTGATCTGCGTTGCGGTTGGTCAGATCATCCTCTTTCACGAGATGGCCGCAGCAGGCGCATACGCCGCCATTGCATGGGCCTTTGTCCTCGGCCGCACCGCCTGTGTCGGTTTCGGCTACGTCGTCCGCCACCTGACCCGCCCCGGGTTGGGCAAGCTGCACATCGACGGCGCATCGCTCCCCGTAGTGCTCGGTACCACCGGCGCGACCATTGTGCTCGGCGTCTTCATGGCAGGCCCGCTGCCCACCATCGGCGCCATGCTCTTCACCACGGCCGCCCTGTACCCGCTTCACAAGCTCGCAGAGCACGTCAAAGGGGCCAACGGCGACTTCCTCGGCTGCTCGATTCTCATGGGCGAACTGGCAGCAGGACTGGGCTTCGCGCTCTTCATTTAGCCGTACCGCGGCTGACGCATCTGGACATACGCGGTTACCGGACTTATGTTTTAATTCCGACCTGTTCTCCATTTTTAGGCCGGGCAAGTGTTTAGCATTCAGGAGATATTGAAATGAAAATGACGGACCTGATGACCGTTGAAGAGTGGCAGGCTCTGGAAAAGGAGCTTCACGAAAAGTTCAAGATCAACGCCGAAGTCGTCGAGGAAGACGGCAAGCGCGTCACTGGCAAACGCCTCTGGTGTAACGACCTGTGCAAGACCATTCGCGAGAGCGACAAGGGCGTGGGCGGCATCTGTGCCCCATCCGGACAGGAATTCGTCCGCCTGACCCGCGAAGAGCGCAAGCCCTTCATCGAGGAATGTGACATCTGTCTGGCCAAGATCAACGTACCGGTCGTGGTCAACGATGAACTGATCGGCGCAGTCGGCGGCTGTGGGCCCCTGCCAGAAGGCAACGAACTGGAAGAGTTCATGGTCTCCGTCACCATGGGATTGGAAGAAGGCGAGATTGCCCAGCTGGCTGAATCAATCCCCACGGCCTCACAGGAGAGGTTGGAAGAGATTCAGGCCTTCATCGAAAACAAGGTCGCCGAAGTCTTGGCCAGAAACTCCTAGCCCTCACAACGAACCTACCGAAAGCCGCTTCAAACGAGGCGGCTTTCTTTTTTGCACCCCCTTGGCAAAGTGGGGGGATCGTCGTACCCTGCCCGGAAACAGAAACCTATCTTTCGGAGGTCTTATGCATTTTCGCCATATACTCACTCTGCTCGCGCTCATCCTCATCCTGCCGGGATGTGCGCCCAAGCTGAAAATTTTCGCCGCGCCAACCACAGAACCGCTTCAGGAGTTCACCATTGAAGGAGAAGGGGAAGGCAAGGTCGCGCTCATCTACCTCACCGGGTTCCTCGCGTCCCAGCCGAAGCAGGGCTTGATGCGTCCCACTCCCAGTCAGGTACAGGAGCTGGTCAGCGCGCTCCGTATTGCCGAGAAGGATGAAGAGGTCGGTGCCGTAGTCGTGGCCATTGATTCTCCCGGCGGCACCACCACAGCCTCCGACATCATCTATCACGAGCTCATGGGCTTCAAGCAGCGCACCGGCAAGAAAGTCGTCGCCGCCATGTTCGACGTGGCCGCATCCGGCGGTTATTACGCAGCCCTGCCAGCCGACTGGATTCTGGCCCATCCCACCACGGTCACCGGCTCGGTCGGTGTCATCTTCATGCGTCCCAAGGTGCAAGATCTCATGGACAAGGTCGGTGTGGATGTCGAAGTGTCCAAGTCCGGCCGCGACAAGGACATGGGCTCGCCCTTCCGCGCAACCACGCCTGAAGAGGCCGCCCTGTTCCAAGGCATCATTGACGACTACGCCTACCGTTTCCACACGCTGGTGGCCAAGCATCGCAAGCTCACCGCCAAGGACATGGAGCAGGTCAAGACCGCCCGCGTATTCACTGCCAATCAGGCCAAGGCTGTCGGGCTCGTGGATCAGGTCGGCTATGTGCAGGACGCCTTTGCCAAGGCCCGCCAGCTGGCCGGGCTGGGCAAGGATGCCCGCATTGTGACCTATCGTCGCGACACCTATCCCAATGACAACCCGTACAACACCATGTCTGCCACCGACACCGGCAAAATCACCATGCTCGGCGTGGATGCAAGTTTCCTTATGCCGCCCAAGGCCGGGTTCTATTATGTCTGGCCGCAGGGCATGAGTCAGTAAGATTGCCTCCGGCGGGCCCTCGCCGGGCGGGCATCTCCGACGGCTTAAGAACCCTTTGGGAAAAGGGTTCTTAAGAATCTCCTAAACCTTTTATCGCTCGCTTCGCTCGAGGCCGTCCGACATAAATGGATAAACCTTGCGCCGACAGGCGCAGATGGGATTCCAAAGGCCCTCGGCCTTTGGTCGGGTGCAGGGTTGAAAACCCTGCTTGCTCATTCTTCATCCGCCCGCATGGGCGGCTCTTCTCCCAAAACAAAACGGCCTCGCAGCTCATTGTTGCGGGGCCGCATTCTTTTCCGTACAGTGTCGGCTCAAATCAGAACCAGAAGGAGAGTCTCATGCAACTTATTTCATCCCAGATGACTGGATATATGGAAAAGGCTTCCTGGATTCGCAAGATGTTCGAAGAGGGCATCAAGCTGAAACAGGAATTCGGTGTAGATAACGTACACGACTTCAGCCTCGGCAACCCTGACCTGCCGCCGCCGGCCGCCATCAAGGACGCCCTGGCCGAACTGGCCGATCAGGCCGACCAGCCGTTCTTCCTGGGATACATGCCGAACTTCGGCTACCCTGATGTTCGCCAACGCCTGGCCGAGGAAGTGTCCAAGGAACAGGGCGTGGAAGTGCCTGCCGATTGTCTGGTCATCACCTGCGGCGCAGCCGGTGCGCTGAACTCCGTGTTCCGCGCCGTGCTCGAACCGGGCGATGAAATTCTGACCCCGGCTCCGTTCTTCGTTGAGTACGGTTTCTACGCCGAGAACCACGCCGCCACCCTCAAGACTGTCCCGTCCAAACCGCTGACCTTCGAGCTGGACCTCGACGGCATTGACGCCGCCATCAATGACAAGACCCGCGTGGTGCTCATCAACTCGCCGAACAACCCGACCGGCGCAGTGTACACCCGCGAAGAGCTGGACGGCCTTGCCGCCATCCTAGAGAAGCACAACGCCAAGCGTGATCGTCCGATCTACATTCTGTCTGACGAGCCGTACCGTTTCCTCGCCTTTGACGGCGTGGAAGTGCCGAGCCTGCTCGACGTCTACAAGTACTCCATCGTCTGCTCCTCGTTCTCCAAGAACCTGTCCATGGCAGGCGAGCGCGTCGGTTACGCCTGCGTAAACCCGGCCATCGAGAACAAGGAACCGCTGATGGGTGCCATCATCATGGCCAACCGCATCCTCGGTTTTGTCAACGCCCCGGCGCTGGCTCAGAAGCTGCTCGGCAAGGCGCTCGGCACCTCTGTTGATGCCTCCATCTACGACAACCGCCGCAAGGCCATGGCCGAAGTCCTCGATAACGCAGGCTTCAAATACACCATGCCCAAAGGCGCGTTCTACTTCTTCCCCGAAGCTCCGGGCGGCGACGATATCGCCTTCTGCGCCAAGCTGCAGGAAGAGAAGATTCTGGCTGTTCCCGGCACCGGCTTCGGCTGCCCCGGCTACTTCCGCCTCGCCTTCTGCGTAGGCGAAGATGTCATCCTGCGAGCCAAGGACGCCTTCAAACGCGCCATGGACAAAGCATAGCGACACGCCCATTCAAGGAGCCCGGAAGATCTGTGATCTTCCGGGTTCTTTTTTTTGCCCACCGTCATACAGAGACTGTGGTTCAGTTTTTTGTCCGGTTTAAAAATTTGTCCTTTCAACCTGCCTTTGTGATGGAAGTTGAAATTTTTGAACCAAAGACACGAAAACTCGCCACTCTTGCCACCAATAAAATTGGCCATCATGTTCCTGAAATATAAGGATATAAAATTTATTTTTGATCGTTCAAAAAGTTTGGCACGCTGAATGCTATAAAGAAAGCATCTTCCTTTTATTTGCACACGAGAAAACAACAAGCCTCCTCCGGGAGGCTTTCTCGTTTTCTGAGGGCAGAATCCCAAAAACAGACTAGCGATAAATCTTGCAGTGCTTGACGATGATTTCGTCAAGGCGGCCTTCGGCCTCGAGGGCTTGGAGAGCGCGTCGCACCTTCTCTACGGTGGCGGGAGGGGTAGCGTGTCCGAAAGCCATGTAAATATCTTCCTTGAAGAGAGGAAAGACCTCCACCCAGTAATCCTCCGGGAGTTTGGCGTGCCGGAGCCAGCAGGCAAGGGATCGGGGATCGCCGGTGGTCATGTCGATGCGCATGGTTTCCGGGGCGGACTTGAGGGTGTTCTGCTGTTCGCAATTGACCGGGAAGAGGTTCACATTTTCCTTGAAGCCTTTGGAACGCAAAAAGTGATGAGTGGATGTTTCCCGGGTCACACCGATACGGTAGAGCTTGGCCTCTTCCAATGACTTGATTTCGATGTCGCGCCATTCGGGCCGGAACAGGGACATGGTGACAGCCAGTCCCTCGATCTTGATCCACTGAAAATCATCTTCTCGGACGGGCAGGCGGAAAACCGGATACAGCAGGACATAGGGCTGCTGGCGGGCCGTCTCGTAGGACCGGGCAAAGGGATAGACTTCGATCTTGTGCTCCAGACCGGACCGATCCAATACCTCGTGTACGATCTCGGACACAAAGCCCTTGATCTCACCGTCTTCAGTAAAGGTATAAGGAGGCCACTCTTCAGTGACCGCAATGATAGCCTCTCCCCGAGCATGCCCAGCACACATCAGCACGAGAAGAGCAACAATCAGCAGCACTCGACGCATGTCTATCCTTTTGAGGCTATCCGCCGATGCAGGGAATTCCGCACCTCTAGCCTCGAATAGTAATATATAGACACGGTTGAACGAGTTATGTCTAGTCCTGCTTTCTCTTTTTTATGCGACGGAAGGAGTTTGAAAAGGATTTAAGGAAGCGTTTGCCCTTTCCTGCAGTCTCACGGGCCGCCTCCACGGTCTCGGCCTCAACCTCGCGACTGGTCTTCACCACCTGCTCGGCTTTCTTCTCGACGCTCTTTCGCGCACCCGCCACCTTTTCAGCGGTCTTGCTGGTCACGGCATTGACCTTTTCGCGAACAGATTGCCCGGCCTTGCGCGCACCGTCCCCCACCTTGGCAGTGGCCTGCTTCACACCGAGTCCGGCCTTCTTGGCACCGTCGCCCACGGCATTGGCCGCGCCCTTTACACCGGAACCCACGGCATCCACGGCGCTCTTCACGCCGCTGCCCACGGTCCCGGCTGCTCCCTTGACGCCTTCACCCACCTTCCGGGCTCCACCGCCAACGGCATCGGCCGCACCTTTCACACCGCTTCCCACGGCCCCCGCAGCATCCTTCACACCACCGCCGACCGCTCCGGCTGCGCCTTTCACGCCACCACCGACCTTACGAGCGCCCGAACCGACAGCTTCAGCCGTTCCGGAGATGGTATTGCCAACGGAACGGGCTGCCTTGCTGGAACCTTTCTTGACCGCGCCAGCCGCACCCTTGACCAACGCCTTGGTGACGTAGGTCACGGTCTCACCGGACATGGTCATGAAAACCTTGGACGCCTCCAGCGTAGCCGAACGACGCATGGCACCCTTGGCGTCGAGATCAAGGCTCAGGTAGTTGCGAGCCACGATGCCGCACCGCAGGGTGAGCAGGCAGTTGGTGGTACCGTCCAGCACCGACGTAGTGATGGTCCCGGCAATGGCCTGTGCGCCCGGCACTGCCCCGATGGCAGAACCGCCGATGAGCGGCCCCATGAGTTCGTGGACATATTCCTCAATACCAAATTCCTCGATGGAACCGGCCAAGAACGAGGTCGCCCCGATATTGGCAAAGAGATTGACCATCTCCCGCCAATGGGGACGCTGATTGTAAATGTGTGCAATGCGCCACGTCAGACGCACCAGCATGAAGAGCACTACCAGCGAATCGAGCCGCCCGTTCTGGGAGATACCCGTGGCAATGAAAATACGCTTGGCCGTGTCGCGAATTTCGATGTCAGACTGCTCGCGGAGATAGGCCAGCCCCGCCTCCATGTCGGCCTCTTCGTTGATGACCAGTTCGGCGTCACGCAACAGCTTGTTCTTCTTCAAGCGACGATAGAGCTCGCGCCTGAAGGCTGCCAGATCTTCTTCTGAGGGATCGGCATAGACCATCATGGGTTTGGGTCGCATGAACGCGATGGCTCCGCCCCATGCGAGGCATGCGCCCACCGCACCAAGCAGGGACCAGAAAACCCACGGCTCAAGGGCAGGATTGAAACGGGCCGCAAACAGGGCCAGACCGGAAACGCAATTATAGAGGAACGCCAGAAAGGCCCCGATAATGATCAGGCCTGCCAGCGTAATAAAATTTTTCATGTATTTGGGCATGAGCGGACAATACCCATTTTCATCCTGCCGGGAAAGTAGTGTGCATAATCCCGCACAAATTCGGGAGAATCCCCCATTTTTCACCGCGGCCATTGCCAAATTTGTCACCGTACGTTAACTGGCTTAATCCAAACTTAATATTGGTTATTTTTCATCTTCAGCCCGATATGCACCTCGGGCCATCTCAAAGGGACACCCATGGAACCCATCGGACACATTACGGTATGCCACGGCGCGGCAACGGCAACCGGCGAAGACGGCACTCGAGAGCTCACAGAAGGCTCTCCTCTCTATGAAAATGACGCCATTCTGACCGCCAAGGGCGGCTCCGTTGAAATCAAATTCATCGACAACGCCCTCCTGGCCCTCGGCGAGGAAAGCGAAGTGGTGCTCGACAAGTACGTCTACTCCGACGATATGGGCGATGCGGTCATCAAGATGGTGGAAGGCACCTTCCGCACCACCACCGGCGCGCTGGTGGATGTGAATCCCGAAGGTTTCCTGCTCGAAACTCCGCTGTCCACCGTGGGTATTCGCGGCACTGACATCGGGGTCAACGTCCCCGGCGGAGGAGAGCCGGATCAGGTCTTCCTGCTGGAATTCGACGGCAAACCCGTAGTGGTTGGCTCTACCATTCCTGGAAGGGCTCCGGTCATCCTGACCACATCTGGCAGCCTGACTACAATCACGCCATCCGGTCCCGGCCCGATAGAACCGATGACGCCGCAACAGTTCCAGTTCTTCGATCAGTTCACACCCGACAGTTTGCGCCAAAGCCCACCGGCCCAGCAGGAGTTATCCGAAGACGACACGGGTGACGATGGCGGAGTCGATGGAGACGAAGCAGGAAGCGAGATGCCCGGCGAGCTGGCTGACGCAGGAGAACAAGGCGGCTCCGGCGAAGGCGGCGAGCAGTTGACGCTGTTCGGCGCGGATGGAGGGGACGAACCGCATGCCGACGGTCCGCACCAATTATTCCATGCGCAATTCGGGTTGATGCCCAACGGCGGATTACTCCCCGCTACGCCCGGCAACTTTGCACTCCCCCAACCAATTCAACCCATTGAAGAAACCCAGTACGACGATGCAGGTACAGGGAGCGATAGCGACACCACGCTCATCAGCATTCAGGACATGCCTTCCTTTGGCAGGGACTCCGACGGCACAGACGTGGATCAGACAGGCTTCACCGTGGATGAAAAGACCGACGGGGCCGACACCTTTGATGGCAGCCTTGCCGACAGCACCATGGTCATTGCCCATGACGGCGACGACGACATTTCTGGAACAATAGGCGATGACTGCATGCTCTTCGGCGGCGGAGGCGATGACGAGCTCTCCTGCTACGGCGACACATGCGTCCTGTCTGGCGGCACAGGCAACGACACGCTGATCGGCACCAATGGGGACTCTCTCGTGGGCGGCTCCGGCAGCGATCTATTTGGCGTGGGCGGCGCTTCTGCCGGCACCTTCAATTTCACCGTACTCGATTTCAGCAGCGCCGAGGGCGACAAGATCGGTTTCACCAACGTGGTCACTGAATTCGTACATGACGACAACAGCGACGGGGTCCTGGACTCAAATTACTTCGCCAGCTTCGAGAACTACGGCGACTATGACCCCAGCTACGGCGCATTATCAGGCGGCAATTCGGACCACAAGTTCGTCTACGCCCCCATCGATGCAGGCGAAACCCAATGGGGACTCTACTACTGCAGTGACGGCACCGGAGCCGGAACTAACGGCGAACTCTTTGTCACTTTTGACAGCGATGTGGACCTGACAGCAGACGACATCACCTTTCCGACCATCACATAGTTTTTTCACCGCGCACCAACAAAAAAAGGCCGGGCATAACGCCCGGCCTTTTTTATTTCAGTAACTATCCGCCCTACGCCATTTTGATCGGGTCGGGGAGGTCCAGCATGGGAGCGATGATCTCCTTCATGGCCTGACCAGTGGCGGTATCTTCCTTCACCTTCATGAAGGGGAAACCTTCGTCGCCGGAATGGGCGACAGCCGGGTCCATGGGGATGCGACCGAGGAAACGGACGCCAGCTTCTTTGGCGAGGTCTTCGCCGCCGCCGGAATTGAAGATGTTGTGCACCTTGCCACAGTCGGGGCAGGCAAATCCGGACATATTCTCGACAAGGCCGAAGACGCGGTTGCCCACATCACCCACGAAGGAAAGGGAGCGGCGAACGTCATCGATGGCCACGCCCTGCGGGGTGGTCACGACCACGGCCATTGCGGTGGGTCCGAGGGTCTGCAGGGTGGACAGGGGCTCGTCGCCGGTGCCCGGAGGGCAGTCAACAATGAGGTAGTCCAGATCGCCCCACATGACGTCTTCCACGAACTGCTTGATCAGGCCCACTTTCACGGGACCACGCCAGATGACGGCCTGACGCTCGTCTTCCAGCAGAAAACCGAGGGACATGACGGAGAGGTTCTTGCTCCAGGGGACCGGCTCCATGCAATCCACGCCCATGTGCGGCTTCTCACCCTTGAGGGAGAGGAGGCGCGGCACGCTGGGACCGTGAACGTCTACATCGAGGAGGCCGACCTTCTTGCCTGCCAGAGACAGGGCCACGGCGATGTTGGTGGCCACGGTGGATTTACCCACGCCGCCCTTACCGGACATGACCACGATCTTGTGCTTGATCCGGCCGAGGGTCTTCTGAAGCTTGTCATCCACCGGCTGATCGCAACCAGTGGAGCTGGCACAAGTGCCATCGGAATTTGCCGAGGAGCAACCGCTGCATCCGCTCATATCTTTTCTCCTAAAAAATGACGGTCAAACGGCCGCCGTTGGGTATCAAAATTCACCGCCCATGCCGGGCGGTCAGCAACAAATAATCACCGTTGTGGGAAAGTCAAATACCAGAGTTGTGAAGTCTGCTATTCCGGCTCACTGATCAAACGCCGCCCGGCAGCCGGGCATGGCGAGTGAGACGAGATTGTCTGCCTTGAAAGCATCCAGCACGCACTCCACATCGCCGCTGAGCCAGGGGAATACGGTCACGCCGTTCAGCTCCAGCCTTGCCCGGGCCTGTGTACTGAGCGCGCCGCACAGCAAAAGGGATACCCCGCAGGCCAATATGGCGGATGTCCTGTCCATAGGGTCCTTTGAGGGAAGGGATAGGAGGCCTGCGGGGTAAATATTGTCATCTTGTATTTCAAACAGCCTTAGCTCGTCTGCAGTATCACAGACAGAAGCCAGCCGATCTCTATAGCACGCCAGACAAAGCAGCGTTCTGTTGCTTGCACACATAATCGCTCCGTCCGGCGAACCCAAACCGGCCGGATTGATCGAGCATGGAACGTGCCAAAAAACAACCACTGTCAATTCAATGCGTTACTGAAAAGCAGCACACAAAAACGGGCGCACAGTTCGCCCTGCGACTACTTTCAAGACGAATTATTAGCCCTCGTCATCCTTTGCGAGCATTCGTCGCAACGTGTCCTTGGAGATTCCCAGTTCACGGCAAGTTGCCATGCGCTTGCCCTTATTACGGGCCAAAGCCACCCGTGCGGCCCTGCGCTTGATCTCGTCCATGGTGCCATAGAGGCCGCTGGTTCCTTCGCCTCCGGCGGCATCGGGCTGGAGATGGTCAGGCAAGTGTTCCATCTGGATGAAGCCCGACGAACAGAGAATAAAGGCGTACTCGAGAATATTCTCCAGCTCGCGCACATTGCCGGGAAAGTCGTGCCGCATCAGCACATGCAGGACGTCCTCACTGATGCCCTCGATCTCCTTACCTTGCACCGTATTGAACTCGCCGACAAAGTGCTCGACCAGCAGCGGGATATCCTCACGTCGCTCGGTCAAAGGCGGCAGGTCCATAGTCACGACGTTGAGGCGATAGTACAGGTCCTGCCGAAACCGGCCGTCCGCCACCCGTTTTTTCAGGTTACGGTTGGTGGCAGCCACGATGCGCACATCCGCCCGAACCTCGCCAAGCCCGCCCAGGGGCTCGAAGGTGCGTTCCTGCAGGAAGCGCAACAGTTTCACCTGCAATGCGCCGGGCAGGTCGCCGATCTCATCAAGAAACACAGTGCCACCCTCGGCCATCTCCAACCGCCCCGGCTTGTCCGTACGGGCGTCGGTGAATGCCCCGGCCTTGTAGCCGAACAGCTCCGACTCCAGCAGGGTGTCCGGCAGCGCGCCACAGTTCACGGCCACGAACGGCTTGTCCTTGCGCGGACTCAAGTTATGGATGGCGCGGGCGAACAATTCCTTGCCTGTTCCCGACTCGCCGAGCAGCAGGACGGTGGCCGAACTCTGGCTCACCTGCGGCATGATGCGAAATATTTTTTCCAGCGCCGTGCTGCGCCCGATGATGTCCTCGAACCGATAGAGGTCCTTGACCTTGCGCCGCATGACATGGATCTCGGACAGATCGCGGAAGATCTCCACGCCGCCCACCACTTCGCCCTGTGCATTGGTCAGGGGCGAGGCCGAGATGGACACCGGGACCTTGGTGCCGTCGCTGCGAATGATAAAGATGGATTTGTTGATGATCCGCTTGCCCGCGTGGATGCACTCACCAATGGCACACTGCCCGTCGCACACGCTGGACCGGAACACGTCACGGCACTGGCTGCCCACGGCCTCACTGGCCGGGATGCCGGTGATACGCTCGGCAGACTCGTTGAAATAGGTGATGTTCCAGTCCGCATCCACGGTAAACAAACCGTCGGCAATGGAGGCGAAGACATCCTTCAATGGTAGATTCTCGGGGAAAGACATGGCGAAACACTACGCACCCGAATGGAACTTGCCAATGGGAAAACGCCTTTTCCGGGCGGCATTTTCTCCCGATGGACGAAAAAAGCGCCCACTCGCATGTGCGGGTGGGCGCTCTGAATGTCGATAGAGGGCTGGCTTACAGCTTTTCAGCGCGCTTTTCACGCAGCCACTTGTACCACTCTTCCATGTTCTCACCGCTGCGGGCGGAGATGGGCATGACCTCGATGTCCTTGTTCAGCTTGGTGGCGTGGCCCTTGGCCTTGTCGAGGTCGAAGTCGACGTAGGGGAGCAGGTCCACCTTGTTGAGCAGCATGACAGCGGAGATGTGGAACATGAGGGGGTATTTTTCCGGCTTGTCGTCACCTTCGGCAACGGACAGCAGGGTGACCTTGTAATCTTCGCCCACTTCAAATTCTGCGGGGCAGACCAGGTTGCCCACGTTTTCCACGAACAGGATGTCCAGACCTTCGAGGTCGAGTGCCTTGAGGGAATCCAGCACCATGCCGGAATCGAGGTGGCAGCCGCCTTCGGTGTTGACCTGCACGGCCTGGGCGCCGGTGGCGGCCACGCGCTGTGCGTCATTATCGGTCTGGAGGTCGCCTTCGATGACCGCCATCTTGAACTCTTCCTTGAGGTCGGTCAGGGTGCGTTCCAGCAAGGTGGTCTTGCCTGCGCCCGGAGAGCTCATGAGGTTGAGGCAGAGAATCTTCTTCTCTTTAAATTTAGCTTTAAGTTCCTCGGCAAGCCGATCGTTGGCCTCGAGGACATTGCGTACGATGGTGACTTCCTGTGCCATGAATAACTCCTCAATATGTTACTACTCGTCGTCGATTTCAATCGAATCGATGAGCATTTCCTTCCCTTGCAAAACCTTATGTCCAAGTAACTGATCGCACTTCGGACACGGCATGCACCGCGAATGCTCAGGGACAAATTCCTCGCCGCAATCACCGCACGCCACTCTGATGGGGATTTCAACAATCTCCAGCTCGGCTCCGTCAAAGCCTTCAGTGGGTGTCAGCGCATCCCAGGCGAACTTCAGGGATTCAGTGACCACACCGGCGAGCGCGCCGTTTTTGATGACCACTTTCTTGAGCTTCTTGCCGTCGTGCTTGACCATTTCCTCGCGCAGGATGCCGAGTATGGATTGAACTATAGACATTTCATGCATGGAAATTTGGCTTACCCCTTTTTCAAGGGTGCGGCAAGGGAGATTCGGCATTTCGGATAAAAGAAAAGAGGAAGTCGCCTTCGGCTCCGATTTTATTGAGATAAAGTTTGAAAGGCAAAAATGGAAGACCGCCTATCGGCGGCGATTGTTGTACTCATTCCCTGCCGGAGGCGTCCTACGCGGACGGCGGTTCTTTCTATCTCTGCTGTCCTCATCCGTAAGCCTCGAAAATCTCGGCAACGGCTGACGGCTGGCTGAGCCGCCCCAAGAAAGAACCAAAGAAACGCGGCTTTGTGTGCTCCCCGCCTCGTGAGCTTTCGCCAAGAATCTGATCCAAATCGAATGCCTTGTATTGCCCCTCGCGAACGAGTTCGCTTCATTTTGCCTTCGTAAACAAGCGGCATTCAATTTGGTCAGCTTCTACAGCTTAGGCTCAAGGGCTGGTCCAATCCTTTGTGTAAAGGCAAAAAGCCCAGATTCCCCCATATCCCCCAAAAAACACCCCAAGGGCCTTGGGTGCGCAGCACCCAACACCGTGTTAACGCCATACACTACCAACAAGCGTACGCCACCTCCCCGCCTTCAAGGCTTGTGAGAGTGGTGCAGCTGTGCATTTCTCGGGTGCCGATCGGCCGGAGGCGTAGCCCAGCTACGGAGAGGACCGGGCGGTGCACGAAAAATGCGCAGATGCGCCGCTATCGCAAGCCGGAGCAACGCAATCAATTGACAAACGATGCAAAATATCGGATGTTCGCCCCGTTCTCAGGGCGGGGTGAAAGTCCCCACCGGCGGTGAGCCATTAGTGGTAAGCCCGCGAGCGCCTCCCTCTGTTGGGAGGGTCAAGCAGACCCGGTGTGATTCCGGGGCCGACGGTGATAGTCCGGATGGAAGAGAATACGACGGTTCGCCGTGGCCGCGCTTCGGTGCGGTACGTCCACGCGCCCTTGCGTGGCGTGTGCGAGCGTCCTTTCCTGCGCCCTGATTCACCATCTCTACCGAAAGGAGAAACATGATGAATCAGTCTCAACTCGAACAGTTCGGCGACTCCATCGTGCGAGTCGAAAGAGCGCTCCAGGCCCTCCGCGAGGGCAAGGGCATTCTTGTCACGGACAACGAAGACCGCGAAAACGAGGGCGACCTCATCTTTGCGGCAGAGACCCTTACCGACGAACAGATGGCTTTGCTGATCCGCGAATGCAGCGGCATCGTCTGCCTGTGCCTGACCGATGAAAAAGTTCGCTCCCTGGAGCTGCCCATGATGGTCGAGGAGAACAACTCCCAGTACCAGACTGCCTTCACGGTCACCATCGAAGCAGCCGAAGGCGTCACCACCGGCGTTTCCGCGGCTGATCGCGTCACCACCATCAAGGCAGCCATTGCCGAAGGCGCCAAGCCTTCCGACATCGCCAGCCCCGGCCACGTATTCCCGCTCCGCGCCCGCAGCGGCGGCGTGCTGGAACGCGGCGGCCACACCGAAGCCACCGTGGACATGACCCGCATGGCAGGCCTCGCTCCGTGCGGCGTGCTCTGTGAGCTGACCAACCCGGACGGCACCATGGCGCGCCTGCCCGAAATCATTGAATTTGCCCTTAAGCACGATATGCCCGTCTGCACCGTGGACGACATCGTCGCCTACCGCAAACTCAACGAAGCCGTGGCTGCATAACGCCACGCAACAGAGCCTCCCGCTCTGCCAAAACAAAAATATCGAGGGCCGTTACCGATGAGGGACGGCCCTTTTTTCATGCCTGTTTCTACACAAAAGATATAACCACCTTGCACCGTTATCCCTGAAAGAGTACGATTCCTTCGGTTGGTAAAATGCCACGCAGTGGAGCGCGCATGAAACTGAGAAATATTGCTCTCACGAGCATCTTCATATTAGTCCTTGTGGCAATGGCCACGGAATTCACGGTCTCGCACCTGATCGTTCAGGACGGCTTCAACAATCTGGAACGACAACAGGTCGAGACAGATGTTCAGCGAGTGAAAAATGAAATCGCAAGGGAAGCCGAAGGCCTCGACACCTTTCTGTGGGACTGGGCTTCATGGGATGACACCTATAACTTCGTGCAGACCGGCAATCCGGAATACCTCAAGTCCAATCTTCCCATCGGCACCTTTCTCGACCAGAACCTGAATCTCGTCATCATTCGCGACAACGCAGGGACTGACGTCTATGCAAAGGCAGTCAACGCTGATGAAGAATTCGACCCACAACTGGTTCGGGACTTCAACAGCCTGACAAGAGGCGTTGAGCTCCCGGAACGGGCCGAAGAAGCCGGCCGTGGAGGCATCGTTCTTATCAATGATGTCCCGTTCATCTTCTTTACCCGGCCGATTCTGACATCTGAAGAAGACCTGCCCAGCATTGGTACCATGATCATGGGACGTTTCCTCTCATCGGAAATAGTCGAAGCCATAGCCGCCCGCATGGAGATCACCCTGAGCATTCACCCAACGTCCATCGAGCATCAGAACGAAAGGTCCGTAAAACGAGAATTGGCGACGGGGCTCAAGGCGGTTGTCATCGCCCAAAACGCCGACATCATCAACGGGTACGGCGTTGTTGAGGACATTACCGGGCAGCCCGCGCTTATGATCGAAATCAGCGAACCAAGACACATCGCTGCCCACGGTCGTTCTGTGGCGATGTACAACACCCTATTTCTCGCCGCCCTGCTGCTGGTCTTCAACGCCATGCTCTACTTCCTCATTCAGTACCGGGTCATCTCGCGAGTGGAACGGCTGAACAGTCAGGTCCGCGAGGTGGATCTGGAAAGTGAGACCGCCATGCGCGTCAATACCGACGGCGATGACGAGCTCTCACAGTTGGGAACCAACATCAACGCCATGCTGCAACGCCTCGCGCTAGACCAGAAGAAGTTGCACGAAGCCCACGACCTGCTGGAGGCCAAGGTAGCCGAGCGTACCCTTGAGCTTGAAGAAGCGAATGTGGAGTTGCAATGCCTCGACAAGGCAAAGTCGCAATTCCTCTCATCCACTTCCCATGAGCTGCGCACGCCGCTCACGGCGATACTCGGCTTCATCAAGCTCATGGAGCGAACCTTCCGCAAGCACTTCCAGCCCCACCTGAACAATGTGGACGAAGCCACCCAACGCATGGGCACCTTCCTTGAGAATTTCAAAATCGTGCGCAAGGAAACCGATCGCCTCGGCCGCCTGATCAACGATCTGCTCGACCTCAACAAAATCGAGGCCGGGCGAGTGGAATGGCGTGACACCGACGTGGATGTATCGAAGCTGGTACGCCATGTGGGTGACACCATGGCCGGTCAGTTCAACGACCTGCCTGCAGTGGACTTCTTCGTTGTCACTTCTCCGGATCTTCCTTCACTCCACATCGATGAGGACCGGCTCCATCAGGTACTGGCCAATCTCGTAAACAACGCTGCCAAATTCACGGACGAGGGGATCGTGAGACTCAGCGTGCGGCAGACCAAAGACAACATGCTCGAGTTCTCGGTGGAAGACTCCGGGCCCGGCATTCGGGAAGAAGACGTTGAACGGATCTTCGACACCTTCTATCAAAGCCAGCATGACTGGGAGCGCCCGGGCACGTCTCTCGGGACCGGGCTTGGCCTCGCCATCTGCAAGGAGATCATCGAGCACTACAACGGCAGCATATGGGTGGAATCCCGCCGTGGAGAAGGGTCCAATTTCAAATTCAAACTCCCCCTGCCCTAAACAACAAAAAAAGAGGCCGCCTCGTTAAAGGCGGCCTCTTTTTTTTGGATGATATCAGGTTACGCAGCTACAGGACGAACCTTACCCTTGAGCGCTGTCACGAGCATGTACACGATGGGCGTGTCGCAGGCGGCAATGAGCAGCTTCACGAGCCACTGGCCAAGGATGACATCGCCCACCGGGAGAATGCCATAGAAGGCCACGGTCACGAAGATGGTGGAGTCGATGAGTTGGGAGACCATGGTGGAAAGATTGTTGCGCAGCCAGAGGAAGCGACCGTTGGTGCGATCTTTCAGCAAGTGGAAGAGCCAGATGTCGTGCTTCTGACTGACGACATAGGCCAAGAGGGAGGCGGCCACGATGCGCGGGGTGTTGCCGATGACTCCAGCAAAGGCCTCCTGATTGTGCCAGAACGGGGCGGCAGGCCAGGCAACGGCCAGCCATGCGATGGCAGTGATGAAGATGAGGGTGACGAACCCGCAGGTCACGGCTTCGTTGGCCATCTCCTTGCCCCAGACTTCACTGATGACGTCGGAGACCACGAAGGTCAGAGAATATGCCAGTACCCCGGCGGGAACGGCGAGGCCGAAGACGGTGATGATTTTGCTGGAGATGACAGCAGCAATGACCAGCCCGCCGATGAACAGGCTGAGCAGCAAGGCATACACCTTGCGTTCGAAGGTTTCCATGTTTTCTCCCTTGGATTGAACTGTCCAAAAGTTAATACGATTCATCCGCTTGGGGGAAAGACTGTCCCCGGCGGCACCATAGTGTTTCGCAGGACTTGCCATTGTCCCCCGGAAAAGTCAAAATGCGCCCCGCTTTTCCACATCGGAACAAGGAGAAAAACATGTCCAAAAGCCAAGACCAGACCGGCCACCTGAAGACCCTCGGTGAAGGCGGTCAGACCAAATATCAGATGGATTCGCCCCACGCCGGCATCCTCGAAGCATTTCCCAACAACTATCCGGACCGCCCCTACGTGGTGTCCATTTCCTTCCCGGAATACACCTCCCTCTGCCCCATGACCGGCCAGCCCGATTTCGGCACCATTGTCATGGAGTACATGCCGGACCAGAAGATCGTGGAGTCCAAGAGCTTCAAGCTCTACATGTTCGCCTACCGCAATCACCAGTCCTTCATGGAGACCCTGACCAACAAGATGCTCGACGATTTCGTCGAGACCCTCGATCCCCTCTGGTGCCGCGTCAAAGGCATCTTCGCCCCGCGAGGAGCCACCGACCTGCACGTCTTTGCCGAGCATTTCAAAACGGATTCCCCGCGCATCGACGAGGTAAGAGCCATGGTTTCCGAGTGGAAACAGGAAGCGAACAGACACGGGGCGTAACTTCTCTCGCCATATAAACGAAAAAGCCGTCTCTTAGACGGCTTTTCTTGTTTGTGCTTCAGCGGCCCAGACACCCTGCTCTATTATGCTCACGAACAGAAAAGAGTTTTTCGCTGACCATGGTTTATTTTCTCCATGGGCATGGTATGGAAAGGTAGGTTCAAAGGCTCACGCTCCTCCCCGATGAACGGGAGAAGCCCCCTCTTAAAGGGAAAGCGAATCAACTGCCTTGAAATATCTCAGGGAGGAACACCATGGAAGTACGAAGAAGCTATTGCGGGCTATGCCACCCTCGCTGCGGCATGCTGTTGCATATTGATAACGGCAAGGTCGTGAAAATCACTGGCGACCCGGACCATCCGATCTCTCGCGGCGCTCTTTGTGAACGTGGCCGACTGATGCTGGACCACATCTATCACCCCGACCGCCTGAATTATCCGCTGAAACGCGTCGGCGAACGGGGCGAAGGCAAATGGGAGCGGATCAGCTGGGAGCAGGCTCTGAATGAAGTGGCCGAGAAGCTCTCCAAGCTGCGCGAGGAATTCGGGGCCGAGACGCTGACGTTCACCCACGGCACAAAGCGGACGTACCACTGGGACTGCCGCCGTTTCTTCAACCTCTTTGGCTCCCCCAACACCTGTGGCGTGAATACCATCTGCATGTGCCCGAGTTACGCCACCGAATATGCCACCTATGGCGGCATGGTCATGGGAAGCGACATCGTCCATTCGCAATGTGTCGTCATGTGGGGATGCAACGCATCCAAGTCGAACCCGATGGGCCTGACTCCAATGATCGCAGCGGCACAAAAGAACGGCGCCAAGCTCATGGTCGTTGACCCGCGACGGACAAAAGAGGCTGAAAAGGCCGACCTGTGGTTGCAGATTCGCCCCGGCACGGACCTCGCTCTGATGCTGGGCTGGATTCGCCACATCATTACGAACGATTTGTACGACAAGGATTTCGTTGCCAATCATACTGTCGGCTTTGACGAGCTCAAGGACGCCGTGGAATCCTACACCCCGAAAAAGGTCGAGGAGATCACTTCGGTTCCGGCGGCCCTCGTGGTCGAATCCGCCACCATGTACGCGACAGCCGCGTCGGCCGTGATTCCCTTTGGCCTCGGTCTGGACAAACAGGGCGTGAACTCGACACAGTGTGCCCGTGGTCGAGCCATCTTGCGCGCCATCACCGGCAACCTCGAAGTTCCCGGCGGCGACATCTTCAGTCAGGCAGCCAATGTGGGCAAGGTCCACGACTGGGAATACCTTGAATTGAACGACATGATGCCCCAGGGCCAAAAGGCCAAGCAGCTCGGCGCGGATAAGTACCCGTTCTTCGGCTTCCCCGGCTGGGAGCGCAACTATGCCGCCAACAAGAAGCTGCCCCAAGGCTACGCCATGCCCCCTGAAGCGTGGCATTCAAATCTGGCCCACGCCAGAGAGGTCATGAACGCCATCATTACCGGGAAGCCATATCCGGTGAAGGCAGCCATCACCCTGGCGAGCAACCCGCTCCTCTCCCTGCCCAATACGCAGCAGGTCTTCGAGGCGCTCAAGGCGCTCGACCTCTATGTGGTCATGGAATACTACATGACCCCCTCGGCAGCCATGGCCGACTATGTTTTCCCGGCGTCCACCACGGTGGAACAGCCGGAGATCTGGTTGACCAGCGGGTTCTGCGTCGCCTGTCCGCAGGGGATCGACCCAATTGAGGAACGGAAGGACAGCTACTACTTCTACAGGCAATTGGGACTGCGACTTGGTCAGGAAGAGCACTGGCCGTGGGAGACCATCGAAGACGTTTACGACCACTGCCTCGAACCTGTCGGACTGACATTCCAGAAGCTGGCCGAACAGAATGGCCTTTTTGGGGAGATGGAGTTCCGTCGATACGAAAAGTACGGATTCGGTACACCCTCAGGTAAGGTGGAACTCAAATCGTCCATCTTTGAGGAGCTGGGCGCCGACCCGTTACCCGTGTATCACGAGCCTGTCTGGAGCCCGGAGAGCAAGGAGCCTGAGCTGACGGAAGAGTACCCGCTCATCCTCATCACCGGCAGTCGCTTCATGCCCATGTATCACTCCGAGCAGCGGCAAATCGAAAAGGCACGCAAGAAAGTGCCCGATCCCCTGCTTTCGATCCACCCGGACACGGCTGCCGAGCTTGGCCTCGCAGAGGGAGACTGGGCAGTCATCTCAACCCCGTCCGGTTCCATCCGCCAGCGGGTCCACATCACGGATGTGATGCACCCGAAGATGGTCGACGCACAGCACTCCTGGTGGTTCCCCGAACGCAACGAAAAGCTGCCAGACCTGTTTGGCGTCTTCGAATCCAACGCGAACATGCTCTGCCCTGACGCTCATGAATTCTGCAGCCCGGAAATCGGCAGTTGGCCACACTCCGCGCTCATCTGTCGGGTTGAAAAAGAACAGTAGGCTAAAAATATACACGGGGCGTACGTAATCCCTTGAACAATAACAATGGCCGGACTTGCGGATTTCTCCCGCAAGTCCGGCCTTCAAATTTTCCGGTACTATCGGTTACTAGCTGCGAGTCCGATCCCGGCGCCGATAAACGTGCCGCCGATGACCTTCTTCACATACTTCCCGACCTTTGCCTTGGAGAAGACGGAGATCACTTTCTGCCCGCTCACGGCGTAGATCATGAAGCAGACAAATGCGATCACAGCGCAAATTCCCAACAGCACACTGGACTGAGTCATATACGCCATTTCCGGGTTAATAAACTGGGGGAATATCGCGGTGAAGAAAACGATCGCTTTCGGATTTCCCGCTGTCACCAAGGCGCCCTGCATGAACATTTTTCTCGAAGAAACACGCTCCCCGGCCTGCCCGGTCTCGTCTTCTGAAATCAATGCTCCTGAAGACAGGAGAAGTGTCGCACCGATATACACCAAGTAGGCTGCGCCCGCCCATTTGACCAAGTGGAACACGGCCTCCGATGCAACCAGAATGGTTCCCAGACCGGCAATGGAGATCGAGGCCTGAATCAAGGTGACGACAACATTGCCAAGGGCCGATGCAACAGTTTTCCTTGCCCCGTACTGCATCCCGTGGGTCAACGCCAGCAGCATGCTGGGACCGGGAATAATGGAGGCAACAAACACCGTTACAGAGAACAAAAGAACAAAGTGAAATGTCATTACAGCACGCCCATTGATTGTTTCTGCCGTGAATCGGTCACGGTCATCGATTGGTAGAACCCCTGTGATTAGAGAAGAAAGATATGGCCATGAACCCCACGAGTCAAATCCCCTCACTCAATATTCATCAAACATTTTTGGGTCCATCTAAACATTTCTTTATATAACTATCATGGAAACCTGCTACTTAGCTCCTATTCTATAGCAAAAGACGCGAACCAGCAGCAGGCTCTCACATGGCACAGAAGCACGACATCGACACGCTGAAAGAAAAGATCCATGCCCTTGAGGATGAGTTGGAATCATACAGGCGGAACCTGTCTGACCGTTCCAGCAAAATTGATTTCCTGCAGGAGGTGCTGGACCAGTCACTGGCCAAGGTCTACGCCCTTGATGGCGAGCAGTTCACCTATGTCAGCCGTTCTTTTGCCCGGGCATTCGGCTATGACTCCCCCTCGGAAATCGTCGGGAAAATTCCGATCATCGAACTCGTCGCCCCGGAATGCAGGAAGCTGGTGGCCGAGAATCTGCGCAAACGCAGTAGCGGCCGGACGCGGGAGATGCACTACACGTTCACCGGGCTCCTCAAAGACGGCTCGTACAGCATGGTGGAGGTACAGGGAAGCGCCATGCAGGTCGGCACCCAGAATCAGGTTGTCGGCGTCATCGTGGATGTCAGCCACTACAACAAGATCAGTAACCTCGCCTATTACGACGCCCTGACCGGCCTACCCAACCGGGTGCTTTTCGCCGACAGGCTCGAGGCCGCGGTGATGCTCGCAGAAACGACAGGCGGGAGCTTTTCCCTGATGTTCATTGATCTGGACGACTTCAAAAAGGTGAACGACTCCGTCGGCCACGCGGCAGGAGATTTCGTGCTCAAGGAATCAGCCAACCGCATGATCGAACAGATCAGGCAAGGCATGGACACCGTGAGCAGAATCGGCGGCGACGAGTTCGTCGCCATCCTCGGCGAAACCGGCTGCCGCGACCACTGTGCGGATCTGGCCGGAAAGATGATCAAGGAACTCGAACGCCCCATGCCGTTCTGTGACCACGACATCAGCGTCAGCGCCAGCATCGGCATCAGCGTCTTCCCCACCGACGGCCACGACGCCACATCCATCATCAAGGCCGCGGATATGGCCATGTACAAGGCCAAACGAGGCGGCAAGGGGACGTTTGCATTTTATGACGGCTCCAACCGCCTGAAGTGCTCTTTAAAGTAAGCCCACAAAAAAGGCCGCCCCAAACGGGACGGCCTTTTATTTTCTATCGCATCTATTCGGATTCAACATGTAAAGGAACTTCACGAAACACCCTTGTCATAATCCTCCGATTCAACGTCATAAGCCCCTCCCAACTCTTCCCGAAGTCTCCGAAAGAGACTTTCTCCTTCCAATTGAAAAGCTTGCCATAACAGCTTATCCGCACGTTTGGAGGAAAAGCCTGAATCGGGTGGATACCGTTGGTCCAAAGTAGACTGAAAAATTCTATCCCACTCTGCAATGTCGTGCTTCAAGTCGTCACTAATAGGCAATGTTTCTGGATCGGTTGGCTCACCGCAGCCGTCTGAATCATCTATCCAGATGGGATGACACATCCATTCTAAAAAGAAACGCATTCTTCTCAACACACAAAACCCCACACAGTTATGATATCTTCATCTTATGAGCGATTATCCAAACCGTTTTCTAGACGTTTTTCCCGAATTAAATCTCTGCTCTCGTCAACATGGCGTTTCAACTTTTCCAATCCAGATATAACTGATGCATATATATCTTTATTCTCTTCTTTATCGAGAAATTTATCTGGATGTTCGTTATGCCACTTAATTGCTTCATCAATCGTCATAATCCATTCATCGACATTCCCGCCGATGTATCCATTCATGGTCGGGCCGACAGTATGTATTAAGGATGCAAACAGGGCGGGATCTTCTGATGCTTTGAGCGAAGGATTTGCTTTCAGATAGGCTCTAAAGCGAATCTGTCCTACATAGAACCACATCACACCTTTCTGGAAATCCCCCTCTGAAAACACTTTTGAGGCTTGAGTAAAATAATTCCCAGGGTGTCCTTTAACCAGTGCACTTTCAACTTCAGATGGGCTCATGCTTGAAAAGTCTGAAGGGGTAATTATGTACTCTGCATTCAAGCCTTTTTTCGTGGAAGTACAACCGAAAACCAAAAAGCAAATCAACACTAAAGCAAATCTTTTCATGCTCAATCTCACAGGTTTATTTAAACAAGAACAGATTGCTGCCATAGTTCTACATTTTACGCAAACCGCCCAATATTCTGCCTTCTTAATAATAAAAAAAAGGCCGCCCCAAACGGGACGGCCTTTTCTATTTCTATCTCAACGATCCTAGTTGAAGATCGTTCCGATTCGATTGAAACGGATATCGGTGAGGGAGCCCCAGGACCAGTAGATGATCAGAGCCTTACCCACGATCTTTTCGCGCTTGACCGTTCCCCACCAGCGGGAGTCGAAGGAGCCTTCGCGGTTGTCACCGAGCATGAAGTAGCGGCCTTCGGGGATGGTGTAGGGACCGAAATTGTCACGGATGGGCTGCATGTCTGCCTTGGTGTGGCGCACGTAGGGCTCATCCAGCGGCTCGCCGTTGATGTAGACCACCTTGTTCTTGATCTCCACGGTGTCGCCGGGCAGGCCGATGACGCGCTTGATGTAGTCCTTGGTCTCGTCCTCGGGGAACTTGAAGACCACGATATCGCCGCGCTCGGGGTCGCCCACCTTGTACAGCACTTTGCCGTCAGTGGTATCGAGCCAGACATTCGACGGCAGGCGCACGTCGTAGGCGAACTTGGTCACCAACAGGTGGTCGCCGATCTGGAGGGTATCCAGCATGGAGCCGGACGGAATCTTGAATGCCTGTACGATGAAGGCGCGAATGACAAAGGCCAGCAGCAAGGCCACAACTACGGCCTCGATGGTGTCCCGGAACTGTTTCATGGAATCATGTGTCATGTATATATGTCCTAAAATCAGATGAATAAAATCAGAGTCGGAGGTCGCCTTCGGCTCCATTGTCAGATGACGTCGCCTCCGGCGGCCAAAGGGCTATACCCTTTGGAATCCCTTTCGTGCCTTTGGCGTGGGCCAGTCTATGCTTATACTCAGTTAAATCAAGTTCCCATTTTTTTTGCACACACCCCACCCTCGAGCGAAGCGAGCTACAAAAAGTTTATGAGGGTGTCGGGAACCCTTTACAAAGGGTTCCTGACCCGTCGGAGACGCCCGTCCGGCGAGGACCCGCCGGAGGCTTCTCTTATTCCTCGTCTGCCTTCAAGACAGAGAGGAATGCTTCCTGCGGGATCTCGACGTTGCCCATGCGACGCATGCGCTTCTTACCTTCCTTCTGTTTCTCGAGCAGCTTGCGCTTACGAGAAATATCACCACCGTAACACTTGGCGGTAACGTCCTTGCGGAAGGGTGCGTTGCGCTCCTTGGCAATGATCTTGTTGCCGATGGCGGCCTGAATCACGACCTCGAACATCTGGCGCGGGATGGAGCGCTTCAGCTTGAGGGCGAGAGAACGACCGATGCGCTGCGAGTTCTCACGGTGCACGATGCAGGAGAAGGCATCCACGGGATCGCCGTTGATCAGGATGTCGAGACGCACGAGGTCGGCGTCGCGGTAATCGATGATCTCGTAATCGAGGCTGGCGTAGCCCTTGGTGGAAGACTTCAGCTTGTCGAAGAAATCGTACATGACCTCGGCGAAAGGCATCTCGTAGGTGATGACCACGCGGTTTTCGGTGATGTACGCCATGTCCTTCTGAATGCCGCGTTTCTCTTCGCAGAGGGCGAGCACCGCACCAACGAACTCGTTGGGCACGTGCACTTCGAGGCGCACGAAAGGCTCGCTGATGCGACCGATCTTGGTCGGATCAGGCAGCTTGGACGGGTTGTCGATGGTCAGGACTTCGCCCTGCACGTCCTCCACCTCGTAAATAACCGAGGGGGCGGTGGTGATGAGCTTGGCCTCGAATTCGCGCTCCAGACGCTCCTGAATGATCTCGATGTGGAGCAGACCGAGGAAGCCGCAACGGAAGCCGAAGCCGAGCGCCTGAGAAGTCTCGGGCTCGTAGCTGAAGGCGGCGTCGTTGAGCTGGAGCTTTTCCAGCGCGGCCTTGAGAGTTTCGTACTCACTCGGCTCCACCGGATAGAGACCGGAGAAGACCATGGGCTTGACCGGCTTGAAGCCGGGGTACGGCTCGGTCACCGGACGGGCAGCATGGGTGATGGTATCGCCCACGGGCGCATCGCCCAGCTCTTTCATGGAGGCGCAGAGGAATCCAACCTCGCCGGGCCCCATGGACTTGATGTCCACGGCCTCAGGCATGAACGCACCGAGTCGAGTGACTTCGAAGTCCTTGCCGGAGGAAAAAATTCTGATCATGTCTTTCTTCTTCAGCGTACCGTCGAGGATACGGAAGAGCACGACCACACCCTGATAGGAGTCGTACCAGGAGTCGAAGATCAGGGCCTTGAGCGGCGCGTCCGGATCGCCCTTGGGCGGCGGCAGCATGTGAATGACTGCGTCCACGACATCCTGCACGTTCAGGCCGGTCTTGGCAGAAACGGAGATGGGGTTGGAGCAGTCCAGCCCGATGACCTCTTCGATCTCGTGGCTGATGCGTTCCGGATCGGCGCTGGGCAGGTCGATCTTGTTCAGGACCGGGATGACCTCCAGGTCGTTGTCCAGCGCGAGGTACACGTTGGCCAGCGTCTGGGCCTCAACGCCCTGGGTGGAGTCGACCACCAGCAGCGCGCCCTCGCAGGACGACAGCGAACGGGACACCTCGTAGGAGAAGTCCACGTGGCCGGGCGTATCAATAAGGTTCAGAATGTATTTCTCGCCGTCGCTATCGGTGTACGGAATACGTACGGTCTGGGCCTTGATGGTGATGCCGCGTTCTCGTTCCAGTTCCATTTTGTCGAGGTACTGGTCTTTCTTGTCTCGGTCGCCGACCATGCCGGTCAGTTCGAGGATGCGGTCCGCCAAGGTCGACTTGCCGTGGTCGATATGGGCGATGATGCTGAAATTGCGGATTTTATCTATTTTGCTCATAGTTCTCATAGCTAAGAGGTTTCATGTCATAGGCAATACGGTAAGACCCCATCGCCGGGCATGTGGAGTGGGTTGTAAAGGATTTGGGGGTGGTTGTCTAATATATATGGGCGAGCTTATGAAGCCATGATTGCATAAAAGCCGCACTGACAAAGAAGGCCTCCCACTGAATACACCAGCGAAAGGCCTTCTTTGTAATCGGAGGGAAAAGCTCTACGCCGTAGCTTTCCGGCGAAGGCCGACGAGTCCGACAAGGCCGGACCCCAGCAGCCAGACAGCACCGGGGAGAGGAGTCGGTGAAGTTCGTTCTTCCAACGAGTTGAATCCACTTGCACTCTTCAGAAATCCCAATTGTGTAGACAGATACATGGGGCCAGCATAATTTTGAAACACAGCAGCATCCATAGCACCGCTAATCAAAGGCTCTGGTGTGTAAAGGTAAAAATATGACATGTCGTCAATGGCTACCAAAAGGTCGGTGAAAACGTATTCCAGCTGCATGATGCCAGTGTTAACCGATATTCCTCCGAATATGGAGCCATCACTATCAATGTCTGGAGAGTCTGTTACCCAGCCGGTAAAAGGAGCAGAAATCGGGTTTGTTTCATACTCTGTAAACGTCCCAGAGAAATCATAAATTGTAGCGTGTGCGCTCCCTACCATGGACATCACGACAGCCAGCGACATAACAATCCGAACCAGTGACATTTTCATCTACATATCTCCTGAACAATCAACACAAAGTTGCAGCGATTACGCGTTCATCTTCCGACGCAAACCCACGAGTCCGACAAGGCCGGACCCCAGCAGCCAGACAGCGCCGGGGAGAGGAGTCGGAGCCGGGGCGTCTGCCGAGGTCACGACGATGTCGATGTCTGCATCCAAAATATTACCCGGACCTATACCATACATAAATTCATATATAGTCCCAGTGTAAAGAGGCTCTAAATCGTCAACATTGGAGAAGCTCTCAAGCCCATATGTAGTAGGCCAGTAATGATCGACCAGCTTTACCATACCATCAATCATTAGTGTCGAAGTCGCACTAGAAACACCAGCTACTGTAACAAACTGAGAAAAACTCACATCCACAAGGCGCTCGATATCTCTCCCATAATCAGAGAAAATCGTCAGCGCCCCACGAAACATGATATATTCCTGTAAATTGGTCGCATCTAAGGAAACCCCGTTATCGATGCTCCTGCTTGAAAAGATTCCGCTATTAAGAGAGTTCCCCGAGAACTCAATATAGTAGGCCTGCGCAGAGCACGGGATTGCCAGAATGACAGCAACGATGAGTGTGTAGACGAGCTTCATAAGTCCTCCGATAAAATTTTATCGACTTATGCATAAATCACACCCATTTTAATCTGCTGTGCAAAAACAGGTTGTTATTGAGGTTGCGTTGGGAATGGTGGCGGGGAGTGGGGATTTTTCTGGATTTATTGGACAATAGAGGAGGTCGGCCTTCGGCCTCCGATTATTGGAAGATTCCTGCCGGAGGCGTCCTGCGCGGACGGCGGTTCTTTTTTGGCTGAGCCGCCCCAAAAAAGAACGAAAAAAGCGCGGCTTTTCTAGCTTGGCCGCCCGGCGTGAGCGGCTGAGAATCTGATCCAAATAGAATGCCTTGAGCCGCGCTGCGCGACGTTCGTCGCTGCCCGATAACCTACGGCCATGGGCGGCATTCGATTTGGTCAGCTTCTAGGCCACTCTCTTGAGGGCTGGGAAAGTTGACCTGTTCTGAACTCAAATATTGACAACTTGTTATCAACAATAAAAATGTATAAGAATCTTAATAGACAGTTGAGGTGAGTCGATTTGAATTCCAGAAAAGTAATAGCAGATAGACTCAATTTTGAGTTCTCCAAACGTAATTATTCATCACACGATGTCGCCAAACTTTGTGACATCGATGAGATTCTTGTTGATAATTACCTAAACGCAAAAGCAGAACTCAAGGTTTCAGAATTAAAAGAAATCTGCTCATGCCTTAACTTCAATTTCCTTTATTTACTCAAATCGAACTATCAACCGACTTCGGTCAGCTTTAGAAACATTGATTCCGAGGCCAAAACATTTGCATCAGGAATAGAGAACGCCTTTCACATTGTTAAAGAACTGATCCCCAACATCAACGAATCAAAAATCAAGCCACAGAAAAACTATCCAACTGAATGGCTAGAACTTATCGTTATTGCAAGGAATCACGTTAATGCAGTAAAAAAAGAATACAACAATTCGTTAAGTTGGGCATGCACGATGCTCAATGTTACTTTCTTCACTTCCAAATCTGATATTGATGTAGACGGTTTTTATCTTACTGATAATTCGAAAAATGCAATATACATAAATACAAACTATCCACCGTGCAGAATACGTTTCACCATCGCACATGAGTTGTCACACCTATTATTCGACCATGACGCCGCAGTCAGCTCCGACAACCTGAAGTTCAATCCATATTCAAAGAATATTGACAAGAAAGATATTCCTGAATTCCTTGCAACAAAGTTTGCTCAATTCTTTTTGATTCCATTTGAAAAGGCTAATCGTTGGGCCATGCAGTGGCCTAATAATATTGACCTCGATGATGTACAAAGAACTATCTTTGAGAACAAAACCAGTGTTGATGTAGCTATCAATGCTTTATATGATTTATTGTACATTTCTGGAAAAACAGAACAATACAAGAACATCAAAGAGAAACTTTCTCACCTTTACTCAAGTAGTGACGATGACATCTTAACTCTTCTAAAACGGAACAAACAAAGATTTTCTAATATCATTAGTGACAATAAAGACTCTTTCTCAGAATCTGTCTATTCTCGTATTGAATCTGAACTTGAGCTATGACTATGACAACAGAACACTTCTTAGACTCTTCTTTTGTTTCCCAGCTGTATAGAGTAGACGATACTTGTGAACTGCTAGCATGGATTCCCACATTATTAGAAAAAGAATGTTTAGTTTCAACGGACCAGTTTTACAAAGGAAAATGTAATCAATCAGATCACTACTGTGCTGTTTTAGAAGATAAAGTTTCTGAGGAAGATGCAATCGACTTTTGGATCAATTGCAATGATCAAGTTCAACTTGAGCGAATCTATGATGTCGACTCAAAGACGGGTGACATCTATGACTTATTAGCAGTGGCCTATGCAGCACAAACGACATGTGAAATTTTTAGCTGTGACAGAAGACTCTTAATAGTCTGCAAACAAATGACTGTTCCTCATAAGTGCTTTAAGTCAGTCATGTGTGATCTAGATAGCAAAGAAGACCTTTTCTCTAATGACCACTTCGAACTCTGTAAGATGCACGATCCGAAAGGAGATGATCCATTCTTCCACTTTGCATCAAACACAAGATGCAAAGAATGCTGTAACAACATCTGCGTCTTCCCATTAATCCCTAGGCATAGCATCAAACCACCAAAGCCTTAGAAGCTGACCAATCGATGGAGCGACTCTTTCGAATCGTTACGAGCCATACGAGATCGCACACCATCGATTCGGGGAGCGGAGCCGATTGGATCAGATTCTTGGGCGTGGATGGCAGCGGCCAAGCTAGGGAAGCCGAGTTTCTTTGGTTCTTTCTTGGGGCGGCTCAGCCAAGAAAGAACCGCCGTCTGCGTAGGACGCCACCCGGCAGCGATGGTTCATCAATCGGAGCCGAAGGCGACCTCCTCTAAATTCTTCCAACTAAAAAGGCCGCTCCATCGGAGCGGCCTTTTCTTCTCTTCAATCAAATAAACCTAGCGTAGCGTCTACCCGCCAAACTGATAAAACAAACTCGCCTGTGTACAACACCCGCTGAAGCCGAGCGATTTATACACCGTTTCCATACACACGGCTTCCCTGACGACGCCCGCCAAGTGATCTAAGGCGTCTTCCAGATCGAAGCGCACCTGTACGTCCTCTAACGGCGACAGGCCTTTGTCCATTCGGAGCTGATCGATAAACCAGCGGCGGAATTCGTCGGCGTCGAACAGGCCGTGGAGGTAGGTTCCCCAGACGCGGCCGTCGGGGCGGGCAAAGCCGAGGGGATCGCCGCTGTTGTCGCGCAGGGCGATGCGGAGATTCTCGGACAGCGGTTTGGTTTCGCCGTGGTGGATTTCGTAGCCGTGGACCCGGCGGCCTGATTTGGAGTGCTGGCCCCAGGTGCGGGTGAGGGTCTTTTGCGGCAGCAGCGTGGTCTGGACCGGGAGCAGACCAAAGCCGTCCACGCGGGTGGTTTCGGACTCCAGCCCGTAGGGGTCGTCCACGATCTCGCCGAGCATTTGGAAGCCGCCGCAGATGCCGACCACCTTGGTTTTGTGGCCGCCATTGGACAGCTCGCGGATCACGGCGGCGATGCCGGAACCTTTCAGCGCCTTCATGTCCGGCACCGTGGATTTGGAACCGGGGATGATGATGGCGTCCGGCTTGCCGATATCATGGGCGTCGCTCACCACGCGGATGCGCACATCCGGCTCGGCATGGAGCGGGTCGATGTCATTGAAATTCGATATGCGCGGCAGGTCGATGACCACGATATCCACGCACTCGTCCTCGGGCATCTTGCTGCCCTCGGGGCGGAATCCTTCCTTGAAGGAAACCGAATCCTCCTCGGGCAATCCAAGGGACTGGATGTACGGAATGGTGCCCATGACCGGCTTGCCCGTGTGCTCGAACATCTGCCCGAAGGCGGGGTCCAGCAGACTGGCGTCGCCCCGGAAGCGGTTGATGATAAACCCTTCCACAAGGTCGCGTTCCTGCGGGGTGAGCAGGTTCATGGTGCCGACAATGGAGGCGAACACGCCGCCGCGGTCGATATCGCCCGCCAGCAGCACGCGGGCGTCAGCATACTTGGCCATGGCCATGTTCACGATGTCATGGTGCTTGAGATTCACTTCGGCCGGGCTGCCCGCGCCTTCCAGCACGATGATGTCATGCTCGTTGGCAAGGGAGTCGTAGGCGGTCTTGACCGCTTCCCACGCGCGCGGTTTGTAGCGCACGTATTCCTGCACCGACATGTTGCCCACGGGCTGGCCCATGACGATGACCTGCGAGCCCACATCCGAGCCGGGCTTGAGCAGCACCGGATTCATGCGCACATCAGGCTTGAGGCGACAGGCCATGGCCTGCGTCACCTGCGCACGGCCCATCTCGCCGCCCGTATCCGTGACGAACGAGTTGAGCGACATGTTCTGCGCCTTGAACGGAGCCACCGAGTAGCCGTCCTGCAGGAAAATTCGACAAAAGGCCGCTGTCAGCACGGACTTGCCCGCGTTGGAGCTGGTGCCCTGCAGCATCAGCGCCGGGGTGCGTTTGGTGCGCTTGATGATGGGCGCGCGGGCCGTGCCGCTCACCGCTTCCATGGCATTGATGAGGCGCTCGTTGTCCTTCTCATTACGCACGGCCACGCGGAACCAGTTGTTGTCCAGCCCCTCGTAGTTGCCGCACAGACGGATGGCGATGTGGTGTTCGGCCAGCAGCCGTTCATAGAGTGGCACTGCATCCTGTCCGATGCGGTCCACGCGGCAGAGCAGGTAGTTCGCCGTGCCGGGGAGCACCTTGATGCCCGGGATTTCGCGCAGTCCTGCCGCCAGATTTTCGCGCAGCAGCGCGGTCTGTTCGCGGGTGTATTTGCCATACTGCACATCGCGCAGGCAGCGTGCGCCCACCTTCTGGGCGAGCACGTTGACCGACCACGCGGGCATGGCCTGCTTGATCTTGAGGATGACGTCCGGGTCCGCGAAAGCCAGCCCCAGACGGATGCCGGGGATGGCGTAAAATTTGGTCATGGACAGGACCGTGATCACATTGGACGGCCTGTTTCTGATGAGGCGGTCCGTACCGTCAGGCAGGAAGTCCGCAAAGGATTCGTCCACGATGAAGCGGCACTTCGGGAACATCTCCGCCACTTCGCGCAGGTCGGCAGCGGAAAAGGTCGTGCCCGTGGGATTGTTCGGGCTGCACAAAAACACCAGCGACGGTGTGCGCAGCAGCGATCCCATGGCCGGGAAGTCCACGTGAAAGTCCTCGGTCATGGGCATTTCCACGGTCTTCACCCGGTGCGCCTTGCAAGCGCGCGCGTAATCCACATAGGCAGGCGAAGGAATGATGGCCTGTCCATATCCGCCCAGTCCGGCGATGGTGAACAGCAGCTCCGATGCGCCGTTACCCGCGATCACCTGCGTAGGCCACACCTTGTAGACCTCGGATGCGGCCATGAGCAGGTCATGCGAATCCGGGTCCGGATAGGAGTCCACGCTCTGCAGCGCCTGCCCCACCACCTGCCCGAGCCACGGCGGCGGCCCCAGCGGATTCACATTGGCGGAGAAGTCGAGGATTTCCTCGGGAAGGCATCCGGCCATCTCGGCCATCTTGCGCAAGTTGCCACCATGGGCGAACTTCTGCTCATCCAATACATCAGGAATGCCTGCAAAAACGGATTGCTTGACCATACGTAAAACTGCCAACCTCTTGAATTTAAGGGCCGAATTTTAGCCCTGCGAAAACAAGTCTAGAAAATGTCGAGACTCAAATCTCTTCTACGTCGAATACGGTTGGGAGACAAGGGAAAATAGAAGGAAGATGCCTACGGCGTGCCCTCGCCGGGCGGGCGTCTCCGACGGGTCAGGAACCCTTTGTAAAGGGTTCCCGACACCCTCCTAAACTTTTTTGCGCTCGCTTCGCTCGGGGGGCCACTAATTACTTGGCTATCGCTCAATCCCCCTTCCCCAAAACGAAGCCCTGCACCAGCCCTTGATTCATAAGGCGGGAATCACACAAAAGCCGCGTTTCTTTGGTTCTTTCTTGGGGCGGCTCAGGCAGCCTCAGCCGTTGCCAAGTCTTCGAGGCTTACGGATGAGGACAGCAGAGATAGAAAGAACCGCCGTCCGCGCAGGACGCCCCCGGCAGGAATCTTGCCAGCAATCGGAGGCCGCAGGCCGACCTCAGCTCTCTTACTGCCTTCAGTGCCAAAGGCGCCTCTTCCATAAAAAAAAGCCGCCCGTCCCCGGGCGGCTCCCCACTCCCTCAAATCCCCACAATCACCAGAACTTGAGAAAATTCCAGATTCCCTTCTTCCCCACATACTTCTTGGGATTCTGCACAAACTTCGTCATGCACCGGGTATCGCAGAAGTAAAACACTGCCCCTTCCCAGTTCAACTGCCGCACGCCTTCGCTATTGCAATCCAGCTTCTTGCCACACACCGGATCACGGGCAACAATCTTTGCCTCGGGTTCGCGATACCGATCCTTGGAACAGACGCACCCCTGACCACCGCATACATTCGACATAGCCGCCTCCTTTGCCGAAAAATCCTGACAGAGACCTATCTGGATGTATTTTAACACATCGCGATAAAGGGTGCATCTATCATGGGAAAAGCCCGTGGGGCGTGGTATTCAAACAGCTGCTCCAGTCCAAAAGAGTTGACAGGCGCAGACAATAGAGTTGAACTACCCCTCCAAATCATATCTACGCATTAAGGAGAGAGAATAGATGCGAAGCAAGAAAATGACTGGTGGCTTGGAAAAGGCCCCTCACAGGTCGCTGCTTTACGCGACCGGATTGTCCAAAGAAGAAATGGACAGGCCGCTCATCGGCGTATGTAACGCCGCCAACGAAATCATCCCCGGTCATGTGCATCTAGACACCATTACCGAGGCCGTTAAGACCGGCATCCGCATCGCGGGCGGTACCCCCATGGAATTCCCGGCCATCGGCGTTTGCGATGGTCTGGCCATGAACCACGAGGGCATGAAGATGTCCCTGCCCAGCCGCGAAATCATCGCCGACTCCGTGGAGATCATGGCGACCGCGCACCCGTTCGACGCCATCGTCTGCATTCCCAACTGCGACAAGATCGTCCCGGGCATGCTCATGGCCATCCTGCGCATGAACATCCCGGCCGTGGTCGTCTCTGGCGGTCCCATGCTGGCCGGTCGCAAGAAGACCGCCGACCTCATCAACGTCTTCGAGGGCGTGGGCAAGGTCAAAGCAGGTAAAATGACCATGGAAGAGCTGGAAGACTTTGAAAAGTCCGCCTGTCCCACCTGTGGCTCCTGCGCGGGCATGTTCACTGCCAACTCCATGAACTGTCTTTCCGAATCCATCGGCCTGGCACTGCCCGGCAACGGCACCATCCCGGCGGTCATGTCCGCCCGTACGCGCCTTGCCAAACAGGCAGGCATGCAGGTCATGGAAATGCTGGAGCGCAACATCTGCCCGCGTGACATCGTCACCGAGAAGGCTGTGCACAACGCCGTGACCATGGATATGGCGCTGGGTTGCTCCACCAACACCACCCTGCACCTCCCGGCCCTGTTCGCCGAGGCGGGCCTCGACCTGAATCTCGAGATGTTCAACGAGATCAGCAAAAAGACCCCGAACCTGTGCAAGCTCTCCCCGGCAGGCCCTCACTTCATGGAGGACCTGAACGAGTCCGGCGGCATCCCCGGCGTCATGAGCGAGCTGGTCAAACGCGACCTGCTCAACCTCGACGTCATGACCGTCACCGGTAAGACGCTGGGCGAGAACCTCAAGGACCTCGACGCCAAGGTCACTGACACCAACATTGTTCGTCCCATCGACAACCCGTACTCCGAGGAAGGCGGCATCGCTATCCTGTACGGAAACATCGCTCCCGAGGGCTGCTGCGTAAAACAGTCTGCCGTGGCTCCCGAGATGATGCAGAACACCGGCGTGGCCCGCGTGTTCAATTCGGAAGAAGAATGCGTCGAGGCGATTCTGGGCAACCAGATCAAGCCCGGCGACGTGGTTGTTGTCCTGTACGAAGGCCCCAAGGGTGGCCCCGGCATGCGCGAGATGCTCACCCCCACCTCTGCCATCTCCGGCATGGGTCTGGGCGAATCCGTTGCGCTGATCACGGACGGTCGCTTCTCCGGCGGCACCCGCGGCGCTGCCATCGGGCACATCTCCCCGGAAGCTGCTGCTGGCGGCCCGGTCGGCCTGATTCAGGAAGGCGACAAGATCGAGATCGACATCCCAGCCCGCAAGATCAACCTGCTGGTAGACGATGCCGAACTGGAAGAACGCAAGAAGACCTTCAAGCCGGTTGAGAAGCCGGTGAAGTCTGCCTTCCTGCGCCGCTATGCCAAGCTCGTCACCTCCGCCTCCCGCGGTGCCGTGTACGAGAAGTAAGCGCTGAAGCAATTAATCGAGCGGGGCTGGTAGCTGATGCTGCCAGCCCCGCTTTTTTGTCCTCACAATTAATAATTGTACTGAGGACGCCACAGTTGCAGTATCCACTACAATATTAACGACATGACTCTGAAGAACGGAGGGTCACATGAAAATGAAAGGTCAACGCGTCCTGATGTTTGTGGACGATGTATTTGAGGATATGGAGTTGCTGTATCCCTACTACCGCCTGATCGAAGAAGGCGCTGAAGTTGTCGTGGCCGGGCCGGAAGCCGGTGCGGTCTACAAGGGCAAGCATGGCTATCCTTTCCGCTCCACCGCCGCCATTGCCGATCAGCAGGCTGGCGATTTCGACCTGCTCGTCATTGCCGGCGGTTTTGCGCCGGACAAGCTCCGCCGCGATCCCAAGGTGCTGGAGCTCACCCGTGAAATTTTCGAAGCTGGAAAGATCGTCGCCCACATCTGTCACGCCGGATGGATCCCCATCTCCGCTAAGATCATGGACGGTTTCACCTGCACCGCCACCCCCGGAATCAAGGACGACCTTGAAAACGCCGGTGCCACCTGGGTCGATGAAGAAGTCGTGGTGGACCGCAATCAGATCTCTTCCCGCAAGCCGGACGACCTCCCGGCCTTCTGCCGAGCGATCATTGAGCAGGCGACCCGCTAAGGTCATCCTCTTTCGCTATCGACAAGACAAAGCCCCTCGCGATTCAAATTCGCGAGGGGCATATTTTTTCTCTACGGAACACTGACCCCAGAAAACGAGAAAGCCTCCCGGAGGAGGCTTATTGTTTTCTCGTGTGCAAATAAAAGGAAGATGCTTTCTATAAAGCATACGTCGTGCCAAACACTCACACAATTTCAAATAAAAATTTTATCGCATCAATTCAGTAGTTTAGACATGTCCTCTCTGCATTCTTGATACATCAAAACAACGCCCAAAAGTACAAACAATTGAACTTCCAGCGTATTACGAGGTGTCGAGGCTAAAAATTTGTATTCTCACCACGCGACGCAAAAAGTGATTCTAGTCGGTAGAGGCAAAACGAAAAGGTGGATCCAAATTTCATCGTAGGCAAGAAAACGAGAAAGCCTCCCGAAGGAGGCTTGTTGTTTTCTCGTGTGCAAATAAAAGGAAGATGATTTCTATAAAGCATACGCCGTGCCAACCGCGCACAGAATTTCGATAAATGTTTTTACAGTATATTTTCAGCAACTTACAGGATGATCTACCAACAACATCATCAAGATGAAAAACGGCTTTTGGTACAAACAATTGTACTTGCGGCCGATTAGGAAGTGTTGAGGCCGAAAATTTGTATTCTCTCAGGGGGGAAAGTGTGATTCCAAAAAATAGAAGCATACCCTTTCACCGTTCCATCATCATACAACCGACAATGTCGAAAGTGACACCGGACCAATTTCATATCGACAGATCCGATCGAGTACCGAAATGTTGAAGACGGGACAGGAATGCAGTGAATGCTCCAGACGCCAAAAACGAGAAAGCCTCCCGGAGGAGGCTTGTTGTTTTCTCGTGTGCAAATAAAAGGAAGATGCTTTCTTTATAGCATTCGGCGTGCCAAAGAATTGTGCAACTTCAAAATTATTTTTTACTCGCATTATTTCAGTGTGTTACGGTGGAGTAAACATTGACCCAACACTCTCTCCAAACATGCCTTTGGGTACAAAATATTTAACTTCTCACCATCTGGGGCTGTTCAGGACCAAAAATTTGTATGCCCGATCACGCTGCAGCGTCATCGCCTGACAGTGCTTCGACCAGAGCGCGAATAGGCTCAGCGGATCGACGAAACGCCTCCACCACGCGCGGGTCAAAATGGGTTCCCGAGCACCGCTCGATCTCCTTGCAGGCAACGTCGAAATCCATGGCACCACGATAGGGGCGGTTCTGCAACATGGCAGACAGAGCATCGGCGAGTGTGATGATACGCGCCCCAAGGGGGATCTCCGTTCCCTTCAATCCCTTGGGATACCCCTTGCCATCATAGCGCTCATGATGGTGCAGGACCATGTCCACAATGCCCAGTTTCTCCAGCGCGGCCACGGGGCGAAGGATGGCGGCACCACCCTCGGAATGTTTGCGCACGGCCTGCCACTCCTTGGTGCTCAGCGGGCCCTGCTTTTGCAGAACAGCATCCGGCACACCGATCTTGCCGATATCATGCAGATGGCCCGCCACATGGATGATATCAGCCTCGCGGGGGGAGAGCCCCATGGCCAGAGCCAGCGTGTGGGCCACTTGCGCGACCTCGTCTGAATGACGAGAGGTGTGAGGATCCTTGGCATCGATGGCGTTCCCCAACGATTCAGCAAACTGATGAAGAATCGTGGTTACAAACTGGGATGGAGAGCACGTTTTTTTCTCCGGCACCCGTGATGAGGCAGCTGCTGGGGAATGATTGTCCAACAGCATCTATGCACCCAGCCCTGCCTGTGCCTGATCAAGATGCGCCATATTGCGCACGATGGCCCTCTGCAGGATGTTACCTTCACCAGCGCCTTCCACGGCAGACTGCTCTGCCAGAAGGAAGCAGGCCTTTGCTTCATCGAACTTGCCTGCCTGCTGATTCACCAGCCCGATATTGTTCCGAACCTTGGCCATATGCAGGGGAGAGTCCATGGTCTCGGCGATCTGGGCAGCCTGCGCCAACTGAAACATGGCGTCAGCAACCCTGCCTGCATTGGCGGCCTTCATTCCTTCTCGATTCAATATACCCAACGTTCTTAAACGGCTCATATCGTACTCCTTGAGATTCCTGTTCCGTCAGTCCTGACGTATCCAACCCATCGGAAGGATCGATCGACAGTCCTGATCTGCATCGGCAGACTTTATTGATATTGAATTTCAATTTCAAGGATTATTTTACAGCTTTTCAAATTTATTTCCACCACCACTATATTTTCGCTACAACAATGGTGGAACTACCGGGTTTTGCAAATGATCTGATTTAGCTATGATTCCATGTGAGAATCATAAACATGAGTACAACGATTTTAACCGGGAGCAACCATGCCCTTTCGCCCCTTTCATCTGCTGACTGTCGCCGCCCTCCTCATCATGCTCATCTTCGCCTTGCCCGGCTGCAAGTACGGAAAGAACCAGCGCTATCAGGATGAGCTGAAAACATCTGTCACCTACACCCAGCGCATCGTGCTGCCGCCCAAGGCAATCCTGACCGTCACGCTGGAAGATGTTTCCCGCATGGACGCCCCTTCTGTGGAGCTCGGCAAGGGAACCATCCTGGCCGAAGGCCCGCCGCCCTTCATGGTGAGCGTACCCTATGACGCCTCCCGCCTGAGCGACTCGGCTCGCTATGCGGTGCGCGCACGCATCACTGAGAACAACAACCTGTTATTCACCAGCGACACACATATCGATCCTTTTACAGGACCGGCAGGTGAGACCGTAGAGATAGTAGTGGTACCGGTAGAGCGGTAGGACTCAAGAATATTATTGCGGCGGCAGCGGATTCAGTGGCGGCTCTTCAAGGGGCTGCCACTCTTTGTATAGTCGCTGATACGTCCCATCATCGATCATGGACTGGTAGGCTTCCTTCCAGACGCGGACCACTTCCGGGTCGGTCTTCTTGGAGATAGCCACGTAGAGGTCAACCTCGCGAATGGTATACACGACCTCCAGTTCGTCCGTGGATACTCCCGCCATTTTTGCGGCAGAAACAATGCCAAGCGACGACGTGACCATCAGGTCGAGGCGCCCATCCACCAGTTTTCGGTAGTTGTTGATACTGCCGATTGTGCTGTGCAGGTTCCTGAAGCCCTGTTGTTTCAGAAACTGCTCCCGGGCGTCCATGTGGTAAGTACCAATAGAGCCGACATGCTTGGCGTCCTCAAGCGAATTGATGGTTATTCCGGAGCCTTTCTTGGCGATGAGAAGCCACTTCAGGCGGAATAACGGCCCCACCCAGTTGAACAGTTTTTCCCGTATCTTGGTATAGGTGGTGGGGAACAGGGCCACGTCGGCTTCGTTCAAGGCTGCGTTGTACCCACGCTTCCACGGTACAACCATTATCTCGCTCTCAACACCGGCTCGGCGCATCAGTTCCTGCACAATGGGCAGCGACTCGCCCTTGGGCAAAGCAACCTTTCTCGCTTTGACCAGTGCATTGCCGGTAAGCTCGGTATAGACGCGCATCTCCCCTGCCAAGGCCGGAAGGGTCAAGGACAAAAGAAGCAGGATGGAAAGGAGAAGACGCATGTGCATACTCCCTCATTACCACATGTGAAAGGCTCTAGCCACTCTCCGCCACATGGATGGGATCGACCACACCAAGGGCGACGTGGAAGCGCTGCAACCGTGTGAGGGAGGCCTTACTCACGGCGTGTCCACGCAAGAGCAATGTCGTACCGTCCTTGTTCACCAGATCTCGGGCGATAATCATACCCTCTCTTAACTCTTCAACGGCGACCTGCTTGCTCTCGATGTACACACCCTTCTTACGCAGGTTGTCCAGCATGGCTTCCACCACTCTGGAGTCATATTTGGTGTCCTTGTCTTCCATCTTGAGAAGCACATCCACCGGGTCATGCCCGCCGCGGTCATAGTGATCCACATCGAGAGCGACCTTGATGATCCTCGCCTCAAGCGGCTGATCATCGTTCACGGTATCATGCTGGTGCGCAATAATTCCTGCCACGGGCTCGAGGCCAGGGATGTTCTCCAGCAGGTTGGAGGCAATGGCTGGATGCATTCCGAAAATCTGCTTCTCCTCAGGAGACAGGGGTTCGTTGTCGGCAACCTTGGCCACAATCTCCTCCGGGAGGGCCACACAACCGATATGGGAGAGCAGGACCGCCATCTCCAGATGCCACATGGGAGAAACGCCCAGCGTATTGCCCGCATCCACCACCATGGGTCGGATGCGCTTGGCAAAACCCATGGCAACCGGGTTGACCATGTCCAGAATATCCACCATGGCGCGAATGCTGCCGAGCAGCGTCTTACGCTGGCCCCCTTCATCCCGTCGCCGCCGCATTGCCTGAGTCACGGCATCAGCAAGAGCCTTCGGCTCACACGGCTTGGTCAAGTAACGAAAAACGTCACTGTTCATCGCAGCCACGGCGTCCTCGAAGGACTCCCGCTTTGAAAGAATGATACGCATAGTCCGGGGATGCTTCCTGCGAACGTATTCAAGGAAATCCAGCCCGTTCTCACCACCAAGCCCCAGTTCGGCGATCACGACAGGGCACTCTTTGTGTTCCTTGAGCAAGGCCACGGCCTTTGCATAGGACCCGGCAAGGAGCATCCTGCACTTGACCGGCAGCTTGCATTCCAGCTTCTTCAGTTCCGCATCGCTGTCATCCACGAATAGGATGGGTATAGACATTTCCTGCTCCCGCTAGTCCGAAACTATCTCATTGGTGTCTGCATCAAGACGGAATATGGGGGCCACCATATCCTTGATCACCTTCTCATGCCTGCCGCTGATGACCACGGTTGTTCCGGGATAAACCATTTTATCTGCCGACACTCGCTTCTTGGCCATGTTGGTCCGATTGTCCTCCACCAGCGCCTGCTTGGCCTCGACAATGCTGCGCTCTTCTTTCTGGATTCTGCCGCGCACCTTGATGAGCTCCGCCAGAATTCTTCGATCCTCCTCCGGCGCCTTCATCAACTTGGACAGGTCAAAGTCCACGCCAATGGTTTTGTCGAGCTCGGCCAGTTCCTGCTTGAATTGTTTCCGTGCAGCATCGAGCTTGTCGCACTCGGGGCACTCGAACCGGATCTCCACACAGGTCTCCACGCCGGACTTGTTGCCGATGACGGATGCGTGGATGGAGTCGTAACTGATGATATGCCCGCCGCTGATGATGCCCTGCTCGCCAAGGACCTGCACCTTACCCTTGGCCGTTACCGTACAATGGGCCATTTCCTGATCGGCATGCACATCGCCCCCCGCCTCCACAATGGCATTGCGGAAAAAGTGGGCGGACACGTCACCTTCTGCCTTGATGACGTTGTTGCCGCTCATGATCACGCCACCGGCAACGACGAGACCGCCCGCGAGGATGTCCGCTTCCTCCACCACGCCGTCCACGACGACGTCTCCGGCGCACTCCACGACAAAGCCGCATTTGACGTCGCCCTTGATGTGAACGGAACCTTCCTTCGCACGAATGTTTCCAACAGAAAAATCGACGTCCCCCGGGATCTCAAGCATGTCCACCACTTCAAGGACATCATTGCGGAAGCGGGCCACGCCAACCCGCGTGGCGGTGTAAACCACCGAGTTGTCTTCCTGAAGCGTGGCCTCAATCCCGTCGCCCACTATGAGTCTGAGGGTCTTCACTTCAGGTGGCTTGATGGGGTTCCCATAGAGGTCGCTGCCATAATCGCCCACCATGGCAGGATACAGTGTACCGATCACATCCCCTTCGGCTACGGAGTAGATATCCGCCCGCTCGCGAAAATCCATGCTCCCGTCGTCGCGCAACGTGCCCGCGGAAGTCCCGGCACTGAACGCCAGACTGAGCATGGCATCCCGGCCTTCCCCGGGGTAGTTTCCTTGGGCGAGTGTCACAGTGACGGTTTCCCCTGTCGCCTGGGCCTGCTTCAACCCTTCTTCCAGCGCACCGTAATCCAGATCAAGGGGAATGCCCTCCAACGCCTTAGGTATCGTCCTCAACAAACGATCCATGGTCACAGGTTTGCCAAAGCAATCTTCATGATCCACTTCCATGGACAGTGACATCTTGTCCTTGGACATCATCCAACACGGCTTGACCCGAATGCCGGCATTGGTAAACACCACCCGTCCCCAGACCGTGGCCTGCAACGCACTCGTTTGCCCGTTGAACCGGCAACCGGGATTATCCGCCACAACAGGCGGATACGAAATATCCTCAAGGCCCTCCTTGGTGGCAAGCAATTCGGCAGGAGGCAACGAAACAAAGTCGCCGCCGGGCGGCACGGGCTTGGACAGTTCTCCAAGGGGCATCAGTGTGCGTGCAAGGGCTGTGGCGGTGTCAGACATGGGCGCGACCTTTCCGGATATAAATTCAGGAGTTGGCTCTAATTACCACGCATGCAACACAGAGGCAAACAATCTCGGTATATTGGGGAAATGAAGTCGAAAATCAGAGCTCCCAATTGTGTGAACGGAAAAGGCCCGACCCAACTTTCGTTGGACCGGGCCTTTGTATTGCCTTTGGGAAAAGCAGACTATCTTGCGATCATGGCGCGGAGATGGTCGGCGCAGTTTTCCGTGTTGTGGCACATGTCATCGAGACAATCGATGAAGTGCATGAGCTGGTAGATATCCTTGAAGTCAAGGTCCATGGCGTACAGCTTCTGGTGCAGTGCGTTCTTGAGCTTACGGACGCTGTCGCGCTCGGCGCGGACCTTGCGGTAGCAGGCCTTGGTGCCTTCGCGGTCCAGGGACTCGCCGTGAACCAGTGCGATGGTGGCCTTCAGCGCGGGGCCGAGGAGAACCGTGGTGCGGGACACGCCGTCCAGCAGGTAGATGAGGTCCTTCTGGATGGACTCGGGGATGATAACCTTACGCATGGCAAGCCAGTGCAGGGCATCCTGTGCGGAGTCCAGAATGTTGTCCTGGAACTTGGTGTAGTTCAGGAACAAGGGTTTCTCCACTGCCATGAACAGGCCTTTGGGCAGGTGGTTGCGGAGATTACGCTTGATGGAGTCAGCGTGGTTCTCGATTGCATCGATGGTGCGGGTCAGTTCCTCGAACTCGCGACACACGCCGCCGGAGACGTAGCACTCCAGAGACTCGTCAATAGTGGCAACGCACTCAGCGATCTTGTCGTAGTGTTCAACCAGACCATCCATGGGGCTGCGCTTGGCCAGAAGACCGAAAAAGGGAATCTTGAGAATCATATCTATAACCTCTTGAGAGTATTGTTCTATTAAATTTTTGTATTCTAGCTGTAACACAACCACTTGAGCAGCACAAAGAAAACAATGCTGGTCAGAGCGGCGATGGGTACAGTGGCGATCCAGTATGCCACGATGCGCAGAAGCACGCGGAAGTCAACTGCATGGAAGCCGCGGGCAAGACCGACGCCAACCACGCCACCGACAGCAGCATGGGTGGTGGATACGGGCAGCCCAAGGTTGGAAGCGACCAATACAGTGGAGGCGGCGCCGATATCAACGGCAAAGCCACGGGTGTTGGTCAGCGTGGTGATCTTGGTACCAACGGTCTTCATGACCTTGTGGCCGAGCACGCTGATACCCACGGCGATACCGAAGCCACCCAGCACCAGCATGGAGGTGGGGACATCGGCCTTTGCCAGCAGCTGATGCTCCTTGGCGATCAGGTAGATGGCAGCCACGGGACCAATGGCGTTGGCAACGTCGTTGGCGCCCTGAGAAAGGGCCACGTAACAGGAGGTACCGATCTGCATCTTTCGGAAGATACGCTCAACGCCTTCTGCTCCCTCCTCCTCATCAATAACAATGCGGGAGGTGAACAAGCGACCGATGGCCCAGGCGGCAAAGGCCACGCCCAAAGCGACCATCAGAGACAGGCTCCAGTGCAGGTGCAGGCTTTTTCCTGCCGGCGTCTTGTACAGGAAGGACAAGGCGATCATGAACAGGGCAAGGGCGATCCAGATGGGAGCCCACCGTTTCGCCTGTTCAATGAAGTGATGCTTGAATAGAATATATTTCCTGATGTGAGAAAAGATAAAGAACGCAATACCTGCGGCCAAAAACGGCGAAATGATCCACGACATGACAATGCCGCCCATCTTGAGCCAGTTAACCACGGAGGGACCGCCTGCCACCAGTCCGAAACCGGTGATGGCACCCACGATTGAGTGTGTTGATGAAACAGGTAGCGATGTTAGAGTGGCAACAAGCACCCAGACACCTGCAGCCAGCAGGGCTGCGAACATACCTATCATGATCAACTTTGGATCGGTGATGGCCGCCGGATTGATAATACCTTTACTGATAGTAGACGTAACCTGGGAGCCCAGGAAAACCGCGCCTACGAAGTTCAGGATACTGGCGATGAACACGGCCTGGCGCACGGTGATGGCTCTTGCGCCCACTGCCGAGGCCATGGAGTTGGCCACATCGTTGGCCCCGAGGTTGAAGGCCATGAGAAACCCGGCCCCCAGGGACATGTAAAAGAACAGATCGTAGATATCCATTTTTAGGCCCCTCTTCCGAGGGAGTTGGTTAAAACGTTGCTACGTGTCGGCTGACTGCGGCTTGTTCAGGCGGAAGCAAAAACGCGCTCCCACCGTCCCTTCACCGTACCCATCGTGCCATATTTCACCATCGAAGTTCTTCACAATACGACGGCAGATGGCGAGGCCGAGCCCCGAACTGCCTGAACCGTCAATGGTATTCTCATCCACGCGGTAAAACCGCTCAAAAACTTTGGTGCTGTGCTCTCGGGAAATTCCCGGGCCCTGATCCTCCACACAGAACACGATGGACTCGCCATCGTCCTCGGCGGAGACGGTTATCACCCCATCATCCGGGCTGTACTTCACTGCGTTGTTCAGAAGATTGTGGAAGACGTGAAGCAGTCCGTCTGTTTCGGCCATGACCATCATTTCGTCATCTGGAGTGCGGGTTTTTATGGAGATATTACGCTCCGTGGCCCACGGGGTGACGTCATTCACTGCCCGGCTCATGTGCATTCTGCCGGACATGGGCTCCAGACGCAACTTTTTGCCCATCTGTTCTGATTTCGCCAAAGCCAGCATGGACGAGATGACCTTGTCCATATGGTCGGCGTTCTTGAGCACAATCTCCATAAAGAAGCGGGCATCGTCCATCTTTGCCGGAGGATTGTCCAGCAAGGTCTCGGTATATCCTTTAATGGAAGTGAGCGGCGTACGGAGCTGGTGGGAGGCGTTCGCCACGAAATCCTTCAGCCCCTTCTCACTGCGCTTCATCTCCGTGATGTCATAGAAGACCAGAATCATCTTGCGCATCCGCTTGTGGTCAAAGCACGGTACGGCCGACACTTCCACGGTGCGGGAATCCATCAGGTCAATCTGGATCGACTTGTCACTCTCGTCCGGATTCTCCATGAGTTCATCCACCAGATCCTGTATCTCAAACCGGCGCGTCACCTCGATAGGGGTTCGGCCGATGGAGCTTTCTGCCAGATTGAACATTTCATCGAGGGCGGAGTTGAAAGATTCGATGCGCCCAGAGGAATCCAGTGACATGACGCCTTCGCGCATGCCTTCAAAGATGGCCTGCAACTGTCCCTTCTGATCTTCAATCAGGCGGACATTACGCTCAATGGACTTGGCCATGGTGTTGATGGACTGGGCAAGGGACATGAACTCGCCACCGGGCAGCACGCGGATGCGGGTGGAGTAATCCCCGTCGCCAATGGATTTGGCCAATTCGGAAAAGGATGTGATTTCGCGGCTCATGTTGCGCGACATGATCAGGCTCATGACCGTGGCAGCCGCCAGCACTATGAGGAAAATCCAGATAAAATTCAGTTTGAGAGAGTCGATGCGGTCACTCACGGCGGAAATGGGAACGGCCAATCGCAGGATGCCGTCCGGCACGTTTTTCTCGCCCTTGAGCTTCACGGCAGCGTACAGCATCTCCTTTCGCAGGGTATCCGAGTAACGGATATTGATGCCACGCCCTTCCACATGCGCCTGTACGACCTCCGGGCGTTCACTGTGGTCGTCCATGGTGTCGAGGCCGGTGTATCCTACTTCGGAATCGGCCAGCACCTTGCCGCCCTTGGCAATATAGGTAATGCGCGCTCCCAGGCGTTGCCCCAAACCATCCACCCATTTGGCAAAATCCTGCTCATTCTCGAACAGGCCGTGAGTCTTGATAAGCCATAGCACGGAATCAAGCTCGCTCATGGAGCGCTGCTCGGTTTCCTGCAACAGGTCATCTCCCACCAGTTCGGAGGAATAGTAAAAGACCACCACCAAAGCCGCCAGGATCAATCCCCACGACCACAGCAGGATCCGCATTTGAAAGGAGCGCAATTTCATTTCGTTTCCTTGTCGGTTGTGAGCTTGTGAGCGCTCGACATGGTCGAACACCCCTCCCCACAACGCGTTGGCTCTGTAACATAATCGTTCCGCAAATGTAACGATTTATAATGTTACGGTTCTGTTACAATAGATATTCATCAAATATATCAAACCATTGCAACAGATATGTGACACTTTTACACCCAATTGTGTCACAGACAAAAGCCACACATTCGGGGACAAGCCAACCTTCATGCATATGAATCACAACATTCTCATACGCCATGATAATTTCACAAAATTCATTTCATGAACGACGCAATGAACGGCGAATCTATTGTTCGCCGTACACCCACTGCCTACCGACCGAGAGTGTTCAAGCTGTCAAAATCAAAAAGGGAGGTGCGCCGAAGCACACCTCCCTTAAAAAAACATTTGATCGATTCGCTGCTAGAAGCCGCGCATGCACTCCATCAGGTAGACAGAGACTTCAATGCGCACCACGCCGTTTTCTTCGGCAAGGCGAACGTTGTTCTCGGGAATCAGGGCCATATCTTCGGCCACGTTCAACCATTTGCCCATCAACCACTCAGAGGTCACGCCGTTCTCGTCCATTTCCTTACGAGTATAGCTCTCGGCAATCGTCCATTCATCGTCTTGTACTGCAGGCATATCGCTTCTCCTCGCCGGCTGCTGAAAACCGCGTGATTGCTGCGTTGCCAGCCTTAAAGTAATCCTCGACGTAGCGCTGCTACGCCTCCGGTTCCTTTATGGCTGTCGCCTTGCACTCACACGCTTTTGAGCAGCCTCACTTTAATCGTTATCCATTAAATATATGTCCGCGGATTCATTCCGAGCAGACAAAAAGCTTCATACGTGATGGTGCCCCACCATCCGGCCAGGTCTTCGGGTGTGATGATTCCCGGCTCAGGTCCGCCGAGAAGCCATGCCCGATCACCGGGTTCGACTTTGGTCCCTACGCCGAGAACGTCGGTCACGTCAACCGCCGTCATCTGCATGCAGACGCGGCCAAGGATGGGCACACGATGTCCCTTGATGTTCATATAGCCGGTATTGGACAGGCCGCGACTGTAGTTGTCCGCGTAGCCCACGCCGATGATGGCGACGGTGCAGTCGCGCTCGGCGACATGGGTCCAGCCATAGCTGATGCCCTCGCCCTTCTTGAGGGGATGCACCTGCATGACCGGGGCAGACACGTCCATGGCGGGCTTGAGTTCCTTGCCCAGATCGGCCCAGTCAGTGCCGTGGAAAGGGTTCCCGCCATACATGGAAATACCCAGACGCAACGAGTCGTAATGACAGTATTCATGGGCCATGGAGCCAGCGGAGTTGGACAGGTTCGCCTCCACCGCGAATCCGGCCTCACGGAACGCGTCCACGATGCTCTGGAACAGGGTCCCCTGCTCCTGCACCTGCGCCTTGTGTTCAGGCATGTCCGCCTTGGCCAGATGGGAAGTGACCATCACAGGCTTGAGCTTGGGGTGGGCCTTGAAAAATTCGATGACCTCGCCAACGCCTTCAGGACGGAAGCCAAGGCGACGCATGCCGGTGTCGAACTTGACTGACACTTCCAGTTCGCCCTTGGTCTCGGCCATCTTCGCAGCCTTTTCCAGCTGTCCCATATTCGCCATGGCTGCCAGAATACGATGCTGCCACAGCGCTTCGAAATCACCGTCATCATGGGGGCCGAGCAGCGCCACGATGCGCTTGTCGCAACCGGACTCACGCAATTTGGCAGCTTCGTTCACAAAGCCAACCGCAAAGGTGCCTGCCTCGTCATCCAGCGCCCGCGCCACTTCGGCCACGCCATGACCGTAGGCATCAGACTTGATGACCGGGATGACGTTGTCGCAGATGCGTTTGAACAGGCGATGGTTGTGGCGCAGATTGTCCAGTCGGATCTGCACCTCGATCTTGTTGTAGTCGATCATGTCTATTTCCGTTTGAAGAGCTTTTCGAGGTCCAGCGGATTCCACTTCACCACAATGGGACGGCCATGGGGGCAGTATTCGCGCTCCGGAGTCTGCAACCAGACCTCCAACAGCGCCAACGCCTCGTCCACGGCCAGCGGCTGGTTCGCCTTGATGGCGGTCTTGCAGGACATCATGATCCAGAGATCATCGATGGTCTTGGCCTTCTGGGCCAACGCATCGGTAAGATATTCCCGCGCCTTGCCCGTGTCGAGGGTCGGCGGGATACCCCGCACGAGCAGCTTGGAGCCACCGTCCATCTCGAGCATGAAGCCCATGGAACGCAGGCCGTCCCACAGCTCCCGCAAGACTTCGGCTTCACTGGGATGCAGGCTCATCTCCAGCGGCAGCGCCAACGGCTGCGAGTCGCCCTTGGTGCGTTCTTCGCGCATGGCGGCCAACAGTACCCGCTCGTGAGCAGCATGCTGGTCGATGAGCACCAGCGAATCGTCCTGTCGGAGGACCAGATAGGTATCGGCCACCTGGCCGAGATAGGTGAAATTCGTTCCCGCAAGCGTCACGCCCTGCGTGGCTCCCGGCCTGGGTGCTGCCATGGGCTGAGAAGCTGCGGATTCAGTGATGGTGTAATCTTCATTGCCACCCATATCTGCGCCACCCATATCTGCCATTCCAGTGGATCGCACCGACGGCGCAACGGGCAGCGGGATATCCTTGGGCGGATTGTATTCGGACTGATATTCCCGGTAGGTGGAGAACTTGGACCCGCTCGACATACTCGCAGGCTGATGGCTCCGTTTGGCCGGAGACGAACTGCCGATGCTGTCGGTGTTCACTCCGACAGGAGACCCCATGGGCGAACCTCCGGACGACGGAGAGAAGGACGACATGGACGGAGTGGTATCTACATCATTAATAGAAGACAGGGCCTGCATGATACCGCCACGAATGGTGGAGAACACACGGCTCTCCTCGATGAACCGCACTTCCAGCTTGGCCGGATGCACGTTCACGTCCACCTCTTCGTTAGGCAACTCAAGGAAAAGCACGATCTGGGGATACTCGCGGGAGATGAGCATCCCTTTATATGCCTGCCGCACCGCGCTGAGCATCATCTTGTCCTGCACGGGACGACCGTTCACGTACAGCAGGATGCGGTCGCCACGTCCCTGTGCCGTGGCAGGCGACCCGGCAACACCGTGGGCGCGATAGCCTTCGCGCTCGAAATCGAATGGATTGAGCCCTTCGCATACTGCCGGAGGCCAGAAAGTCTGGAGACGGGTGGCCAGATCCTGCCCGGGCGGCAGGCGAAACATCTCGCGCCCGCCCACGGTCAGGGAGAAACCCGCCTTGAGATGGGCCAGGCTGATACGCATGAGCGTGTCCTGGCACCGCTTGTTTTCTGTGGATTCTGTCTTGAGAAATTTGAGCCGGGCCGGAGTGTTGGAGAACAGGTCACGAACTTCAACCCGTGTTCCCGACGCCAGCGCTGCCGGACCTTCCTCAGCCACCTCACCTCCGCGCACCTCGATGAAGGCGGCCTCGTCAGCACCTTTCTGGCAGGAAGTCATGGTGAAACGGGAAACCGAAGCAATGGATGGCAACGCCTCGCCACGAAAACCAAAGGAACCGATGGAAGCGATATCCTCGAAGCTACGGATCTTACTGGTGGCATGACGGGTCACGGCCAGATTGAGCTGGTCCGCAGACACGCCCACACCGTTATCCTGCACCAGAATCAGCGAACGCCCGCCCTTTTCCACGGTCACGTCCACCCGGGTAGCCTCGGCATCGAGCGAATTCTCCACCAATTCCTTGACCACGCTCGAAGGGCGCTCAACCACCTCGCCCGCAGCGATCTGGTTTTTCAGCCCCGGAGGCAGCACCTGAATGACAGGGAGATTATCCATAGTTCCTTCTTGCAAATTATCCTGCTGACCTGAGGCGGTTCAAACGCATTCGAGCGCTAGGCGACAGGTGCAAATTCACCGAAGGCGTAGCAACGCTACGTCGAGGATGGATTTGTGCCTGGCAACGACGCGATCGGATGCGTTTCAACTGCCTCCTTTAGAAATTCATGAGGTTGAAACCGAACTCGAAACGCTGATCGTTGGGCTTCATGATGAACCCAAGGTTCAGGACGTAACAACCGGAGGACCATTCAAGACGAAGGGCGCGTTCCAGATCCCGTTCCTTGTTGAAATCATGCCGCCACTTGGCAGAGAGCAGAAAGTCCTCGCTCACGTTCCATTTACCACCCAACTCAATAATGGACATGGTGCTGTCACGATAGCGTTTGTATTCGTCGATCTTGACCAGATAGTCGTAGCCAATGGAGAACTCACCCAGTCCTTCCTTGAAGACCCTGATGGTGCTCTCACTCTTGGTCAGCCCCGCCTTATAGGGCGAGAACCAGGTACGGGAGATCAAATCGATATAATCCTCAGGCCGCACTGTCAGTTCAGCCATGACATCGGAGAACGGACGACGCTCGTATTCACCGAGGGAATCCTTACGATTCGCCTCATTCCTGTCATAGGACTGCTCCAGACGGAAGATCAAGAAATCGAGGTAATCCGACACAACGGCAGCCTTGGGCGAACCTTCCTTGCCGGGCGACAGCTTCACGGTCTCACGGCGACGGTCCAACACGTTGGTGATGGAATAGGTCACTTCGTCCTTGGCCTGAATGCGGTCAAACTCGTCAAAGTATGCGTACTTATCCTGACCAGTGATGGTGGGCGTATATTTATAGGCCACACGCGGCACGATGGAGTGCTTGAGGCGCGTCCAACGCGAAGTTCCGGCCAGTGAAGGCTCGGCCTTCACCTCGTCAGACAGGGAGTAGACACGGGTCATCTCGCTGAAAGCATCAAAACCAGTGGTGTAGGCAAACCGTGACTGGCTGCCGTTCTTGGTAGCGTTGGTATCGATATTCTGCGTGCGACCACCGGAATCCACGTAGGTCTGGTTGCCGTATCCATCGTAATCAACATTGTAATAGGTGTAATCACCCGACACGAACGGAGTGAATGTCACGTAATCAGTGGACAGGGGCATCTTGAGTTCCGGCGTAGCCCGGAAGCGATGGCCGGTGTGCCCTTTGTTGCGGGCGAAGTAATCATATTTGGTCTCAGCGGCCACTTCGAACGGCGTGCCTGCGAGTTTCTGCTGGAAGGCAAAGGCCTCCAACTCGGGCAAGGTCTGGACAGTGGTGTTGTCCTCATCATCACCATTGCCGTTCATATACTCAAGATTCTGAATGTACTCGATCTTGCCGGTCAGGCCGAAGCGATCCCAGCTACGCGAAAGCAATGCTGTGGAAGTACGTGTGGTGGAGTCAATATTGTCGATGCCGCGGCCGAATGTATCCAGAAAATTCTCGCGGGTCTGGTCAAATCCGTTGGGGCCGTTCTCGAAATCACGCAGGTAGTTCTGATCGGATACCAGATCGAGGTCGAGCTTGACCTGAAGCTGCGGACTGCCGAGCCAACCGTCATATTTGCTGCGCACCCACCAGCGAGAGCTATTGGGCCTCACCAGTCCGTCGCTGTTGTAATCTTCCCATTCCTGCGCCTCGGTCTTGGCACGACGCTTGTCCTTCATCACATCCACCATCCACAAGCCTTTAGTGGAGGAGTCATTGGCGTGACGGAACTCAATACCCTGCTGATACCCACGGGAGGACATGAAGTTCTGATAGAGAGTCATGTCCGCTTCCTCACTGATGACCCAATAATACGGCAGGTTCATCTGGAAGCCGAGCTTCTTGCTGTTGGAAATGGAGGGCATGAGGAAGCCGGATTCCCGTTTCTGGCGACCCGGCAGGGACATGTATGGCCAGTAAAAGACTGGCACGTCCTTGATACGGAAGGCGGAGCGATACAACTGAACCTTGCCGTCCAGCTGGATGTCACCCTCTTCGGAGGTCACGGACCAGGCAGGCGTTTCGCCTTCACAAGCCGTCACCTTGGCGTTCTTGAAGGTGTAGGAGTCGCCCTTTGCCTTGCCCACGCGCTCGGCCTCGACATAGATGTGCGGTTTGGCCATGAACAGTTTTCCGTTCTTGAGCCAACCGGTCATATTGTTGAGGTCGAACTCGCCTTCGTCCGCCTGCAGGAAATCGCCACCCCACTGGGCGCGGATGTTCCCCTTGAGGAAAACCCAGCCAGTGTTCTGATAGTAGCGGGCAAAATCAGCGCGCAACTGATCCTTACCCAGCGCCAGTGTGCAGTTGCCAAAGGCCTCCACATACTCGCTGGTATAGTCTCCTACCACGCGGTCTGCCGTGAAAGTCCACTCGTTCTGCTTAGGGGTTTCCTTGGGCGTATCGGGCACATACCTCCTGACATTGTTGAGCAGGGGATTCTTGCCCAACAGCGTCAGCGGGATGCAGAGGGTAAAGATCAAGACCAGGGTCCCAACCCCGAATATGGTGCGCTTCCGTTTCAAATAAACCTCTGTCTACCGGGACCTGAGATAGGGGTTGTCCTGAGCCAGATAGTTCTGCACGTAATCCTTTGCGCCATCCTCAAGGGAGGTCATCTCCACGTCGCAACCGGCGGCGGCCAGTTTGCTCATGTTCGCCTCAGTGTAATACTGATACTTGTCGCGGATGGACTCGGGCATCTCGATGTATTCGATGTTGGTCTCCTTGCCCATGGCGGAGAAGACAGCGTCGGCCAGCGCATTCCAGGAGCGCGGAGTGCTGGTGCCGACGTTGAAGATACCGTTGACGTCCTTGTTTTCCAGCAACCAGGCCATGATGTTGACCACGTCCTTGATGTAGACGAAATCGCGCTTGGATGCGCCGTGGGCGTAATCGGGATGATAGGATTTGAAAAGCTTGAGCTTGCCGGTCTCGGTGATCTGCTTGTGCGCCTTGCAGATGACGGAACGCATATCGTTCTTGTGGTACTCGTTGGGACCGTAGACGTTGAAGAACTTCAGGCTGACGATCTTGTCGAGGATGTTACCGTCCTTGGCCCACAAATCAAAAAGCTGCTTGGAGTAGCCGTACATGTTGAGCGGACGGAGACGATCGATGCCCTCGTGGTCATCGTCAAAGCCGTACTCACCGTCGCCGTAAGTGGCGGCACTGGAGGCGTTGATGAAACGGGCGTCGTTGGTCAGGCAGTGTTTGCACACGTACTGGGTGTAGCGGTAGTTGTTCTCCATGAGGAAGTCCGCATCCAGCTCTGTGGTGGCGGAACAGGCACCCATGTGAATTATGGCGTCAGTCTCAAAGACATCGTCACCCTCGACAATGTACTTCAGGAACTGGTCGCGATGCAGGTAATCCTCGTACCGCAAGCCAACGAGATTGTTCCATTTTTCGCTAGTGGAAAGATTGTCCACCACCAGAATGTCGGTGATGCCCATCTGGTTGAGCTTCCAGACCATGGCGCTGCCGATAAACCCTGCGCCGCCGGTGACTATATACATGTATGCTCCTTGAATTTCGCAAATCAAACCGTTCAACTGAACGGTAAACGCTTCTTTATACTGTGTTCGCGCCTGAGAAGCAACCTGCGCGCCATGGTATTTCCTAAACGGAACGCATGAATATTTATCATATTTTTTTTAATCACCCCCTTGCCTCAGTACATCGGCTAGCGTATATTAACAGCCTGTAAGAGCATAATGCCGTTTACATGTTCTGGAAACAAGCCCTAAAGGAGTGAGATCATGAAACAAAACAAGAAGCTGCTTTTGCTGGCACTGGTTGCCGCAATGACATTGTCCTTTGCCCTGGTCGGTCCGGCCAGCGCAAAGATGGTCAAGAAGGTCGATAATTTTATCTTCTTCCTTGATCAGTCCGGTTCCATGGCCCAAAAGCACCAAGATGCCGGAAAGAAGAAAATCGACATGGCCATTGAGACCATGCAAGCCATGAACAAGGCCGTTCCCGCGCTGGATTACACCGCTGGCACGTTCCTGTTCGCCCCGTTCCAGGCAGTCTCCCAGCCCGGCGCCTACAATCAGTCCGGCATGATGAATGCCATTGGTGGCATCGGCACCGACTTTGACATTTTCAATCGCCGCACCGACATGGGCGGCGGCCTCATGGACATCGACCCGGTCATCGCTGGTCTCTCCGGCAAAACCGGTCTGATCATCTTCACCGACGGTAACGCCAACTACGGCGCAGACCCCATCGCCCAGGCCAAGGCCCTGTACTCCAAGTACGGCGACAAGCTCTGCATCCACGTTGTCAGCTACGCCGACACCCCGCATGGCAAGATGGTCATCGATGAAATCCGTGCCCTGTCTTCCTGCACCGTGGTTGCCGACTACGCCTCCCTGATGGCTCCCGGTGCCATGGACAAGTACGCCAAGGACGTCTTCTACGAAGAAGTTGCTGACGCACCCAAGGCAGCACCGGTCCCCATGGCCAAGGAAACCATCACCTTCAGCCTGCACTTCGGCTTTGACAAGTACCAGATCACCGACGAGATGATCCCGGTTCTGGAGCAGGCCAAGATGATCCTCGAAGAAGATTCCAACGCCATGTTCGAAGTCGCTGGTCACACCGACGCCACCGGTCCTGAAGCTTACAACCAGGGCCTGTCCGAGCGTCGTGCCGCTTCCGTCAAGAACTGGTTGGTCGCCAACGGTGTCCCCGCTTCCCGCCTGGAAGCCAAGGGCTACGGCGAACTCAGCCCCAAGTATGACAACAACACCAAGGAAGGACGCAAGCTGAACCGTCGCGTCGAAATCCAGACCAAGTAAGGCTTGAATACAAGGCCGGGTAATTTACGTTGCCCGGCCTTTTTTTGTTCATTTTTCATTGTCCGTCATGACGGCTCAACCGTTGGCAGACGTATTATTCAGGGATTACAAGCCGGTAGCAGAGAGTTGACCGGGACCACTTTTGGACCTACTATCAGGGCTGCTTTGACTGCTCCGAGCAAGGAATCAAAACATGACCAAATATATCATTTGTGCCGTCATCACGGCTGCGCTTTGCCTACCCCTGTCCGCCCAGGCCCAGGAGGCCCAACAGGCTCCTGTTGATGTGGCCGCGGCAGCTCCCGGCAATGCCAAAACTCCCGTCACCAGTAAAAATCTGCCGCTCTATCTGGATGAAGATCTGGCCAGCAAACACGCTGATTTTTCCAGCTTTGCCAAAACCAAGGTTTCCAGCCTGAACCGGAACCACCGTCTCTCCAAGAGCCGGATGCAGATTATCCCCCAGCCTGACGGCACCTATCGCGCACGCTACCACTCCATCGATGACCAGTCTCTGGTCTGCAAGGTGCGTCGCTCCAAGTCCAAGACCATTCCCTACGTAGCCATCCTCTCCTACAAGGAGAAAGTGTACGAAGCAGTGGGAGCCAGCCCCGATGCCTGCCGCAAGGCCGAGTTCATCCCGGTGGCCATCATTCCCAACCGCCACATTTTCAGTTTCAAGAAAGGTCGTTGGCAGTAGAACGAATTTCACGACAGAAAAAAGGGCAGACTTCACGGTCTGCCCTTTTTGTTTTTGACGGGATGGGAACTATGTGAAAGTCAAAAGGGGAAGTCGCCTTCGGCTCCATTGATGGGTGACTTCGCCTCCGGCGGCCAAGGACTCGCGCCCTTGGAACCCTCATATGCGCCTTCGGCGCGAAGAATTTTTGCGCCGAAGGCGCAGGATGGGATTCCAAAGGGTATAGCCCTTTGGCCGCCGGAGGCGAAATCACCTGACAACGCCGCGTAGCGGCATCCTTATTTCTTCTATTGCTCATAAAACAAGGAACAACACCATGGATGGACGTACCAGAAAAGACCTCAAGCCCGGCATGCGGGTAAATATCGTACTCAAGAAAGACCAGCGCACCGGCAAACTGACCGAAGGCGTGATCAAAAATCTGCTGACCAAGTCGCCGACACATACCCATGGCATCAAAGTGCGCCTGGAAGACGGCCAGGTCGGTCGTGTGAAAGAAATCCTTTCGGCAGAATAGAGGTAACCAATGCAGATTTGGGTCGACGCCGACGCCTGTCCCAAGGCGATCAAAGAAGTGCTGTACAAGGCCGCCGCTCGCCGCGAAGTGAAGATGACACTGGTGGCCAACTCCTACCTCTCCATTCCGCAATCTCCGTTCATCGACACCATTCAGGTGGGCAATGGCTTCAATGAAGCTGACGACACCATTGCGGAGAAGGTCTCCCCCGGTGATCTGGTCATCACGGCGGACATTCCGCTGGCCGACGCTATTGTCGATAAGGGCGCAACGGGCTTGAATCCTCGGGGCGAACTCTACACCGAGGACAACATCAAGGGCATCCTGCGCATGCGCAACCTCATGGAAGAACTACGCAGCGGCGGCATGGCCGGAGGTGGCCCGGCCCCGTTCGGACCGAAGGACAAACAGGAATTTACCAATCAGTTGGATAAGTATCTGACACAACACGCCAAATCGTAGAGGGAAGAGATATTTACTGGGCAGAAAGCTGAACACCGTGCTTCTCATGAATGGCGGCCATGGTGCCATCTTCATACATCTCCATGAGCACCTTGTTCACGGCCGGAACCAGTGACGCGTGGCGCTTATGCAGATAATGATACATGGGTTTCTGCGCCAAGGGCGGTGACAGCATGTGCATACAACTGTGATCACACCCCTTGTACGCCTCCAGGCTTTCCAGCCGCTCAGCCACGACCACATCAACACGATCGGCCATGAGCATGTCGAATAATTGGGTGTATGAAGTGACCTGTGCCCGGCGCACTCCCCGGGTTTTGGATTCGATAAATTTATAGCCGAGCACCGTGCCGACCTTGCAGGTTCCAAGCCCTTTCCAACCCGACTTCGGGTCATACGCACCCTTGCGGCCATAGGCCACCACGGTATTGATGTAGATGGGCGTGGGCACGCGAATCAAATTGTGGTTGTGCTCCTCAATGACGGCGACTCGACCCGCTTCACCGTCCACCAAACCCTCATTGGCCATGACCAACGCTCTTTGGGCCGGGAAGTGATCGATAACAATATCATAACCGAGTCGACTGTAGGCTTCGCTGATTACAGACTCGAATAGCTGCCCCATCCCGCCTTTGAAAGTGGAGAACTCCAACCGTGGGCGTGACGCGGCAAAATCCGATCCTGACGATTGCGCATGAGCAAGTCCGGCAGCCATACACAGCAGCCAAAAGCCCAGAATGATATGGCATACATTTTTACGCATCTTCATCACTTGCTACACAAACCTGCGGCTCAATCCCATTAGAAATCGTGACCATAAAAAAGCGCTCCCGACATCAGCCGGGAGCGCTTGCTTTTTCGAACCGGCGAACAGTGAGTTAGCCCAGCTTGGCCTTGATGGCTTCAGCGATGGCCTGACCCTGCTCGTAGCACTGCTTCATGGTGTCATGGGTAGGAACGTGCTTGACCTTGACAGGGTCAACGATCTCCATGCTCATGTCTTCCAGCCACTGGGTGAGCACCTTGACGCACTCACCGGACCAGCCGAAGGAACCGATGGCAGCACCGATCTTGTTCTGAGGACGCAGACCCTTCATGTAGGTCAGCATGTCAGCCATCAGGGGCAGGATGCCGTTGTTGTGGGTCGGGGAACCGACGACCACGGCAGCGGCATCATAGATTTCGCTCATGACTTCGGAATGATGGTTGTTCTTCATGCACATGACCTTTACGGACACACCGGCATCGGCCAGACCGGAAGCAGTGGCCAGCGCCATCTTCTCGGTGGAGTGCCACATGGTGTCGTACACGATGACAGCCTTGTTCTTGGGCTTCTGCTCAGCGAACTCGACGTACTTTTTCATGGCCCATGCGCAGTCTTCGCCGCGGAACATGAGGCCATGGTCGGGGCAGACCATCTCGATGTCCAGATTCATTTCTTCCAGAGCCTTGAGGGTCTTGAGAACGACCGGAGAGTACGGCAGCACGATGTTGGCATAGTACTGCTTCATGAGGTCTTCGAGGGGGTAGCGATCAACTTCGTCGGCCCAACGCTCGGAGGTGGCCCAGTTCTGGCCGAAGGCGTCGTTGGTGAAGGCGATCTTTTCCTCGGGGCAGTAAGTCAGCATGGCATCAGGCCAGTGCAGCATGCGGGTTTCAACGAACTGCAGGGTGCGCTTGCCCAGAGAAATTTCGGTACCAGTAGGAACCACTTCTACCGGCCAGTCTTCGTAGTGGAAGTGAGCCTTCATGGCCTTCTGGCCCATGGGAGAGGTGTAGATTTTCTCGGGCTGGTATTTTTCAACAGCCAGAGCGAGACAACCGGCGTGGTCGGGTTCCAGGTGGTTGATGACGAAGTAGTCGATTTTCTGACCTTCATCGAGAGCGTGGGCCAGGTTGCACTGCAGGGCGCCCCAGAATTCTTCGGGCACGGTATCGATCAGGGTAACCTTCTCGTCCTTGATCAGGAAGTTGTTGTAGGTGGTACCCTTGTGGGACACGGAGTAGCCGTGGAAGTTGCGGCGGTTCCAATCGATGGCGCCGACCCAGAATACTCCGTCTTTAAGTTCATAAGGCTTCATGGTGTTTCTCCAAAAATTGATTTTTCAATCAGTCCAAGTGTCAAAAAAGAGCGCGGGCCGAGGCGCGCGCTCCCTGCCCGGGATCGGGCCAAATATTTTTTTAGTCTTCAGGGACAAAGTTGTCCTTGGGAGCGCCACAGATGGGACAGGCGTAATCGTCCGGCAGATCGTCAAAGCTGGTGCCGGGTGCGATGTCGTTATCCGGGTCGCCCTGCTCGGGGTCGTAAACGTAGCCACAAATTTCGCAAACATATTTCTGCATGGGGTCTCTCTCCTTTTGATCGGTCACTTTTGCAGCAGAGACGGCTGCTGTCAACTTATCTGGGTCTGTTTCCACAGGGAGTTCACAATCCGCTTTAGTGGAGCCTTCTCCCATCAAGGGACGGAAGCATTTCTTGGTGCCACCACAGATCGGACACCGCCATTCGTCCGGCAGATCCTGGAACAAAACGCCCTTCTTGATCTTGCCTTTCCGATCTCCCTTGTCGGGATTGTAAATATATCCACAGTTTACAGTCTGACATTGCCACATGTCTTCCGGTCGAGCCATGATATCTCCTCACGCCGGTTGCGGATAAAGGTCCAATTGCTTCGTTGCCAGCCGCAAACCAGTCCTCGACGTAGCGCTGCTACGCCTGCGGCTGCTTTGTGGCTGTCGCCTTGCACTTGAACCTTTCTCCACAACCTCACTGTAAACGTTAACAATCCTTTTCAAAACAGGGGCGGGCAAGCCCGCCCCTGCAACTTTTTTCAGTTTTTTTTGCCTTTCACTCCTCCACTCTCATCACCTTGAGGCTTTTGAGAGTGGTGTAGCTGCCAGGCGGAAAGTTTCGAGTCTCCCGCAGCTGTATCCTAGTACAGCGAGGACAGACTCAACCTTTCCAACGACGCAGATGCGCCGCTATCGCAAGCCGAGCTTACGCCTTCCACAGACCGTGGAGGTTACAGTAGGCGCGAACGGTGATGTCGCCGGAGAGACCGCATGCGCAGAACTCAGCTTCGGGGGCATCGCCGGGCTTGAGAATTTTGGTGAAGCAGGTGTCGCCAACCATGACTTCAATCCACTCGATGTAATGCTTTTCTTCCATGGGATGAGCAACATCGCCGACCTTGACGGTGATCTTGTCGCCGTCTTTGGTCATGACCGGAACGTGCTTTTCAACAGCGGCGTCCACGGTGTTTTCTTTCATCAGTACCATCTCGGAACCACAGCAGACCAGATCGCCGCCGCCTTCGTGGATAGCGATGACCATGTTGCCGCAAGCCTCACATTTGTAAACTTCACCAAGAGTAATAGCCATGTTGTATCTCCTTAGAATAGTATTGATTTACCAGTTGCAGTCGCGCTTTTCGAAATGAGCCTGGGGGTGATCACAAGCAGGACATTTCACCGGAGCGGTGGTGCCTTTGTGATTGTAGCCGCAGTTCTGACAACGCCAGGTGATCTCTTCTTCCTTCACGAAGACCTTATCAGTCTTGATGTTGTTGATGAAGGCCTTGAAGCGCTCTTCGTGGTAGGCTTCTGCTACAGCGATGTTTTCCATCACTGCGGCGATTTCGGGGAAACCTTCTTCGCGAGCGATACGGGCGAAGTCAGGGTACATATGGGTGTACTCTTCGTTCTCACCGTCAGCGGCTGCCTGAAGATTCTCCAGAGTGGAACCGATGACACCGGCCGGGAAAGTAGCGGTCACTTCAGCATCGCCACCTTCGAGGAACTTGAACAGGCGCTTGGCGTGCTCTTTTTCGTGGTTGGCGGTCTCTTCGAAAACTTTGGAAATTTGGACGTAACCTTCTTTCTTGGCCACGCTTGCGAAGTAGGTGTACTTGTTACGGGCCTGGGATTCGCCGGCAAAGGCGGTCAAAATATTTTTCTCGGTCTGGGTTCCTTTCAACGACATTCTATTCTCTCCTTACAGGTTGAGTATGAAATTTGATTCCGATTCATCGCGCCACCCATAACAGACGCTGCAACACTGTACATTATCCTTATGGCGGGGGCGAATTATTTTCACATTTTCCCTATGTGACATTAACGTAACATCTTGTATACTAAATTAGCCAGTTACGGCCAATGTGAGAACTATTACTATTTAGAGATTGACTTGATGTCAAGTGTAACCAAAGAATTTTTACCTCAAAAACAAGAAAAAACCCGGCAGCGACAATCGCTACCGGGCCTTTCATTAAAAATCTAACGAGGGGTTACTGCTGTGTCTCCTGACACTGTGGGCAAACACCCACGAACTCCACGTTGGTGCTGAGGATCTTGAAGCCTGCAGCATGCTCTGCGGGGATGGCAGGGACTTCAACTTCAAAGTCCACATCCACAACACAAGTGCAAACTGCACAACGAATGTGGGGATGCGGCTCGGGAGTACCGTCAAAGCGTTTCTGCTCACCGGGTGCGCCAAGCTTGAGGACCAACCCCTTGTTGCTCAAGAATTCCAGGTTACGGTACACGGTTCCAAGGCTAATGCGAGGAATGATCTTGCGTACCATGTCATAAACCTCATCCGCCGTTGGATGAGACTTAACCTTTCTCAATTCTTCTAGAATTACTTTCCGCTGTTTGGAAAGCCTGAATCCCATATCGGAAGCCATTGGCCACCTCCAAATGTCTTTATGACAATAATTACTATTTTAAAACAGACCTAAAGTCAAGACTTCGCATTAACGAATATGTAACGCAAAAATCTTCCTAGCGCAGAAATCAATTTGCTGCAAATCCCCTTGTTAGGCGCTTTATCCCGAATTCTGCTCATGACATGAGAATGTCTCGCGTAGACACATTACATACAAACATGTAAGCAGCCACCATGCATATATGTAACATATCCTTGTGCCAGATCGTTGTAATGATCGCAACTATATGTGGGGTGTCCGGATTTATACTGCCCAATAATGTGCGAGCAGAGTCCGCGCTAACCTTTGCGGCAGGACAACATACAATCTATGAATACAGAAAGTTTCTCAAACCGTATGATGGCGACGTGACGCTGGTAGAGGCGATCCCGAATGGGGCATTGAACCGATGCGCCATGGACCTCGTTATTCAGATAAAAGCAATGCGTCTGGGAGGCATCACTGCCCCCATCGAGTTCGAACCTGTCCCCAATGCCAGACGCGGAACCGAACTCATGGCCGAAGGCCATGTCATCGGCCTCGCTCAACAGTTGAACAAGGACACTTTGATTGTTCAAGGCTACGATAAGAAGCTTTATGTCAGAGACGCGATCACTCGATTTGGCGAATTTCAGAAAGGCATATACTGCCTCCCTCACAACCTGAATGTTCTGGCTGTCACCTCGTCCAAAGAACTGGCTGACGCTGGCACCGCAATCATTGGCTTGCATTGGAATAATGATGCCAAGGTGCTGCAGGACATGGGAGTCAGAGACATCATTCGTACACCAACATACGAATCCATCATCAAAATGATTGGGGCGGGCAGGGCTGACTGGGCGCCACTCGAAATCCCCAACACAAAAGACAAGGCCATCACCTACGATGGCGTCACTCTTGTTCCAGTACCTCAAATCAAACTGTCGCTTCTGGAGAGTAGACACTACCTTGTTTCCAAAAACCATCCTCGCGGGAGAGAGGTTTTCCACGCATTACAATCAGGACTGCAAAAACTTCAAGCCCAAGGCTTTATCCGAAAAGCACTCGTCTCATGTGGTGTCATTAATCCTGATACCAGGGATTGGACCATACTCAATGAAGCAGCCATGCTGGCAGGCGAAGTATCCCAATAGCCCCCCTTCTCCACATCATCACGCAAAAAAAAGGCGGCCCGACAAATGTCAGGCCGCCTTTGGTTTTCTTATAGTGCAGATTAGTTGCGGAACTTGGCCACCAGTTCGCTGAGGTGGGATGCCATTTCCGACACTTCCTGAATGCCCTGATTGGACTCACGGATGCCGGAGAGGACTTCCTGAGACAGCTCGTTGATGTGCGTCACAGAGGAGTTGATCTCGTCTGAGGTGGCCGACTGCTGCTCTGCAGCGGTTGCGATGCCGCGCACCATGTCGGCGATAGAGTTGGAGTGATCCACGATCTGATCGAGCACGCTGCCCGCTTCCTGGGCCATGCCCGAGGTGTTGATCACGCTCTCCTTGGCGTGGTCCATTTCCTTCACAACATCCGAGGTGGATTGCTGGATCAGGGAGATGGCGCCTTCAACTTCCTTGGTGGCATCCATGGTCTTCTCGGCCAGCTTGCGGACTTCGTCAGCAACAACCGCGAATCCACGGCCTGCCTCACCGGCGCGGGCGGCCTCAATGGCAGCGTTGAGCGCGAGGAGGTTGGTCTGGTCAGCGATGTCGTTAATCACGGCCATGACCTTTCCGATGTTTTCAGCGCGGCTGGACAGGGAGCCGAGAGCTTCTGCCAGATGCTCGGTGGTTTTGGCCACGGAGTTGATCTCTTCAACCGTTCTGCCAACAACCACGCCGCCTTCTGCCGCTACCGAGTTGGAGCGGTTGGATGCGTCCGCAGTTTCGGATGCGTTCTTGGCAACCTCAAGCACGGTGGCGTTCATCTCTTCCATGGCAGTGGCCACCTGGCTGGTCTGATCGGCAGTGGTGTCCACGCCGCGAGCCAGGTTGTTCATCTGATCGGAGAGAATGGCAGATGCCTCGTTGAGCTTCTGGGCCACTTCGGTAACTTCGTTGGCAACCACCAGCAGGTTCTGACGTTGGGCCTCGATGTTGCGCTTGTCCTCTTCCTCACGGGTGAGGTCGATGAGCACGCAGATGGCACCCACTACGTCGCCTTCGGCATCTTCCAAGGGAGAAGCCTCAAAGTGCAGTGGAATGACTACGCCGTCACTGCGGGTGTAGTGGAAGTTACCGGAGATAGCTACGCCAGCAGAGATAACATGGGCTGCGTCACAGGTATCGTCGCCCTCATCACATTCAAAAATGGAGGACACGGTCTGGCCCTTGGCCTCTTCCTCGTCAAAGCCGAGGATGGCCTGCAGCGGCGGGTTCACATAGTTGAGGCGTTCGCTGGCATCCGTGACGAAAAGGGGCACGGAAATGCCTTCGAGCACACTCTTGTTGTATTGGAGCTGATCCTTGATCTGGTCAACCATCTCGCCGAGATAGCGAGACAGGGAACCAAGCTCATCAGAGCCTTTGACCGAGAATTTGGCGTCAAGGTTACCCTTGCTCACTTCTTCGGTGGTGGCTGCGATGGTGGTGATTCGATTGACGACGGAACGGCGCATGAAGATGATCAGCGCAGTCAGCAGGGCCATCACGCCAATGACGGAGATGGCTGCGGACTTGATCTGATTTTCCTTGAGAGCTGCGAACTGTGGGCTAACGTCAACGGCCAGCACCATGGCGCCCAGAATCTCACGAGACCGGCCATGACAATGGTAGCAGGACGGTTCGTTGGGGATGGTCTTCACCTCGGCAAACTGCAGCTTGCCGTCGATTTCCATGAGTTCGCCTTCAACGATTTTTTCTTTCAGCCCTTTCTTGATCATGGCTGGCAGCCCATTTTCTGTACGGATGTCGAAAATGGACTTGCGCACAGTCTCTTCCTGGGTGGAATAGGTAATCTCTCCGTTGTAATCGGTCAGATACACAATGGAATCGCTGTACCGTTCTGCCATCTCCTGGAACTTATGTTCAGTGCCCTCATTGTCACCGGTACCCATGGGGTCCTCGATGGCCATGTAGAGCATATCCGCAACGCGGGCAGAGGCATGTTCCACTTCTGCCAAGGTGTGCTCATAGGTGGAGTAAGAATTGTAAACGAAGAGTCCCGTGAACGCGATAATGGTCAGCAGCGAGGACAGGAGAATGACTTTGACGCCAAGCGATTGTTTGATGAAATTCACGTGGACCTCCTAGTGGGCTCCGCCGAAGAGCAGCGGCTTGAAGTCAAATGCGTCCACGCGTTCGGGGTTGTGACACCCTTCACAGTCCTGAATAGTCAGCTTGCCCTTGATCAGGTCGGTATCGCCATCGTTTTCGATGTGATCATAACCAGGACCATGGCAGGTCTCACAACCAGCATCAGCCATGTTCGGGGTTTCCTCAAAACTGACGAAACCGCCGGGTTTGCCAAAACCGGTCATGTGACATTCGAAGCACTCTTCCAGCTCCTGACGGGTAAGATCACCGGCCATGATCTTCACCGAGTCACCGGAATGTGCTTTCTTGGAAAATTTCTTATAGTTTTCGTATTCCAATTCGTGGCAATCAGCACACGCCTCGGAACCTACGTACTGCCCGGAATTCGTCCGCCCCGTGGACGTCATTCCGATGGCAACAAAAAAGGCCACCATGAAAAACATCAGGCAGCCTTTTGACCAACTTGTTTGAAACAGCATGAACCAACCCCCGTAATTCGATGAAACCATATGCCTTTGTCATAGTTTTCTACCTATGACGTGTAATGAGCTATAAATGGTTTTTACAGACAGGTAAAGGGGTTGGTCGCTTTTAAACGGGTGTTTCCTCCCCTCTACCAATCCAGTGTGGACTTGAAAGCCGTTGCCAGCTCTTCCACACCCTCATCCAGCACTGTCTTATCGGCCATGCGGATAATAAGTTTAGAGGAATCAGTAACTTCACCGACACAAGCGCAAACCTGGCCAGCAAAGGCGGCTTCAAAGGCCCCAGCCTTGTCCGCAGGCACGGAAACCACCAGTCGACTGGCGGATTCAGCGTACATCAGACCGGTCTCGTTCAACTCGCCATTGGCCGGGAGTTTGGACAGGTCCACGTCCGCGCCAAGACGACCGCCAAGGCACATTTCTGCCACGGCAACAGCGAAGCCGCCGTCGGAGCAGTCATGGGCCCCATTGGGCAGACCGTTCTGAGTGGCCTCGAACATGGTCTCGTAGCGTTTCTTGGCAGACAGCAGGTCCACCTGAGGCACGCGGGAGTTGGAGAAGCCGAGCTCCTGACTGATTTCGCTGCCGCCAAACTCCGGCTTGGTCAGACCGAGCACGTAGATCTTGTCGCCAGCCTTCTTGAAGTCAGAGGTGAGGCACTTGTTGACGTCGGGGATCACACCGATGACCGAAAAAAGCACGGTCGGCGGAATGGAGATCTTCTGACCGCCGCCCTTGTAGTCGTTCTTCATGGAGTCCTTACCGGACACGCAGGGAACGCCGAAGCCGAGGCAGTAGTGAGCCAGCGCCTGATTGGCACGAACCAGCTGGGCCAGCTTGTAGTGACCATCCGGGGTGGACTCGGACTGGACGGGATCGCACCAGCAGAAGTTGTCGCAACCAGCCATGTAGTTCACGTCGGCACCGACAGCCACCGCGTTACGGATACCTTCGTCAATGGCGTTGGCCATCATCCAGTAGGTGTCCAGATCGGAATACTGCGGGCAGATACCGTGGGAGATGACCAGCCCCTGATCGGTGCCGAGCTCGGGACGGACAACGCCCGCATCGGACGGACCGTCGGCCTTGACGCCAACCATGGGTTTGACCGCGCTGCGGCCCTGCACCTCGTGGTCGTACTGACGCACCACGTATTCCTTGGAGCAAATATTGAGGCGACCCAGCATGGACTTGAGCAGTCCGGCCTGATCCTCGGGAGTCGGCACGGCGTCATCCTTGATGACCGGGCGTTCCCAGATGGCGTCGAGTTCCATCTGCGGCACACCGTTGTGCAGGAATTCCATGTCGAGGCAGGTGACGATCTTGTCGTTGTACTTGACCAGATACTTGCCGGAGTCAGTGTAGTGGCCGAGGGCGGTGGATTCCACATCCATCTCCGCGGACAGGGCCATGAATTTTTCGAGATTCTCGGGCGGCACGGCGCAAGTCATGCGCTCCTGTGCTTCGGAGATGAGGATTTCCCACGGACGCAGGCCGTCGTACTTGAGGGGCGCCTTGGCGAGATCCATCTCGAAACCGCCGGAGTCTTCGGCCATCTCACCAACGGAGGAGGACAGGCCGCCTGCACCGTTATCAGTGATGGCGTTGTACAGGCCCATGTTACGGGCGCGCATCAGGAAGTCGTACATCTTGCGCTGGGTGATGGGGTCACCGATCTGGACTGCGGTGGCCGGGGAACCTTCGTGCAGTTCTTCGGAAGAGAAGGTTGCGCCGTGGATTCCGTCCGCGCCGATGCGGCCGCCGGACATGACGATGACATCGCCGGGCATGGCGCATTTGTCCTGAGAAGGCTTGCCTGCCACAGTCACCGGCATGGTGCCGATGGTGCCGCAGTAAACCAGCGGCTTACCGAGGTAGCGCTCATCAAAAACGATGGAGCCATTCACGGTGGGGATACCGGACTTGTTGCCGCCGTGCTCAACGCCCTCACGAACGCCTTCGAAGACGCGGCGGGGATGGAGCAAGCGAGGCGGCAGTTCGCCCTCGTGGAACGGAGAGGCGAAGCAGAACACGTCGGTGTTGCAGAGCAGGTTCGCGCCGATACCGGTGCCCATGGGGTCACGGTTAACGCCGACGATACCGGTCAGTGCTCCGCCGTAGGGGTCCAGAGCAGAGGGAGAGTTGTGTGTCTCCATCTTCACGCAGACGTTGATGGTATCGGAGAAGGAGATGACACCGGCGTTGTCCTTGAACACGGACAGGCAGTAGTCGCCGCCTTCGCGATTGGCAGCGTTGCGCTCGCGAATCTGCTTGGTGGAACCCTGAATGAAGGTCTTGTAGAGGCTGGAAATCTCGGAGGTCTTTCCGGTTTCCTTGTTCTTGTACTTGATCTTGGCAGAGAAAATCTTGTGCTTGCAGTGCTCGGACCAGGTCTGGGCCAGAACTTCGATTTCCGCGTCGGTGGGATTCTCGGTGAGGCCCATTTCCTTGCGCTCGGCCAACACTGCAGGGTCAGCGTAGTAGTCGCGGATGATGTGCATCTCGTTCAGAGACAGGGCCAGGGTGTTGGCGCGGGAGAAGTCCATCATCTCTTCGTCGGACATGGTGGACAGCGGGATGATGGCCACTTCGTCGGAAGCCTGACCGGTAACACGGGCAGCCTTGGCTTCGAAGCCGGGATCGGACGCCCAGACATCTGCGGACTTGTATTCGTAACGCTGGATCAGCTCGTTGGCGAGCAGGTCCTTGGCGACGTGCTGGATGCCAGCCTCGTCCATATCGGCATTGATGAGGTATTGCTTGGAGGTGTAGACCTTGACGTTTTCCATCTCAGCCTTGGACAGACCGAGAACCACGCCGAGGGTTTCCTTGGCGGTACGGCCTTCGTTATCGGTTACGCCGGGGCGGAAACCAACTTCGAGAATCCAGTCAAAGTCACGGGCCAGCGGCTGAAGCGCCACATCGTGCAGAACCGGGTCATGCAGGGCGGCACGCTCAAGAGCGAGGTCCACCTGCTCCTGATCCAGACCATCCAGGGTGAAGACATTGACGATACGCACGTCGCGCACATCCATGTCCAATTCATGCTTGATCTTACGGGCGACTCTTTCGCCCAGTACGTCACGAACGCCTTCTTTCAATCCGACGATCACGCGGCACAGCATATTTCTCTCTCCTCATCAACTGCCCGGCTCTCACTCCCGGCAGCATGTTTATATTGCTAAAGCAGAAGGCCGGTCCCCGAGGGACCGGCCTGAAATTACTTGGTTCTGGTCAGTACGAAGTCCGCAGCCTGCTTGAGTACCGTCACCTCGTCACCGGGGGTAAAGGCATCCAGACACGCCTTGGCCTTCTCAACATAGGCCGCAGCTTCATCGCGGGTCTTCTCGGAATAACGTCCTTCCTTGACCTGGCTGAGAATGGCCTCGCACTGGTCGCCGGTTAGCGAACAGTCCTTCAAACCTTCCAGCAGCACTTCGGCTCCGGCCTCGTCGCCGTCTTCCATGAGCAGGATCAACGGCAGGGTCACCTTGCCCTCCTTGAGATCGCCGCCCTCGGGCTTACCGGTCTCGGAAGTCGGGGAAGCGTAATCCAGCGCATCGTCCACCAGCTGGAAGGCGATGCCGAGGTTCAGGCCATATTCACCGGCAGCGTCCTCCTGCTCGGGAGTGGCTCCGGCCAGGGCTGCGCCGCAGCGGCAGGCACACTCGATGAGCTTGGCGGTCTTGCCGATGATGATCTCCATGTACCGTTTGCGGTCCAGGGAAGGATTCTTGGAAAATTCGATCTCTTCGATCTCACCGACAGCGGTCTCCATGATGCCACGGGCCAGCAGCCAGGAGAGGCGGGCATTGCCGTAGCGGGCGCCCATCTCGTTGGCCAGCGCCAGCAGCGCGTCGCCAGCGAGGATGGTCTCAGTGCGGCCGAACACCAGATGAGACGCGGCCTTGCCTCGACGAAGCTCGGCGTCGTCCAGGTAGTCGTCATGCAGCAGGGTTGCCGAATGCAGCAGCTCCAGGGAACAGGCGATGGCGTGGTAGTCATCTTCCTTGTAGCCCATGGCGCGAGCAAAGAGCAGGGTCAGCATCGGGCGAATGCGTTTTCCGCCGGACCCGATGATGTGCTTGGCGACGTCACGCACCAGCCCGTTGAGCTGGTCCGCTTCCGCGTCGAGGAAATTATTGATGGCGGGAAGTTCCCGCTGAAAGTATCGAAGCAGTTCGTTCATATCCGATCACTATTACAGTTTGCCGCGCGGTAGTAAAGGCTTCTACCTGTCGGTGAAAAGTTGTTTCGTAGCCTCGCCAAGGCCTGCCAGCGCACCCTTGAGGTCCCAGTCCTCCTCGTAGCGCGAGCCCACCAAATTAGACACGGTGCGCACCTCCAAAAACGGCAGCCCTTTCTGCATGGCTGCAAAGGCGATAGCGAACCCTTCCATGTTCTCGATATCCGCATTGTACGCGGTCTTGAGCCAACCGGCCCGCTGCGCGTCGCCAGTCACGGCGCTCACGGAAATACTCGATGCCCGCCACCACTTCTCGCCCAGCGGCAATCCCATGGTTTCAGCATCATTTGTCGGGTTGAGTTTGACGCGATTCCAGACCATCTCACCGTTGACCTTGCCCTGAGCAAAACCGATGGCTTTGGGGTCCACGCGTCCTTCCTCATCCAGCAGCCCGTATTCAGGCCACGTCTCCTGCCACGCATAGGTGGTCGTTCCTAGCGGAAATTCTTCCACGTCATAGGCACCAGCGATGCCCATATTGAGCACGCCTTTGAGCCCCGGCGTATCCAGCAGCTTGCCAGCGGCCAGAGCTGTATTGACCAGGCCCACGCCTGTGACGCTCAGCAGCAGTTGATGGCCATTCAGCTCGAATTCCTTGACCTCGCGCTGCTCCACTACGGGAGCACCGGCGTGGCCGAAGGCGGCCTTCATTTCCTTGGTCGTGGCAGTGGTAATGAGGAACATGTCTTCCCTTTCGTCAAGACGACCTAGAGTCGCCAGTAATCGATATTTTCAGCCTCGAGTTGAGCGCGATCAAAGAAGCACTTCACGTCGATGATCAGGGTAGCATCCGGATTGGCGAACCAGGACTTGATCTCTGCCAGACCAAGCTCACGGTACTGCTCATGGGATACAGCCAGGATCAGGGCGTCCAGCTCCTTGAACTCGTCAAGGGAGCACAGCTCCACACCCAGTTCTTCGCGAGCTTCTTCGGGATCGGCCATGGCGTCATGCACCAGAGTGTCCACCCCGTAGTCTTCCAGCTCTTCGAGGATGTCGGTCACCTTGGTATTGCGCAGGTCGGGCACGTTTTCCTTGAAGGTCACGCCCAGTACGCCCACACGAGCGCCCTTGATCTTGCGATCGTTACGGATCATGCGCTTGACCGTGGACTCGGCAATGAACTTGCCCATGCCGTCGTTGATCTCGCGGCCAGCCAGAATGACGTGCGGATGAAAGCCCTCGGCCTCGGCCTTGAAGGTCAGGTAGTACGGGTCCACGCCGATGCAGTGGCCACCCACCAGACCCGGACGGAACGGCAGGAAGTTCCACTTGGTGCCAGCCGCCTCCAGCACATCGAGGGTGTCGATGCCCATACGATCAAAGATCATGGCCAGCTCGTTCATCAGGGCGATGTTCAGGTCGCGCTGCGTGTTTTCGATGACCTTGGCGGCCTCGGCGGTGCGGATATCCGCAGCCACGTGAATGCCAGCCTCGACCACAGAGCCGTAGACTTTCTGCAGCAGTTCGCCGGAAGCCTCGTCCTGTCCGGCCACTACCTTCACGATGGTCTCCAGACGGTGAACGGTATCGCCCGGGTTGATACGCTCGGGCGAGTAGCCCACCCAGAAGTCCTCACCGCATTTCAGGCCGGATTTCTCTTCCAGGATGGGTACGCAAATATCTTCTGTCAGGCCGGGGAACACGGTGGACTCGTAGACCACCACGCTGCCCTTCTGCAGATGCGCGCCAACAGAGGCGCTGGCCCCGGTTACGGGACGCAGGTCAGGAGAACGGTATTCATCGATGGGGGTGGGCACGGCCACCAGAATGACACGGGTTTTGGCAAGGTCTTCCAGATTCGCGGAGAACGTCAAATCAACATCGTCGCCAACGGTGGAGAAGTCCACTTCACCGGTGCGATCAAACCGATCATTGAGTTCATCAACGCGTTTCTGAGAGACGTCCACGCCCACCACGCGGAAGTGGCGGCCGAGGGCAACTGCCAACGGCAGGCCAACATAACCAAGGCCAACAACGGCAACGGCGTCTTCCTTGCTCTGCAACTGCTCAAACGTAACCAAGCTCATTCACTACTCCTATTCACCCGATCGGGTGGACACGACCCTGTATCCCGGCTATCAAAGCCCTATGAACATAGATTGGTCGCTTCTTATATGTGCTGTGGGACTCGCTCTCGTTTTCGAGGGAATACCCTATTTTCTCTTTGCCGAGCGCATGCCGCTCGTGCTTGTCAAACTCGCGGAACAACCGCCCCGCTTTCTGCGCTACATCGGGCTCGTCGCCATGATCCTCGGCCTGTTGATCATCTCGCTGGGCCGATCATTGATCATGTAGCGTTTTTGCCGCCAGCGGCCCCTCGTCGAGGAGGCGTCTATCTCTGCTATCTACATCCGTAAAGCTCGCAGACTCGCTAACGGCTGAAGCTCGACACCCTCCTTAACTTTTTGTAGCTCGCTTCGCTCGAAGCTTAGCTAACTCAAGAAGGTGTGCTTCTCAATTATATTACCCTTTGCGCCGATAGGCGCAGACGGGATTCCAAAGGCCCTCGGCCTTTGGCCGGGTGCAGGGCGGGAAGCCCTGCTCGTTTATTCTTCATCCGCCCGCATGGGCGGCTCTTTACTTCTTGGCTTTCGCCTTGGTCGCTTTTTTAGGAGCGGCCTTCTTCTTTGCAGCCGCCTTTTTCGGAGCGGCTTTCTTTTTGGCTACGGTTTTCTTAGCAACCGTTTTCTTGGCAGCGGCCTTCTTTTTAGGGGCAGCTTTCTTTTTGGATGCAGCCTTCTTTGCCTTGGGCTCTTCTTGAGCGACCTTTTCGACAGCAACTGTCTCGGCGGCTTCTGCCTTCTTCGGGGCTGCCTCCTTGACCTGTGCAGCAGGCTTGGCTGCCGTCAGCGGTTTCTCGGCCACGTGCAGATAGACGATGCCGGACATCATGGGGACGTGGTAGATGCGCTCGAAACCGGCATCCCACAGCTCAGTGGCCAGTGCTTTTTCGTCCGGGAAGGTCTTGATGGTCTCGGCAAGATAGCGGTACGCGCCCGGGTCACCGGAGATGCGATCACCGATGAACGGCAGCAGCTTGTCGAGATAGAAATTGTAGAATCCCTTCCACACCCGCTTGGAGCCGGTGCCGAACTCGAGAATGCAGAGGCGTGCGCCCGGCTTGAGTACGCGGAAGAACTCCTTGTAGGCGTCCTCGCGCGGCAGGATATTGCGGATGCCGAAGGCAATGGTGGCGGCGCCCATGCTCTCATCGGGCAGAGGCAGTGCTCGGCCATCGGCCTGCACCGGGAAAATCTTTTTACTGCGGCTGAGGTTGAGCTTTTTCTCCTTGCCGTTCTCCAGCATGGGAAGGGCGAAGTCGAGGGCTGCAACCTTGCAGTCGGGATACTGGCGCAGCAGCTCCACGGAGACGTCCATGGTTCCGGCGGCGAGATCCAGCACGGTTTCGCCCGCTTTGGGACGAGCGGCCTTTGCAAGGCGATAGCGCCAGTAGATATCCTGTCCTGCGCTCAGGGCGTGGTTGAGGAAATCATACCAACTGGCGATACGGCCGAACATGGCGGCCACGCGCTCGCCGTGCTCATCATGAGTCGTGGCACCGGTGGCAGACTTGATTTCGGGTTTGCTCATGGCGCCGCCCTATTTGCCTTCTCGCTGAGCCAACTCTTCCTCACGGGAACCGTCGCCCATGGTCTGGCCGGAGATGGTGCGGACAACGTCTTTGTAGATGACGTCGAAATGCTGACCGAAATTGCTGGGGGAAATGCGGCCGACTTCAATAAATTTGATGACCACTTCCTTGGCGACCTGAAGAGCCGCTTTCTGATACTTCTCGCTCATATAACCTCCCATTTATAAACGGAAAAAACCGCCCGGTGGGAAATGGCCTTGACCAACATAGTCAGGGTGCCGGGCGGGAAAAAAGAAAGAAACCGGAAAGCCCCCCTCTTTTTTTGTGGATTCCGTAGCACGGGGGGTGTGGGAAGTCGAGTTATTTAGGGAGACGAAAAAACCGCAAACCATTGAGAGAGAACGCCCGAATCCCTAGCTTGCAGGACCACGACCATCCTTCATCCGACAATTCGTATCAGCAGTGGTGACGAGGCAATTGCGCCCATTCATTTTGGCGGCGTACAGAGCGATATCAGCGTTATCCAAGACGCGGGTAGGGGAAGTCACGCCCCCTTCATGTACGGTCACACCCACACTGGTACTCATAAGCACCTGCGTCGACTCGAAGTAATATGGGGTAGTCAGGACATTACGACGAATCCGCTCTCCTACTTCACGGGCAGAATCCCAGCTCATCCCGGGCAACAGCACGGCGAACTCGTCCCCCCCCATGCGAGCCAGACAGTCGTCGGCCCGCAAGACTCGCCGACATATGGATGTGAAATTTCGCAGGACCTGATCTCCGAGACTGTGGCCATATTTGTCATTCAGCCCCTTGAAGCAATCAATATCCAGCAGCAACAAGGCAAAGGGAACGCCTTCGTCAACGGACAGTTCAATATGTCGTTGCAGCGTCCGCTCGAACATACGGCGGTTCATGACCCCGGTTAACGGGTCTGTGGTCGCCTCCTGCTTGAGCCGCTCTTCTTCTCGCTTGCGGGCACGGATATCCACAGCAATACCAGCAAACTGTTTGGGCGTACCATCCTCACTCCAGCGAACGTTGCCCATCAGCTCCACCCATCGCAGATCACCACAGTCGGTGAACAGACGCACGTCGCACCGAAACACATCTCGCTTCTGGCTCAGATAGCTGCGGACAGTCTCGAGCAGATGAGCGCGATCTTCGGGATGCACCAACTTCAGCGCACTGCGCAATGACAAACGGAAATTATCGGTGGGCATGGGAACGGAATGGATCAGATCCGACGCACACCAGACCTGTCCAGTTCTGAAATCATAGGCCCATGGACTGCTGTCCGTAATCTGCTTGACGATGTCGAACTGCTTACGCTTTGCATTCAACCGATCGCGCAGGACGGCATTGGAGAGAAGGTAGCCTGCGGTCTTGAGCAGGGCGACCTCGACATCCGACCAGTCATACGCCCGCTCGCAATCGTCGAACCCGAGGGTGCCCCACCACTCGCCTTCGACCATGACCGGAATAGTCAACATGGACTTGATGCGCTGCACCTCAAGCGTATCGCGCAGCCACCCCGACTCGAGCTCGTGAACAATGGTCTTCTGCCACTCACCACGCTTGCGGCTATCGATAAGCGCCCGATACTCGGGTCGGTCGATCTTGTTGGTGGACATGCTGAACATGGGCATGCCGATCTGCTTGTACTTGGGAGCCGCAGCCCACTCAAAAGTATAATTCTGGGTGATATGGGTGTCAGTCAGACTGACAGTCTGAAAAATCCACACACGGCTCACATTGGTCACGCGCCCCAGCGCTTCCAAAAGGTCGTTCACGCCATCGGGCCACCCTTTGCCGGATAACAATTCAGCGCTCCGGGCAATGGCCGTGAGCAACGCAGCATTGGTACCGCTCTCATACGATACCCCCAAATCACTGAAATTCCCCGTCTGTATTGCCATGGTGCCAAAACCTACAACACACTATGTTCGTTATCAACCAATCAGTTAATGCACAATGATGCACATGTTTTCGGCACCTTACGACAACTTATAGATATTTGTGCACAACCTTGCATTAACTGTCAGCCCCTGCTAAACCTGTAATTATGAATTCTCTAGACTTTTTCCCGAAAAAGCAGCGTTCGTCCCTTGGACAATTTTCCCGCATTCTCTTTCTCGCGTTCATCTTCTGCGCCATCGTACCTTCTCCTGTAGCATCGGAAGTCATAGGGACTGTCGACACCGTGTTCCACATGTTCTCGCGCGACGACGACATTGTGGTTGAGGCCTTTGACGATCCCGACATTCCTGGCGTGACCTGCTATCTGAGCCGGGCACGCAAAGGCGGCGTCAAGGGCATGATCGGCGTGGCCGAAGACCCGTCGGACGCCTCCATCGAGTGTATCCGCACCGGGCCCATCAGCGTTCCGGATGAGATTCGCAAGGGCAAGCGCGACGGCAAGCGTGTCTTCAAGAAAGGCACCTCCCTCGTGTTCAAGTCCATGCAGGTGGTCCGCTTCTATGACAAGAAGCGCGACGTACTCATTTACATGGTCTACAGCGACCGCGTGGTGGAAGGCTCCCCCAAAAACAGCGTCACCGTCGTCAAGGTTGAATAATGGCACTAACTGACGGACAGGAGAGAAGATGAGCAAAGAAGAACTTTCGCGCCTCGTGAGCGATGTCATGTCCAATCCGGCCATGATCGCTGAAGCCATGAGCATCACGGATCAGGCAGCCATGGAGGCGTACATCACTTCCAAAGGCTACGACCTGACCAAAGACGAGATGCTCGAAGTCTGGGCCATGGCCGCCAAGGTCATGGCAGGACACGCCCAGCCCATGGAGGCAACAGAAGCTCTCATTGATGAGGCCAAGGGCAAATAAACAAAAAATGAATTTCTCGGGAGTGGCCCGGGATAGTGGAATAAAGCAGGTATCCCCCCTCCCGGGTGCCTGCTTTCTTCATGAGGTTCGCCTGTCACGCCGGGAAAGGCTCCACCAGAGAGAGTGTGACGGGCTCCAAGCGCACCCATTGCGCACCGTGAGCAATTTGTGGACGAATCCACCCCTGATTTCGCCCTTTCCCGGGCATGACACAGGGTACTCAGCAACAAGCGTTCCTGAGTCTCAAACTACGTCGGGGAACTAGGCGTCGATGAATTCGCAGGCCATGGAGCCGTCTTCTTCAACGGTCACGATGGCGAGGGAGCGGGACTCTCCGAGAGAGCCGGGATTGATAAGCTGAACACCCTCGATGACAGACCAGTCGCGGGCGTGAGTGTGGCCGTAGCAGACCAGATCATATTCAGGGCCAAAGGCCTGTGCCACCTTGACGGGCACCTGCGAACGGGGCCCCCACCCGTGCGTTGCACCAAGGGTCAGGGGACCGACCTGTGCGGTGAGCATGGGCTCCAGCATGTCCACAAGCTGAGGGTCCCAGTCGCAATTGCCACGCACGCACAAAAAGTTGTCGTGCTGCATGAAATAGGACCAAGTGTCAGGCGTGGTGATGTCGCCACAATGCACGAGGTAGTCGGCAGGGCCGAGCCACTTATTGTAGACGTGCTCAAGCCACGAGGGAGGCGTTCCCATGTGGGTGTCTGAGATGACGGCGATCTTCATGATGCAGGTGGCCCTGACGGGCGTAGACTATTCCTGAACCTTCTTGGCGCGGAAGCGGATGTACGCATCACGAACCGCAGCATACTTGTCGATAGCACCTTCGGTGAGGGCTTCGTACTCGTTGGCCTTAAGCTGCAGAGAGAGCTCGTTCACGTTCTTGAAGGAACGGATGGCTGCGAACTCGATGAAGGTGAAGTCGGTGTAAGTCAGGGGATCGAGGAAGTAGTCACCAACCCAACCAACGGATTCGCGGATGGAGCTGGGACCGATGACCGGCCAGACAATGTACATGCCGTGACCGAAACCGGCCTTGCCGAGGGTCTGGCCGAAACCGTCGGCCGTGGGACGCTCGGGCATCCAGTTGCGCTTCCTGTCTGCAGTCACGTCAGCAAGACCGAGCAGACCGAAGCTGGTATTGGCGAGAAATTTGGAAGTCTCCATGTAGGCTGCGTCGAACTTACCCTGGAGGAGGTCGTTGACGAAGCGAACCGGGTACATCAGGTTGACGAAGAAGTTGCGCACCCACTGACGAGGTTTGGCCGGAACAGTCCAGGCCCAGCCTTTTGCCAGCGGTTTGAACACGCCGTGGTACATGGCGTCGTTGAAAGAAAACATGACGAGGTTGAATCCGTAGAGCGGATCAGCCACGAGTTTATCGGTGTCAGCGTATTCGTCGTCATCAAACAGGGCTTCGTCGCTAGCAGAACCTTCGGCATCACCAGCAGCTCCGGCTCCCTTCATGTCAGAGAACTGGGCTACCTGCGTGGCACCTTCTTGGGCAGTGTCACCAGACGCGAAAGCAGACCCCGCTCCCAGCAAGAGGAACGCGGTCAGCATGATGGTCATCAATGTCCGAAAGTTCATTTCGTCAACTATCCCTTTATGTTGTCATCAGGGGTTGTGTCTTCACCCTTGTCGAGTTTTTCCACGCGCTCCTGGATCAACTTGAGCAGATCTTCGGGGGTGCCGTCTCCCAGAATCTGAGCGAACTGGGTGCGGTAATTGGATACCAGGCTGACGCCTTCGGCCACCACATCGTAGATCATCCACTGTTTACCAGTGTTTCTCAGTCGGAATTCAACACTAATTTTTTTATCCTTGTCAATGATTTCGGTGAAAACTTTTGCTTTTTTCCCCGAAACCAACTCTTGCTTATAGTCCACCTGTTGTCCGCCGTAGGCCGGAATACGCTTCAGGTAGGTACGCTCAAGAAGCTGAATGAACGCCTCTGTCAGGTCGTTCTGCATCTGAGGGCTCATCTTGAGCCACTGCTTGCCCACCGCGTACATGGTGGTCAGACGAAAGTCGATGTATTCTTCTGCGGTTACGCGAAGACGATGGATGGCTGCATCATGCTTGGCCGGGTCCTGCATATCAGGATCGGACAAGATTTTTATGAGTTTGTCGGCCCCCTCTTTGACGCGATCCATGGGAGACTGCATGCCAGCCATGGACAACGTAGCGAAAAGACACACAAAAACAAATGTCAGACAGATTTTCTTCAACATATATTTACCTTGAATACTACAATACTCTTATTTGGTGACATCGCCGAAAGCGAACTTGCTGATCAAGTCCTCTAGGTCAATAGCGGGGTTGGTGTCAAACAGGGTATCGCCCGTTTTGATGGGGTCACCGAGCCCGCCGGGAGCAATCTTCAAGTATTTGTCGCCGATAAGACCATTTGTCTTTACGGAAACAATTGCGTCGTCCGTCAGCTTGACCTGTTTTTCGATGAGCATGGTCACGCTGGCCACGCTGTGTTCCTGGTCAAGGGCGATGTTCTCCACGTAGCCGATCTTGACACCAAACATCTGGACCGGGGCATGCTGCTTCAGGCCCGAGATATCCGTGAAGTTGGCCTTCACCGTATAATACTTATCAGTGAAGATGTTCACGTTGCCGAGCTTGACGCTCATGTACACCACGGCCAGAAGTCCTACGAGGACAAAGAGGCCAACTGCGGTTTCCTTTTTAAATTTCGCCATGGTCAATCCTTATCGGCCAGTGTCGTTATCGCTCATCAACGTATCACAATTCAATTTCATCATGGACCGGTCAAGCGGCGGCAAGGTCAACCTGGGTGCGTCGCGCTCTTCGGCGGCGCGGTCCAGGAACCGGCGCAGGTACGGGTCCTCGGTGGCTTCCAGCTCTTCCACGCTGCCCTGATACAGGCAACGCCCTTCGCCCAGCAGAACAACATGGTCGGCAAGACCGCGCATGCTCGCCAGATCATGGGTTACCACGATCATGGTCATGTCAAAGTGTCTCATCATCTCAAGCAAGAGCTGGTCCAGCTCTGCGGACATGACCGGATCAAGACCAGAAGTAGGCTCGTCGCAATAGAGCACCTGCGGGTCCATGACCAGCGCACGGGCCAAGCCAGCGCGTTTACGCATGCCGCCGGACAACTCATTGGGGAAGAGATTCCCCGCATGCCCGAGGCCCACGAGGTTCAATCGATCCTCCACAATGCGCAAAATCTGGTCTTCCTTGAGCCGTGTGTGCTCACGCAGTGGCAGGGCCACATTGTCCACCACCCGGAGAGAACCGAGCATGGCGCCGTCCTGAAACAGCACCCCGGTGCTCTGACGCATGCAGTGGCGCTCTTTCTTGGTGAGGGCGCCCATATCCTTGCCGCCGATGTGAATACTGCCCGCGATGGGCGGATTCAGCTGCAGGATGTGGCGCAGCAGCGTGGACTTGCCCGAACCCGAGCCGCCCACGATCATGGAGAGCTTGCCCCCCGGAAATTCAATATTGAGGTCCTTGACCACGGGATTACCGCCATAACCGATGGTCAGGTTCTCCAGTCGTATGCTTGGTGCTTTGGTCGTCTTCATCACTTCACCTACCAGAGCAGTGACGTCAGGACATAGTCAGACGCCAGGATAACGACACACGACTTGACCACCGCGTTGGTGGTGGACTGGCTCACGCCCTCAGGTCCGGCATGACCGGAGCGAAGGTGAGTCCAGTATCCCTCAAAACAACAGATGGTACAGACCAGAAGACCGAATACGATGGCCTTGGTAAAACCGCCGGAGATGTCATCCCACTGCAGGGAAGACTCTACGCTGGCCCAATACACTCCCTCGTTGGCTCCCAGCAGCTTGACGCCGGTCAACCAGCCGCCCCACAGGGCGATGAGGTTGAAGAACGCGGTCAGGATCGGGAAGCTGAGCAGGCTAGCGGCCATCTTCGGAGCCACCAGATAGCGCATGGGATTGATGTCCATGATGGTCAGGGCATCAATCTGCTCGGAGATACGCATGACACCGATCTCGGCAGTCATGGCCGATCCGGCCCGGCCGGTGAGCATGATGGCAGTCATGACCGGAGCCAGTTCGCGCACCATGGACAGCGCCACGCCCGTACCAAGAAAGCCGTCAGCACCGAATGCGGACAGAGCGTAGTACAGCTGCATACCCATGACCATGCCGGTAAACAGGCCAATCAGCGCGATGACCGACACGGACTGCACGCCGATAAAATAGATCTGACGAATGATCTTGGCGAACTGTCCCCACCCCGCAAAAATCAATGCGATGGATTCCAAAAGGAACAGGAACATCCCACCCATCTCATCCACTATCTTCTGGACAAGTCGGCTTGGAAGGAAAAGAGAGTTTGTTTCTTGCGCCTTTTCGGCCATGAAAATTCCACCCCGGAATAGTCTAAAACTCATAGTATAATCATGCTACGCACCCCGTCTTCATACAGGGTCAAAAAAACGTAACATTTTCCCGCCATAGACAATTAGCCTATATTAATCTTTACTCTCTAACCAAAATGTAAAGATTGAGCAAGTTGGTTAGGGGATTCCGTAACATAATCAGGACTTTTTCCCGATATATTTTCACAAGGTTTTACTTTTTCTTATCCTTGCCGTTCTTCCGGGACCACCAGGACGGGTCAGGACCGAGGAACCACCAGTCCTTGTGGTCCGTCTTTGCGATGGTCTCCGCCAGCTCCTGCCCCCATTCGGTTCGAACGCGCTGCACAGCCATTTCCAGCCACTGTCCAGCGTACTTATTCCCCATGTCGAACTCTTCCTTGAGAATCAGGATGAAGTCCAGCTGATCCGCATCCTGAGCCAGTTTGGCCTCGAGGGTGGCGGTCTCTTCCAACTCGTCCCAGTACCCCATGATTTCTTCTTCCAGCCCGGTGCCGCCAGTGGCGTGCTTCAGAGCCAGAACTCGGTCCGAGTTGTTGTAGATGCGATTCACGTAGTTGAAGTCGCCGGTACGCGACTCGTGCAGGTCGTGAAACAGGCACATGTATGTGGTGCGAGCCACATCCGCCCCGGCCATCAGGGCCAGTACGTGACCAATGACTGCTGTACGAAACGAATGCTCGGCAACGTTCTCACAGCCTGAGCCGAGGAACTGATAACCCGTTCTTGGCGTTTTACGCAACATTCCACATTCGTTGAGGAAATCAACTATCCGGGTCGTCTTGTCCCGACCTTTCATATTACCCATGAATCAAAGCCTCCGGCAGCCGAATCGTGGCTACGGGTTGCAGCAAGGAATTACCACGCCACAACAGTATAAAAAGTTCCATAATGGCACACCCGCAGTTCGTGCCAAACGACCTGCAGATAACGCCATATCAATGTCGTTGTTTATTTATCCGGGAACCGCTCAGTGCAGAGCTCGCCTGCCGCGCCCCAGTTCTCCTTGGGCACTTCGTCGATAATCACGGTCACGGCCTCGGGCGGGCAATCCAGAATACGCACGGTCTCGCGGGTCATGGTTTCCACGAAATCGCGCTTCACTTCCTTGCTGATACCGGCCCAGGTTTCGAGTCTGAGTATGGGCATGGAGCCTCCAGATATGTTTATGTCACAATACGCGTGACAAGTTCACTTCGTTCATTCTGCATGCGCTCGGCATCCCGTTCGCCAAGCTCCTTGGCGCCGATCACATAAAACCCGAACAGGATAATTCCTACGGACAGGGCGGCCACGCTCCGGCTTTCGAACCGGAACAACAGGAGCGAAACAACGAGCACCCCGGCAAACGGATAAAGATCCATCAACGAGAACCGATCGTACGTCGCCACATACATGGCGGCGAGCAGCCCCAGTGCAAACAGCACCAGAGCGAGCACATTGAGCTTCCGGCCGCAGGCATATCCTTTCAGACGCCCGGCAATGAACACAAACGCTGCGGCGATCATGCTGAAGCCGGCAATCACCTTCACGGGAAGCGAAAGCAACCGCTCCATCGTCACCGAGGCAAACACCCCTTCGCCAAAGACCTGCCAGTACCCGATGAGGTACCCACAGGCCATCAGCAGGACCGCAGCCAAAGCCAGCAGACAGGCTGCGGCGCTAGCTCCGGTAGTCCGCATTAATGCTCACATACTCCTTGGTCAGGTCGCTGGCCAGCAGCATGGAGCTGCCCGGGCCTTCACCGACATCAAGATGGATGACGATGTCGCGTTTCTGCATGATCGGGTTGAGCAGGTCGTCCATGTCACCCGGCTCGGGAGTGCCGTTGCGGAAGACCAGAATGCCGCCGATCTTGAGGACCAACTCCTCGGGATTGAAATCCGCACCGGAGTAACCAGCGGCACAGATGATACGGCCCCAGTTGGGGTCGGAGCCGAACAGCGCGGTCTTGACCAGCGGGGAGTTGCCCACGGCACGGGCCACCAGCTCGGCGTCGGCGTCGGTCTTGGCGCCGGACACCTGAATGAAGGCCACCTTGGTGCCGCCTTCGGCGTCCATGACGATCTTGTAGGCCAGCTCTTCCAGCACGCTCAGCAGGTGCTTGCGCAGCAGGATGTAGTCTTCCTCGGTCTCAATGGCGACGCCACCCGCTCCATTGGCCAACGCCATGACACAGTCATTGGTTGACGTATCGCCATCGACAGTGACGCGATTGATGGAGAGATTGACGCAATCAGACAGCATGGTCTGCCATGCCTCGGTGGAAATATCAGCGTCACAGCAGATGAAAGACAGCATGGTCGCCATGTTGGGCGAGATCATGCCCGCGCCCTTGCACATGCCGAGCAGACGGACCGTGCCACCCTTGAGGGCGAACTCGGCGGCAGCCATCTTGTGGACGGTGTCAGTGGTCATGATCGCCTTGGCGGTCTCCACCGGATCAACATTGCCGAGAGACTCGGCCAGCGAAGGCATGGCAGCCTCCCACTTGTCCATCTTCAACTGAGCGCCGATGACGCCGGTGGAAGCGGGCAGCAATTCATCGGCAGGAACGCCCAGCGCCTTGGCAGCCAGATTCAGGGTCTCGCGGCAATTGGCACGGCCCTCGTCACCAGTGCAGGCGTTGGCCTGACCGGAGTTGACCAGAAAGCCGGACATCTTGCGGCCGTCGGCCAGCATTTCCTGACACTGCAGGACAGGAGCGGCCTTGAATTTATTGGTGGTAAACACACCTGCGGCCACGGCCGGGTTGTCACTGACGATGGCGCCGAGATCCAGCTTGCCCTCATACTTGAAGGCAGCCTGGGTGGCGGCGAAGCGAAATCCATTGGGTATATTCATATTCTCTCTCCGAAATCTATCTGTTGGTAATCGGAACTCTGCTTTACCTCAGTCTGGACCAAGTGAAAAGGGATAACCCGGTTGCCACAGTATTGCTTACAAGCTAGGAAACATGCATGGAACCGCTCATCATCGCCACAGTCATGCTCACCTTTCTCTTTGCCGCTTTTCTCAAGGGCACGGCAGGCCTCGGCTTTGCCACCACCTGTCTGGGCATCATGGCGACCTATGCGGACATCCGCCTCGCCATTCCGCTGGTGATCATCCCGTCGCTGTTGTCCAATGCGCTGGTCATGATCGACGCGGGCGGTTTCCTGCGCATCTTCAGGCAATTCTGGCTGATGTATGCAGCGGCCATCCCCGGCCTGATCCTCGGTCTGTTCATCCTCGGTGGCGGCGACACAACCCTGCCCCGGGCCGTGCTGGGCATCTCCATGGTGCTCTATGGCCTGTACGGACTTTGGGGAGGTCGATTCCATCTCGACCACACACGAAACAGTGCCTGCATAGTTGGTATCACCACAGGGTTTGTCAATGGCCTCACCGGCTCACAGATCATGCCGGTGCTGCCCTATCTCATGGCCCTCGATATCACCAAAGACGAATTGGTACAGGCCATCAACACCTCGTTCACCATCGCCAGCATCATCATGCTGTTCGGGCTGGGCAAGCTGGGTATGCTCAACACCGAAGTCATGCTCGTCTCTGCCGTGGGCGTTCTCCCGGTGGCCGCAGGCATCTGGCTGGGCGGCAAGATGCGCCGTCTGCTGCCCGAGGAAGCGTTCCGCCGTATCGTGCTCGCCCTCATCACCCTGCTCGGCGCCGTGCTCATCGCCAAGGCCTTCGCCGCCTGATGGATGTGCATTCATCTTGCCATTCACAGACTGACCGGGCATATATCACTGAGAAAAGTAATCCAAGGAGAACTCCATGCGCATACGAATCACCAGCCTTGTTCTTGCCGTACTGGCCATCGCCATCTTCACCCTGCCTGCCATGGCCGGACGCAAGCTGCATGTTTCCAGCGGCCAGAAGGTATACGTCCCCGTTTATTCCCACGTCTACCAAGGTCCCAAGAACCGGCCCTACAATCTCTCCGCGCTCCTCTCCATCCGCAATGTGGACGCCAAGAACACCATCACCGTCAACTACGTCCGCTACTACAACGATGACGGCAAGCTGATGAAGAACTTCTTCAACGAGCCGGTGGTCATTCCGCCTCTCGCCACCCACGAAGTATTCATCCCCGAACGCGACACCTCCGGCGGCTCCGGCGCGAACTTCACCCTCAAGTGGGAAGGCGGCACCCAGGTATCCGTCCCCATCATTCAGGCCGTCATGATCGGCACCGCCTCCACACAAGGCATCTCCTTCGTCTGCGACGGCGTGGCTATTGAGGAAGATTAAACACAGATAAGGATGCCGCTACGCGGCGAATGTCAGAAGACTTCGCCTCCGGCGGCCCTTCGGGGACGCTTGCCAGCGGAGCCCAAAGGCCGAGGGCCTTTGGAATCCCATTGGCGATAAAAGCCGAACGGCGACTCTGAACGAACTTGCGCTTCGCTTGTTCTTTTCAGAGTCGCCGTTCGGCTTTTATCGCGGGTTGATGAACAGGAAGTCTCTACGTGCCAGCCCGATCTCAACTCTACCAAACAAAGACCTGCACCAGCCCTTGAACACGAAGCATAGAAACTGACCAAATCGAATGCCGCAGATACAGCACGTCCACCGGCAGCGACTATAGTCGCGTAGCAAGCCTCAAGGCATTCTATTTGGATCAGATTCTCAGCAAGTGAGCACGAGGCGGCCGAGCACACAAAGCCGAGTTTCTTTGGTTCTTTCTTGGGGCGGCTCAGCCAAGAAAGAACCCCGCCGGGAGGGCATGGAGGAGCGAAAGCGACGGCTCCCGCGCTTGAAAAGCGCACATCCTTCAATCAATCGCGGCTGATAAGCCGCCTCCCCTCCTGCATTTCTGCATTTCTCATAAAAAAAAGGCCGCCCCAAAAGGGCGGCCCACATTTTCAATCACAACTCAACAAGTTACCTAAGCGTCCATCAACTCCTGAGCCCACTTCTTGATGGGCGGAGTGAGTTCCAAAATACCCTTGATGTCCTTGTACTCAGCCAACAGGCCCTCACGTAGATGATCGGGCAGCTTGGTGGAGCAGAGAATCTGAGAACCGAAGTTGTCCATGCGCATCAGGACCATCTTAGGCTCTTCCCATGTGTCAATGGCGAAATATATGGAGTACTCGCCAGACTTGGTCACAGGGGACCGTGTTGCGTGACGGTAGTTGTTGTTGCCCCACTCCAAGTACAGGGTAATGGCATCCTCGTGAATCATGTCCCAATTCACTTCGTTGCGCCACTGCTTGCAGTTAGAAACATCAGTCATAGGATTTCCTCCGAGATTTTTCCTAAGTGATAATAGTTACCATAACCACTAAATCCCGTCTTGTCCATCCCTTTTAGGGCTCTATACCAGCATCAATGTTTTCTCTCATGATTTTGATAAGATACGCAAACCCAACTATCGCACAGAGTACCGCTCCATCTCGTGTAACCAATGCCCAGATAGTGATAGCAAGCACGGTCATGACAAAACCGAACCGCCAAATCTTGTACCAATTCCACGGCGTAGACAGCCAATCCTTCTCCCACTCCACCGCTCCGGCAACCAGCGCGAACCAGCTGTTCTTCACGGGCTTCGGCATCTTCAGGTCAAAAAAGCCCGCGCCAAAGATGATGAGACTTGCCGCAAACATCAGGTAGCTGTGCGCGAACAGGGTGATGGCAAAGCCTACCACGCCGATGAAGTGCAGGGTCCAGTTCCATGGTTCCTGATGCCTCTTCAATGCCAGTTGAAATAATTCCGAAGGCGTTACTGTCATGGTTATATTGTACCTCTCCCCCCTGCCACATTGCAACTGTGCAATCTATTTTGTACTAGAGGCCTCGGAGGAACAAACATGGACACGTATCTCATTTCCCGCGCCATATCCGAACTGGGTGAAAACCTGCGCGTACACAACAACTTTCTTGCCACCGCTGAATCCTGCACCGGCGGCCTTCTCGGCAGCACGCTTACCGATGTAGCCGGGAGCTCCGAATGGTTCGCCGGATCTGTCGTGGCCTATTCCAACGATGTTAAATCCAAACTCCTCGGCGTGTCTGAGGACATCCTCGAGCAGCACGGCGCCGTCTCCGAACCAGTGGTCCTCGCCATGGCCGAAAACGTCCTCAAGACCATCGGCGCTGATATCTCGGTGGCCATCTCCGGCATCGCAGGTCCCGGCGGCGGCACTCCGGAAAAACCCGTGGGCACCGTCTGGATGGCCTGGGCCTGGCCCGGTGGCACCCGCGCCAAGCTCTACAACTTCACCGGAGACCGCACCGCCATCAAGGAACAATCCGTCATGGCTGCCATCAACGGATTGCTCGGCGTCGCCAAGTAATTTCCACACTCACAAAACGCAGAAAGGCCGCCTCAACTGAGGCGGCCTTTCTTTTTCTCTCGCGAAATTTCTATTCAGGGCCCTGTTCTTTCCCAAAATCCCCGATGCTTCCCAGCACCAAAGTCATGGCTTCCATCAGCTCATCAGGAAGCCCTCCGGCATTGAACAGCTGCTCCAGCTCAGTGGAGTCCATCCCTTGGGCCTCGGCCAGCGCCTGAATGCGTTCCTTCAGCTCATTGTCCACGCTTACTCCAACTCTTCCACCATGAAACCATGGAAATCCTTGCCCGAAGACAGGGAGGCATGTGGCACCGGGGTCGCCTCAAGCTGCATGCGGGCGGCCTTGCCAACAGGAGAGGCAGAAGATTCGGCCACGATATTCCAAATATTTTTCTTGGTTGACGTACCGATAAGATTGAGCACTTCGCCGTCCCGCTCGCTATTGATGGACAGCACGGAGAATTGGCGGGTGGTGGTTCCCATTGCGGAATCCGAGGAAAAAATCATCATGGAATACTGGTAGCCGGTATCCATGTTCTCCCACTGGACCGTGGCGCGTGTGGGGATGGTGTCCAAGGCGTGTCCAATGCGAAGCACGTCGGAAGTCTGAAGATATTCGCCAACATACTCCGGCCCGGTGGGCAGGTCGATGATGGCTCTGGGGTTCTTTTTACAGCCGGGCAGCAACAGAAGGAGTGCCACGGCCATGGTTACGATGAGCTGTTTCATGGGGGGACCATAGAAGAGTATTGATTGTGACGCAACGTTGGCGTTGGGGGGGAGAAAAATGGAAGGTCGGCCTGCGGCCTCCATTTGTCGGGTGATTTCGCCTCCCGGCGGGCTTAAGGCCGAGGGCCTTAAGAATCCCATGTGCGCCTTCGGCGCGAAATATATTTGCGCCAAAGGCGCAGGGTGGGTTTCCAAAGGGTATAGCCCTTTGGCCGCCGGAGGCGAAGTCACCCGACAATCGCCGCGCAGCGGCATCCTCTCCTGCCTTTCAAAAAAAGAGCCCCGCTCCAAAGGAACGGGGCTCTTTGAATGTCGTCTAACCCAGACTTAGAAATCGAAACCGAAGGAATCGACCACACTCTTGGTGCGGGCCTTGGAGGCGACCATACGGGCTTCGAGTTCTTTGCGGTACTCGTCGAGATCGAGCTGGATCTTGGCAACGCCGGTATCCATGGCGGCCTTGGCAACGGCGGGAGCCAGCCAGGTCAACACGCGCGGATCGAGCGGCTTGGGAATGATGTAGTCAATGCCGTATTCCAGCTTGTCCACACCGTAGGCGTCGCAGATGTCCTGCGGGACCGGTTCCTTGGCCAGATCGGCCAGAGCCTGAGCGCAGGCGAGCTTCATCTCTTCATTGATGGAAGAAGCGCGGCAGTCGAGCGCGCCACGGAAGATGAAGGGGAAGCCGAGAACGTTGTTCACCTGGTTGGGGAAGTCGGAACGACCGGTACCCATGAGGATATCGGGGCGAACTTCCTTGACGTCCGGGTAAGGGATTTCCGGATCGGGGTTGGCGCAGGCAAAGATGATGGCGTTTTCAGCCATGGTCTTGACCATGTCCTGATTGATGGCGTCCTTGACGGACAGGCCGAGGAACATGTCGGCGCCGACCATGACGTCAGCGAGAGAGCCGTAGTCCTTGTCCTGTGCGTAATGCTGCTTGAACTCGTTCAGATTGTCGCGACCGGCGTGAATGAGGCCACGAGAGTCGAACATGAAGATGTTCTCTTTCTTGACACCCATCCCTACGTACAGATCGGAGCAAGCAATGGCAGCAGCGCCAGCGCCGGAGACAACGATCTTGATGTCCTCAATCTTCTTGCCGGAGATTTCGAGGGCATTGATGATGCCAGCAGCGGAAATAATGGCGGTGCCGTGCTGATCGTCGTGGAAGACCGGAATGTCCATTTCCTTTTTGAGGCGACGTTCGATTTCGAAGCACTCGGGAGCCTTGATATCTTCCAAATTGATGCCGCCGAAGGTGGGGCCGAGCATCTTGCAGAAGCTCACGACCTCGTCCGGGGTCTTGGCGTCGATGTTGATATCGTACACATCAATGTCGGAGAAAATTTTGAAAAGCACGCCCTTGCCTTCCATGACCGGCTTACCGGCTTCGGGGCCGATATTACCCAGACCGAGGACGGCGGTACCGTTGGAAACAACGGCAACGAGGTTACCCTTGTTGGTGTACTCGTACACCTTTTCCGTGTCCGCGTGGATCTCGCGGCAAGCTTCGGCAACGCCCGGGCTGTATGCCATGGACAGGTGTTTCTGGTTGTCACAGGGCTTGATGGAAATGACTTCCAGCTTACCCTTACGCTTGTCAGCGTGGTACTTCAGTGCTTCTTCTTTTGTGAACAGCGCCATGATCAGGCCTCCCTTAAAAATATCTGTTCGTATATGGACCGCGATAGTCGGAACCTTTTGGTACTGATGATTTTCACTTTCCGTCAAGCACATTTTCCCTTTAAGCCCAACGCTTTCCGACCCTTTCAACTCTGCATTCAACGCACATTGACCGAGCGGTCAATCAAATCAACAGGTTGGCATAGACTTGTGCGAATACCCTTGTGAATAAAAATATCGCAAGAATGTTGGCCACAGCGAGAGATTCCAAGGAAACAGTCCTCTTAAACCCCGGGCGACCAGGTTGAATTCGTCCTCGACTGCGCAGATCAGCAGAGATTCTTGAGCAAGAATAACGAACGCGACTGGCATCCAGCTGGATGGCAGTCGCGTCAATGATGAATGGAACGAATCAAGGCATGAGATGGGCGGGGATATCCAGTCCCTGCCCCTGCCAGAAGCGCAGTGCGCCCGGATGCAGCGGGATGGAGACCCCCAGAATCCCGCTGGCCTTGGACATGCCCTTGGCCGCCTTGTGGGCCATGACCATATCCTCGAGTCCGTGCTCGGAGTAGATCGCCCGCAAGCAATCATACACCACCTCTTCAGGCATCTTTACGCTGGCACACCACAGGCTCGAATCCTGGAAAGTCATTACCTTCCTTTCCTGGCCATCATATGTATTGGCCGGAATCTCTACCATGGAGTAGAACGGGTAGACGTCATAGAAGCCCGTCTTCAGGGATACCTGATGCAGTCCGATCAATCTGATGGGGAGGTGCGACGCCGCCTCGATAATCGAAGAGTTCGGGTATCCTACCAGCACCCAGAAGGCGTCGATCTTTCGGCTGACAAGCTCGGAAGCAGCGCGTGAGTAACCGAGATTGCGTGTCTTGATCTTGTCCCACATGCCGATATGACGGAAGAAACGCTCCGCAGACAGAGCCGCGCCCGAGCCGGGATTACCCACGGCAACCACCCGATCGACCAGATCCATGGGGGACTGGATATCAGAATCCTTGCGAACGACCAGTTGCGCAGGGGCGCCGTACAGGAACGACAATGCGCGCACGTCTTCATACCGGGCCTTATCGCCCGGCAGCTTGCCATTACGTCCGAGATACGCATCGCCGGAATAGACGATGGCCAGATCCAGCCCGTTTTTGTTCAGGGTACGCAGATTCTCTGCCGATCCGCCCGAACCTCTGGGTGAAACATCCAGCCATTCGTATTGTTTAGAGATGATACTCGCCATTTTATTGGCGAAGAAGTTGAAGGTGCCACCAGTGGGGCCGCCACCAAAGGCAAGCACCCTTTTCTGTTCCGCCTGCTCCACGCTCGGGGGAGCCTGTTCGGGTTCCGAAGAACAACCAAGGGAGAGCAGCAGCACAAGTACAGTCAGGCACGCCATGATGAATCGCATGACTCGCATCCTTCACTCCTCAATCAGATTCAATTCAAGTTCGGCACGTTTCAGCATTCCAATAATTGCATAGCAGGCCCCTTATGGCAACGAGACGAGACGGGTTTATAACGGCCTTGCAGTGTTGGGGAAGAGGGATATGAGGTCGGCCTTCGGCCTCCATATTGTCTGGTGATTTCGCCTCCGGCGGGGTGAGCCCCAGGACGGGGCGAATCAAGTCACCTAACAATCGCCGCGCAGCGGCATCCTCTCCTGCATCTCAAAAAAAAGCCCCCGGAAGCATCAGCATCCGGGGGCTTATCTATTCTTATTGTTAATACTCTACGCCATGGCACTACCAAACATCTTCCTGATAGGCGAAATCCATATCCCGCTGAGGAACCAGGAGTAGGAGTAGACGCAGACGACAATGATACCGAACCACATGGCGATCTGCATGGGGGCCGCATCCAGCGAGAAGGCCGGGATGTACGCGAACATGAACGGCGCAAGATACAGGAACTTGGCGAACTTGAACGACGTGAACGCGGTCTTCCACATGTTTGCCTTGGCAATGGTCGCCCCTGCGAAGGCGGCGATGCAGACCGGCGGCGTGATGTTGGAATCCTGCGACAGCCAGTAGACGATCATGTGCGCGGCGACCTCGTTTACACCCAAGTGGGTCAGAGCCGGAACGGCCACAACCGCGGTGATAAGGTAAGCGGCGGTGACCGGTACGCCCATGCCGAGCACCAGCGATGCCAACGCGATGAGCAGGATGGTGGCCACGAGGGAACCGCCAGCCAGCTCGATGACGATGTCGGCAAAGGTCAGGACCAGACCGGAGTAGGTCAAAACACCGATAATGATACCGATGACACCCACGGTGGCGCCGATCTTGAGGGAGTTGATGGTGCCCTCACGAGCGGCCTGAACGAACTGACCGAGCTCGGACTTCATGCCCGTCACTGTCTGACGACGGTAAGCGAACAGGGCTGCGGCGGCGATGAGACCGTAGAGCAGCAGAATGCGTCCGGACATGAACGGCTTGACCGCATCGACAGCTTCCTTGCCTCCCACGAGCCCGATGACCTTGATGATCCAGGGACAGAGCACCATGAAGGTCATGACGCAGAGCAGGGTCGGATCAATGTAGTTGCCCTCATCCTTGAAGGAGAGGCCGATGCAGATGGCCAGCCCCACGATGGCGGAATAACCCGGGGAGTAACCGGCCAGCATGAAGATGGTGATACCGACGAGGGGCAGCGTGTAGAGCCACTCCTTGCGGAAGATTTCCTTGGCTGAATACTTGTATCGCTCACCCACGACGTTGTTCTTCTTGGCTTCGTAATGAACCATGACGAAGACGGAGAAGAAGTACATGAGGGCCGGAAAAATGGCCACGAGCATGATGTGGGAATACGGCAGACCGGTCATCTCAGCCATGATGAAGCCACCCGCGCCCATGATCGGAGGCATGAACATGCCGCCGATGGATGCAGCGGGCTCGATGCCGCCAGCCACGTGGGGCTTGAAGCCCGCTTTCTTCATCATGGGAATGGTGAAGGCGCCGGTAGACACCGTATTGGCGATGGCGGAACCGGAGATGGATCCGAACAGACCGGACGCGATGACCGACACCTTGGCAGGGCCACCGACCTTGTGCCCCACTGCTGCCAGCGGGAAGTCAATGAAGAACTTCTGCGCACCGCACCGTTCCAGAAACGCGCCAAAGAGCACGAACAGGATGATGTAGGTGGCGAGGACGTTTGCCATGATGCCGAACACGCCGTCAGAACGATAGAAGATGGACGTACACAGATCAGGGAAGCTGGCGCCTGCGTGGGCCACGAGCTCCGGCATGTGCTCGCCATGCAGACCAAAGAGGAGCATGCCGCAGCCGATGATGACGAAGACGTTACCGACAACGCGTCGGGCCAGCTCGATACCGATAAGCACACCGGCCATGGCCATCCATTTGTCCAGCTCGGTCTCGATACCGGTACGGTAGTTGATGGCCTCGAAGTTGCTGATCCAGTATCCCACGGTGACGAGGGAGTAGACCATGAAGATCATATCGTAGATACGACCTGCCCAATTACGCATGAAGTACTGAGCGCAGCATCCGGCAGCGGTCATCGCAGCCAGAATGTAGAGAGACAGGGGGGAGATTCTCAACACGAACCAACCCACGACCCAATTCTCGGCCATGTTCTTGACCGTTGCGGCGTCATATGCCGGGAAGGTCAGGTTGGTCATGTCGGGAGTCAGTTCATACACGCCCTCGCCCAGACGGAAGAAATAGAGAATCTTGGCGAACCAGCCGCCGCAGGCGATCTGGATGGGCTCTGCAAGCGAGGGGACCATCGCCTGCACGCTCTCCACGCTGCTGATGATGACCGCAGCAGGGATGAGCATGATAAAAAGAAAGAGGGGATCAAGGGCGTTCATGGAACGCTCTTTTGCCTTGTAGATCAGGAAGACCAGGATATACGTGATGATGACGTATATACCACGGTGATACTGAGTAGCTGCCGGTTCGAAAATGGCGGACCAGGAATAAAACAGGACCATGCCCACCGACAGAAAATCGAAGAGAAATTGCTCAAATCTGTTTAATTTGTCGTACATTGCGAACTCATGTCTGCCCTTGATCAGGCAGTGCTAAAAAACCGCCCCTTCGCTGTGACCGGCACCGCCGCCGGTAGGTGACCCGAATCTGAAACAGGACAACCTCTCACGCGAAGCGAGTCTGGGATGCACATTTGACTGACCGGTCAAGCAAATTCCAGAATCCACCGGACCGGTATAAACGGGCGGACCAGACGGTCCGCCCGATTTGTTTTGCTGTATGGAAAGTTCGCCCTACTTGAGAACGCCCTTATCCTTCCAGAACTTGATGGCGCCGGGATGCAGCGGAGTGGCCTTGGGGTTCACACCCTTGAGACCGTCAGCAACAGACATGGCCTTGAAGGTCTTCTTCTGCTGGACCATGTGGGCCAGGCCTTCGTCGGACCATACTGCGGACATGAGTTCGTAAACGTGCTTGGGATTGACTTTGGCGTTGGCCACCAGCAGGGCGGAATCGAAGAAGGACGGGGTGTCCACGTCGACGCCACGGTAGGTGCCTGCAGGAATGGTCAGCTTGCCGAAGTAGGGGTAGGCTTCAAAGTAGCCGGTATCGGCAGCGTCCTTACCGAGGTCGATAAGAGCGATGTCGTTGGTCTGGGCGGCCATGATGACGGCGCCGGACGGGAAAGCGGTCAGCAGCCAGAAAGCGTCGAGCTGCTCGTTACCGAAAGCCTGGGCAGCGTCGTTGTAACCCATGGCGTTACGTTCGATCTTGTCCCAGATACCCAGGTGGGTGAAGAAACGTTCGCAGTTGGCGAATGCGCCGGAACCGGCGTTACCAACGCCGACTTTCTTGCCGGCCAGATCCTTGGCGGATGTGATGCCGGAGCCCTGACGGACGACCAGCTGAGCAGGTGCGCCGTAGAGGTAGCCGACTACGAGAACGTTGGTGTATTTGTTGGTGTCGTTCTTCATCTTGCCGTTACGGCCGAGGAAAACTTCACCGGCGTAGACAGTGGAGAAAGCCACTTTGCCGGAGTTGGTGGTACGAAGATTTTCAACGGAACCGCCGGAGGACTGGGCCTTGACGGAGAAGTCGGGATTGTTTTTGACAGGGGGGAAGACCTGAATGCCGTTAGCAACGGTCTGGAAGGTGCCACCGGCGGGGCCACCGCCGAAGACGTAGCGTTTCTTGGCGTGCGCGCTGAAAGACATGCCGAATACCACGGCAAGGGCCAAGACCAGGATGAAAATCCGTTTCATGTTTCCTCCTAAGGGACCTCTGGATAAAAAGGTTGATATGGACCGCAAACTTTTTCTACCCCGTTGACGCGAGGCAAAAACCCACCCAATCGAAATTTTCCGAATGGTAGCTCGTTGTGGCATAGCTAGACAATTTTTTCAATCCATTTCTCCAAAATAACGGTTCTCCACCACTGATTTTATTAGAATTTTAATATCATTGCGTTTTTTGACTGACTGGTCAGTGAATCAATGAAACATGACATCAACGTAATTTCACTTACCAAATGGAATAGAAGCAATGAATCGGCCAGTTTCATCGTCGAAATGCTAAGGAAAGTTTGATTATCAAGACTATTATTCGGAATAACTGCAATTAACGTCCGGTTCATGAATCAGCAGTAATTGAAAAATAACTTCCTCAGATTTCATTTACCATTTCTCAGATGTCACCTTTCTGATATGCTTCAATCTATGAATAGAACAATTGCGGCCATACTCAACACCCCTCTCTGGCTCATGGCCATACTGATATCACTGCTTCTCGCTCCGCATGCTGCGGCACAGGAGACGGTAGTGCTGTCCAATGGCGAATGGCCGCCATACTTCTCTGCGGATTTCAAGCACGGCGGCTTCGGCTCACGCATCGTTACCGAAGCCTTTACGCTGGAAGGCGTCACCGTCCGATACGATTTTCTGCCATGGAAGCGAGGTCTGGAATCAGCACGCATCGGTCAGTACACCGGCGCAACAGGGTGGCGGAAATCGCCGGAGCGAGAGAAGTACTTTCTGTACAGCGATCCCCTCTTCACGGCACAGGTGGTCTTCTTTCATAAGGAAGGCAGCCGATTCGATTGGAAGACGCTGGACGACATCGGCGGGATGACCATAGGCGGCACCCTCGGCTACGCCTATGTGGATGATCTCCGCAAGGCGGTGGAACGTGGCGGCGGCAAGCTGGAGTTGGCCCCCACCGATGAAATGAACCTGCAAAAACTGGCAGCAGGCCGGATCGATATTTTCCCCTGCGGCAAGGCCGTAGGATATTACCTGCTCCGAACCAAGTTCACCCCCGGCACGGCCGATCTGGTGCAGCACCACCCCAAGCCGCTCCTCGACAGCCCGCTCTACCTGCTCTTCTCCAAGAAGAACAAGGGAGCACACGAAATGATGGAGCGATTCAACAAGGGCCTTCGCAAACTCAGAGAGAGCGGACGCTACGACACCTTTGAGACGGAATCGCTACGCGGAGACTACCTGCCCGACTGGGACAAGCAGCCTTAGATATCTTTCTTCGGCATAGTGAATGACTTCCCAAAATCCTCATTAGCGTGATAGGATTTTCCGTAATGATACCAGCTATGCTAACAAGATACACTATATACACCCTCCTCTTTGCAGTCTTTCTGCTGTGCCCCTCTGCGCAAGCGGAAGAGATTGTCGTGACCAATGGGGAGTGGCCTCCATACACCTCCAAGGAGTTCAAGCATGGCGGCTATGCAACACGTATCTGTACGCAGGCCTTTGCCATCGGCGGCATGGATGTTCGGTACATGTGGATGCCCTGGAAACGAGGATATGAATCCGCCCGTTCCGGCCCCGCCATGGGAACCTTCACCTGGAACAAGACGCGTGAAGGGGAAAAGCACTTCTACTACAGTGACCCGGTCTTTGCGCCACAAACGGTCATATTTCACACACGCGGCAGCTCCTTTGACTGGTGGACACCGGATGACTTCGGTCACCTGCGCGTAGGGGCCACCCTCGGCTACCTTTATGAGGATGAATTGAGGAAAGCCGTTAACAGGCATGGCGGCAAGCTGGAAATAGCCCCCACCGACGAGATCAATTTCCAAAAGCTCGCTGCGGGTCGCATCGACGTCTTTCCCTGCGCCAAGGAAGTGGGCCTCTACCTCATGCGTCACAAGCTCCCCCCCGGTTCAGCCGACACCATCAACTACCACCCCAGACTGCTACTTGAGGCCACTGCCTATCTTCTCATCTCCAAGCGGATTCACAACGGTCCGGACATCATCAAGCGATTCAACGAAGGGCTGCAGATCTTACGGGACAGCGGCAAATACGACGAATACCACTTTGAATCCCTCCGTGGTGAGTACATGCCGCAATAAGCCAAGCGGCGTTATTATCTCTCTGACAAGTATCAATGGCGATTCCATTGTCGCCACCAGTGTGGTATGGAAATGACAGGATTTCACAACCATGCTGATACGCTTTGCCATGCTCGCACTGCTGTGCGCTCTGACTCTCCCCACCTTCACCGCTCAGGCGGAACAATTGGTGCTGACCAACGGAGAATGGCCGCCCTACTTCTCACCCAATTTTGAACACGACGGCCCAGGCTCCCGCATCGTCACGGAAGCCTTCGCCGATGTCGGCATTGACGTCGAATATGCGTTCATGCCGTGGAAACGCTCCCTGCACGCGGCCAGAGCTGGCGACTATGACGGCGCGGTCGCCTGGCGGTGGTCCGAGGAATGGGCAAAGGATTTCCTGTACAGCGACCCCATCCTGTGGATCAATTCGGTCTTTTTCCATCGCAAGGATGTCCATATCGATTGGGAGACACTTGATGATCTGGGACACCTGCGTCTGGGCGGCACCTTGGGCTACAGCCATGAGCCCTACCTTCAGGAAGCGGCTCTTCGCAACGGCGGCTCCTACGAGGCAGCTCCCACCGACGAACTCAATCTGCAAAAGCTGGCTGAAAAACGTATCGATGTGTTTCCCTGCGACTACAAGGCCGCCCAATATCTTCTCAAGAACAAACTTCCGCCCGAGGTTGGTGCCATCCTGACCTTTCACCCCAAAATTTTTCTGGAGGGCGAATTGTATCTCCTCATCTCCAAAAAAACTCCCAATGGTAAAGAGATCGTCGCCCGGTTCAACAAAGGGCTCAAAAAACTCAAGGAAAGTGGTCGTTATGACCAGTACCTCGCCGAGCCCCCCCGGAAAGACTCTCCCCGTGCCCCGTGACACAACTTTTGACATCCGCGCGCCATATGGATAAATGCCGGGCGTCCGCATCAAATCGGACGCCCTTTTTTCATCTGGAGGAAAAACAATGCTCGACGATCTCGCCGTGGTCCTGTTCCGGCCCAAATTCCCTGAAAACGTGGGCAGTGCCGCCCGCGCCTGCCTGAACATGGGAGTCAACAACCTGATTCTCGTGGACCCGTATAATCTCGATCTCGATAAGGCCCGCCCACTGGCAACGGCCCACGCCAAGCACATTCTCGAAGGCGCCCGCATCGTCGAGACCCTGCCCGAAGCCCTCGAAGGGTTCACCTCAGTCTACGGCACCACCGCCCGCACCGGCGGTTGGCGCAAAGGCATCATGTCGCCCTCCACCCTCGCCGGAGTCGTGGACGAACGTCTGCGCGACGGCGGCAAGATCGCCATTGTCTTCGGTCCCGAGGACAAGGGGCTTACCAACGAGGAAACCTCTCTCTGTTCCGGTCTCATGACCATCCCCACCAGCCGAGAGGGCACCTCCCTCAACCTCGCCCAAGCCGTGGTCGTCGTGCTCTACGAGATCTTCAAGAAGTCCCTCGACGCGCCCTTCACCCCTGACGGTCCGCCGCAGGAGCGCAGCACCACCATTCAGGAGCAGGAAGCGCTCTTCTCCAATCTGCAGGAGTCGCTGCTGGCCATCGATTTTCTCAAGGACGACAACCCGGATTACTGGATGCTTCCAGTGCGCCGTTTCTTCTCCAAGATCAATCTCAAACGCAACGAGTTCAATCTGCTCATGGGCGTTTGCCGACAGGTCCAGTGGTTTGTACGGACGTATGGGCCAGACAAAGGGAAGAAATAAATCAGGGTAAAGCCGCCTTCGGCGGATGAAGAATGGACTAGCAGGGCTGCCTGCCCTATCTCTGCTATCGTCATCTCTAAAGCTCGAAGACTCGCTAAGAGCTGACAGCGCACCCGGCTTAAGGCCGAGGGCCTTAAGAATCCCATCTGCGCCTATTGGCGCAAAGGTGTTCTTATTCAAGTTCGCCCGCCCTCGAGCGAAGCGAACGATAAAAGGTTTAGGAGATTCTTGCTTTAGCCGTTCCCGAGTCTTCGAGGGTTACGGATAAAGACAGCAGAGATAGACGCCCCTCCGGCGAGGAGGCCCGCGGCAGCGCCGCCGGAGGCACCCTATCGTTCATCAAGCAGACAGTTTGCTTCGCGATAGTGAATGATGTATATCCGACAGGCACCAAGAATCATAAGGAAAGACATGTCACACTCCATCGAAAACACCCGCTTCGTTGCCATTGATTTCGAAACCGCTGACTCCAAACGGGATTCTGCCTGCGCCATCGGCATTGTCGTGGTGGACAAAGGCGAGATCGTCGAGCGCGATTACCGCCTCATTCGTCCGCCCCGCAAGAAATTCAATCCGTTCTGTGTTCGCGTCCACGGCATCCACTGGGAAGACGTCTGCGACGAACCCTGCTTTGGCGAGATCTGGCCCGATATCGAACACCTCTTTGAGGGTGCCGATTTCCTCGTGGCCCACAACTCTGCCTTTGATCGGTCCGTACTCCAGACCTGCTGCCGCGATTGCGGATATGACGCCCCGGCCCAGCCATTCCTGTGCACGGTCCAGCTCTCCCGCAATACATGGTCCCTCGCGTCCAACAAGCTGCCTTCGGTCTGCGACCACCTCGGTATCTCGCTGAATCACCATAACGCCGCCTCGGACGCCGAAGCCTGCGCCCTTATTGCGGTGAATGGCCTGCGAGAGAACCCGGCATATCTGGGCAAAGTGCTGTAGCCGAACCATTTCAAAACAATCAGGCCGGACTTTCGATGAAAGTCCGGCCTTTTTTGTGCTCACCAAACGCCGGAGCGCTGGCAGCCCTCGATGCTGACGGCCCTGCTAATATCGGCAGTAACCGTCTGCCATTCCCGCATCGAGGGCCTGTTGAGAATCATTGCGGACGACTCTCACCAGCTTCTCGTTGCTCGGCGCAGTCCGGAAAAACGCCATGGTCTGTTTCATCTTGGCGGATTGAGAAGAAAGCCCGCTCGCTGTGGCGGCAAGCTCTTCCGATGCCGATGCATTGGTCTGGATAACGGTCTCCATCTCGCGAATGCTCGCCAATACATCCTCCAACCAACCTGCCTGTTCGTTTGCCACGGAGGAAACCTCCTGCATCAACTCGGAGGTAGTGCTGATGCGTGGCAGCAGTTCCTGAATAAGACTTCCGGCGTTTTCGGCCATGTGCATGGTGGTAGAGGAAAGCTCACTGATCTCTCCGGCAGCTTCGCCGCTGCGTTCCGCCAGCTTGCGGACCTCGGCAGCAACGACGGCAAACCCCTTGCCGTGATCGCCTGCCCGGGCGGCCTCGATGGCGGCGTTGAGAGCCAGCAGATTGGTCTGGCGGGCGATGTCTTCAATGATGAGAATGCGCTCGGCAATGCTCTTCATCGCCTCAACGGTCTGCTCAACGGCTTCCCCGGTACGCTTGGCGTCTTCGGTGGCTTCAAAGGCATTCTTCTCGGTGACCTTCACCTTCTCTGCGTTGTCGGCGACACTCTGATCAACGTGCTCGATATTGGAAACGATCCCGCCGATGGTGGCGGACTGCTCGGTGGCGCCGTTGGCCAGGGTCTCGGAAGAACTCGCCACCTCGGCGCTCATCTGTGACATGTGCGCCACCGCATCATTGGTCTCGGAGACTACCGAGGCGATGTTGCCTGCCGTGGTGTTGAGCGCCGTAGCCAATATCTGGAAAGAACCAGCGTCCTTTCGCTCAATACGCTGCGTCGTATCTCCCTGCCCTAATGCGTGAGCACCGCCAGTACATGCATCAAGGGCGGCAAACTCCTTTCGGGTCAGCAGGTAGCCCACGACAAGGACGAACAGGAGGCCAAGGGCACCGCCCACGAGGATCGTCTGCTTGCTGGTGGTGGAGCTGGTCTTTATCTGCTCAGTCGCCTTGTCAAAATCCTCATCGAGCATCTTGACGAGGCCGCCGAAATACTTGCGCGACTGGTTCGCCAACGGCGTCGCACTTTTCCCGTAGGCACCGTAGAGCGTGTACCGCTCCTCCTTGGGCATGGACTGCATCTTCTCGGCAAAGGCAAGCCCGTCGTTGGCAAATGCAAGGGCTGCTGTTCGCGCCTTGTACACATCATATTGAGGCAGATCTTTCAGCGCGACTTCGAGCTCTTCAAATGCCGTTGTAATGGATGCGATCCGTGCGTGCAGCTTTTTGAGGTCCTTGTCGATGTTGCTGCCGAGCATGATGTTTCTGGTTAATCGGCTGATATAGTTCAGGTCCCTGTTGATCTCCAAGGTGGCGACCTTGGCCGCCATCTGCTGATTCCATGCGCTGGAGAACGACGCATCCAGACTGGTTATGGACCAGTAACCGGCAGTGATGCAGCCGACGGTGGCGAGGACACCCAATAGAATTGTGGAGATGATTTTTAGTCGAAATGAGTTGGCACTATCAAAAATACTACGTTTGTTTTTCATTATAATCTTTGGTTATTGGCTTAAAATTTCGTATCGGCTCATAAAAAATAGGCTTGTCGAAATATCAAGAACCATACCAAAGTGTACGGACCGTAACACACTCAAATTACATATCGAACAACGGCTAACGCTGAAGATACAGACAACCTGACTATGCAGTGACGCTAAGACGAGTTTGCACCCCACAACCAAGGAAGGCCGCACCGGACATCTGAGGTGATGTCCGGTGCGGCCTTTGTGTCGTTACCTACCATTCAAACGCTACAGACGCTTGAAAACCTCCAACGCCTCAGCCGGAGGCTGGGCTTCGATGCGCTTGTACTCACGACCGTCAGGCGTTCTGGAGACCAGCCCCAGATCAACGAGCCAGCGGCGCAGCAAGGGATGATCGCAGAACAGATGGTCGAGAGACAACTGCTCGTCCAGTTCCAACTCGGACAACGTGGTCCGGGCAGGGATTCTGGACCAGAGCACCCAGAGGCACAACACACGCAGGCTGCGCTTCTTGGGCCAGGTGATCAGGCGTCCCTGCACATCGAAGTACCCGGCGGCCTTCTTGATCCGCTTGAGGTCGATCTCGGGCACGGCGTCGACTGCCGGGGCCGCAACGGGTTCCTGCTGGGCCTTGAGGTGCTGGAAGTTCTTGAACCCACCGGCCTTGGCCAGCAGATTAAGCATCTCCACGTGACTGGGCGTACGGTCAAGGTCGTCCATCTGACGCCGCAAACTGCGGGCCAGTGCCGATACGTCGTCAACGTGAAGAGAGAGTGGTGTACGTGACATGGCTTATCCTTTCTATCATGCCTACCGCAAAAGAGAGGTGCCGGTGGTCGCCCTTCCGACTCGGCACGAGGATAAGTGTCGAACGGAGATGGTTGTGACAGGTTTAGCTCCCCAAACGGGGTGGCGACGCCTCGGTGAACTGCCGACCGTGCACATCAGATATAGGAGAAACCGGAAACCCGCAACCACGCAGAAAGGGGAGCCCGCCGAAGAAAGCGGACTCCCCTGTGGTTTCTGTTTACCAAGGACTATGCCTTGGACTTGGCGGCCTCATCAATGAGGAAGAGGATGTTCTTGTACGGAATCTTGCCGTGTAGCGAGAGCCCGATCTCACAGGTACGGGAGGTGGAGTAGCCGGACTCACAGTCGGCGACCTGTGCGGGCAGTTCCTTGAGGGACACCTCATTGAGTTCGGGGTAATTGAACCCGCGATCTCCGGCAAAGCCGCAGCAGAAGACATCCTCGGGGACCACCACTTCGCGGGCGCAGCGGCGTGCGAGGGCGGTCATGGAATCAGCCAGTCCCATCTTGCGGGAAGAGCAGGTGACATGCAGGGCCACCTTGCGGTCCACGGGCTCGAAGTCGAGACGATGTTCGAGATGTTCGAGCACGAACTGGACGGGCTCCATGAGGGTGAGGCCCTTGATGTGTTCCTGCATCCGGTACAGACACGGGCTGGTGTCGCACAGGATGGGGTATGCTCCGTTCTCGCTGGCATCGCGCAGGGCGGCTTCCAGCTCGGCGAGCTTCTTGTCCGCCTGCGCCACGAACCCCTTGCTCTCAAAGGGCTGACCGCAGCACAGCTCGTTCATGTTGTCCGGGAAGATCGCCTGATAGCCCGCCTTGATGAGCAGGCTGAGAGTCCGATCCCGCAGGGCCGTGGTGTCCGGGTCCTGCTTCTCCGGCCCCATGTGGCGCGAGACGCAACTGGGGAAGTAGACGACCTTGTTGATGCTGGTCGGCGTGGAGTGAATCTTGGGTTCAGAGGGCTTGCGCGGCATGGAGGTGTTCCACTGCGGGATACGCTTGCCTGAATACTTGTGCATGGCCTTGGTCATGGAGGTCATCTTCTTGTCGCCAAGGAAGTCATGGGCGGCCCCGGCGAGCTTGAGATCGGTTTCGATGACCGCCACAGTCTTCTGGAAGTTGTTGGCGACGACCGAAGCCATCATCTTCTCCCAGGTGCCGCGCGCCCAGGTGCGGTAGACCTTGATGAACTTGCCGGTGTTGATGCCCACCGGACAACGAAGGGCACACAGACCGTCTGCGGCACAGGTGGCCTCGCCAGCATAGTCGTAGGTCTTCTTGAAGAACTCGAGCGCGGCCGGGAAGTCGGTACCCTCGGCTTCCACGCGGGATATTTCACGGTAGGCCACGATACGTTGACGCGGCGTCAGGGTCAGTTCGCGTGACGGGCAGGTCGGCTCACAGAATCCACATTCGATACACTTGTCGATGAGCTCGTGGGCCACGGGCAGCGGCTTGAGATCCTTGAGGTGCGCCTGCGGGTCTTCGTTGAGGATGACACCGGGATTGAGCAGTCCGTCGGGATCGAGGAGCGCCTTGATGTCTTCCATGAGCTTGTACGCTTCCTTACCCCACTCGAGTTCCACGAAGTGGGCCATGTTGCGCCCCGTGCCGTGCTCGGCCTTGAGGGAACCCTTGTAGGTGACGGCCACCATCTCGGTGACGTCATCCATGAAGGCAGCGTAGCGGTCGATCTCTTCCTGCGTGTTGAAGTCCTGCGCAAAGACGAAGTGCAGATTGCCTTCCAGCGCATGGCCGAAAATGATGGCTTGATCATAGCCGTGCTTCTTGAACAGCTCCTGCAATTCAAGAGTCGCCTTGGCCAGTTGCTTGATGGGGAAGGCCACGTCCTCGATGATGACGGTGGTACCGGAATCACGCACAGCACCGACTGCCGGGAACAGACCACGACGGACGTTCCAGAGGGAGTTGAATTCAGCGGGAACCGCCGTGAACTCGTGCGGCTTGGCGTACGGAATGTCCTTCACCGCGTCGAGCACCTTGGCGATCTTCTCGTCCAGAATCTTGGAAGTGCGGCCACGGACCTCGACCAGCAGCGCACAGGCATCCGGTCCGAGATCGGCCAGTCCATCGGGCACGCCTGGCTTGTCCTGCACGGCGGCCAGAGCTGCGCGGTCCATGATCTCTGCCGCTGAAACCCGCTGGGCACGGCAGATGATGGCCGCCTCGCAACCGGACTTGATATCCGGGAACAGCATCAGGGCGGACGCCTTGTGCGGATGTTCGACAACCGTCCGGTAAATGACGTTGGAGATAAAGGCCAAGGTGCCTTCGGAACCAACCAGCAGGTGCTGGAGTATTTCGAAAGGATCTTCAAAGTCCACCAGCGCGTTGAGGCTGTAGCCGGTGGTGTTCTTGATCTTGAACTTGCGCTTGATCAGAGCGGACAGATCCTTGTCGTCCATGATCCGCTTGCGCAGCTTGGTCAGCCCCTTGAGCACATGACCGTGGGTCTTCTCAAAGGACTTGCGGCTCTCCGCATCCGAAGTGTCGAGCACGGTTCCATCAGCCATGACCATACGCATGGAGTCCAGCGTCTTGTAGGAGTTCTCGGCCACGCCGCAGCACATGCCGGAGGCGTTGTTGGCCACGATACCGCCGATCTTACAGGTGTCGATACTGGCCGGGTCAGGCCCGATCTTCTTCCCGTGGGGCGCGAGGATACGGTTGGCGTGACTGCCGATGATGCCCGGCTCCAGCGCAATCTTCTTGGCCTTGTCGAGGATCTCGTAATTACGCCACCCTTCACCAAGGCGGACCAGAATGGAGTCGCTGATGGCCTGCCCGGAAAGAGAGGTGCCTGCCGCGCGGAAGGTCACCGGCACCTGATACAGGTTCACCAGCTTGAGGATGTTGACCACCTCGGACTCTTCCTGCGAGTCGATGACGATTTTGGGGATCAGTCGATAGAAGCTGGCATCCGTGCCATACGCCATGGTACGCAGCGAATCGGTATACACCCTCTCCTTGGGGATGAATTCCAGCAAGTCCTCGTAAATTTTATCATATGGCGCGGGCAGCATAGGTGCTCCTTGGTTTCGACGTTGCTCTGAGTAAACCTGACTGTTTCGACAGTAACACAGCCTACAAATAGTAAACAATACTGGTAGCGTTATAATCATCACACAACTTGGCTTTGAGGGAAGCCCTGTGTATCCTGACCGCCGCATGACCGAGAACAAAGTTTATTTCATCGGAGCCGGCCCGGGTGATCCCGAACTGGTGACCGTCAAGGGGCAACGCCTCATCAGCGAGGCAGACCTCGTCCTCTACGCCGGGTCACTCGTACCCAAAGCTATCGTGGAATGTGCCAAGGAAGGGGCCAAGGTCGCGGACTCCGCGCCGCTCAACCTTGAAGAAACCCACGCGCTCATGATGGAGACCATCCGCGACGGCGGCATGGTCGCTCGCGTTCATACCGGCGACTCTTCCCTGTACGGCGCCATCCGCGAGCAGATCGAACTGCTGGACCGTGACGGCGTGGAGTATTCGGTTGTGCCTGGCGTTACGGCCGCGTTTGCGGCAGCGGCTTCGGCATGTCGCTCCTACACCGTTCCTGAAGTCACCCAGACTTTGATTTTCACCCGGCTGGCCGGACGCACTCCCGTGCCCGAGAACGAAGACCTGCGCAAACTGGCGGCCCACGGCTCGGCCATGTGCATCTATCTCTCGGCAGGCGATCCTGAAGGCATTCAGCGGGAGCTGGAAGCGGGCGGCCTGATCCCGTCCACCCTCATCGTCATGGCCTACCGCGTAGGCTGGCCCGAAGAAAAAGTGGTGGAGACCACACTGGAGAACCTCGCACGCACCGCCCGCGAGAACGGATTCACCCGCCAGACCGTATTCCTTGTCCTGCCCGGACAGGGGCTCGAAGACGCAGGAGAAGCCAAATCCCTTCTTTATGACAAGGGATTTGCGCACGGATATCGAAAATAGAAATACTCCTGACCGGGAGCAATTGACCCACCTTATACCTGCATTGCCACGCAGGTAATACTACGGTATTGGTCAATTGCCTTCGTGGAGAAACGTATGCGTCGATTTACAGCTCTACATATCATTCTTTTCTTTCTTCTGTTCGCCTTTGCAACAGAGGGCTTTGCCACGTCTGAAGCAATGCGCAAATACCAGCGCAACGGCATCACGGTAGTGCATGTCAGCCAGGCCCACCCGTTCTACTTCATGGGCAGGGACGGCAAACCCGAAGGCATGGTCGTGGACCTGTGGAACAAGTGGTCCGAAGTCACCGGCATCCCGATCCATTTCGACATTGCAGCGTGGCGACAGACCATATCCATTGTGCTGGATGGGCGCTGCGATGTTCACGGCGGCCTGATGATCACCGAAAAGCGCAAGGAGCAGTTCGGCTTTTCCCAGCCCCTGTTCACCATCTCCACGGCCATCATGGCTCGCGCGGGCGAAGACTACGACACCGACTCCCTGCTGGACAACGGCATCATCGGGCTGGTGGCTGGCGGCTATCCCGGCAAGATTCTGATGGCCGAGCACCCCTATGTGAAGATTCAGGAATACGACACGCCGCAACAGGTGGTGAACGCTCTTGCCGACAGACAGGTAGAGGGCGTGGTCATGGACGTACCCACCTTCCACTTCAATAACATCCAGCGCGAATTCCCGGTGGACTACGAAGTCCTCTCCACCATTGCCGTGGAAGAGATTCACGCAGGCGTCCGCAAGGCCGACACCGAACTCCTGGCCATCGTGGATGAAGGCTTCTCCAAAATCAGCACACAAGAGCGAAAGACCATTCAGGAACGCTGGTTCGTCATGAAAGACAAGACGAACAACTCCGACTATACCATCTACGTAGTCGGGGCCATTTTGATCCTCGCCCTTGGCGTCCTCGTCCATCGCATGATCAAGACGCCGAGTGCATAGCCATTCGCTGACTGCAGCACCTGCTATCTGCCGACGACAACAGTTTTCGGCACCGGAATTATACCGCCCCAAACACTTCAAGCCACAGACGAGGGAGAGTTTATGGAAACCCTGAGCATCCGCACCCATGCCCGCGAAGAGATGATGGACATCACCCGCATGCTCAACAGCATGATCCACGCCAACGGCTGGACCGACGGCGCACTCCTGCTCTACTGCCCGCACACCACCGGAGCAGTGACCATCAATGAAGGGGCCGACCCCGACGTGGTCCGTGACATCACGGTCAATCTGAACAAGCTGGTCCCCCGCAACGGCGACTATCACCACGCCGAGGGCAACTCGGACGCCCACATCAAGTCATCCATGTTCGGGTGCGAACAACTGGTCATAGTGGAAGACGGCACCCTCCAGCTCGGCACCTGGCAAAAAATCTATTTCTGTGAGTTCGACGGGCCGCGCAGCCGCAAGCTGTGGATAAAGTGGCTCGGAGCATAGACGCAAAAAAGGCCCCGGATGTTCGTCCGGGGCCTTATTCGTTTCAGGTTACCAGCTGACAAGGTTGGCGTTCATCAACCCTCCCACTACCAGATAGATGCCGAAGACGACCACGCTCAGACCGATGACATAGGATATCAGCAGTCCTATGACTGGAACGTCTGACACGGTCCTTTCCTCCAAACCTCCTTCGGAGCGGAGGCGTGCCATCCATGCCGGCCGTTCTTCCGAAGCAGCTTCAAGGTCGGTGTCGCCCGCAAACATCGCCCGGTCCATGGGGAAGTTGTGTCGCCGCAAGTGGGCTATGGCGAAGTGGATGACAAACACATGGAGCATGGCCAGACAGGCCTCGATGCGATGCACCCAAAGGGCCACGTTCAGCGACCATCCCTTGAAGTACGCAGTGGTGGAAAGGGGATCGTAGAGCATCAAACCTGTGACACCCAGTACGATCATGCCCCAGAACACGGCCCAATAGTCGAACTTCTCCCAATATCCCCAGCGCTCGAATCGAGGAGCCTTGCCCCCGAACATCCAGCCGAGGTGAGCGAAGAACTGCTTCAGATCATTGAACCGGAACCACAGCGCATCCTCGCCGCCGACTTTCTCGGCAAACACGATGAACAACGCGTAAACCATGTGACAGAGGAAGAGCAGGAGCATGAACAGCCCCACATATTTGTGCACCGTCAAGCTTCCTTCATAGCCGCCAAAGGGCGAAGCCAGAGCTCGGCCCCAGGAGGTTTCAATGTACATCCTCGCTGTGCCAGTGACAGCCTGCACAAGGAAGGAAAGCATCAACAGTATGTGGAACGCCTTCTGAACCGGTGTGAATCGTTTCAGTCTCATGCGTCACCTCCCTTCTCTTTGCTCGAGAACAGCTCACGCAGCATCCAGAGCCCGGTATGGGGCAGGAAGAGCGCAAACGTACCCACGGCGATGACCACCATTATCCAGACTGCCCAGTAGAGAACCGGGAAGCTCTTTGCCGTTCCCGCCATCAACGGTGGCGGCTCATGCACCACATACATGGCGAACGACCCGCTGGCTCCCTGATGACACTTGGCGCAAACCATGGCGTGCCTTCGAATGGGATTCAACGGCGAGAAGTAATGGTTGATACCCGCGATGGGATCCTGGCCGTGACACTGACGACATGCGATGTTCATTCGCGTGGTATGCCGATTGTTACGCGCAGTCTCCTTATGGCAACTGACGCATCGCTGATGCTTATAGTTGGGCACCATTGCATGCGCATCCACCGCAAAGGTGGCGACAGAACCTCGCCCCCCGGTTATCGCCGGTTGCTTGGCTCCGCTCCACTGCACAAAGGGACTGCCCCTGCTGGGCATGACCTCATATTCCTGATAGTAGCCCGTGCTCGCCTCTCGCATGCGATAGCGGTCGGCCCCGGCAAGCTCCTCCTGAGCCGCACAGGGCAGCGCAAGGAAGGCCCCCGCGATGAGCAGAGCCATGGTTATGATTGTACGTTGCATGACCGCCTCCTACTTGTAGGCGTTCACAGGCTCCACCACCTTCCCCTTGGGTGCGGGCATGGATGCCAATACCTCAAACTGCTTCTGCAACTCGACCAGGTCTGCATCCTTGTGCTTATGACAGGTCTGACAGGAGTTGGGGACCTTCGGATTCTTGATGGTTTCGGACGGCAGCAGCGTCTTGAAGACGTGGCTGTGAATATCCGCGGATTCGGCAGACTGGGCGATACGAGGCATATGACAACCCACACAGTTGGCAAACGAGTGAATGGAGTGAGCCATGTTCGTATTCACCTGCTCGTGACAAGTCAGACAAGACTTGGAGCCGGTTTCCTTGGTCATGAATCTCGATGCCGGCATTCCAAGCTGATGCACGGAGTGACACGACGTACAGGTCACGCCTTCACGTCTATGCTCGGACTTGACCCAATCGATATACTGCTGATGGTGCTTCTTGGCGAACTCATTGGGGTAGACATGGTTCTTGTCACCCGCCGCATAAGAAGTGGACACGTAGTATGGCTCAAGCGCCTTACCGGGGGTCCAACCCACGGGCCAGCCTGCGCCCTTCTGCATGGTGGACTTGCCGCGGTTGTGACAGGAGCCACAAATCTGGACAGAAGTACCACGGGGCAGCTTGGCCGGATTGATGATGGTTTCACGCTTTTCAAACAACGCGGTCTTGGGCAGGGCAACATGCCATGACCCCGCACCGTGACATGCTTCACATCCTACGCCCGGCTCGGAGAACGTTCCCTTACTCGGATCATCCTTGTTCAGCTTGACGCCAGTGGTGTGACAGCCACCGCACTTGAGCAGCCAGGGCCGCTTGTTCCAATCGTGCTCGTGGTAGTTTACCCAACGGCCAGACTCCGTATTGAACTGGATGGGTGAAATATAGAGCACTCCGCCCTTTTCGACGATGTAGCGCTGCTTCCACTCGTTACCCAGCGTGTACAGGATATCATCCTTCTTGGGGATGTAGACCTGATCCAGGGGAACCTTGAGCTTGCCCTTCTCTTCCAGTTTCTTGAAATCGGCCAGAATGGTCTCTTGATTGATGGAGACGATAAATGCGTCACGATTTTTAGTCACATTCTGAGCCATGCGACTGTGGTTGGTAACTTTCCAAGAGTCGTAGTGTTCAAGATGACAGGTTTTACACGTTTCTGATCCGACAAATTCCTTAGGTTGCGACGTAATTTTTGCCACATCCACAACAGGTTCGCTCGACGTACAGCCCCCTACGAACAATAGCGCCAGAACGAATGCAGCACACAGGCCTATCACTTTTTTCATCTGCACCTCCATTGGATTCCAGAACAGACTATTCCTACCTGTATACCCTCTTAGGCCATAGGAACATTCTATGGTATTATTTTTGTTCTCGCGCGGACACCTCTCCAAAGCCTTAGAATGCTACCATCACCATTTCCTAAACCAAGAATGAGCACTCAACGAAAAAGGGCCGCTCATTTGAGCGGCCCTTTCAGTGTTTACAGCGTAATACTTTCACCATCATCCGGGACCACCACCCGGTCGGCCAGTCCTTGCGCCTCCAACTCACTGCGGAGTTCGGCTCGCGTCAGTGCGCAGTGATTGAGGGCCTCCATGTGGACGACCGCGAACCGGGAGTCCGGAAGGCGACCGGCGGTGGTCACAATGTCGTCTACTCCCATCGTGATGGGATCGCTGATGACGAGCCGGGCTTCACCGCCGTAGAGCACCCCATATTGGGGACGGTGACGATCCAGAGCAGCCTGCAGCAGTTCATCATAAATAACGTCGCCGCTAATGAGCAGGGATTCGCCAGCTTCGTCAGTGATGACATAGCCGGAGCTGTGCCCCATGGCCGCCTTGCCCTCGCCCTTGCCATGGCTGCCTTCAAAGCGATGCAGGGTGAGGCCGCCCCACTCAGTCGCCTCTTCTACCGGAAGGACCGTGTCAAAGCCCAGTTCGTGCAGCATCTCCGCATCTGTTGGCTGACAGAGCACCGGGAGGTGCCGGGGCAACAATTCCTGCGCCTTGCCATCAAAATGATCGGAGTGGGTGTGGGTCAACAAAACGGCGTCCACGTTGAGCAAGGCATCCACAGGAACAGGCAGTTCCGTCAAAGGCCAGTACGTCGTATTGTTTCTGGTCAGAGGGTGGGGCTTGTTGGCCCCCTTGTCTGAAAAGACGGGGTCCACAAGCAAACGCCTGCCGCCGATGGTCACAAGCATGGTGGCATGGCGAATGGCCTGAATCTCGATATGGGAATTGGTCATGGTGTCCTCCAAGGATTTTCTCGTTGTCTTGGCTTCACCCTAGCCCCACACCTCACATGGCAACAGTGTCGCTATTGACAAAAGACGTGCGAATAACGACATTAATCCTATGCAATCCGTCGGAGTACTCGCCCTGCCCAACTGCCTGCTGACCGGTGTTATCGGTCCACTGGAAATCTTCGCCATTGCCAACTCCATGGCAACGGACGGTACTCCTGTGTTCGACCCCATGGACATAATAGGACTTAAGAAGGGCGACACCATCAACTTCTCGGGTATCCCCATCCCCGTACAGTCCACGCTGGAAGACGCTATCCCGGATATCGTTATCCTTCCGCCCATCTTCGCAGAGCTGGATAAGGCCCTCGACAACCGCCGCCTCATCGACTGGCTCAAGGCGCGCCACGAAGCCGGGGCTATCATCGCCACCAGTTGTGCGGGATCGTTTCTGCTGGCCGAAACAGGACTACTGGACAACCGGACCGCCACCACCCACTGGAAGCTGGTGCCCCTGTTCCGCGAGCGATATCCAGAGGTGGACCTCCAGCCCCGGATGATGCTCATCGACGGCGGCAGCTACGTCTGCGCAGGCGGCGCCATGGCATGGCAGGACCTCGCCCTGCATCTGGTGGCCCGGTTCATATCGCCGGAAGTCGCCTCCACCACGGCCAAGCTGCTGGTCATGGACGGCACACGACACGTACAGACGCCCTACTTCATGTTTGAACAACAGGAGCAGGATCACTCCGACGCCTCGGTACACGCCGTTCAGAAATGGTTGCAGGCGCACTACCACGAACCGCTCACCATCGACGAGATGGCCGAGATCGCAGAACTCGGCACGCGCACCTTTCTGCGCCGCTTCAAGCGGGCAACGGGTCAGACACCGCTCAGCTATCTACAGCAACTTCGGATCGAATCCGCCAGGCATCTTTTGGAAGTCTCCACCAAGAACATCGAAGAGATCACCGGCCTCACTGGATATGCGGACTCATCATCCTTCCGCCGATTGTTCAAGGAGAAGACGGGCCTCACACCCAAGGAGTACCGGAGCCGATTCCATCGGCTGACGTAATTCAGAAGAGATTCAAGCTAGTCGCCCATGGGCATGGGAGCAGAATAATCGTCATTCCAGCGCTTGTTGCGCTTACGGTTCTGACAGTTCACGCACTCCCAACAGGTCTCGGGAGTAAAGCGGCAACGGAGGATATTCTTATACCGGTGGTAAGTCTTCTCGCCGCAGTGGGGACAGTATTTGAATTGGAGAATACTCATTGTCGTTGTCTCGGTAAGGTGAATTGGACGCACCGTACCCCTCCCATCGTTTTTGGGAAGCAAAGAAACGTGACAAATTGGTTAAGAATTACAAATAGTCAGGATAGAAAACAGAGATAAGGGTCAACCCCTGCGGCGGCGCGGTTGGCGGGGCTTCGCTCCGGTCTTTCGAGGCGAGAATCCTGCGCACATCATCAGGCCCCAGACGGCCTCGCCCACAGGCCACAAGGCAGCCCATGAGGTTGCGAACCATCTGCTTCAGAAAGCTGTTAGCCTTGAACCGCCACACGACCTCATGCTCATTAACACCGGGGTGCCGGGAAATTTCCGTAATAGTGCGCACGGTTGAATTCACCACTGTGCCTACGTTCTGGAAAGCCGAGAAATCATGCTCGCCCAAAAGGACCTGCGCGGCTTCTTCCATGGCATCGAAGTCCACAGGGCCACAGTCCCACACGAATCGACGACGATGCGGCAGACAGAACTCGTACTTCGTCCACAGCACGTATTCATACACCTTGCCCCGCGCCGAAAAACGGGAGTGGAAATCATCATCCACAACCTCAGCCTTCAGCACGCACACGTCATCAGGAAGCAGGGAATTGAGCGACCGTTGCCACGGCACATGCGCCTTGTCATCCGGGCAATCGAAATGTGCCACCTGCCCCATGGCATGTACGCCGGAGTCCGTCCGCCCCGAGCCATGCACTCTCGGCGGCTGGTCAAATATTCTGCCCAGCGCCCTCTCCAATTCGCCCTGCACGGTGCGATCGCGCGGCTGCAATTGAAAGCCGGAATAGTCGGTGCCGTCATAGGCAAGGGTCAGTTTGATGCGAGGCAAGGAGCGTCCTTTTGCTTGAGCAATTTCAAATGTGTGTTGGGGAGTTTGTACTTGAGACCGCCGTTTTTTTAAAGAGGAGAAAAACAGGAACTTCGTCCGCCCGCAACCAGCTGAAAAAGCGCAATCTTCATGTCCATCAACGGCTGCGGGCCATTCGCTCCCGTTTTATATATTTCATAAATATACCTCAATTCCCTTGACCTGCCACCGCATCTCGGGCAATGCCAACCCCCATGAACGAAACGTTATGGATCATTTTCGCCCTTGTCGACCTGTGCATGGTTCTCGCCGTGTACCGGTTCTTCGGTCGTGTCGGCCTGTTCGGTCTCATGGTTTTCAACCTGCTCCTGTGCAACATTCAGGTGCTCAAAACCGTGGAACTCTTCGGCCTGACCACCACCCTCGGTAATGTCCTGTATGCCAGCGTCTTTCTGGCCACCGACCTGCTCAGTGAATTTTACGGCAAGAAAGAGGCCCGCAAAGGCGTGCTGCTCGGCTTCATGACCCTGGTCATGATGGTCGCCTATATGCAGATCGCCCTCTATTTCCAGCCCGCTGCCGATGATTTCGCACAGCCGCATCTGTCCGCCCTGTTCGGCTTCATGCCGCGCATCGCCCTCGCTTCCATGGCTGCCTATCTGATTTCCCAGCTCCACGACGTTTGGGCCTTCCATGCCCTCAAGGAGCGCACCGGCGGTCGCATGCTCTGGCTGCGTAACAACGCGTCCACCATGGTCAGCCAGTTGCTGGATTCCTCTATCTTCTGCGTCATCGCCTTCTGGGGCGTTTTCCCCATGGAGATCTTCATGGAAATCCTGCTCTCCACCTACATCATCAAGGTGGCAGTGGCCGTCCTCGATACGCCCTTCATCTATCTGGCCAAGCGCTTCTTCCGAAAGGAAGACGCCGTCGCCGAGCACGCGTAGAGCTAATGCCAACACAACGAAAAGGCCGCTCCTGAAAAGGGGCGGCCTTTTTTATTGAAATCAGAATATGAGGTCGCCTGCGGCGAGATTAAGAGTAAACTAGCAGGGCGCTGCCCTGCACCCGCCAAAGGCCGAGGGCCTTTGGAATCCCATCTGCGGCTATCGCCGCAAGGTTATTAAAATAGAAAGAGCCCTAATACTCCAACACCCCCGAGCGAAGCGAGCGACAAAAGGTTTAGGAGATTCTTAAGAACCCTTTTCCCAAAGGGTTCTTAAGCCGTCGGAGACGCCCCACCGGCGAGGTGGCCCCGCTGGCAGACTAAGCCGTTAACGAGTCCTCGAGTCTTACGGATGAGGACAGCAGAGATAGCGCCGCCGGAGGCTTCCCCTAAACGATACCTTTGAGGGGATCGGCAATAGGGATAGCTTCGCCCTTGATGTACCCCCACTCGACCAGACGATAATAGGCATACTTGGCCTGATCGCCCTGATTCACCTGCTTGAGAAAACGGATGTAGTTCTCTGCGGCAGTGCGGCGATCACCCATGTTTTCGGCGGAGTAGCCCTTGTAGAACGCGGTGTACGGATTACCGGGCAACTGCTGATCATAGGCGTTGAAATTGTCGAAGGCCGCGGCGTAATTCTTGTTGCGCACCATGAGCAGACCGTTGAACTGCATGGCCTGTCCCTCGGAGGGGTAGACCTCACGCGCCTTGGTCGCATAGGGCACCGCCCCTGCGTAGTTGGCCTTGGCCACCTGACACTTGGACATGATCATGAGCGCGGCATAATCGTTGGGCGCGACCTTGAGCGCGGACTGACATTTGCCCTCGGCCTCGTCGTACTTTTTCTGGGCCATAAGCTTTTCCGCATCCTGCAAATCCTCAATGGCCGGAGCGATCTTGCGCAGGGAGGCGGTGTTGTCCATGTACCGCTCGCGGTACACCCTGTACTCGCTGGCGCTGGCGTACTGGGTGTAGGCAGCCTTCTTGGCCGTGGCGAGACGCTCGCTGGACATGGGATGGGTGGAGAACATCACTTCCATGGTGCTCGGCTCGCGGTCATGCTGATCGTTGAGCATGTCCATGAGACCGACCATACCGTCGGGATTATACTCCGCCTTGGTCATGTACTCCATGCCAAGGGCATCGGCCTGACGCTCGTCGTCACGACTGTAGGAGGCGAGCAGCAATCCGGTGCCGATACCGGCCAGACCACCGGCCAATGCGCCCCATTCGTTGCCGTAGATGGCACCGACTGCGGCACCGCCCACACCGGCGAGAATGGTGACAGCCTGCTGGTTGGACATGCGCGAGGCGGTGTGGCGGGCGTTGACGTGCCCGACCTCATGGCCAATCAATCCGGCCAGCTCGGCCTCGTTGTCGAGTTCCAGCATGATGCCGCGAGTGGCCGCGATAGTGCCACCGGGAAAAGCGTATGCGTTGACGTAGTTGGCGTTCACCACGCGGAAGGAGTACGGCATGTCGGGACGATGGCTCGTCTTGGCGAGCCGCGCACCCACGCTGGTCACGTACTCGTTGAGGGCCTCCTCCTGCACTGCGCCATAGTCATTGGAAAGCTGATGCGGCGAGGCCTGCTTGTCCATGGCGATTTCCTGCTCCTCGGAAACGAGCATAAACTGGCTGCGGCCAGTCACCGGGTTCTTGGCGCAACCGCCGAGGGCAACGCCCAGTGCGGTCATACCACCCGCTTTCATGAACTCTCGACGAGTCCACTGACGAACTATATTTATTTTGTGCATCTCCACTCCGTATTTTTATACCTTGTTACCGCAAATGGCATGTCCTGTTCAAGTAGGCTCCATTGACAGCCATCACATTTGGGCGCATGTTCCTCTGCATCGTGAACCATTCTGAATTACATACATTTTTGTAGGTTCCAATGAACAAATTTCTGATTATCAAAACCGGCGGCACTTTTGAAAATTACGCCGCCGAGCATAAAGACTTTGAGGACTGGACCGCCAAGGTCATGGGCCTGTCTACCAACGAATGGGACTGCGTCAACGTTCAAGAGGGCGACTCCCTGCCCGATCCGGGCGAGTATCTCGGCTGTGCCATAACCGGTTCGCACGACATGGTCACCGAAGATCACGACTGGATTCGCACCACTGAAGCATGGCTCCGCGAGGCTGCGGATACGGACCTGCCCATCTTCGGCATCTGCTTCGGCCACCAGATGCTCGCCCAGGCGTTCGGGGGCAAGGCCGGGTTTCATCCCAACGGTCCGGAGATCGGCACCATGACCATCAGCATGACCGATGCCGCCCAGGAAGACCCGCTCTTCTCCAAGCTGCCCGACACATTTCCCGGCCACACCACCCATTACCAATGCGCGCTGGAGTTGCCGCAAGGCGCAACGCTGCTGGCTGCCAGCGTCCATGAACCGCATCAGGCCTTCCGCATCGGCAGCCACATATGGGGCGTACAGTTCCACCCGGAGTTCGATGCCGCTGCCGAACGGAACTATGTTGCGCAACAAGCCGATGCCATCCGCGAACACGGAGGCGATGTCGACGCCGCGCTGGAAGGCGTGAAGGACACGCCGGAATCCACCAGTCTGATGCGGCTGTTTGTGCAATACTGCCGCAAAGAAAACACACAATAAGAAAAGGCCCGAAGCACTGAGCTTCGGGCCTTACTATTTTTATCTGCGTTCGCCTAGAAGCCTTCTTCCAGCGGCGGCCAGACCAGCGCGTACGTCGAGGGTTCGAGATCCGCTTTGGGCTGCCCCGCACACCGCTTGCCGGAAACGCGGAGGTCGACATGGCGGTCGTTAACTTTCAGACGACCTTCGGCATACCACTGGATGGCCTGCGGAAAGATGCGATGCTCCATCTTGAGAATACGGGGGCTGAGCTCGTTGCCGTCTTCGCCTGCCTGACAGGGAACGGCGGCCTGAATGATGACCGGGCCGTGGTCCATCTTTTCTTCCACAAAATGCACGGTGCAGCCGGCAATCTTAACGCCGTAGTCGGCAGCATCGCCCTGTCCGTCTACACCGGGAAAACTGGGCAGCAGCGCGGGGTGGATGTTGATGACGCGATTAGCGAATGCGCTGAGAAAAACCGGAGTGACGATGCGCATGAAACCGGCCATGACAACCAGACCGTCCTCACCAACGCCCGCCTCGGTGATGGCGTCCACCATGGCCTGATCGAAGTCCTCGCGGGAGCGAAACTCCGTGTGCAGGAGCACCTTGTAAGGAATGTTGTGTTTCTTGGCCCGCTCTATGCCGAACGCGCGTGCCTTGTTGGATATGACGAGCTTGATCTCGGCGTCGAGTACGCCTTGTTCAATACGGTCAATGATGGATTGCAGGTTGGACCCGCTTCCGGAAACGAGAACAGCAATGGGCAGAGACATGGATACTCCTTAAGCAGCCCGGTCAGGGCGCGACGATTTTCTCGACGTCAGTAACGTCGCTCAGGAGTAGTTGGCGCAATCCTGCTTTTTTTTCAAGGATTGATTTTTACGAGGACCAGAAGTCTTCTTGCCGACCAGCCATTCCTCTGCGTCTTCAATGTCGCAAAAGCCCAGGAAGCAGAAGCCACGGTTACGTATGAATGTCTCCAGCGCCTTGAGGGCCTTGAAACGGGAAGGCGGCACCACCACGGCCATCTTCAGACGCCGCAACTCGGCCTTGCCGTCAAGGAATGCGGCGATGTCATAATTATCAAATGAGTTCAATGCATCACCGCTCAAATCACGATTATCGATCAGCACATTCCGCTGATGACATGGGACAATGTCCTTCATCAATTCTTCTATGAATTTAAGAATGTTAACCAATGAATTCAGCTCTCCGCTCGTCTTGACGAGGGTGTGATCACCATTGTTGATAAGATCATATGCTACGGTCATGGCACAGCTCCTATTGTCCATGAAATTAGCAGGCCCAACACGCGTAGCAATCATTTTTCAGAGATTATAATGCTCCGATATTTTCATCAAAAAGCAAACTTGGTTCCAACCAATCGCCATACAAAGAAAAAGGCTCCGACCAATGGTCGGAGCCTTCTTTCTATCGTATTTTAGTCTGAATTACTCGGCGTCGGCCAAGAGCGCATCCACCAGTCCGGTGATGGTGTAATCCTCGGGCTCGATGGCGGGCTTGAAGCCGAAACGCTCCACGGTCTTGGTGGTGACAGGACCGATGGAAGCGATCTTCACATCCGTGTATTTTTTGAACACTTCCGGGTCCACCAGCTCGAAGAAGTTCTCGACGGTGGAGGAAGAAGTGAAGGTGACGTACTGGATATCGCCGTTGTCGAGGCTGGCGACGATCTCGTCACCGGAAGCCTGCACCAGCTTGGTCTCGTAAACCGGCAGAACAGTAACGTTGCAGCCGGCTTTCTTGAGCTCCTCGGGCAGCACTTCGCGAGCAACCTTGGCACGGGGGATGAGCACATCCTGACCCTGAATGCCGAGCTTGAGCAAGCCTTCCACAACGTGTTCGGCCACATACTTCTCGGGGATGAAATCAGGGTTGATGCCACGGGCGCGCAGCTCGTCAGCGGTTGCGGGGCCGATGGCGGCCACCTGCATGCCGGCGAAGATGCGGGAATCGAGGCCGATCTCGGCCAGCTGCTCCCAGAAGAACTTCACGCCGTTGACGGAAGTGAACACGACCCACTGGTAACGGGCGAGCTGCATGATGGCGGTCTCGACCTCGTTGTAGTCGTCCAGATGCTCCACGGAGATGGTGGGGAACTCATGCACGCAGGCACCGTGGCCCTTCATGATGTTCACCAGACCGGAAGCCTGTTCGCGGGCACGGGTCACAACCACGCCCTTGCCGAGCATGGGCTTCTTCTCGAACCATGCCAGCTTGTCGTGCAGGGAGCAGACGCCGCCCACGATGATGATGGACGGAGCCTTCCAGTTACGCTCCTTGGCCTCTTCGGCCACGTTCTCCAGAGTGGAGACAAAGGAGGTCTGGTTGCAGCGGGTACCCCAACGGACCAGCGCCACCGGGGTGTCGGCGGCACGACCGTTTTTCATGAGATTTTCGGAGATCATGGGGAGGTTGCCCACACCCATGTAGAAGACCAGCGTGGAGGTGGACTTGCCGTATACTTCCCAGTTGTGACCGGATTCACCCTTGGTGGGATCTTCGTGGCCGGTGATGAAGCAGACGGAGGTGGTGTGATCGCGGTGCGTCACCGGGATGCCTGCGTAGGCCGGAGCGGCCACGCCTGCGGTGATACCGGGCACAACCTCAAAGTCGATACCGGCTTCCACCAGTTCCTCGCCCTCTTCACCGCCGCGACCGAACACGTACGGGTCACCGCCCTTGAGGCGGCAGACGATCTTGCCGGAGCGGGATTTCTCCACGATCAGGTCGTTGATCTTGTCCTGCGGCAGGGTGTGATCGCCACCCTTCTTGCCGACGTAGAGGATTTCACAATCCGGCTTGCACCACTTCAGGAAGTCGGCGTTGGCCAGATAGTCGTAGATCATGATGTCGCACGTCTCGATGATCTCCTTGGCGCGAAGGGTCAGCATGCCCGGATCGCCCGGACCTGCACCCACGAGGAACACGTTAGCCATAATATTATCTCCTACTGTGCGGGCTTAGCCCATCACGCTCTCAAGGCGTGCTTTGAGTTCGGACAATTTGTTCTTCTCTTCTTCCATCTCGGCGAGCTTGGCCTTTTCCTTCTCGACAACGGCCTCGGGGGCGTTGTTGACGAAGCCGGGGTTGGACAGCTTGCCGGAGACACCCTTCATGGTCTTCTCGAGCTTCGCGAGGTTCTTGTCCAGACGGGCAAGCTCGGACTCGAAGTCCACGACGCCTTCCAGCGGCACGGACAGCTCATTGCCCTGCACCACGGCTGCGCCGGAGGCCTTGGGAGCCTCTACATCAGCGCCGATGGTCACGTTGTCGATGCGGGCCAGAGACTGAATCAGGTGCATGTTGGCTTCGAGGACAGCCTTGTCTTCGTCGCTCACGGTCTTGATCAGCAAGTCCAGCTTCTTGGCGGGCTCAATGAGCAGCTCGGTACGGATGTTGCGGGTACCGGACACCACGCCCATGAAGAGCTCCATCTCCTTGACAGCGTCGGCGTTCAGGCAGGCTTCGCGCTTTTCCGGGAACGGCAGGGTTGCGATATCCTCGGAGCGATCGTCGCCAGCCGGACGCGGCAGGGAGTTCCAGATCTCCTGGGTGATGAACGGAGTCACCGGGTGCAGCATGACCATGATCTCGGACAGCACGGTCCAGAGCACTTTCTGGGTGGCGGCCTTCTGGGTCTCGTCCTCGCCGTAGAGGGCGGGCTTGACCATTTCGAGGTACCAATCGCAGAACTCGGACCAGATGAACTTGTACAGGGTCTGGGCGATCTCGTTGAAGCGATATTCTTCGGTGGCCTTGGCAATGGACTCCTTGACCTCTTCGAGGCGGTGCAGAATCCACTTGTTGGCCAGACCTTCGGCTTCGGTGACGTCCACGGCCGGGATCTCGTCCGGCAGGTTCATCATGGCGAAGCGGGAGGCGTTCCAGATCTTGTTCATGAAGTGCTTGTAGCCTTCGATGCGCTGCTCGCTCAGCTTGATGTCGCGGCCCATGGCGGCGAAGCTGGTGAGGGTGAAGCGCAGGGCATCAGCGCCGTATTTGGAAATCATATCCAGCGGGTCGATGACGTTGCCGGTGGACTTGGACATCTTCTTGCCGTGCTCGTCGCGAACCAGCGCGTGGATGTAGACGTGGTTGAACGGCACCTGATCCTTGAACTGGAGGCCCATCATCATCATGCGGGCAACCCAGAAGAAGAGGATGTCGAAGCCGGTGACCAGACAGGCGGTGGGATAATATTTCTCCAGCTCCTTGGTGTCTTCGGGCCAGCCCAGCGTGGAGAACGGCCACAGGGCGGAGGAGAACCAGGTGTCCAGCACGTCTTCGTCGCGCTCGATCTTGGCGGAACCGCACTTGGTGCAGGCAGTCGGGTCATCCATGGACACGATCAGCTCGCCGCAGTCCTCACAGGTCCATGCCGGGATACGGTGGCCCCACCAGATCTGGCGGGAGATACACCAGTCGCGGATCTCGTCCAGCCACTGGTAGTACGTCTTGGTCCAGTGTTCCGGGTAAATCTGGGTCTCGGAAGGCACGGCAGCGCGGGCTTTCTCGGCCAGCGGCTTCATGGACACGAACCACTGGGTGGAAACGTGGGGTTCGATGGTGGACTTGCAGCGGTAGCAGACGCCGACGCTGTGGTCGTGATCGGCCACTTCGACAACGAGGCCTTCGGCTTCGAGGTCGGCCATGACGGCCTTGCGGGCTTCCTTGACGGTCATGCCCTGATATTTTTCCGGGGCGTTCTCGCTGACCTTGCCGTCCTCGGTGAGTACGGAAATAACTTCGAGGTCATGCTTGCGGCCCAGCTCCCAGTCATTGAAGTCGTGACCCGGGGTAACCTTCAGGCAACCGGTACCGAACTCCATGTCGACGTAGGTATCGCCGATGATGGGCAGCTCCTTGCCGACCAGCGGCAGGATGGCGAACTTGCCGATGAGATGGTTGAAGCGGTCGTCCTCGGGGTTCACGCAGATGGCGCTATCGGCCAGCATGGTCTCGGGACGGGTGGTGGCAACCACAAGGTGGCCGGAACCGTCGGCCAGAGGGTACTTGATGTGGTGGAGCGCACCCGGCTTATCCTCGTGCTCGACCTCGTCATCGGCCAGCGCGGTGTGACAGCGGTTACACCAGTTGATCAGGTAGTCGCCCTTGTAGATCAGGCCCTGCTCGTACAGCTCAACGAAAACCTTGCGCACAGCTTTGGCGCGGTCTTCGTCAAAAGTGAAACATTCGCGGGTCCAGTCAACAGAGGCGCCCATGCGGCGGATCTGGCTGAGGATGTGGTCGCCCTTCTCCTTCTTCCAGTCCCAGACACGCTCGATGAATTTCTCGCGACCGAGGTCGTGACGGGTCAGGCCCTCTTCCTTGAGCTGGCGTTCCACCACGTTCTGGGTGGCGATACCCGCGTGGTCGGTGCCGGGCACCCACAGGACGTTCTTGCCCTGCTGGCGGTTGAAGCGGCAGAGGATATCCTGCAGAGTCAGGTTCAGGGCGTGGCCCATATGCAGTACGCCGGTGACGTTCGGCGGAGGGATGACGATGGAGTAGGCATCGCCCTCATCCTCTGGATCGGGCGTAAAAGTCTTGTTTTCTTCCCAGTGGTTTTCCCACTTTTCCTCAACATCCCACGGTTCGTAGGCCTTGGCGAGTTCTTTGCGAGCCATATTGTTTTCCTTCCTTTATCACGACAAAACGCCGGCCTTTTGGCCGACGGCTTGAAATATCGTATAGTTACGCTTGCGCAAGTGCGCGCCCCTTTGATAGCGTCGGGCTACCCTTGTCGAGAGAGCCGCATATGTCAAGCATACATATATATTGGGACGAGTCACATTTCTGGGGACTGTTGGTCACCCGCGCCCTTCGGGCGTGGGGTATTCCGCATCGTCTCGTGCGCGGTAAGGAAATAGCTGATGGCGTGCTTGCTGGCAAGCTTTCCGGCGGATCGGACGGTTCTGGAGAAGTCCCCAAGGTCCTCATTGTCCCGGGCGGCCGCGCCAAAGGCAAAACCGACCGCCTCGGCATCGCGGGAATGGACGCCATCTGCGAATACGTCCACAACGGCGGCACCTATGTCGGCTTCTGCGGCGGCACCGGTCTGGCCCTGACCGGCCCCTACTCCCTCGGCCTGTCTCCATGGTCCCGCAAGGGGTACAAAAACCGGCTCCACCACTTTCTTTCCGGCCACATCGACTGCGAACTTTCTTCCGGACATCCGTTGGTGCCGGGCTCCCTCGACGCCTCGGCCATGCTTCCTGTCTGGTGGCCCGGCCGCTTCGACCCCAAGGACGACAGCGTGACCGTGCTGGCCCGCTACAAGACTCCCGGCCCGGACTTCTGGGTAGCAGACCTGCATCTGGCCACGCTCCCCAAAGGCACCATGACCGACTGGGAGAACCTGTACGGCGTGCATCTGCGCCCTGATTTTCTCGACGGCCTGCCCTGCGTCACCACCAATGACTTCGGCAAGGGTCGCGTCATCCTGAGCTACGCTCACCTTGAGACCCCGGCCTCGCCTCCGGCCAACCGCTTTCTGGCCCACATGCTCTCAGAAGCGCTGGGCGAACCCGTTGGCGGCGAACCTGTTCCCGCATGGGATGTCAGCTCCCGCCCCGTTCGTTGGGACGACCCCGCACTGACCTCAGCGCGCAAGTCCATGGAAGAAATCATCAACACTGGCACTAATCACTTCCTGCTGTTCTGGCGCAATCCGTGGCTCCTCGGCTGGCGACGCGGCATCCCCGGTGCAGGCATCAACTCGCTCTACTCGCTCATCTGCGAGGCCATGGCCTGTGAGCCGGACAACGACACCCTGGCTTTCTGGGCCAAACGCCGCGACCAATTCTCGGTGCTCATGAAGCTGCTCAGCAACGGCCTGACCGGGTATCTACTGGCCGAACGCCTCTCCATGACAGTATTTCACTCCGACCCGGACGCCGTTTCCAAGGCCGGTCTCATGGAACAACGCCGTGCCCTGTTCGGCCGACCTCCTGAACCCGGCGGCATCCACGCCGACCTGCTCTCCCTGCTGGAAGAACTCTACTGGCGGGTCTCCGCAACAAGCCGGCAATAATTACTAAAACTACGGTATTCTAATGCAATTGCGTTGGAAGAGACCCCATGTTAGCATTTCAATTGGCGGTGTGTAAAAAATGAGCCACAGGTGTCTATTTTTTATACAAAAAACATGCTCTGGCCGTAGTTTCCGACCATGAGCAAACAGCATTTAAGCATTATGGCACAGCAAAACACCGATGCACTTTTTCGGTTTGCCATGTCTGAAGATGGCATGAAACTCGGCGTTAGTCGGTACTTCCCTCCCAATGGGGGCGAAGGTCCGTCTGTTGAGCTGTTGCGCCGTCAGGTCGCCTCAGCTGGCGTCCAGCTGCCCATCGATGAAATCGCCGCCAAACAGGTCGTGGAAGCCATTCAGCGGGACGGAGAAATCCGCCGCATGGTCCTCGTCCACGGCATCCCCGCTCAGGAGCCAAAAAACGCATCGCTCGTTGCTCTGGGCGACTTTGAATACCCCGTATTTCCCGGCGACCGTTTCGCCCGCAAGCACGAACCAAAGCATGCTGCCGACGGCCAGACCATCGATGGCCGCGTGCTCAAGCCCACACAGGATTTCGAGCCCGAAGACATTGAAGTCACCATGGGCGAAAACGTGGAGCTCGACCCCCTGACCGAAGCTTACGTCTCTCAGGTCTGGGGCATGGTCCGCTACAAAGATGGTGTCATATCCGTCGACCCCATCCCCACGATTGACGAAGACGCCATTCAGGTTCGCGGCAACATCCACGGCAAAGATTTTCGCGGGCAGGACATCACCCCCGCCCGTCTCGAAAAAGAGATGCGCGACCTCGGCGTGGTCATCGACATCGACTCGGACCGCCTCGACGCCAAGCTGCGACAGGCCCGCGCCAACGGCGTTCCCCTGTTCGATCAGGTCATTGTTGCAGGCAAGCACCCCGTACCGGGCCGTGATGGCTGGTTTGAATTTCTGGTCTCCTCACGCGAACTTTCCGGTGTGGAAGACGACTCCGGCCGTCTCGACTTCAAGAACCGCGGCACCTACCCCCTCGTGGAACCGGGTCAGATCGTTGGCCGACTGCACCCGCCCACTCCCGGCGAGGGTGGTATCGATATTTACGGCAAGACCATCCCGGCCCACGGCGGTCAGGAGCTTCGCATCCATCTTGGTGAGAACGTTCTGGTCCATGAGGACAAGATCACCTACGAGTCCAAGGCGCAGGGCATCCTGGTCATGGAACGCAACGTAATCTCCGTCACCGACTGCCTGCTCATCCCCGGCAACGTGGACCTCAACTCGGGTAACGTGAAGCTGGAGCATGGTTCGGTCAAGATTCTCGGCTCAGTACAGGCCGGATTCGAGGTCTCCGCCCCCAAACACGTCATTGTCCAAGGCTCTGTTGAGAGTGCGCATGTCTATGCCGGTGGCAACATCGACGTGGGCGGCGGCATCCTCATGCCGGACGGCGGCAAGATCGAGGCCGAGGGGGATGTGGCTGCCAGCTACACCACCAACGCCAACATCTATGCCGGTGGCAATGTCAAAATTTCCAACGACATCACCAACTCCTACATCCGCGCCGAAGGCAAACTCATTGCCTATGAGGGTAAGGGACACATTCAGGGTGGTGACATTCAGACGGCCAAGGGCATGGTGGTCAACGAGATCGGTTCGGACCTCGGCGTCAAAACCAAGGTCGGTCTGGCCATCGAATACGAGAGTGACGATGAGCTCCGTCTGGAACGCGCCAAGATCAAGGAAGCGATTCAGCGTATCGATGACACGCTGGGTACGGATCCGGCCGAATCTATTCTCATGCGCACGCCGCCCGAGAAACGCCCTGCCGTGGCCGAAGTGCTCAAGCACCGCATCACACTGGTCAAGCGGCGCAAGGCCCTCAGTGAGCAGATCAACCAGCTCATGCTCAAACGACAGGAAGAGCTCCGCGGACTCAAGATCAAGGTGTTGCGCCAGGTCCACCCCGGCGTGACCATTTATTTCGGCAACAAGTCTGTCACCACCAAAAAACGCGCCGAGGCCTGTACGATCTCGTGGAGTGATTCGCTCCGCCAAATCGTTCTCGACTAGTGCGGCTTGCGAGAGCGGCGCATCCGCGTCGTTGCCGAGCGCGAGCCAATCCTCACCGTAGCGTTGCTACGCCTCCGGTTGTCTCTCGCCCGTCGCCTAGCGGCTGCACCACTCTCGCAAGCCTTACGGCGTGGGGATGGCGTTGTTGTTCGGAGCGTCAGGCGGGAACCCGCTGTTGGTGGGCTTTGCCCACCAAGGTGCTTAGGGTGTTTATTTTTTGGGGGTGAGGGGGTAGAAGAGGGGTATGGAAAACAGCTATCGATTTTTTTGCAATACGGACTGTAAGTACTTTCCGTGCCATGAGACCAAGCGGCCGGAGGAATTCAACTGTCTGTTCTGTTTTTGCCCGCTCTATTTCTTCGAGGACTGTGGGGGCAATTTCAAGATGTTGGACTCCGGGGTCAAGGATTGTACGAACTGCATGATCCCCCACGTTCCCAAAGGGTATGACCATATTTTGGCCAAGCTCAAGGAGCGTTTTGAGGAGGTGCGAGAAGCGCACGCCAAAGAGTCTGAATAGCGGATTCGCCCGTATCTTTTTCAAAATGAAAAACGCCCGTTCTGCATTATGCGGAACGGGCGTTTGTTGTATCTGTCGTATTTGGGCCAGACCTTAGGTGCGAGGCTGGGTGCATTTGAAGCCACGGCCCGTGGAGAACGGGGAGTGGGTGATGTAATATTCGAACTCCCGAGTGAGACGTTTTTTCTCGCTGGACAAACGGCGGGCCTGATCTTCAAGCCCGAGGTCCACGTCCTGAAAACGGGACAGGGAAATGAACACGTTTTTGACCCGGGCCAGCTCGGTCTGCTGATCCTGCTTCCAGTAGTAGTAGGCGAGAATCTTGGCCGCGCTTTTGATGTTGTCCTTGGGGAACGGCAGGCGGCGGTCATCAAGCAGTTCAGAGTCGGTCTCCACATTTTCCACCAGCGGGAGCACTTTAAGCATGACCTGCTTGGAACGCTGAAGAGATTCAGAGCTGATGCGGTACACGGTCCGCTTGGAGCGACCTTGTATAAATTTGATCAAGTAAAGCAGGGCAGTCAGGGCGATCAGCCCAATCCATATTTCCATATCCAGAATATCAAACATAAGACTATCTCGTGCGGGTCAAATACGGTTTAAGGTTGATACGATAATCGGTCGGGTCCGCACATTCAAGTATTTCGAGATTCTCATCTCCGACAGCCTGACGAGCGGCGAGATCCACCAGCTCCGAGGGGATGGGGCGCAGATCCTGGTCCAGAATAATTTTGATTTTGGGCATAAGCGGCAGATTGGGATTGGACTCGTAGACCACCCCATAGAAGCCGGTGCTGAGTTTGACCAGTGAGCCGGACGGGAAGATGCCCAGACACTTGATGAAGAGCTGGACCTCCAACGGGTCAAAGGCCTGATCGCGCATGCCGTACATGATGGCCAGCGCCTTGTTGGGCAGGATGGCATCCTTGTACGAACGATCGCTGGTCAAAGCGTCATAGACATCTGCCAGACTGATGATGCGTGCCAGGGCCGAAGTGTCGGAGCGGTGCCGGTTGGCCGGGTAGCCCTTGCCGTTGAATTTCTCGTGGTGATCGCGCACGGCCTCGAGCACATCCTCGGGCACATCGCCCTGCCTCTTGAGGATATCGTAGCCATACTGCGGATGCCTTTTGATCTCTTCAAATTCGGCAGAGGAAAGTCGGGCGCGTTTGTTGATGATGCGTTCGGGCACGGCGGTTTTTCCCAGATCATGCATCATGCCTGCCACGCCGAGGCGGGTCAGCTCGTCGCGGCTCAAACCTAGAAATTCGCCAAAGACCACGGCAATGGCCGACACATTGATGCAGTGCCCGTAGGTATAGTCGTCATACTGCGCGAGCTTGGAAAGACAGAGTAGTGTGTCAGGGTTGCGGACTGCGGAATTCACAATCCCGTCCACGGTTTCCACCGTGCCTTCGAAGTCCACCTTACGCCCCATCTTGGCGTCGTTGATGAGACGGTGGGCGTGGTTCATGGCGCTCTTGTAAGCGCGGTCCGCCACTTCGATTTCCTTGTCGAAGGGCACCCGCTCCTTGATGGGCGCATCCTTCATGCGGTCCGCAAGGATGGCATCCAGCCGCTTCTCCAGCGGCTCGCCCGGGACTTCCACTTCCACAAAGGCGTGCTGATACCCCTGCTCGCGCATCAGCTTCAGGTGTGCTTCGGATTTGATCGGTCCCGGCTGGGTATAGAGATTCGGAAGGTGCTCCCACAAGGAGCTCGACATCTGCACAACTTCCATACCCGGACGGAGATCATCTATGGCGAGCTTCTTAATCATCAAACAAATCCGTCAGTGCTAGGAAGTAAGGCGTGCTATCTTTTCCAGATAACCCTGAATGGTCGCCATTTCGTCTTTGGTTATGTCGAGGAACATGCAACCCAGTGAGACAATCCCCTTTTCATGGGATATATTCTTGATCGCTATGGCCACTTTCATCTCACCGAAATTACCCAGATTCATAGACACAATCAGGGCGTCATCCACCTTGAGACGCTGAATCAGATTCCGCTTGTCGGCACGGGCCGCGATCTTACAGCCGGTCTCTGACACGTTGACCACCATGCACTCCACATGGTCATCCGTAGCGTGCAGTTCGCTGTCGATGTTGCAGTTCATACGCGACGTACGCCTGAGGGCAAGCCGTTCGATGACGTCGGGATATTCAAAAAAGATCAGTGATGCAGGCGAAGTGATTGCACTCTGCACATTGGCCTTGAAGCCGTAGACCGTTCCCTTGTGCACATACTTGAGGATGACCTGCCCGCCGTATGAGAGGTCGCGCCGCACAGCCGAAGGCAGACGCACCTTGGCGATGATGTAGTCGTAGGGATCAAAACCGACGATCTTGCCCCGGTAGCTCTGAGACACGCCGGGAAGACGGAGAATAACCTCCTTACCCGGTGTCACATCGAGCTGCACGCCCGGAATACGGGTAATCTTGGACTCCTCGGGAGCAGAAGAGTTCGGCTTGGCAGGTGCGGCTTCAGACGGCATATTTCCTTCTAGTCCGGTTCCGGTTCAGGCAATGGACGCAGCACAGGCATTACCCTTTGCTGCGTCAAATAACTTCATAACGAATCCAATAACACGTTTATTAAAAATATAAAGAAGAATACCCGAAATCGCCGTCTCCTGTCGATAGGAGGTTTTCCTGAATCCTCACATTGCGTTTACACCCGCCCGGAATCTTTTCCGATCTTTTTTGTCAGCATTAAAAGACCACGGCCTCGAACCAGAGGATGGTGGTTGCCGGGTCCTTCCACGCGTCGCGATCCAACCCGGCCTTGACGCAGGTCTGGGCCAGAAATGTCTCGCGATCCCACTTCCACTCCACAGGCACCTGCGGCAGGAGCAGACCGGAGCGGCCGTCACGGGACATGATCAGACCGTGGCGACCGATCTCCACCAGTTCCGGGTCGGGACAGACATCAATGGGCGAAAGGATGGAAATTTCATAGTCGAGCGCATCGAAGTCGTGCTCGGTCACGGGCGGGAAACGGGGATCGCGAAAGGCCGCGTTCTGCGCCATGTCCCAGACAGTGCGGAAGAGTTCGCCTGAGCCCTGCACATTACCGATGCAGCCGCGCAGGTGACCGCCGATCTTGAGGGTGACGAACGCGCCCAACTGTTCGCGCAGTTTCTCCGTGGGCGGTTCCGGCGGGCCAAAGGGACCGTCCGAAGGATTGAGGCCAAAGGAGACGGACTGGACCACCAGCTCCTTGAGGTACGCCTTTTCTTCATCGGTTATTTCAAAGCGGAAATCGGACACGGCTACTCCTTGTGTTTGACGGCGGGCGGCACGAACATCATGCCCGCCAGCCCGAGGACGAACAGCACGATCACGGACGACATGCCCACGCGCTGGCTGCCCGATGCCAGGGTCAGCCACCCTACCAGAAGCGGACCCATGAATGAGGTCAGTTTGCCGGACAGGGCGAACAGGCCGAACATCTCACCGCGCAACTCCGGCGGGGCCACCCGCGCCAGATAGGAACGGCTCGAAGCCTGAACCGGCCCTACGAATATACCCACGGCCAGCCCGAAAATCCAGAACAGGGTCAGGCTCTCTACAGTAAGGATGAGCCCGCAACACAAGGTCAGCCCCGCGAGGGAGACGAGAATAGTCTTGCGCGGCCCCACCTTGTCGTCCATCCACGCGAATCCGGCTGCGCCGAGCCCGGCAGTGACGTTGAGCCCGATGCCGAAGATGATGACCTCGCTGGGCGACATGCCAAAGGTGCCCGCCGCATAGATGCCGCCAAAGGCGAACATGGTGGTCAGGCCGTCATTATAGAGCATGCGGGCCAGCAAAAAGATGGCGATATCCTTGTAGTCACGCACATGGCGCAGGGAGTTCCTGACCTGCGACACGCCCAGCCCCATGGCGGTGCCGAGAGGAACGCCTGTGGACTGTCGATCACAGGAGAGAAAAAAAAGCGGCAGACAAAAGACCAGATACCAGCACGCCGTCAGGGGCATGACCGCCCGTACGTGCATGGCCTGCTCTCGCGGCACACCGAACCACGCCCCCTGCTCCACAAAGCCGTACAGGGCAATGATGAGCAGGACCAGACCTCCGGCATAGCCCAGCCCCCAGCCCCAACCGGACCAGCGGCCTATGCTCTTATCGTCGGCCAGATCGGGCAGCATGGCGTTGTAAAAAATCATGGCATATTCAGAGCCGATAGTGCCCAGCCCGGCCAGCAGCAGAGCGAGCCAGACAAAGGAAGGATCTGGCTGCACGAACCAGAGCAATCCGGTGCAGAGGATGCACAGCGCGGTAAACACGGCCAGCCACGGTTTGCGCCTGCCGGTGTGGTCGGCAACCGCGCCGAGCAGCGGCCCGCCCAAGCCGATGAGGAGCCCTGCCGCGCCCATCATGTTGCCCCACATGGCAGTGCCAAGGGTCTCGTTCTCCGCCACTGCCCGGGCAAAGAATGCGGCAAAGACAAAGGTCTGTACCAAGGCGGCAAAGCCGGAATTAGCCCAGTCGTAGAGAGCCCAGGCCGCGAGGCCGCGCCGGGAAGAGGAAGAGATATCGGAAGTCACGCTGTTCGCCTATTCGGATTCCACGCTATCGCGGCACGCCTGCACAAAGGCCTCGGCCACACCGGGACAGCTGCCGAAGTGCAGATGGACGTATGACCCAAGCGTATTGCCCTGCAGGAATCCTTCGGGGTGATGAATGGGCCCTTTACGGCCGCTCATGGAATAGATGGTCGTGGTGGTGGTCAAATCCGCATCCGTCTGGATGGCGGAGTAGTGAAATTCGTGTCCGCGAGCCGTGGTGCCAGTGTCTCCGACGGGACCGGGACCGAGGGTGACCACCTCACGGTAGCCCAGAGCTCGAAACCGCTGGCCCATCTCGGCACGGAACGGAAAGACTCCGGCCATGGCATACCGGCCGCGCTGGGTGATGATGTCGCTCATCAGATACATGAACCCGCCGCATTCGGCATAGACGGGCTTGCCCGAATCGCAGAAGTCCTTGATCTCGCGCCGCAGCTTGTTGTTCTGGCCCAGCTCGAAGGCGTATAGCTCAGGATAGCCCCCGCCGATATACAGCCCGTCCAGATTGTCAGGCAGACGCGGGTCATCAATGGGAGAAAATTCCACCAGTCGGGCCCCAGCCTCGCGCAGGAGCCGGAGGTTCTCTTCATAATAGAAGCAGAAGGCCGCATCCCGGGCCACACCGATGGTGACCGAACCGATACCGGGCACAGGCTCGAAGGGCGGCAGAATATCCGTGTCAGGCAGAGCCTCCAGCAACGCGTCGATATCCAACCCGGATTCCACCCAATCAGCCAGCCGCTGATAACGGTCGGAGTCGGGCTCTTCCTCTTCGGCTGTCACCAGCCCCAGATGGCGGGACGGCGTGGCGATTTCCTCATCACGTCCGAGGCAACCCAGCACCGGAACATCCGGCAGCAGAGACATGGCCTCTTTCAAAAGGTCAGCGTGGTTCTCACTCCCCACCCGATTGAAGATCACGCCTGCGATGTTCACGTCTGAATCGAAATTCGCATACCCGGACACCAGCGCAGCCGCGGAGCGGGCCATGGAGCGGGCGTCCACGACCAGAATGACGGGCAGGCCAAGGATCTTGGCGATCTGAGCGGTGGAGCCTTCATCGCGGGTGCCGGAGATGCCGTCGAACAACCCCATGACACCCTCCACCACGGCCACGTCACATCCGGTGCCGTAGCGGTTGAAGATGTCCGCATTAATGGTCTCGTCGAGCATCCAGCCGTCGAGGTTATGACTGGGAACAGGTTTGCCGTCGCGGGCGCACGCCTGACCGTGATGGCCGGGGTCGATAAAGTCCGGGCCGCACTTGAAAGGCTGCACCGCCAGGCCACGCCGGGCAAGGGAAGACATCAGCCCCAGAGAGACCGAGGTCTTGCCGCATCCACTTTGCGTACCTGCTATGACAAAAGCCTTGATGGTGCTCATGCGTTCCCCTGGTGCTAGACCAGTCCCTTCTTGGCCAGATAGACCAGCATCTTTTTGCCTTCCACATGATCCGACTTCAACGCCAGACACTTGTTCAAGGCTTCGCTGCACTTGGCCCACTCTTCTCGCTCGAACTGGGCACGAGCCAGATTGTACCAGAGGTTCTCGTCTTCCTGAGTCAGCTCCAGCGCACGCTTGTAATAGTCCACGGCCTGACCGAGGAGCTTCTTCTTGCGCAGGGCAATGCCGTACTCGTTGAAGAGATGCTTGTGCTCATCCTCAAAGGCGGATTCAATTTTGATGATGCGGTCAAAGACCTTCTGCGCCTTTTCCTTCTCATCCCGGGCCAGCAGACACAGGCCGATACCGAAGTTGGCGCGCACGTTCTGCTCGTCCAGATTCAGGGCGTTGGCGTACTCGTACTCGGCGGTAAAATTCTCGCCGCGCTTGCGGAACTTATCGCCACGGGCAACAGACTTTTGCACCTTGCGCAGGTTGCCGATAACTTCATTATAGAGCTGCGGCATGGGAAGGTAGTCCGAGAGCAGCTCTTCCTTGGTAATATCAACGACCTCGCCAAAGGGAACATTCTTGTTGTTCAACCCCTGCAACTGAACGATATCCTCGTCCACCTGCCTGGCATAGTAGGTAGCGGTCTGCTTGACGCGTCTGGCCGTGGTGCCGGTGCCGATCTTGGCCATGCGCTCTATGGAGAAGACGCCTTCAATGAGGCCGTCAGTAGTGATCTTGTTCATGTAGCGTTCGTTGGTGAATGGTTTTTGAAACTTTCACAAGCCGTTCGCGTACGATACACGGTATTGGGCCAATTGAGAAGTGCAGCCGTCGCACAAGCCCGCTTTTTTTTAAAACCGTATAATGCCCGGCTCCCAATGGCTTCAGCTATCCGATAATGCCCGGCATCGGGCAACATACTCGCTTGAATCAATAACATTTCTTATTAATTTACAATCAGTTCCACTGCAACTAAACCCACAAAAAAGCACAGACGGTATTGCATTTTTGGTACTCTAATGGCATGTCTTTCATGTGCCAAAACCGAGTAAAGATCACATATTCCTCTGGACGATCCTGCTGATCACGTTGTTGTTCCTGCCGGCACGCCCTGCCCATGCACGGGAACCAAAGGAGCTGATCTTTGGCATGTCCGCGGCTTTCACCGGTGCCAACGGCGAAATGGGCATCGAATTCTACCGCGGTCTCATGGCCTATATTGACCACCTCAACGACAACGGTGGCGCCGGAGGGTGGAAAATCCGCATCCAGCCCGCCAACGACGGGTACAACCCTGCCCCCTGTTTCAGAAACACCGTCCGCTTCGTCAAGGACGACAATGTGTTCGCCCTCTTTTCCTATGTGGGCACCCCGACGACCACGCACATCCTGCCCCTGCTCCAGAAATTTCATGCCGACCACGCCTACCTGCTTTTTCCGCTGACCGGCGCACAGCCTCTCAGAACGCCGCCCTTCGGCGATCATGTTTACAATCTCCGCGCCTCCTATTTCGAGGAGACCGCCGGACTGGTGGACCACCTGACCGACATCGGCCTCAACCGCATCGCCGTGTTCTACCAGAACGACGCATACGGCCGTACCGGCTGGGACGGCGTAAGGCGAGCCCTCAAAAAGCATGACCTCAACATCGTGGGCCAAGCAGCCTACAAGCGTGGAGCAAGCTACGACCAAAGCTTCAATCAAGAAGTAGATATCCTCATGACGTCCAAACCCGACGTCATCATCTGTATCGGCACCTACGCATCTCAGGGCGCACTCATCAGGGACCTGCGAAATGCAGGATACAACCTGCCCGTGGCCGGAGTGTCTTTCGCCGACAGTGACAAAATGCTGGAACTGCTTCAGAAGCAGGGGGCAAAGGACGGCCGCGACTACACCGCAAAACTGATCAACTCGCAGGTAGTGCCCAGCTACGAGGACATTTCACTTAAAGGGGTACGCCTTTATCGTGCGCTGATGGACAACTACAAGGGCATGCCCATGATCACCAGCCAGCCGTATCGCCCCCGCAGATTCAGCTACGTCAGCTTTGAAGGGTTCCTCAACGGCATGATGCTGGGCGAGGTTGTCCGTCGCATGGCCGACGATCCGCGTCCCGAACGCCTCCCCGAAATTTTCAATTCCATCGACAACTTCGACCTGGGCATCGGCGTCAACGCCAATTTCAGCGAAGGACGGCACCAGGGACTCCACGAGGTGTATTTCACCACGGTTCGTGATGGAGCGTTCCTGCCCATCATCGACTGGGAGAGGTGGAGCAAATGAAGGCTCCAAAGCTATTTCTCAAGCCGCTGCTGTTGATGGTCGTCATCTTCGGCGTCATCGCCGTGGTCACGTCCTACACCTTTGGCAACCGCCTCAAGCGGGAGATGACCAAGGAGTATGAATCCAAGGCGCTGGCCCTGGCCCGAAGCGTGGCCGAGTCCGACATCTTCACCATCCTCGAACAGGATGCGGGCAGTTTGCAGGCGCGCATCGCCCAGTACCAGCACATCACGGGTGTTTCCTATGTTCTGGTAACGGATGAGAACGGGGGAATCGTGGCCCACACCTTCATCCCGGTCGTGCCCACCGTCATCAGAGGGCTGGCCGTGGAAACCGCGGAGCACCTGCCCGGCGACGACCACATGCTCCGTGACATCAAGATCGAGGGCGACAATTATCTGCACGTGGCCCGCCCGATTCTCTCCGGCCTTGCCGGGTTCGTGCATATCGGCATGGACTCCTCGGTGATTGCCAAGAACATCCGCGAAGCCATGGTTGAGCAGCAGATCGTCATGCTCATCCTGTTCGGTTTCAGCGTACTTTTCGTGTTCATCTTCATCATGAACATCTCCAAGCCTCTCACCCTGCTGGCCGAATACGCCGGGCGTGTGGCGGTCAAAGATTTTGCCAGCGTACCGGAGATAGACTCCAACGACGAGGTGGGAAAACTGGCCCGGGCCATGCGCTCCATGGCGTGGCACATCTCCGAGCTGGTGGCCAATCTGGAAGAACGCGTTCACCAGAAGACCAAGGAGCTGGAAGAGGCCCGCGACGCCCTCAAGGACAAGGTGGAGGAGCGAACCAGCGAGCTGATACGAGCCAACACCCAGCTCAAGATCGAGATCGCCGAGAGAAAGGTCATCGGTGAGGCCCTGCGCAAGACCGAGAAAAAATACCGCGCCATTTTCGAAAACGCGGTGGAAGGCATTTACCAGAGCTCGCCCAGCGGCCGTTTCCTGTCGGCCAACCCGTCACTGGCCCGTATCCTCGGCTTTGACAGCCCGGACGACCTCATGAGCTCCATCTATGATATCGGTACTCAGATGTATATGGAGCCCGCCCGCCGCAAGGAATTCCTCCACCGCATCGAGGAGCAGGGACAGGTCAAGAATTTCAACTCCAAGATTCGCCGCCGTGACGGCCGGATCATCTGGATTACCGAAAACGCCCGCGTCATTCGTGACTCGGACGGCAGCGTCATCTGCTACGAAGGCTCGGTGGAAGATTTCACCCTCCGCAAGAAGGCCGAAGACCAGCTCAAGCGTCAGGCCTTCCATGATTCCCTGACCGGCCTGCCCAACCGCGCCCTGTTCCTGGACCACCTGCGCATGGCCATGCAGCGCAGCCTGCGCCGCAAGCACATCTACGCGGTGATCTATATGGATCTGGATCGCTTCAAGGTCATCAACGACTCCCTGGGCCATGAGACGGGCGATGAACTGCTGCGCGCCGTGGCCCGCGTGCTGGAGAACTGTGCCCGCTCCGTGGATACCGTGGCCCGCTTCGGCGGTGATGAATTCGCCATTCTCCTCGAAGAGATCACGGCTCCCCGCGACGCCATCACCATTGCCCGCCGCATTCTGGACGGCGTGCGCGAGCCCATGAACATCGGCGGCCATGAGGTCTTCACCTCCGCCTCCATGGGCATCGTGCTCAAGACCGACGGCTACGACAGGCCCGAGGCCCTCCTGCGCGACGCGGACACCGCCATGTATCGCGCCAAGGAACTGGGCAAGTCCCGCTTCAAGGTCTTCAACCAAAAGATGCACGATCAGGCCCTCAAGCTCATGGCACTGGAGACCGACCTCCGCCGCGCCGTTGACCTGCACGAATTCGAGGTGGCTTACCAGCCCATCATGAATCTGGAGAACCGCGCCATCAGCGGCTTCGAGGCGCTTGTTCGCTGGCGGCACCCGCAACACGGCATCATCCATCCGGGCCGCTTCATCGGGCTGGCCGAAGACACCGGACTCATTTACGCCATCGACAACCTCGTACTCAACGAGGCCTGTGCGCAGGTCCGCCATTGGCAGACCGTGTACGGCTCCCGCCTCAAGAACGGCCTGACCCTGAACATCAATATTTCCGGCAAGCACTTTGGCAAGGCCATGCTGCCCGGCCAGATCTCCCGCGCCATTGACGACTCCGGCATCCCGCCAGAAACTCTCAACGTGGAAATCACCGAGAGTGCGCTCATGGACAACCCGGCATTTGCCGAGGATATCCTGCATCAGCTCAAGGCGCTCGGCACCAACGTCTGCATCGACGACTTCGGCACCGGCTATTCTTCCCTGTCCTATTTGCAGCGGTTCCCCATCGACGTGGTCAAGGTCGATCGCTCGTTCATCAACGACGTGGATGGCGATCTGGACAGTCAGGCCATTGTGCGCACGGTCTTCTCTCTGGGCGAGTCTTTGGGCCTGAAAATCGTGGCAGAAGGGGTGGAAACACCTGAACAACTCGCTTTTCTTGAAAGTGAGGGTTGCCGATATGTCCAAGGTTTCCTATTCTATAAGCCTCTCTCTGCGGAAGAGGTGGACGATATACTCTCCAGGGAAATCACCTGATCCGACAGCGAGGGCTACTGAAAAACACAACTGGGAGCCCGACATATGGCCATACGCAATGTCATTACATGCGGCCTTGAGCCCATCGATCAGGTGCTCATGCCGTTCCAGCATTTCTTCAAGTCCAAATCCACCGGCGGCATCATTCTCATCATCAGTGCCGTGGTGGCGCTCATCTGGGCCAACTCTACGTGGGCCGCATCCTATTTTTCCCTCTGGGAAACCAAGTTCACCGTGGGATACGGCGAACTGGCCCTGTCCAAACCGCTGCTCCTCTGGGTGAATGATGGCCTGATGGCCATGTTCTTCTTCGTGGTCGGGCTGGAGATCAAACGGGAATTCATGGTGGGAGAGCTGTCCACCCGCAGACAGGCCGTACTGCCCATCTTTGCGGCCATCGGCGGCATGGTGGTCCCGGCTGGCATCTACGCCATTTTCAATATCAATGGCGTTGGCGCCCATGGCTGGGGTATTCCCATGGCTACGGATATCGCGTTTGCCCTCGGCATTCTCGCCCTGCTCGGCGACCGCGTTCCTTACCAGCTCAAGATATTCCTGACCGCCGTCGCCATCGTGGACGATATCGGCGCGGTGCTGGTCATTGCCCTGTTCTACACCTCGGAGATCGCGGGCATGATGCTTCTCCTCGCCGCGGCCCTGCTCGTGGTGGCCTACATCGGCAACAAGGCAGGCATCCGCACCCCGGTATTCTATGCGATCATCGGACTCATTGTCTGGGTGGCCGTGCTCAAGTCAGGCGTCCACTCCACCGTGGCAGGCGTTCTCATGGCCTTCACCATACCGGCACGCACCACCTGCGACGCCGAGGCCTTCACAACCAACGCCAGCAATCTCCTGAAGGAGTATGAAAGCGCCATTACCCCCGGATCATCTGTCCTCACCAATTCCACCATGCACTCGGCCCTGCTTTCCATGCAGCGCATTGCCACCCGGGCACAGACGCCGCTCCAGCGGTTGGAGCATGGCATGGCCCCACTGGTAGACTATCTCATCATGCCCATATTTGCCCTGGCAAATGCAGGCGTAGCATTGGGTGGTTCTATGGCAGGCGCGGTCGACACCAGCATGATTTCTGTTGGTGTCGCACTCGGACTGTTCCTCGGAAAGCCCATCGGCATCGTGCTGGCAGTGATTTTACTAGTCCGCATCTCCGGAGGCTGGCCCGGCGGCATGACCCTTCGCCACTTCATTGGCGCGGGTCTGCTCGGCGGCATCGGCTTCACCATGTCCCTGTTCATTGCGGCGCTGGCCTTTGAAGATCAGGCCATGCTCAATGCGGCGAAGGCCTCGATTCTGGCGGCATCGACCCTTGCCGGTGTGGCAGGCTATCTGGTGCTGAAGTCACTGCCGTTGCCGGAAGATTCGTGAAGTTAGGACAATGAAGGATGAAGGGCCGCCCTTTGAGGCGGTCTTCATTTTTACTCTCCACGTCAGGAACGTCCTGCAAAGAGTGCCTGGAAGCCAACCCTTTTCATCCGGGCGGTTTTGCATTACATGATGACCAAATCCAATCAGGAGTTATTCGATGCTTGATCTCAAGTTGATGCAGAAGAACCCGGAAGTTGTCCGGGAGAGCCTGGAAAAACGCGGCTCAAAAATAGACGTTCAGGAATTCACCGACCTCGACACCAGGCGCAAGGCGCTGATCGCCGAGGTGGAAGCCCTCAAGGCCGAGAAGAACAGCGTTGGCCCTGAGATCGCCAAACGCAAGAAGGCTGGCGAGGACGCATCCGACCTGCTCAAGAAAATGGGCGAGGTTTCCGCACGCACCAAGGAACTCGACAAGGAACTGTCTGAGGTCGAGGCCGCGGAGAAGGAATGGATGATGGCTGTGCCCAACATCCCGCACGACTCCGTACCGCTGGGCGCATCCGAAGACGACAACCCGGTCCTGCGCTACTGGGGCGAAAAGCCCGAGTTCGATTTCGAGCCCAAGGAACACTGGGAGCTGGGTGCGGCTCTCGGCGGTCTGGACTTCGAATGCGCCGCCAAACTGGCCGGTTCCCGCTTCTCCATCAGCTTCGGCGCCATCGCCCGCCTCGAGCGCGCTCTGGCCCAGTTCATGCTCGACCAGCAGACCGGCGAACGCGGCTACACCGAGGTGAACCCGCCGACCATCGTCAACCGCGCCACCATGACCGGCACCGGCCAGCTGCCCAAGTTCGAGGAAGACCTGTTCAAGCTGACCGACGACCGTGAATTTTACCTCATCCCCACCGCCGAAGTGCCGCTGACCAACGTGTACGCCGGCGAAGTGGTCGATGAAGCTCAGTTGCCCATCAAGTTCTGCGCACACACCCTGTGCTACCGCTCCGAAGCCGGCTCCTACGGCAAGGACACCAAGGGCCTGATCCGCCAGCACCAGTTCTACAAGGTGGAAATGGTCAACTTCGCGCACCCGGAGAAATCCTATGACGCGCTGGAAGACATGACCCGCTCCGCAGAGCTGATTCTTGAGAAGCTGGGCATCGCCTACCGCACCATCGTGCTCTGCACCGGCGACATGGGCTTCGGCGCCGCCAAGACCTACGACATCGAAGTCTGGCTGCCCGGTCAGGACCAGTACCGCGAGATTTCCTCCTGCTCCAACTGCGAGGACTTCCAGGCACGCCGCGCCAACATCAAGTTCAAGCCCACCGACTCCAAGAAGAAGCAGTTCCTCCACACCCTCAACGGTTCCGGCCTCGCCGTAGGCCGCTGCCTCGTGGCCGTGATGGAAAACTACCAGCAGGCCGACGGTTCCATCGTGATCCCCGAAGCCCTCAAGCCCTACATGGGCGGCCTCGAGGTCATCGCCCCCGAGTAGCCTGCACAACACCAAGTCACACTCAAGGCCGTCCCGATAGGGGCGGCCTTTTTTCTGGCTATTCCCTCGCAAACTTAGAGCATCCCACCTTTCATAATAGCGCATCAGAATAGGCATTTTCAAACAACGCACGATCTGATATCAGCAAGACTATATCAGACAATCACTACAACTAGAGGCGATGATTTTAATACAATCACAAACGATTTCATCTCTGAAAGACAGAGAACAGATTACATTCGCATTCGTATGAATTAGGAGGAATTATGATTCGTACAGGTAAAACTGAACATTTCGACCACGACGTGATCCAGATCGACCTTGCAGATTCTCGTCACAGAAACCGCGTCTTGAATTTCATTGAATGGGAGTCCGTGACTGGCGATTTCGAGTACAGAATTAATGCCCAATGGACTAACGCTCAATACCACCCCACAATGCATATGTCCGAAGACGATCTGATAGCTCTCGCCAATGAGCTCAACAAATGGGTAGCAAAGATACAATCGCGCCGAGGCTAAGCAATCTGAGAGTCCCGTTTTCTTTCACCTGTCTCCACAAAAAAAGGCCGCCCCACCGGGGCGGCCTTCCTTATCAACTATCTATTAAACTCTACTGTCCCTGCTCCATGAACGGAATCTGGAGCGCAGTCATCTTCTCCGACAACTCGGCAGCCTTCTTGGCCTCGACGTAAGACAGAATCTCACCCGACTTGCGGCCCTGCATGCCTGACAAAACCTTGACGGCCAGATCGGTGTCCATGGTCTGGAGAATTTCGGCAGCCTTCTTGGCCTTGGTGTTGGAGATCATACCGATGAGCTGCTTGACGCGCTTGTCTTTGACGTTCTTGGCTTCGTCAAGCATCTGGCGCATTTCGGTGTGGAGCTTTTCTACCTTCTTTGCCTCGGCGCGGATGGTTGCTTCCATCTCCTGAAGCGTGCGCTCCTTGATGGCGAGCTCTTCTTCCTTGCGCTTGAGAGCCTTCCATTCCTCGGGGAGATCAGCTTCGGTACGGACCTTCTCGGCTTCGACGTCAGCGGCTGCTTCTGCCTCCTTGGCGCGGTTGGCCTCGGAATCCGCCTTGTCGGCGATGGGAGTGGGCGCTTCGTCCTGCGCAACGGCCAGGGCGGGGAGTGCTGCTTCGGGCATGACAGCCTCGACAACCTTGAGCGTCACGGAATCGACGCTCAACAGTCCAAAGACCGCGATCTTCATCAGGGCCAGAAAAACGAGGCTGATCAGAACTCTAGAGATCTTGAGATTCGTACCGAATCGTTGCCATTTCATCGTTTTCCTTCTCTTCTCGGGCGCTTTCTTCTTCATGGTGCTTCTTGGCTTGAGTTTCCTTGAGCTTCTCCAGGAGCTTGCGATCCTTGGAGCGTTCCACCGCTTCGTTCCGCTTTTGTTGCAAATTGAGTTCCAACTTGTTCAATTCCATCTGCGCTTTGGAAAGATCGATCTCCAGAGCTTCCTTGTACTGTCGCCACAGCCACATGTCGTTGGGAGACTTCTGCGACTCCTCCTGCTTGGCCATGTGAGCGGCCATGTTGGCCTCAATGGTGCGCACCTGTTCAAGCTGGGTATTATAGGCGGCCTGCGCTGCTGCCAGCGCGGACTTGGCCTGCTCCTCCAGCTGACCTCGGTAGTCGAGCACCTTTTCGAGCTTGAAATGAAACGGCTTGGACATGAATTACCTACAATACTCCCGTGAATGCGACGCGATATTAACCGGCCACCGGAGTTCCGGCCATGCCACAGTAGCCCTTTTCCTTGGACTCATCGGCCCAGCGCCACATCATGCACATAGTGCCCTGACACATCTTCATCTTGTCATCACTGGTCTTGAGCAAGGGACAGAACTTGAATTTGGCTTCGGATTCTTCGATTTTCACGGCGTATCTCCTTATGAATGAAAAACGGCGCGTTGCTCAGTGCAACGCGCCGTCAATGTATCGTGCATCGAAGAGTTTGGCTAGCTCTCGGGCTCGACCTCAGGAGTGACCTGCTCTTCAGGCACCTGAGCCACTGGAGAACCGGACAGATTGATCAGCGTATCCATACCCATCATAGCCTTGAGCTTCTGCAAGGAGAGGATGGATTTGCGGGCATCGGCATCAAGCACCTTGGCGTAACCGCCGTCGGCGATGACCTTGGCGTATTCCCTCTTCTTGAGCTTCGGATCATCCTTGAAGCGGATCTCGAAGTTCTTGGCGTACTCCTCAATCAGAGCGTCTTCCTCGGCAGGAGTGATGGCGGCCACGGTCTTCATGCCTGCCATCAGATCTTCCGGAGTCAGATCAGGATTGTCCAAAATCGCCTTGAGGCTGCGGACATAACGCAGGGTGCCGTCGTAGATGTGCTTGCGCTTGACCAGGTTCATGCCTGCCCAACCAGCCTTCAGCCACTTGAACAGGAACAGGGTAGTCCCACCGTCCTGTTCAACGAGAACCATCACGGAAGCGGACTCGTACATGAAGCTGTCGGCCCAGCCGATCATGCTGCGGTTGATACCCTCGATACCGGAGTAGAAGTATTCCCACTCCTTGTCGTTGAGGATAGCGCCCTTGCGGCCCACGTCAGACTTCTCGTCCTGCAGGGAAACAGACACGAGCACATTCTTGCCCTGATACTTCATCATAGAGATGAGGCGGTTCAGGTCATAACGGAAGTATGCTTCACCGAAAGAATCCGGGGTGCAGGACTCAAATTCCTTACCGCGCACCTGAACAGGAGCGTCGAGGGTTTTGAGCTGTTCCCACAGGGGCCGTTCCTGCTTGAGGAACTCGCTGTCCTTGTACCAGCCGGAGAGTCGCAGCACTGCGGGGCAGAGAAGGTAGTTCGGGATATCGGGATTGTAGAAGTAGCGCAGGATGGTATCCAGATCCGCTTTCACGTTCTGGCGCAGGCAGATGCCGTTGCCGTTGAAACGTCTGGCGGGACTGATGTCTTTGGGGTCAGCGGTTTCGTTGGCAACGAAATTCAGCATGTCCTGAATGGCAGCCGGATCGATTTTGGCGGAAGAGTCTTTCATCACGTCAAAGAGGTGATCAATGCCAGCTTCCACGTTTTTGGCAAGGGGCTCGGGGTCCTTTGCCAGTTTGACGTCCATCAGACCCTTCTCGTCTTCGGCCATGGCCGGGGCAACGAGAACAAGGCTCATGATGAAGAAAAGGCCGACAAAAGAGGCGGCCAACACTGCACAGGCGCGATGAGCGCCAAATATATGGTGTTTCATATTCATATTCTTTTTTGCGTGCTTCCGCGGCGGGCGGAAACAGTTTGCGTCGTGTGTATATAACCTATGTAGTAACGTTACTCAGTTTTGGCAAGGCCTATGACTATTTATAATATAGGCCAGCAACACACTGAAAACTATTCCTTTTTCTTAAACCCAAGAAGTCCCGCCCTGGTGACCGCCTGAGAGCCGAATCTCTCACGAACCGCGTCCACAGCCTTGTCCAAACCGCTGGTTTCTTCCAGTGCCCGAGGGGCTTCCTCGAACAATCCCACCTGCCTGGATCGGGCGTCGAAATTGGACACGCCCACGCCGATTAGGCGAACGGCCCGTCTCAGCTCCACATTATCCAATAACGCGCAAGCCGTCTCAAAGATGACATCGGTGTTGTCAGTTCTTGCATCCAGCGATACGGACCGGGTGATCTGCTTGAAATCGGCGAATTTGACCTTGAGAGTCACGGTGCGCCCCCTGTAGTCATGTCGCCGCAGGTCGCTCCCCACCCGCTCGGACTGACGCAGGAGCCACTTGGTGAGGATAGCGCGGTCATTGGTGTCTTCGTGAAATGTGTTTTCTGCGCTGCAGCTCTTGGCGCCGGACGACACCACCACACCGTTGGGATCAATACCGCGGGCCCGGTCATGCAGTGCGCCGCCGTATTTGCCCAGCCGTTCCTGCCAGAACTCGCGATCCCGCTTGAGGATATCGCCGCAGGTATCCACGCCGAACCGCTGCAGGGTCTCCAACAACTTCTTGCCCACGCCCGGGATTTTCTTCACGGGCAGGGTTTGCAGAAAATCCTGCACTTCATGGTGGCGGATGATGAACATGCCGTCCGGCTTGTCCATGTCAGACGCGATTTTGGCGAGGAACCGGACGGGCGCCGCGCCCACGGAGCAGGTCAGACCGGTGACCTCCTGCATGCGCTCCTTGATCTGCCGCCCCACCTCCTCGATGGGACCGAACAGCCGCTCAAGGCCGGTGCCGTCAATGTAGGCCTCGTCCACACTGGCCTTCTCCACGGTGGGGGAGAATTCCTGCAGCACGCCCATGGCGAGGCGTGAAATATCCTGATACCGCTTCATGCGACCGGGTACGAGAATGATATCCGGGCAAAGCTGTCGCGCCTTGACCACAGACATGGCAGAGCGCACGCCGTACTTGCGCACTTCATAGCTGGCTGCCGACACCACGCCGCGATCCGACGAGCCGCCCACGGCTACAGGCTTGCCCCTGAGTTCCGGGTTGTCGAGCTGCTCAACCGACGCGAAAAAAGCGTCCATGTCGATATGGAGAATCCAAGTCTGCATCGCGTCCGACCATAGTCTCATCCGATAATTTTGTTAAGCAAAATTAAACAGAATAATCTCCAGATGCAGAGGTGGAAAATCGTAACTCACCGGGCTGCTTACGTTAAAGTCGGACCGTAATTTTCCGCCAGTTCAAGCGTATCTTCATTTGCCATAAGCGGTCGGAATCGTGTAGCGTGTGCCGGACCTGAAAAAACTGAATCATCCCCGGTGGATTTGGTGGGGAATGGAGAACTCGATATGAGCAAGGTATTCGTGGCCGGCGCTGCCGGAAACATCGGCAGGGCACTGTTGGCGGAACTCAAGGAAAAGAACCTCGAAGCCGTGGCCGGTGTCCACAGTGAAGACAAGGCCGCCGCCATCAGTGGTGAGGGCGTTGAAGCCCGCATCATGGAATTCAGCGATCAGGCATCCATGGAAAAAGCCATGGCAGGTTGCGACAAGATGTTTTTGGTGCTTCCCCTGACCGAGACCATGAGCCGCTTCGGTCACCTCGCCGTGGAAGCCGCCAAGGCCGCAGGCATCGAATACATTGTCCGCTCCAGCGGGTACGCCTCTTCCTCTGATGCCCACTGGCGTCTGGGCCGCGAGCAGGGCATGGTTGACCAGTTCGTGGAAGACTCCGGCATCCCCTTCACCATCCTGCGCCCCAATAGCTTCATGCAGAATTTTTCCGGCCCCATGGCCGACATGGTCAAGGCAGGCTTTGTGGGACTGGCCGAAGAAGAGGCCAAGGTCAGCTACATCGACGTGCGCGATATCGCAGCCTGCGCCGCCACCCTGCTCAATGACGTGGGCGAACACGCCAATAAGTTCTACGCCTTGACCGGCCCGGAAGGGCTGTCCGGCGCCGATGTGGCCACCAAACTCTCTGCCGCCGCAGGCAAGGAAATCGTCTACCGCCCCATGGAAGAAGAAGTTTTCGCCGCCACCTTGAAGGAGAACGGCATACCTGAATGGAACGTCAACATGCTGATCAGCCTGGCTCGAATAGTCAAACTCGGCATGATCGGCAACGTCACCAAGGCCGTTGAGTATCTGACTGACACCCCAGCCCGCACCTTTGACGCATTTGCCGAGGAAAACGCGGCGATCTGGAGGTAGGCGGCCCATGACTCCGCTCAAAGGGCAGGAACGCCTGCTCCGCGCCATCAAGGAAGTGGCTGCAGGCAATTATTCGGAAGACATCTTCGACATGACCGGCCCGGAATATCCGGACGAGGTCCGCGAACTGGCCGAGGCGGTGGGGCTGATGATGGTCAAGATCGAGGCGAGGGAATACCACCTCGAACAGCTCAACGAGGCCATCAAGGCCAACTCCCTGAATACGGTCACCGCCATTGCCGATGCCCTCGGCGCGCGTGACGACTACACCGAAGGTCACGGCGAACGCGTTGGCGCCTACGCTGAACGCCTTGCCCGCCGCATCAACCTGCCGGACGACGAAGTGGAACGCATTCGCGTGGCGGGCGTGCTGCACGACATCGGCAAGATAGGCTTCAGCGACCGCATTTTCTCCAATGAAGACACGCGCATTAACGAGGATATGCTCCTCGAGATTCGCAGTCACCCGCAGTGGGGCTACGACATCCTCAAGAATCTCGAATTCCTCGGCCCGGCCGTGGAGTACATGTACTGTCACCATGAGCGACTGGACGGCAAAGGCTATCCACGCGGCCTGACCGAGGATGAAATTCCTACGGGAGCCCGCATCCTCGCCGTGGTGGACTGCTTTGACGCCATGACCACCAACCGCCCCTACCAGCAAGGCAAGACTCCGCAGGAGGCCCTCGCCATCCTCGGCACCCTCGCCGGGACAGCGCTTGATGCTGACCTTGTAGATGCATTCATCGAAGAGATCGATTCCGGTGGGATGGAAGAGTAAAATTTATTCTGACGCATCAAAAAAGCCGCCCTGGGGCGGTTTTTTTTGTGACGGGCACATTCGACCGATCAACAAATAAAGTGATCGACGCCACGCAAATCGCGAACGACTTCTTCCCGCGCAGCTTCATCACCATTCATCAACACATAGTTGCAGTTCCACAAGGCGACATCGTCATCAGAAAGCTCACTCGCATCCAATGCTGCCCCCATATTTTCTGAATGAGCTAGATGGAGAGGGTTGACCTGCCACCCGGCCATGTGGCCGCGCAGATGGGTGTACGCCTGAATGAAGACGCCCGGGGTTGAAAGCAGCCCCTCACTCTTGGATGAAATAGTAAAAACATACTCCTTTCCAGTCGCCCCGGTGAAAGTCCACTTTTCCTTCTTAAACATGCTGTGTTTCCTTTTCTCATAATTTCAAGATGATACACATACACTAAACAGCTCAATATGCATAATACCGATTCACGGCGAAGGGTTTTTCTCAATCAAGAACGGTTCCTAAACAAGTTCTTCAAAGGCTCCAGACACTTAATACGTACATTACGTTATAATCGGCGTTCAAACATCAGTTTACCGTTGACTTTTGCCGTCAGAGCCTTACTTTCAGGCCGTCCCTCGGGACCTTTTTTTATGAAAATACTTTTAATGATTTTCGTGGCGGCAATCGCCGCCTTCATACCTGAGGACGCCCTGGCCTGGGGGCCGGGAGTCCACCTCGCACTGGGCAACTCCGTGCTGGGCAACCTTGGCTGCCTCCCTCCGCTGGTGGCCGGGTTGATTGCGCGCCATCAGAGCGCGTTCCTGTACGGCTGCCTGTCTGCCGACATATTCATTGGCAAAGGATCAAGCTTCAAACCGGGCCACAGCCACAACTGGGTGACCGGCTTCAAGCTGCTCCAATCTGCCAAAGACCCCCGCGTCAGTTCCTACGCTTACGGATACCTTACCCATCTCGCCGCAGATGTGGTGGCGCACAACTACTACGTGCCCAACAGCCTGTGGAACATGCCATCCGGCGGCAAGATTTCCCACGTCTATGTAGAAGCGCAGGCGGATCGCCGCTTTGAGCGCGAGAGAGAATCCGCGCTGGCACTGTTCCGCCGTCCGAACAAGGACAACGACAGCACCCTGCTCTCTGCCATGGAGAAAAAACGGTGGCCGTTCCTGGTCAAGAAACAGATCCTGAAAGGCAGCCTCAAAGTCACGGGTTCCAAGGAATGGGGCCACTCCCTGCGACTGGTCGATCGCCTGCTGCCGTGGTCCACGCCCAACAGGCAACTGGACGACATGGTCAAACTGTCCGAACGACTGGTCTTCAACTTCCTGTGCAACCCGCGCCAATCCACGGCCGTTGCCTTTGACCCCATCGGTAGCAAAAACCTTCACACAGTGCGCGACATGCGCAACAAAAATGCGGGGCAAGGCAGGAACAATATCCTCTTCGCCCCCCACCACAGCCTGACCGAGCTGAAGGACGTTCACCACGAGCCCAACGTTCAGGCCGCTTCCGGCACCACTGGCTAGCCGACACCCCTTTTTCTCCTTTTCGGTTTAAATTCTCCCCCTCTTTTGGTATGCATACGGCTGCGCTACTTTTTGCGAACAGCTGGAAATATTACGCATGCCGAGACGAATAGCTTATTTCATCCCTCTCCTCATAGGCCTGGGCCTGATCATCACCATCGCGGCCGCGGTTTATTCCGATGGAGAGCACTATTCCCAGAAGGCTCGGCTTGAGGTCTTCTACAAGCTGTCCACGGTTCGCAGCTCCCTCGAAAACAGCCTCAATGCCCGACTCCAACTGGCCAAGGCAATCAAGTCGTTCATCATGCACACCCCGACTGTGGACGAAACGACGTTCAGCGGCTTCACGGACAGACTACTCTCCGATGTGAGCGGTGTCCGGCGAGTGCTTTATGCGGTGAACAACGAGATCACCCTTGTCTATCCGGCACGCGAAGCCAGCAAAACCATCGGGCTGAACCTGAAGCGGGACTTCATGCGCACCATTCGCGATCTGGCGGTACGCGTGGAAAAGACACGCAAGCCTCAGCTTTCCCAACCCGTGAAGACCTCGGAATTCAGCCGTCTGATCGTCTCTGCCACACCGGTCCCCCTGCCCGCTGAAAACAACTCGGGTCAACAATGGGGCGTTGTACTGGTGTTCATGGACGCCGACAGCCTGATGCGCGACATCAAGGACGGACAGGGTGCGGCCTCGTTGGACGTCGCCCTGCGCGAACCGGGTGAACGTCCCGGCAGCTCCATCATGCTCCATGGCAAGGGGCGCGTGTTCACCATGGCTCCGGTCATCATGAACATCCCCATCCCCGGCAACTACTGGCAGGTCGGCGCTGTCCCGGCAGGCGGCTGGCCAGATTCTCCGAATCGAAACATGATCATGTACGGCGGCGGCGCAGCAGCGGCAACAGCGACATTTCTGTTGTTCACGCTCGTCTTCCTGCTGCTCAAGGGCATCCGCGAGCGCGAGAAGTACCGCTACCTCATCCAGAACGCCAAGAGCATCATCATCCGGTTCGACCTCTCCGCGCACATCACATTCAGTAATGAATATGCGGACCGCTTCTTCGGCTTTGAACCCGGCGAACTCGTGGGAAGGCCCCTCGTCGGCACCATCCTGCCGGAAAAGAGTCTGGAAGGAGAGCCCTCCAAGCGGCTCATCAACCGCATGCTCGACAACCCCGACATGCACATCTTCCACGAGAACATCTGCACCCGCAAAAACGGCGAGCTTGTCTGGGTATCCTGGGCCAACCGCGCCGTCAGGGACCGTGACGGCAACACCGTGGAGATGCTCAGCGTGGGCACCGACATCACGGACCGCAAGATCATGGAAGACGCCCGCAAGCAGAGCGAGCGCCAATACAGACTGCTGGCAGAAAACGTCACGGATATCATCCTTGGTCTGGATGCAGACCGGCGCTACACCTTTGTCAGTCCGTCCGATGAAGCATTACGTGGCTTCCCCCGTTACGAGACCCTTGGCCGCCACATCAGTGACTTTCTCACCCCGCAGTCCACACGGATCTTCGACGATGCCACGGACGACCTGATCAGTCGCATCACCATAGGAGAGCTGCCACCCACCGCAACGCTGGATCTGGAGTTCCTGTGCAGTGACGACACCACCGTCTGGCTGGAGACCCAGTTCGGCCTGCTGCTCAACGATGACGCCGAACTCATCGGCATGCAGGGCGTTGCCCGCGACATCTCCGACCGAAAGCGCGCCGAGATGCTCCGCGACGACATGGAGCGCATCGTCAAGCACGACCTCAAGACGCCGCTCGGCGCTGTGGTCGGCCTGCCCGGGGAGATCCGCCGCATGGGGCCCCTTTCTTCAGTGCAAACCGACATGCTCGCCACCATCGAAGACGCGGGCGAAAACATGCTCAGCCTCATCAACCGCTCCCTCGACCTGTTCAAGATGGAGTCGGGCTCCTATCACCTGTACCGCACCCCGGTGAATGTCCTCGCCACGGTGGAAGCCATCAAGAATGAGACCCGCGCCATCATCAGGGAAAAGGGCATCAGTGTCGGCATCGAGATTCCCGAAGGCACGGAAGACAAACCGTTCACCATCAACGTCGAGGAACCGCTGTTCCGCTCAATGATCGCCAACCTTGTCCTGAACGCACTTCAGGCCTCGCCCGATGGCGGCGCTGTCACCATCTCCCTGTCCAGCGACCCGATGACGACCATCACCATCCGCAATCAGGGCGAAGTCCCCATGGACATGCGCGAAATTTTCTTCGAGAAGTACACCAGCTCCCGCAACGGCGGCGGCACAGGGCTCGGCACGTACTCCGCCCGTCTCATTGCCCGTACTCACGGCGGCGACATCACTGTCGACACCTCGGTTCCGGACGAGACATCAGTCACTGTCACACTGCCTGTGTAACTTCATTTGTGACAAAAACTCGTTTTTTCAACACCTGTTGAAAAACACCCTCTCCCGAATCAACAGCCTCGCATACAAGCGTTTCTGTCCCCTGCCCCCTTTTCCGAGCGCCAGATTTGTCTCCGACAACAAAGGGATAACGGCGGATTCTGTCACTGAATTGTAACATTCAAGTCATTTGGCCGTAACCGTCCGAGGGTAGACCCTCTGAGGCGCCGCATGAAAACTGCGGTCGCTTCACTATTTCCAATCGGGAGACACAACCGCATGAGCAATGTCATTAAAGCAGCATCCACGAACCTTGATTTCTATTATGGAGACTTCAAGGCACTGGAAGACATAAGCATAGAATTCGAACAAAACCGCGTTACGGCCCTAATTGGTCCCTCCGGCTGCGGTAAATCGACCTACCTCCGGTGCATCAATCGCATGAACGATCTGATCACCGGGACTCGCGTGGTTGGCCAGATGACCCTCGATGGCGAAGACATTTACGCCCCGGGCATCGACGTGGTTTCCTTGCGCCGCCGCATCGGCATGGTGTTCCAGAAGCCGAACCCCTTCCCCAAGACCATCTTCGAGAACGTGGCTTACGGCCTCAAGGTCAACGGCATCAAAGACAAGCAATTCATCGAGCAACGTGTGGAAGAATCTCTCAAGGGCGCTGCCCTGTGGGACGAAGTCAAAGATCGCATGCACACTTCTGCGCTCGGCCTCTCCGGCGGCCAGCAGCAGCGCCTGTGCATTGCCCGCGCACTCGCCATCGAGCCCGAAGTTCTGCTCATGGACGAACCCGCCTCCGCCCTGGACCCCATCGCGACCCAGAAGATCGAAGACCTCATCCACGAACTCAAGAAGGACTTCACCATCATCATCGTTACCCACTCCATGCAGCAGGCCGCACGCGTGTCTGACCGCACCGCGTTCTTCTACATGGGCAAGCTCATCGAAGTCGGCGACACCAAGACCATGTTCACCAATCCGGCCAACAAGCAGACCGAGGATTACATCACCGGTCGTTTCGGCTAGCCACTTGATAAGCACTCGGCATTGTGGAATAGTTTTTAAGATGAATTATCAATAGCAAGTAGCAGGCTCCTGAGCGCCTGGAGGAATACATGGAACAACGCGCACACTTTTCCAAGAAACTTGAGGACCTGAAAGTCAAAGTCCTTCGCATGGCGGCTCTTTCCGAGTCCGCAGTGCACAAGGCCGTTAAAGCGTACCTTGAGAACGACGCGGATCTGGCCGAAGAGGTCGTGAATGGCGACGACGTCATCAATGATATGGAAGACGCCATCGACAACTTCAGTCTTGAACTCCTCGCCCTTGATCAGCCCATGGCCGTGGATTTGAGGACCATCATCGGAGCACAGCGCATCACCGTTAACCTTGAGCGCCTCGGCGACGAAGCCGTCAACCTGGCCCACCGAGCCATCTTCCTGTCCACCCGTCCGCCCCTGCCGCACAATCCCAAGATGGAAGCTCTCGCAGGCGTGGCCAAGACCATGCTCTCCGACGCCCTCAAGGCGTACGTGGACGATGATGTCAATCAGGCCGGCGCCGTCTGTCGCATGGATGACAAGGCCGATGACCTGAACATCGCTATCCTGCGCCAGTTCATGACCGAGATGGTCTCCGAATCCCGCATCGTTGAACGCGGCGTTCACGCCATTATCGGCGCCCGCCACCTGGAGCGCGTCGCAGACCTCGCCACCAACGTGGCCGAGTCCGTGGTCTTCATCGTGGAAGGCACCAGCATGAAACACTCCTGCAAGGGCTAAGTTTCACAGCACACGAATTATCAAGGGGCGCCTGAAATCAGGCGCCCCTTTTCATTTTCAGTTACAAGGAACTGAGGGTCACTACTGAGTATCGTGCGCCCTGCCGTCATAGGAATTCATCACATCAAGCAGTCGCTGAATGTCCACCGGCTTGGTCACATGCCTGTCCATCCCTGCAGCGATGAACTTTTCGCCGTCGGACGCCGTTGCGTATGCTGTCATGGCCACGATGGGGATAGTGGCATTGACTTCGCCAGCCTCGCCATTGCGGATGGCCTGTGTAGCCTCGATACCGTTAAGCACCGGCATCTGAATATCCATCAGCACGACGTCGTAGAGGTCGTCCCGCAGTACATCCAATGCCTCCTGGCCATTTTCAGCAGTGGCGACGCGACACCCCATTTTTACCAGCAACCGTTCCGCCACCATTCGGCTGACTCGGTCATCCTCCACTAACAGCACATCAAGCCCCAGATCGGGCAGCCCGTCTCCCATATCCCGTGGTTTGACGGCCTTCTCCTCGACCACGGCAAGCTCGAAGGGGATGCTCAAATACACAGTGGTCCCTTCATCCTCAAGACTGCTGACAGCCATGGCCCCGCCCATCAGATCAATAATACGCTTACAGATGGCCAACCCCAACCCGGCGCCCTGATAACTCTTGGTATAGGACTCTTCCATTTGCGCGAACGGCTCGAACATTTTCGCCAACCCCTTTTCAGGAATTCCACGCCCGTTGTCCGAGACCGTGAAGAGGATCCGACACTTACCTTCCTCATCAACCGGCAGAGGCGTTGTTGTCAGCACTATGTTGCCATTGGAACTGAACTTGATGGCGTTGCCCACCAGATTGGAAAAGAGTTGTTGCAGACGAACTCCATCACTCTGAATCATTTGCGGTGTTCCAGACGCCAGACAGCATTCGAGCGTCAGCCCGGCCTGCCGAGCACTCGGCCAGAAGAGCATCTCGGTTTCCGTCAGCAGCGTTTTCAAATCCACTGGCTCGTGACGAAGTTTCATCACATCGGCTTCGACCATGGAAAGATCAAGGATATCGGACAAAAGGTGGTTCAGACGCTTACCCGACTCCATGGCTGCATCCACATATTCAGACTGTTCCCTGCTCAAAGGCGTTCGCCTGAAGAGTTCCAGCACACCGGCAATACCATTGAGTGGAGTCCGTATCTCGTGACTCATGTTGGCAAGGAACATGGACTTGGAGACATTGGCACTCTCAGCCGCCCCTTTGGCCCGCCGCAGACTGTCTGCCATCTCTTCACGCTCACGGAGATTACGATGAAGAAGATCGGCGCCAAACAGGATCATACCCACGCCTGCCAACCATAAGAGTGAAAGGAGCAGCCCGGTTCGCTCCTTGAGAGACTCTCCGGCAGGCAGAAATGGAGCCATCGCAACCTTGACGCTCACTCCGCCTCGCACATCACCAACGACATACCCCTGATGTTCGTGGCATTTCAGACACCCTTCTGATGTGATCATCGGGCGCATGAACCGGACATACTTCTCGCCGCCTTCCTGCACAATTTCATAGACTTCGGCGGTGCCTTCTTCGAATTGCCTGAGCGCACCTGTCTCCCACTCATCGGCTTTGTTTTCCGGGCGAAGAGGCTCCAGACTCGTGATATGCCCCTGCATTCCATACAAGGAACCGAAGGACTCGTTGAGTTGACGCACCATATAGGCGGGATTCATTAGTGTGAGATGGATACCGGCAGGCGTGGAAATATCCTTTTCAGAAGCTGCGAGATACGGATTGGACGGTGTATCATCCGTTACCGGAACATACACACCGCCGTGCATCGTAGCCCACAAACGAAACGCCTGATCTTTGTTGAAGGCTTCAAGCGCCTTGGTGTGCACCTGCGCGAGAACAGACTGATCTATCAAACTGGAAGCGTACATCAGGAAAAAGACACTGACAGCCGTCCATGACACCAGAATTATTACGATCCACCGTCGCAATGAAAATCTATGTTTTTCCTGCTCTGTCATGATGTTACCCCATAGGCATCGCAGAAGATAAGAAACTCTGAACCCAACTCGCAGGCGCCATTCGATAGGACACCTGAGAATCCTCGCCAATATTATCCATAATATAATATTGAAGACACGTCATGCAAAAGTGAAATCCAGAGTGGAACAGTAGTCATTTGCGCAACACAAGAGAAATATAGGCTATTGGAACAGAGACACAGCCAACGATGAAACCAGATGGCATCCTCAACCCAGCGATAGCGAGGCACAGCCTGCATTTTTCCACCGAAAAAAGGTTTACAGCCACCTCGATTTCAGCTACGAACACAACTCTATATTTATAGGATGGCACCGAAGTGGTGTAACCTGTCAAAATGGCAGAACATCCTCAACATGGCGTCAAGACGCCGGAAGCGGCGAAAGCCAACCGCACCCCAGAGGCTCGACTGCCTCGGAACGATCCACCTCTGGATGTGCTGGTACCAGCGTCTTACAATATATACGCAATAAATCTTTGTCCGAGGTTCCGTTGTGGAGGTAACCCATGGAAAACAATGTTGAAGCACCCGAAATGGAAATGAACTTTGCTGATGCTCTCGATGAGTATCTGAATTCCGATTTCGGCGATCTTGATGAAGGCACCATCGTTGCTGGTGAAGTCGTCAAAGTTGACAAGGACTATGTCCTCGTCGATGTGAATTTCAAGTCCGAAGGCCAGATCCCTGTCGCAGAATTCACCGCAGCTGACGGTGAAATGACCGTTAAGGTCGGTGAGAAGGTTGATGTCTACGTCGCTCGTAAGAACGAAGCCGAAGGCACCATCTACCTGTCCCGCGACAAGGCTGTCCGCATGCAGGTTTTCGACAAGCTGGAAGAGCTCCAGGAAAAGGACGGCGAGGTCATCGGCCGCATCGTCCGCCGCATCAAGGGTGGTTACACCGTCGATCTCAGCGGCGTCGAAGCCTTCCTGCCCGGCTCCCACGTTGATCTTCGCCCTGTCCCCGACATGGACGCTCTGGTCAACCAGGAATTCGACTTCAAGATCCTCAAGATCAACCGCCGTCGTTCCAACGTCATCGTTTCTCGTCGCGTTCTTCTCGAAGAAATGCGCAGCGAACAGCGCGACAAGCTGCTCGCCACTCTGGAAGACGGCCAGGTCGTCACCGGTAAGGTCAAGAACATCACCGAATACGGTGTATTCATCGACCTCGGCGGTCTCGACGGTCTCCTCCACATCACCGACATGTCCTGGAAGCGCATCAAGCATCCCAAGGAAATGGTCCAGCTGGGCGACGATCTCGAACTGAAGATCCTCTCCTTCGACCGTGAAGCTCAGAAGGTCTCCCTGGGCCTGAAGCAGCTCGTTCCGGATCCGTGGGAAAACATCGCAGAGAAGTACCCCGCCGATTCCCGTTTCAACGGTACCATCACCAACCTCGCTGACTACGGTGCATTCGTAGAGCTCGAGAACGGTGTCGAAGGCCTGGTTCACATCTCCGAGATGTCCTGGACCCGCAAGCTGCGCCACCCCTCTCAGATGGTCAAGGTCGGTGACGAAGTTGAAGTCATCGTTCTGGGCGTCGATCAGGACAAGAAGCGCATCTCTCTCGGCATGAAGCAGATCTCCCCGAACCCGTGGGATGTCGTGGCCGAGAAGTACCCCGAGGGCACCGTCCTCGAGGGCGCCATCAAGAACATCACCGAATTCGGCGTCTTCATCGGTATCGAAGAAGGCATCGACGGTCTCATCCACGTGTCCGACATCTCCTGGACCAAGAAGATTCGCCACCCTTCCGAGGTTTACAAGGTCGGCGATTCCGTTCAGGCCAAGGTCCTCACCGTGGACAAGGAAAACGAGAAGTTCACTCTCGGTGTGAAGCAGCTCACCGAAGATCCGTGGACTCAGGTTCCTGCCAAGTACCCCGTGGGTCAGATGATCACCGGTACCGTCACCAACATCACCGACTTCGGTCTCTTCGTTGAGGTTGAAGAAGGCATTGAAGGTCTGGTGCACGTTTCCGAGATCTCCCGCAAGAAGGTCAAGTCTCCCTCCGAGATCTACAAGGAAAGCGACTCCATCGAAGCTAAGGTCATCCACGTGTCCGCTGACGAGCGCCGCCTCGGCCTCTCCATCAAGCAGACCAAGGAAGACGCAGCTCCTGCTCGCAAGTCCAAGTCCTTCGGCGGTGGCACTTCCGGTGGCGATATCGCCGGTTCCACCCTGGGTGACCTGCTCCGCGAAAAGCTCGAAGAAGCTGCTGGCGACATCCCCACGGACGACGCTGAGTAGTAACGAGCAACATCATGCGCATGGCTGAAACCCATACTCGGTTCTCCCAGCGCCACCCCTTTATTTTTGGGGTGCTCATGATAATACTGGCCGTGGCCCTTTTTATAGGGGCCACGGCCTTTGTTCGCGCCATGGGCTGGACCACCGGGTCTTTCTCCATCGGCAAGGACACCATCGGCGTCGTACGCATCGAAGGCACCATCCTCGATTCTTCCGACGTCGTCTCCTGGATCCGCACGCTCCGTGACGACGAAGACGTCAAAGGCGTCCTTCTGCGCGTCAACTCTCCTGGTGGCGCCATCGCCCCCTCACAGGAAATTTATCAGGCCGTGACAGCCTTGGCTGCCCAGAAGCCTGTTGTGGCCTCCTACGCCACTGTAGCGGCCTCTGGAGGCTATTACGCCTCTGCCCCGGCCCAGATCATTGTGGCCAACCCCGGCTCTATCACGGCCTCCATCGGCGTCATGGCCGAATTCGTCACCCTCACCGAGGCGCTCGAGAAGCTCGGCATCAAGCCCGAAGTGCTCACCACTGGCAAGTACAAGGCAGCCGGCACGCCCATGCGCGAGTTGTCTCCTGCCCAGCGTGAACAGATTCTCGGCATGATGCTCGACATGCACGACCAGTTCGTGGATGACGTCGCCAAGGCGCGCGGCATGGACCGCGACCGCGTGGCTGCCATTGCTGATGGACGAGCCGTCACCGGCCGTCAGGCTCTCGCTCTCGGCCTCGTGGACATGCTCGGTTCCGAGCAGCAGGCCTTCGACAAGCTCAAGGAGCTTTGTCAGATCGAAGGCAAGGCTGTCCTTAAAGATGGCCCAGTCGAAGAGAAGACGTTGCTGCAGGAAGTTCTCGGCACCGTCAAAATCGAATTCGACGCCAGCACGACTCCCGGTCTCAAATTTTCTTTCTAAGAACCCGCTTCGCGGTCGCCTCCGTGCCGCTTTAAGCGTTTCACGCTTTCCTGCTCTAGCGAGCAGGAGCACTTTGTGCTGCGCTGCATTTCCCCTTCCCTCAGACCCCATCCCATTCTAACCATTTTGTCTGCGTATCCGCTCGGATTTGATGATTTAGTAAGACTTTCCTCTTATTCATAACGTCATTAAACCCAGATAATGGAAGATAAGCATGTTCGCTCACGTGCTCGGAATATCTCGAGCGAAGCGAGCAACAAAAGATTTAGGAGATTCTTAAGAACCCTTTTTCCAAAGGGTTCTTAAGCCGTCGGAGACGCCTGCCCGGCGAGGGCCCGTCGAAGACGACCTCTCCGGCAGGAGCCACGCAGGCGCAATAAAAAAGCCCCGGCAGCTTGTGCTACCGGGGCTTTACTATCGTTGATTTACCGAACGCTTACTGAACGTACACCTTCAATCGCTGGCCTGCATAAATGGTTCCCTTGCGATTCAGGGAATTCCACTTCTTGAGCTCACTGACAGTCACGCCGAACTTGCGGGCGATGGAGGTGAGGTTGTCACCGCGACGCACCTTATAGCGGACGAGCTGCGTCTTGACCTTGCCAGCGTCCTTCACGGCCTGCTTGGTGGCAGCACCGGAGTTGTTCGGGATGTAGAGCTTCTGACCGACCTTGAGACGGCTGGAACGCAGCCCATTGGAACGCTTGATGGTGTTCACCGTGGTGCCGAACTTCTGCGAGATGGACCAGAGAGTATCGCCGTTACGGACCACATAGTTACCACGTTTGGCGGCAATGGCGCGGGTGCTGCTGGAAGAGCTAGCCGGACGGGACGCAGCCACGGTGCGGCTGGAACCGTTGCCGGGCACCATCACGTACTGGCCGGGGCGCAAATTGTTGGAGCGGGTGTTGTTAACCTTTTTAAGGACCGAAACAGGCACCTTGTAGCGACGGGAAATGCGCCACCAGGAGTCGCCGGAACGAACGCGATGGCGTGTATAGCCAGCGTACGGACGGGAGCCGGGGTCGGCCAGATAGGCCATCATCTTGTCCGCCTTGCCAACAGGCAGGTAGGCGGTAGCTTCCATGTGCGGCGGGCTGACCTGACGACGGAAGGCAGGGTTGTAACTATGGAAATCTTTCCAAGTCATGCCGCCTGCGCGGGCCAGAGCCAGCAGATCGGTGCCGCCAGGAATCTTGACGGGAGCCACTTCCATTTCCATGTCCCAGGACACCGGCGCGAAACCGAGTGTGTCGAGGTTCTGGAAAATCTTGGAGATAGCAATGAATTTCGGAACGTAGTGGCGGGTCTCGGTCTTGAGACGGACGCGGCGGGAAAGCTTACGGTTACGCTTGGTCAGTTCGAAGAAGTCGTTACAACCGGCTTTCTTGAGAGCGCGGGAGATTTTTCCTTCACCCGCGTTGTACGCAGCGAGGGCGAGATACCAGTCACCAAAACGATCGTAAAGATCGCGCAGATGACGAGCGGCAGCGTCGGTGGCCTTGTAGGGATCGCGACGCTCATCGATCCACCAGTCGGACTTGAGGCCGTAGAGACGACCAGTTCCTTTCATGAACTGCCACATACCGCCAGCACCGGCCCAGGAGTAGGCGCGGACGTTGTAACCGGATTCCACGAACGGCAGCAGCACCAGATCCTGGGGCAGGCCGTACTTGGTAAACACACGACGGACGTGGGGCAGATACGGCTGGGAACGTTCCAGCCAGCGCACCATGGTCTTACGTGCCTTATGCGTGAAATAATTGAAGTACTGCTCGACTTCCTTGGTCTCGTGAGGCTCAAGATCGAACAGCAGGCCGAAGCGGGCATTGAGGACTGCCTGCTCAGTTTGGGTCAGGTCTTCATCGACCTCAGGAGCGGCATCAACTTCAGGCTCCAGCGGCTCTGCGTCCACGGGAACTTCGCTCAAAGCGGGGTCGTTGAGAGTTGCGTCCCCCGAATTTTTCGGTGTACAGCCAAAAGCCAGCCCCATTATAATGAAGGCGGCCAAAAGCAGACGCATTGATTTAAATACTTCCAAATTTTCCTCCGGCTTCCCGCACCTCATTATCAAAATCAGGCGAATTTGGGAAGTCTAGAAAAAGTCTTAATGTCTATGAAATACGAGCCTAACAGCTATCCCACCTTGCCGAGGATTGCAATACCACGCTAAACCCCCTACATAGTCGCCGTGCGGAACGCAAGTTTGTGCAACCTGGTGCCGCATATTTCACAATAAGGATAGACACATGCAGAAAAACGGCAAAGAGAAGAAAGACGGCAAAATCTACGTTGTGGGCAACAAGCCCGTAAAAGAATTGCTTCAGGACGACCCGTCCAAAGTGGATTTTGTGGCCTTTCGCAAGGGGCGTCACGACAAACAGCTCGATGAAATCTTCGATCTTTGTCGTACCGCCAAGGTTCCCTTCAAGTCGGTAAGCGCCAAAGATCTCGACTTCATGTACCGGGGTAACCATCAGGGAATCGCTGCCCGATGTGCAGCCCTCTCCTACACGCCCTTCACCGAACTGCTCGAAAATGCCACCGAAGCCCCGCTTCCCCTCATCGTGGTCCTCGATCAGGTGCAGGATACCGGCAACGTCGGCGTACTCGCCCGCACCCTCTACGCCCTCGGCGGCGCAGGTCTGGTGGTCGGCCAGCACCACGGCGCCTACCTCGGAGCAGGAGCCGTCCGTTCCAGCGCCGGAGCCCTCAACAAGCTCCCGGTTGCCAAAGTCGGTAACATCGCCAACGCCATCAAGGACTGCGTGAACTACGACTACACCGTCTACTGCGCCCGCATGACCAACGACTCCAAGGACATCTACGAGGCCACCCTCGATACTCCGGCTGTGCTCATTCTCGGCAACGAAGAAAAAGGCATTCGCCCCGGCGTAGCCAAGTACTCCCACGATTCCCTGCACATCCCCTTCCTGCGCGAGTTCGACTCCCTCAACGTCGCACAGGCCGGTGCCATCATCGTATCCGAGTTCGCCAAACGTATGAGATAAGAATGCCTCCGGCGGCCCTTCGGGGACGCCTGCCAGCGGGGCCCAAAGGCCGAGGGCCTTTGGAATCCCATGGGCGCTAAAAGCCGAAAGCCGATCTGAACGAACCAACGCTTCGCTAGGTTCTCTTCAGATCGGCTTTCGGCTTTTAGCGCGGGTTGATGGATAAGAATTTTGTACGCGCCAGCTTGATCTCAAGTCCTACAAACGAAGAACCGCACAGCCCTTGAACACGAAGCATAGAAGCTGACCAAATCGAATGCCGCCAAGCACAGCAAATAGATCGGCAGCGACTATAGTCGCGTAGTGCACCTCAAGGCATTCTATTTGGATCAGATTCTTGGCAAGTGATCACGAGGCGGCCGATCACACAAATCCGAGTTTCTTTGGTTCTTTCTTGGGGCGGCTCAGCCAGCCTTCAGCCGTTGTCGAGTCTTCGAGACTTACGGATGAGGACAGCAGAGATAGAAAGAACCCCGCCGGGAGGGCATGGAGGAGCGAAAGCGACGGCTCTCAAGCGTCAAAGACGCGCTCTTAAATAAAAAGCCGCCCCAAAAGGACGGCCTTCCTTATCTATTAATCTTCTCTTCCACAAAAAACTTATGGCTCCAACTGACTCAAAACCATCCCCGCCAGCATCAACCCACAGCCTATCATCGCCTTAACAGTCAGCACCTCACCCAATATAACGCATCCACCAATGGCCCCGAACACAGCTTCGAGACTCAGGATAATGGCAGCATGCGCAGGCTGTGAATCTCGCTGAGCGATCACCTGCAAGGTATAAGCGACACCGACAGACATCAGTCCGCCATAGGCAATAGCGGGCGCGCCGCCAATGAGCCCGACGAGGGTAATCTCTTCGGTCATGACCGCGCCGATCAGGCTCAGCACGGCGCAGGCAGCGAACTGCACAGTGGAAAGCTTGATAGCATCCACAGCGTCCATGCCAGGGGACAGCTTACCGATAAGTAACACATGTCCAGCCCAAAAGAGCGCGCTGACAAGCACCAACAGATCACCAAAAGCAATGGAAAGTTCGGCGGTAAAGGAAAGGAGATACATGCCGATGACGGCCAAGGCGCAGCCGAGCCAGGTGGCCCAGCCGGTCTTTTGCGCAAGGAACAGACCAAAGATCGGGACAAACACCACGTAGAGGCCGGTGATAAAGCCCGCTTTACCGGCGGTGGAGGCTTCAAGGCCAAACTCGGCGAGTTGCGGCCCGGCAAGGCCCATCTGCTGAAGCGTGGCACCAGCAAAGAGTGCGAGACCAAGCAATACGCCGCCTTTCATCAGGCGGTCCTTATCAACACCGGGTTTGGACTTGTCGCGGCCCTTTTCCATGCGCACGACGAGCGGTACCAAGGCAAGCGCACCGAGGGCGAAGCGGACGCCGTTGAAAGTGAGCGGACCCACATGGTCCATACCCACGCGCTGGGCCACAAAGGCAAAACCCCAGATGGCGGCGGTGATGAATAGAAGGATATCGGCTCGAAAGGCGCGGCTGTTCACGTGTCGGTCTCCTTTTAGTGAAAGATCAACACGTTTACTGTATTCACCGTGCGGCGGCAAGCAGCAGGTGTGAATGTCCCCAATTCGGCTAGTTTACAGACGGAGATCCGGAACCGGACGCCCCTTCGTCGCCCTCTTCCTGAGCAGTCTCTTCGGCGTTGGCTGCGGCGGCCTCCGCCTCTTCAGCCTTGGCTTTTTCAGCGGCGGCGTTGGCCAATTCGGCCAGATGCTTGATCAGGTCCAGCAGATAGGGCTCGGCCTCGGGGGAGCCTTCCTTGGGCGCCCATGCAGGGATATCCTTATCCGTGGCCTGAGCGTACGGGCCGTCCTTGATCTCGAAGATCAGGGTATCGGGCTTAAGCACGATAAAGGTGTGAAAGACATGCGGGGCCACATCGACGCCGAAGTTTTCGGTGCCGGGCTGGAGGAGCGTGTGCGTGCGATAGACGCCCTCGTCATCGAACTCCACAAAGAGCAACGATCCGGAAATCACTACGATGGTCTCACTCTTGGGCGGGTCCATGTGCCGATGCGGCGTGATGTAGGTACCGGGCTGGAGCGCATTGAACATGCGGTGAACGCCATCGTCGTCGTTTTTGTGCAGGCGCTGAATCATGCGCTTGCGCGGGCTCTGACGCGACAAAGCAAGCAGTTCGCTCACCATTGTCAAAGTCAACGGGCTGACGTCCTCAGCGGGTGCATCCACGGCCATGGGGAATTCGGTGTTCTCTTCGGTCATACGCCCTACCTACATGCCCTGTGGCTTTTCGGCAAGACGAAGACACCGGAAAAGCTTTTGCATTGCGCACTGTTCGTGTACAGTCCACCGAAAGAACCATAGCTTAGAGGTATCAATGTCCGCAGATCAGTTCGAGTTCTTCCTGACGGAAGCCAGAGCGGGATGGTTGGAATCCCGCATCGTCCATAACAGTTCCCACTACGACCTGAGCGTCAACCGCAACTTTTCCGATCCCATCAAGGATCTGTTCTGTTGCATGTGCGATCTCTATGGAGCCGATGCAGCCTCCTGGCCGGGCAACCGTTACCGCCACACGGAATTCGAATGGGGCGGCGAAGGCTGGCTCTACTCCTGGCTGATGGAACCCACCCCGGACAACAAGATCGCGGTCAAGGTCGCCTTCAAGGGCAAGCGAGAAGTGGGCGGCCCTGAACATCAGGTATGGGACATCGAAGCCGTCACCCACTGGCGGCCGCTGGCGAGCCAGATCTTCAACCAGGCTGCCGAGCTCCTCTGGATGTATGGCTTCTCCGGCTACTACGACCGCTGGGGCAAGGACTTCCCCGCCGGCCACATGATGCGCCTCGGGCATTTGCTGCACGACCAGCCCATGGACCTCGACGACTTCGCCCGCGAACTGGGCTACCTCGCCGAGACCCGCTGATCATCCCAAGCTATTCCCCGATTATCTTGATGAGCACGGACTTTTCCCGTCGGCCGTCAAATTCTCCGTAGAAAATCTGCTCCCATGTGCCGAAGTCGAGCTGGCCATCCGTGATGGCCACCACGACCTCGCGGCCCATGATCTGCCGCTTCATATGGGCGTCGGCGTTGTCTTCGTAGCCGTTATGCCGATACTGGGACACGGGCTCATGCGGCGCGAGCTTTTCCAGCCATACTTCGTAATCGTGATGCAGGCCGGATTCATCATCATTGATGAAAACCGAGGCCGTGATGTGCATGGCGTTGACCAGCATCAGACCTTCCTTGATGCCGGATTCGCGCAGTGCTTCCTCGCAGTCCGGGGTGATATTGATAAAGCCGCGGCGGGACGGCACCTGAAAGCGCAGTTGTTTCCTGTATGAATTCATGGAGTCCTCCATTGTTTTGAGCTGTTTCGCGGCATTTAAGCAGATAGTGCCCGGGAACGCCAGATTTCCCCCCTTCTTCGGCGGTTAATTATAAATATTGGTCTGCTGTTGCCTTTCTCAGACACAAGTATGACTATAATAAATAGCTACCGGTCCGTTTGGGGGTGGACTGGGTTCCATCAACAGTCTCCAAGGCGAGGTGATGGCCATGAAAGTATCACGTTTCTGGACAGTGCTCAGTTTGACAGCGCTGCTCTTGCTGAGCGGCTGTGTAACGCCCAAGTACATGAAGGAGACGTTTGTCTCCTCCTCATTCAGCGACACCTCTCCGGGGGAAGCCAGTCTCTATATTGAGCAGGCAACTGCGGAGCCCATGTACAAGAACCGGGTCAGTCTGTCGGAAATCACATCCACCGTGGCACAGGGTTTTCAGCAAATGAGCGCCCGCATCGTAGATGATAAGGACGAGGCGGATTTCGTGGTCGCCACCAAAGTCGTCAAACTGAGTGATTTGTTCGACAATGTGATCGACGTCAACGTGGAGGTAAAATCAACCTCGGACGACAAGGTCGTATACATCAGCAAATTCACGGGCTGGTCCCTCACCCAGGTCGACTCCATGACCCAGATTACCAAGGGCGTATACGAATCACAGCAGGAAATATTCGGCTCGGTCAACAAGCACTTCGAAGAAAGCGGCGGCAAGATGGCGGCCCTGCCGCCAGCGGCTCCCACCACTGCGTTCGCCCCTAGATCAGATATGGTGACGAGCAACACCTCCATGGCGACGGGCGCTCGGTACGCTCTGGTCATCGGCAACAGCGCCTACCCGAACGCACCGCTGAAGAACCCGGTGAACGATGCCCGTGATGTTGTTCGTTCCCTGCGCCAGATGGGTTTCACCGTCATTCAGAAGAATAACGCCGGGCTGCGCGAAATGGAAATGGCCATGAACACCTTTTACTCCAGCCTGCAACGTGGTGGGGTTGGTCTCTTCTACTACGCCGGTCACGGTGTCCAGGTTGGAGGGAGTAACTACCTTGTCCCAGTTGACGCGCGCATCAACTCCGAGTCCGATGTAAAATATGAATGTCTGGATGCAGGCCGCATTCTGGGTAAGATGGAAGACGCCGGCAACAGCATGAACATCATCATTCTTGATGCCTGCCGCAACAATCCGTTCGCCCGCAGTTTCCGCTCCGCATCCCGAGGGCTGGCACGCATGGACGCACCTACCGGCTCCATTCTGGCATTCTCCACGGCTCCCGGCTCCGTTGCCGAAGACGGTTCAGGGCGTAATGGCGTCTACACCAAGCATCTCCTGCAAAACCTCATGACCCCCGGCCTCGATATCAGCGATATCTTCTTCTATACCCGGCGCGGCGTGGTGCAGGAAACACAGGGCAGACAGGTTCCGTGGGAATCTTCCTCACTGGTGCAGCGTTTCTACTTCTTGGACAAGTAGGCGGCAGCAAACGACAGCAATAAGGCCCGCTCCCCAAAAGGGAGCGGGCCTTATTTTCAGATTGGCGGATGGCTATCGCTCTTCCACAGGCTGCTCAAGGGCCGTAGTCTGCTGCGAAAACCGCTGGGCAAACCAGCCCTTCACGTCCTCCAGAATCATGTACATGGACGGCACGAAGATCAGGGTGATGACCGTGGCGAACAAGATGCCGAAACCGAGAGACAGGGCCATGGGAATGAGGAAGCGGGCCTGCCTTGACGTTTCGAGGATCATGGGAGCCAGGCCCATGAAGGTGGTCAGCGTGGTGAGCAGGATGGGACGGAAACGGGCCGCCCCCGCTGCCAGCACCGCATCGTGGGCGCACGCACCCTTTTTGCGCTGGCCGTTGGCGTAATCGATGAAGACGAGGGAGTCGTTCACCACCACGCCGGACAAGGCCACGATGCCGAGCAGGCTCATGAGGCTGATGGAGTAGCCCATGAGGATATGCCCGAAGATGGCGCCCACCGCACCGAACGGGATGCAGGCCATGATGATAAGTGGCTGCACGTAGCTTTTGAACGGGATGGCGAGGAGCGCGTAGATGCCGAGCATGGCCATGAACAAGCCTATCATGAGGCTGCCCACGGATTCGGACATGTCTGCCTGCTTGCCCTGCATACCGCAGGACAGGCCGGGGTACTTGGCCTTGAGATCGGGAAGGACCTCAGCCATGACCGCGTTCTGCACCTGCGAAGCCTGATCGCGCGGCGTCACGTCGGCGGTGACGGACAGCACGCGTCGACCATCACGGCGCTTGATGACCGTGTAGGCGCGCCCCTGCTTGATCTCCACCACTTCGCGCAGCAGGACATCCTTGTCGTCTGGGGTGCGAATGGTCAACTCTTCCAGATCATATTCGGAAACGCGCTCACTCTCGGGGCGGCGCACCACCACTTTGACCTCGTTGCGGCCGCGTTGCTGGCGGAGAACTTCAGTACCGTAATAGGCGGCGCGCACCTGACTGGCGACACTCTGAGCCGTGAGGCCAAGGCTGGTACCGGCAGGAGTGATCTTGAAATCGAGCTGACGCTTGCCCGCAGAGAACCCGTCATCCACATCAGAGACACGAGGGTAGTAGGACAGAGCTTCGGCCAGATCCGTGGCAGCTGCCTCCAGAGTGGCGACATCGCTGTGGGAGAGCTCAAACTCGAGCGCCTCACCCGCACCGGGCCCACCCATGTCTGCGGCAAAGGAGAGGGCTTCGAGACCGGGGATAATCCCCACTTCGTTTCTCCACTCCTTGACGAACTGCTCCGTAGAGATGGGGCGCTCATCCGGGCCGGTCAGGTAGACCTTGATCTTGATGACGTGGCTACCGGAGATATCTCGCCCAGCGCCGCCGATCTTGGTGTCCATGCCTTCCACCAATGCGTCGCCGCCATTGGCTTCCATCACACGGGTGGCCGCGGCGAGAAGCCTGTCTTGAACGACCTTGGATTTGTCAACGCTGGAGCCATAGGGCAGCTCCGCCTGAACGTACGCGTAGTCTGATTCCACCTTGGCCATGAGGGTGAAGCCCAGACGGCCGGACATGGAATAGGCTCCGGCCAGCAACAGCAGGGCCACGCCCACGGCAACGGAGGCGTATCGCCACTGGATACAGCGATCAAGGAAGGGGCGGTAGCCGTTGCGAATGAAGTGAAGCAGGCCGGTTGCCACACGCTGCTGATGCTTGGTGATCCAGATCATGATGCGGCTCTTCGGTCCACCCTGTGACAAGTGTGCCAGGTGAGCGGGCAGCACGAACAGACTCTCGATCAAAGAAATGGCAAAGACCGAGATGACCACCACCGGGATGGACCAGAAGATCTTGCCCATGGTGCCCGGGATGAACAGCAGCGGCATGAAGGCCACGACATTGGTCAACACGCTAAAAGTGACGGGCATGGCGATCTGCCTGGCCCCTTCGATGGCGGCCTCGAGCGGCGGCATCCCCTGCTCTCGCATGGAGAACACGTTCTCACCTACCACGATGGCGTCATCAACAACGATGCCGAGGGAGATGAGGAAGGCGAACATGGAGATCATGTTGATGGACACGCCCAGCAAAGGGAGGACCACAAAGCTGCCCATGAAGGAGATGGGAATACCCATGGCCACCCAGAAGGCGAGCCGCGGTTCCAGAAACAGGGCGAGGAAAACAAACACCAGCCCAAGGCCCATGTAGGCGTTGTTCAGCAGCAGATCCATACGCTGGGAATAGACCTCGGACATGTCGTGGACAACGGTGGTGTTCACGCCTTCAGGCAGCTGTTCCTGATAGGAGGCCAACACCTTGTGGACTGCTTCGGACACGGAGATCGGGGTCTGGTCGCCCACGCGATATATATCCAGACGGATGGACGGCTGACCGTTGTAGGTGGTTACGATGTCCTCGTCCTCAAACCCGTCGATGACCGTGGCGATATCTTCCAGCAGCACTTGCGTGCCGTCACTGCCCGTAACAACGGGGGTGCGGGCAAACTCCAGACCGTAGTCACGACGTTCCTTCATGCGCACCAGGATCTCGCCATTGGCAGCCTTGATGCCGCCGCCGGGCAGGTCCACGGAAGCCTCGCTGAGGGTGTCCGCCACATCCTGCAGGGTGAGCCCATGGGCGCGCAGCTTGGCCTGCGGCACCTCGATGGAGATCTGGAGATCACTGACCTCGTTCAACTCCACCTGCGTGATGCCGGGATCCGTAATGAAGAGGCTGCGCAACTGTTCGGCAAGCTCGCGCAGGGTCGTGTCAGGCTGGTTGCCATACAGCACCACTGACAGCACCTGCCGCTTGTGCGACACCTCGGAAACGACCGGGTCTTCGGCCTCATCCGGGAAGGAGGAGATACGATCCACCTCGGTGTTAATATCCTGCGCCAGCTTCTGGAGGTCATAGCCTTCCAGCGCTTCGACGACCACGGAACCGGAGCCTTCGGAGGCAGAGGAGGTCACCTCCTTCACACCGTCCAGCCCCTGTACCGCTTCTTCCACGGCAAGGACGACACCCTGCTCCACTTCCTCCGGGCTGGCGCCCGGGTAGGACACGGCGATGGTAACGGTATCTTCGGAGAACTCGGGGAAGACCTCCTTCTTGATCTGCATGGTGAAGAGTAGACCGCCCACCAGCAGCACGACCATCAGGAGATTGGCGGCAACCGAGTTGCCAGCCATCCAAGCAATAGGGCCTTTTATTTTGGCATCAGACACACGACTCATGATCCTTCTCCATCACGGGCCTCATCACCCTTCTCGGCTCGCATTGCCGGCTCACCACTATCGGTGGGAGCAGCAGTGGCGGAGCGAACTTTCATGCCCTGCACGGCAGCGGACAAATTCGAAACAACCAGCGACTCGCCGTCAGCCAGTCCCTCGTCGAGGACAAGGGTATCGCCATCACGCCACACCGGATTCACCGAGCGGATATCAAGCGTGCCCTTATCGGTCAGCACCCATACTTTGTTATTCTCACGGAAAGAGCTGCGGGGGATGGCGTAGACATCGGCCAGCACGCCGCCGTCGATCTGTACGGACACGTAGCTGCCGAGCAGAAGCGGCTTGATGCCGGGCTTGCCTTCAAGATTAAGGGGATCGTTCACCGAAATCAGCAGACGAGCCATGCGGCCTTCGTCCTCAAGGGAGGGCAGCAGTCGCACCACGCGCCCTTCGCGCACGGAATTGCTGCCACCGGAACCGCTGGTGATGCGGACCTCGGCACCCAGATGACCGTTCACCGGCAGCTCGATCCAGTCGAGGCGATCCACGGGCACAGAGGCTTCGATCCAGAATTCGTCGGTGCCGACCAGCGTGGCCAGTGCTTCCTGACTGGCGATGTTGTCGCCAATATCGGTGTCCTTGGTCTGGACCATGGCAGCAAACGGCGCCCTGATGTGGGTACGGTCCAGATTGAGCTGGGCCTGCTTGAGCTGGGCCTTGGCAGCACGAACGTCAGCCTTGGCCTTTTCCAGATGCGGCTTGCGCAGGGCCAGTTCGGACTCGGAGGTCGAGGCCTTGGTCGAGCCCTGCAACAGTTTCCACTCGCGGGCGGACACGTTCTGATAGCCCTGCTCCACCTTGAGCGCATATTCAGCGTTGGTCACGTCGGCCTGCACCTCGCTCAGGGCGAGCTCATAATCTTCCGGGCTCAGGGTGAGGATTTCCTCGCCTTCGGCAAAATAGCCGCCGGGGACAAAGGAGTTGCTGACGCTGGCCACGTCGCCGGAGACGCGGGACTTCAGGGTGATTTCACGGGCGGCCGTGACGGTTCCCATGACCGGGACCCACACGCGGTGATTTTCCTTGGTCACGGTGGCGGTCTCCACGGTGGGCTGGGAGGCAACCGGCGCGCGCTTCTTGGCTTTGGGCGCGGTGGCAACCATGGCATAGGCGCCCACGGCGGCGAGAACAATGATGACGGCCGGGATCATCACCTTGAGACTGAATGCGGCCTTGGCTCGGGTAAATATGGTCATGGCTTATCCCTCGTTCTTGATCTGTTCGGTTTCAACATTGGCCGAAGCATTGGCGTCTTCGACGGTGGCAGGCTTGATATCGTCGGTCCATGTACCGCCCAGAGCGCGGTGCAGGTCCACACGGTAGAGGAGCAGGTCCTTGCGTTCATCCGACAGGGTCAGTTCCAGACTCTGCACGCTGAGCAGTGCGGTCAGGACAGGCAGGTAGTCGTCCAGTCCCTGCGTGTATCGGGTGATGGCCTCGCTCAGGCTGGTGCGGGAGGCCTCTTCCTGAATGGAGAGAGCTTCGAGATACTTCTTCTGCCACTTCTCCTGCACCAACGCGTCTTCCACTTCCTTGAAGGCGGTGTAGACGGTCTCGCGGTACTCAGCGATGCGCTGATCCACCAGACCGAGCTGCTTCTCGACCTCGGCCTTGCGGTAGCCGCCATCAAAGATGGGGCCGACCACAGAAGCGGCCAGACCAAGCGCCCAGTTATTGAAGAGGGTCGCCAACTGCGTACCGGTGAACTCGCCGGTCCCGGTCAGGCTCAGGGAGGGCAGACGGTTGGCACGGGCTGCGGACACAGCCCAGTCAGCCGAGGACAGCTTCAGTCCCGCAGACCGGACGTCGGGGCGGCTGGCCAGCAGATCGGCGGGCAGCCCCAGACCTGGGAGATCGGTCAGACCGGGCAGGTCGGCGTCGGCAACGGTGATGGTTCCGGCAGGCTTGCCCATGAGCAGGGCCAGTTCGTGCAGCAGAATCTGTTCTTCGGACTCGACCGGCGGCACCTGCGCCTTGACGCTGGCAAGGGTCTCACGCTGCTGGTAGACGTCCAGCGCCGTGGAAATGGAGTTGCGGTAGCGAAGCTCAATCAGCTCGAGATAGGTGGCGTTGGACTTGATCTGTCCGTCCAGAATACGCTTCTTGGCGCGCAGGCTCTGAATCTTGACCCAGCGGGTGACCACCTCGCTGGCCACGGTCATGGCCGTGGTGTTCAGGTCCTCGCGGGAAGCCTGAAAATCCAGATCACCCGAGGCGGCGCTGGCCTGAATGCGGCCCCACAGATCCACCTCGTATCCGGCAGAGAGGCCCACAGAGTGGCTCTCGGACTGAGTGTCGGTTTTCTTGTCCCCGTCATAGGAGCTGGTGTGGCTGTAGCCTCCGGTCACATCCAAGGTGGGATATTTATCCGCGCTGGACTGGGTGGCCGAGGCTCCTGCCTGACGCAGAGTGGCCCATGCTTTGACGATGTCGAAGTTGGCGGCCAGCGCTTCCTCGACCATGGTGTTCAGCTCTTCGTTGCCGAAGGCCTCCCACCATTTGCCGGGTTCGGGCGTTGCTTCCGAGTACATGGTATACTCTACTGGAAGCGGCGCCACAGGCTCGGTCCGCACATCGGGCCGAAACGGCGTGCATGCAGCTATGGACATGGCCAGCACCAGCATCGCAACCAACCCTATTTGTAATGGAATATGTTTGTCTTTCACGATTCTCTCCACAATGGTTTCCGTTGGGACCAGATATATAGGAGACAATGTGTCAGAGTATTTGTGGGATGCTAAATTTTGTAAAAGTATGTAAAAAGTCTTTGGCGCAGCTTTCCTTTGCGTCCACTTACGGAGTACGGGGGCTTCATGACGAACAACGGACCAGTCCTTATTATCGACGACGATGAAAAGCTGCGGGAGCTCGTGGAAGAGTACCTCGTGGAGTACGATTACAAGGTACACACCCTGCCCTCCGGCATGAAGGCTGTGGAAACCATCAGCGACATCTCGCCCTGTGTGGTCATCCTTGATGTAATGATGCCCGGCAAGGACGGGCTGGAAGTTCTGCGCGACATCCGCGCCACCAGCTCTGTCCCAGTGATCATGCTCACGGCCAAAGGCGAAGACATGGACCGCATCATCGGTCTGGAGCTGGGCGCTGACGACTATATAGCCAAGCCGTTCAATCCCCGCGAACTGCTGGCCCGCATCAAGGCTGTCCTGCGCCGCTCTGAGGCGGTCTCCCCGGTCAGGCAACAGGGCGCCCGCACCATTGAAGCCGGCGGCATGATCCTCAACGTGGCCAAGCAGACCCTGATCATCGACGGCGACGAGATGGAAATAGCCCCCACCGAATTCCGCCTGCTCAAGGTCCTCATGAGCCATGTGGACACGGCCATGACCCGCGACGAGCTCATGGATATGGTCTGGGACAAGGACTTTTCCGCTTACGACCGCAGCATCGACGTCCATATCTCCAAGCTGCGCTCCATGCTCAAGAAGTACGAAAAGCACGCCAAACGCATCAAGACCGTGTGGGGCACGGGCTACATGTTCATAGGTGACGCATGAAAGTAAGCAGCCTCTATTTCCGCATGCTGGCCATCTTCGTGGTGGTGCAGATCGCAGCCACGCTGATCATGGGCTTTCTCGTCCACAGCGGGAAAATACGCCCTCCCTTCACGCGGCATGCCGAAGAACGAACGCGCGCCATCAAGAGACTCCTTATCCACGAGCTTGAAATGGAGAAGGACTTCCCCTCTGAGTTCTCAGCCCATGAATCAAGGGCCGCCCGCCCTCCAAAAGAAAGACCAAGGCCGGACCGCGCTCCTGTGCACAGGCAAATGCCTCCCCCGAATTTCGATCTCAAAGGACGGTTGGCCCACACGCTTTCCACCTTTGCCAGCGCCTTTGAAGGGCAGGTATGGCTCACCAACGACAGCGGTCGAGTCGTGGCCAGCTCCTTTGGCGGCCCTCCGCCCACCATCAGCCCGGACGAGGTGGAGCTCGAACATCGTACTCCCGAGGGATACACCCTGCGCCTCATGAAACGGGACGGCGACGAGACCAACATTTACATGTCTGACGTTTTCCAGAACGATGGCGAAACCCTGACCCTGCATCTGTTGCACAAGTGGAAGAAACGGCGTGAGGAAGAGTGGTTCATGAAGGGGCTTATCCTCATGTCCACCATCTCTGCCCTGCTGCTCATCCCGGCCTACCGCATGCTCACCCGCCCCCTGCGCCAGCTAACCGATTCGGCCGAGTTGCTGGCCCGCGGCGACTTCTCCCCCCGCGTACAGGCCCGCTGGAAAGGCGAAATTTCAGTGCTGGCCCGCGCCTTTAACCGCATGGCAGAGAGCCTGGAGAAAATGATCCGTGGCAGCAAGGAGCTGACCGCCAACGTATCCCACGAACTGCGCAGCCCACTTGCCCGTATCCGTATCTCTCAGCAGATTCTCATGGAGCGGCTGGAAGACGGCCGCACTGACGGCATGGAGAAGCACCTGTCCAAGATGGAAGCCGAAATCGAACACATGGACGGCCTCATCGACCAGATCCTCAAGCTGTCCAAGATGGACCTTCAGGAAGCCCCGGCTCAAGACGACAAGGTCAACCTGAACGCCATGTTGGAAGAGGCGGCAGAACGGCTGTATGCCATGGCCTCCAAACGCTCGGTAACCTTGACCCTGAACACCGAGGATTTGCCCACTCTGCGCTGTCATCGCGACACCCTGCGCATGGTGCTGGACAACGTGACGACCAACGCCGTCAAATACACGGAAGAGGGCTCCACCATCACCGTTTCATCCCGTCGGGAAGAGAACGAAGCGGTCATTGAAGTGGCCAACCCCTATCGCGATCTGTGCGAATCCGAATTGGAGACCATTTTCATCCCCTTCAAGCGGCTCGGCTACGAATCCGTGGAAGGCAACGGCCTCGGCCTCGCCTTTGCCCGCAAGATCGTTGAAGAACATGGCGGCACCATGGAAGCCCAAAGCGGTGACGGAATGTTCCGCATGATTGTGCGTCTGCCGCTGGTGTAATCGACAAGTATCACCTACCGGATCGCCACGGCCGCATGGTCATGGCGATCCTTTTTTGTGCACATAGTTCTATTCGTCTATATTCACTACTTGTATTGAATACGTTATTATTGTATCGATTCAGCACATAATACGTGCATTCGATTTCTTACAGGACTGACGATCAATACGAGGGTGGATGATGGGCAAAAAGGAAACCGCACAGGAACTAAGGCGCAGAAAGACATTTGAAGAGGTCGTGTCGACACTCAACGTGGACGACATGGCCAGAGGCGATGCCGAGAGTTGCATCCCCGGTCCCAATGACACCGAGCCCACGCTGAACGAACGCACCATTATTGATTATTTCCGCGACAGCGCACGAAAAGCACGCAACTTTGCCAAGGACGATCTGGACAAGCTCAAGGAGCAGATGTCCGAGATCTACCACTCCCGCATCATCGAGGAATTGAAAGGTTGCCCCAATGCGCTGCTGCAATTGAACAACGACTCGCGGCGCAGAGAGAATCAGGAACTCCTCGACCTGCGCAAGGACGCCCTGAAGCGTGAAGCCGACGTCAAGAAATTCGCCAAGGACAACGGCCTCAAACGGGAGCCCCAACCGCCGGGCAGCCCCATGCAGATCACCTTCTGGATCGCTGCTATCGTGCTCATGGAGACCCTGCTCAACGCCACCTTCTTTGCCCACGGCAGTGACCGCGGCCTGCTGGGCGGCGCCATTCAGGCCTTTGTCATCTCGTTCATCAACGTCATGCTGGCATGGCTGCTGGGCCGCTTCGGCCTCACCCGCCTCGGCCACTGCCAACCGGATCAGAAATATCTGGGATACGCCATCGTGCTCACCTTGGTCACGGCGGCCTTCACTCTCAACATGTTTGCCGGGCATTACCGCGCAGCCCTGGAGGGCGACGCATTCAAGGCCGTACTTCTGGCCGTGGAATCCTTCAAGTCCAACTTCATGTCCATCAAGTCGGCGCAGGGCTGGCTTCTGACCGCGGTGGGCGGCACGGCCTTCACCTGTCTGACCATCAAGATATTCCAGAGCGACGACCCTTACCTCGGGTACGGCAAGGTCAACCGGGAATACCTCAACGCACGCGACACATGGATGGAACGGCAGCGGGAGTTCACTGACACCATCATCGACAACTTCAACCGCATCGAGAGCAAACGCGCCACCGATACGGACACGCTGGGCAAGCTTGAAGTGCGCTACGGCGTCCTGCTCGACAAGGTGGTCCGACTGGTGGAGCTCTACGACTCCTCCCTCAAACAGGAAGAGGCCCTCTGCAATCAGGTGGTCAACTACTACCGAAAGGAAAACAAGGACTTCCGCTCCAACCAGAACGATGTCCTGCCCCCGTACTTCTCCAAGCCGGTGAGCCTCGGCCTGAGCGACTTCAGTCTCGACCCGGAAATGGAGGACGAGAAGATGCATCAGCAGGAAATCGCGCAGAAGTTCCATGACTACCGCACCAATGACTCCGCACGCATGAAGAGCGAACTGGACGGCATCCACAAGCAGGAAATCGACAACCTCGACGAGTACTTCGGCAATGTTTCCTAAACAGCTTTCCCGACTCTCAAAACAGCCTCCCAAAGAGCGGTTTGCCCTTGCCGGGCTGCTGACTCTGGCCGGTGTGGTCGTCTCCATCCTGCTGTTCTACACGATGAACCCTCCCATCCCTCTGGACGAGCTTGGCTGCCCGGAATCGGGCCCGGTGGCCAACGCCATTATCATCGTCGACCGCACCGGCAAAATTCCTCAGAGCGCTCGCCGCGCCATCACCACCAATATCGAGGCCATCGTCAGCGAGGCCCCGGCCGGAACGCGATTCTCCCTGTTCGAGATCGACTCCCACTACATGCGCGGGCTGTCCAAGGCGCTGTTCAGTCGTTGCAAGACGCGGGACGGCAGTCATGCCGATGATCTGACCGAGAACGCCAGGATGCTCCGCCGCAAGTACGAGGAAAACTTCCTCAACCCCTTCATGGGCATCCTCAATGCCACGCTCATGGGATCGGGACAGGAGCGTTCCCCGGTGCTTGAAGCGTTGGTGGACGTAACCAGTGTTCCCGCATTCCAGACAGCGGCACCCACCACCATTTACCTCTTCTCGGACCTGCTCCAGAACTCCGAGGAGTACAGTCACTACAAGCATCACGAGAGCTTCGAGGAGGCGGTAAGACGGGCCGGGGTCAACCGCCTCATCCCCTCCCTGTACGGAGCGGAAGTACGTCTCTACTACCTGCTGCGCACCGGCAAGGAGCTCAAGATGCAAACCAACGGGCATGTCCGGTTCTGGCTCGATTATCTCCGGGCAGCCAACGCCGAATTCAAGACCATCAAGAAGATCAGGTAGCCATGGCAGACTCCCTTACCAGCGACAAGTTGCGCAAAGCCTTTCTTGCGTCCCTCCTCCTCTCGTGGGGGTTGATGACCGTCATCACCTTTCTCGGGCTGCCGGTTTTCCTGCTGGTACTGGCCCCGGTGGGTGTCATGGCAAAGTACCTTCACTACTTTCAGTCCTGTACCGACCGGGACCTGTTTCAGGACCAGTTCGCAGACAGCTTTTACTCGCTGGGATTCCTGCTCACCCTCACGGCCCTGGTCTTCACCTTTTTCCCGCTCTTCTACGGCAACCACACCATCACCATGGAGGAGACCCTCGGCAACTTCGGCGTGGCCCTGCTCACCACCCTGCTCGGCCTCACGGTCCGTATCTACCTGACCAGCTTTTCCATGGATCTGGAGCAACTCCAGAAGCAGACCGTCATGGAACTGGAAACAGACGTTCGCCTCTTCAAGCAGGAGATGGGCGCCTCCATCGGGGTCATGAAGGAATTCAACAAGGAACTGGAAGAGACCACACGCAAAACGGTAGAGGACTTCAGCAAGTCGCTGGAGGGCGCGGGAAATGAAATCACTGACCTTGTGCAGGGCACCATGCGCACCGCCTTTGAGCCCCTTGCCAAGAACTTTGCCGACCTTGCCAATGACGTAAAGGATGCTACCGGCAACTTCGGCTCCAATCTGGACGACTCCTTCAAGCAGTGCGTGGCCAGTGTGGACAGTATCCGGCTGGAGCATGACCTGTTGGGCCGCGCGATTCGTCCTGCGCTGGACAGTCTGGAGCAGATGGCCGGTGAAATCGACGCCAGCGTGCGCACCATTTCCTCATCCCTTGAAAAAAGTTCCACCGAGCTGGACGGCTCCATGAACGAATTTTCCTCTTCTGTGGGAGCCGTGAACAATGGCCTGACCAGTGGCCTCAACCGACTGGTGGACAAAGTCGAAGGCGTGGAACTGGACCCGGCCATGTTCAGTCGCATGTTGGAGGAGAGCTTTACGACATTCCGCGAGGCCGTCACCCGGGTGGCCGAGCAGACCGACCGCCATGGCCAGATACTGGAGCAGAACGCCGAAGCGGCCCGCACCACCATGCCCGTCTTCGACAAGGTAGCCTCCAACATGGAGTCCATGGTGGAGATGAACAAGGAATTGACCAACGCCATGATTCGTCTGGCCGAAGTGGCAGACCGTTTCTCCGCCGTATCGGCAGGACTGCAAACCCTGTCCGACTCCACCCGCCAATACGTGAAGGCCGTGGAAGGCTCTGTCTCCCTGCATCAGGCCAAGAGCCGTGACCTGGAAAGCGAGCATCAGTCCGTGCAGCAACTCCGTCACGATTTGGAGACACAGTACAAGGAGGCCAAGGGCGCCCTCGATACGCTGGTGGCCGCCTTTGTGGATATCGCCCGGTTCGTGCCCCAAACTCTCAAAGAAGAGGCATAATCCATGGCCCGGCGCGGCAGCAGCGAGTTTATCAACCTCACCCTGACCGAATTCCTCATGGTGATCATCTTCATCCTGATCACCCTGCTTTTCTACACCTTCCAGAAATACCTGCCCGAGAATCACGACTCGACTCTCACCCCAAAGGAATCCGAACTGGTGGAGGGCAACGCCACATTGTTTGCCGAGACCCTCTTCCACGTAGACACGGCAGATAACGCCACGGAGAAACCGATCTTTCAGTTCATCGACGAGATGGAAAAGCTGCTGGCCGATCCCGATGTTCGTCAGGGATTCGAGACGACACCGCTGCCCGAGATTTGGGACACACTGGAAGCCATGGAAGAGGAAGAAGCGTACCTCCGAAAAACCATCGACACACTCAAGCAGGCCATCAAGGACGCCAAAGGCGAGACGCTCGAGCAGTTGGTCCGGGAAAAGACAAGGCTGACCAAAAAGCTCGGCACGGTCACAAAGGAGCTGAAAAAATACGAACCGCTTCACGCCGAACTGGGCACCAAGACACCGGCGGCCGCCCTGCGCAAAGTGCGGGACCGCGAAGGCCAGATGGCCGACCTGGCCGAACGAGCCAGAAAACAGGGCATCGGCAGCCCGCTCTGCTGGTCCACCAAGGACATGCCCAAGGAGTATCTCTTCTCCATCGACATCATGGAGAACGGCATGTTTCGTGTGACGCCCATTCAGCCTGAGCACCGGAACGAAGCCCTGCGCGAACTGGGCTATCCCTTTGCGAACAAGACCGTCTACCTCACCATGCAGGGATTCAAAGAGCAGATGCAACGGTTCTGGGACTACGGCATGCGTGACAACAACTGCCGCTTCATGGTCAAGGTGCGTGACCTGACCACCACCAAGGAGCGATGGAAGCAGGGGCTGGGGCTGGTGGAGAACTATTTCTACAAACTGGAGGTGCCATGAGTTGTCCATATGAAAGCTCGGATGAAGCCCGCCAGTGCGTGGTGACCGCTGTCATGAAAAAGAAGGGAGAAGTGCCGCCTACTGCCACCCTGCCCCCCATCCGTCCCGGCGAAAGCTGCGAGCATTATCGCGCCCGCTGCCGTGGAGGGCTGCTCTCCCTGTTCCGGCGGATTCTTCCGAAGAGTTTTTTCAGACGAAGCCCGCGCTGAAATATTGGCATCTGCTCCCTGGTTCATGTACAGTTGCCAGACTGTCCACAGGGGGAATTCATGCGTATTTTCATTCACTACGTCGCCGCACTGGCGCTCCTGACCATATATGGCGGGCAGGTGTGTCCGCTCATCGACACCCTGACCATTTTTCATTGGGGTTCGCTGCTGCTCGTCACCTTTACGCCCATGGTGGTGCTTCGCTTTTTGCTGGAGCCGCGGGTAGTGCAATCCGCGCCCGTCTATGATCAGCCGGGCCGTCAGTTCCTGTTGGAGTTCAGCCTGTTCGCCATCTTCGGACTGTTCCTGTCCATCTACGATACGGTTGTCCTTCACTTCCCGCCCATGGAGAGCGGGGCCAAGGTCATACTCGGATTCATTTCCTTCGGCTTCTTCATCGGACTGGATTTGGCTCTGGCGCGAGAGCACAAGAACGGCGAGGCCATTATTCGTGACGGCATCACCCCGCCCGAAGCATCCAGCTACACCACCCTGACCCGCAAGTTTTCCACCTTTGCCCTTGCCACGGTGGCCCTCACCGGCACCATCGTCATTCTGGCCGTGGCCAAGGACGTCTACTGGCTCTCCGAAGTGGACATGGCAAAAGACGGCATGATGGCGCAGCTTCTGATCATGGCGGAGATCAGCTTCATCCTCGCCATTCTCTGTACCTACATTCTGACCATCATCATCTCGTACACACGCAACATCAGGCTCTTCTTCGGCAATGAAACCAGCGTGCTGCGTCAGGTTCACTCCGGCGACCTGTCCGGCCGTGTTCCTGCACTGACCCGCGACGAGTTCGGCGAAATCGCGGCCCACACCAACACCATGATCGACGGACTGCGCGAGCGCGACCGCATCAAGTCCGTGTTCGGCAAGGCCGTCAGCCCCACCATTGCCCGCCGCCTCATGGAGCAGGAGGAAAAGGGCGTCTCACTGGGCGGTTCCCGCCAGATGCTGGTCATCCTCTTTTCCGACATCCGCAACTTCACCTCCTACACGGAATCCAACCCGCCGGAAATGGTCATCAAGGACGTCAACGCATGGTTCACCGAGGCCGTGGCTTCGATACAGGACCACGGCGGCATCGTGGACAAGTTCATCGGCGACGGCATCCTCGCGGTCTTCGGGTTGGACGGCGACGTGGCTGCCTGTGAAAACGCGGCCCGCTGCGCCATGGATATGCAGGCCCGCCTGCAAGGGCTCGCGCCCAACCTGTGCGAACCCATGTCCGTGGGCATCGGCATCCACAAGGGCGAAGTGCTGGCAGGCATCGTGGGCTCACCCGAACGCCTCGAATTCACAGTAGTGGGCGACGTGGTCAATACCGCCTCACGCATCGAAGGCATGACCCGGGACCTCAAGGCATCGGTGCTCATTTCCAAGGCCGTATACACCGACCTCAAGACCAATATGGACCTGTCCGACTGGCGCGATTACGGTGCTCAGACACTCAAGGGCAAGGCAGAGCCCATTCACCTGTTCGGCCTTCCCATGGAATAATGAACGTAAAAATAGAGACTTGAACTACTGGTTGCGCTATGGTTGGACCATGATCAAAGTACTACCCTTTATCCTTGCCGTATTGCTCCTCATTCCCGGACCAGGAATGGCCGACAACTCAATCAGAGTCGTCAGCCTGAACGCTCCGCCCATGATCATGGTCAAAAACGACAAGATCACAGGGCTTGCCGCAGACTTGGCAAAGGAAGCATTTCATCGAGCAGGGTATTCCCCTCAACTCCAGCTGGTGCCGTGGAAACGTGCCCTTTACATGGTGACAAATGGCCAGGCCGATGCTCTCTTTTATGCCATCTACACAGAAGAGCGGGCCAAGGTACTGCGCTACCCTTCGATCCCCCTGTTCACCATCGACCTCGTGGCACTCAAGCGCGCCAAGTCAGCCATAGTCATAAAGCCCAACTTCAGAGGACTGCAACAATGGGTGCTCGGTGTGGGACGTGGATTCACATACGGTCCCAAAGCACAGCGATTCATTGATGGTGCGGCCTTCAACAGGATAGAAACCACCAACAACAATGAGTTGGGATTCCGGAAACTTCTGGGGAACCGCATTGACCTGCACATCATGGACAAGGCCCTTGCGCACCACTTCCTTGCCGATCCCAAGGACGGCCACAAAGCCGACTACGTGCGGGACGAGCAGGGTGAAATCTACATAATCGACAGCCTCAAGGGATATATGGTTTTCTCTCGCCAAACGACCTCGAAAACTGATGTCGCCCTCTTCACCAAGGCCCTTGAATCCATGCACGAAGACGGCACCTATCAGAAGATTCTCGACACATATCAATAACCATTCCTAGAGTTGGCACGCTTTAAGCAACATTCGCAGTAACGGGAACAACTGCCGAGCCCGGACGGTCACCGTCTCCTGAACTCGTCTCCTCGTTGGTGTTAAAAAGACTTCTTATTCAAGCTGCATACCGCTTCTTTTCCGACCTCCGAATGGTTCGGCGCAGGCCGACAGGAGGTCGTCATGTTTTTGAACAGTGCGCAATCCCGACACGCCAATGCACTTGGCTGGAGTCCTGAGAAGACCTTTTCGGTGAACATCACCGATGTCTGGATCAGCCGCGACGTGCAGGTATCCATAGGGCGTCAGCTCAACGCCCTGTGCATCAGCTATGATCTGCCCTACTCCATGCTCCGCGAAATGCTGGTGCAGGAACTCTTCTGGCACGAAGAGTCCGGCAGGCTCGGGCTGAGCATCGAGGTTCGCGATTCCGATGTGGATTCCATCTACATCGAAATCCCCGAGTCCCACTGGGGATTCAGGGAAGAGCAGAACGCGACACAGTAGCTTGACGGGCAACTTCCATTTATCATTGCCACTATTGGCTTTTTATCCGATAGTTGGCGAGTGAAACCTTCAGCCGTCATCTGCATACTGCTCCTTTTGCTGTGCCTGACCATTCCGGCGCAGGCAGAAGAATACGACCCTTGGGCTCCCAAGGAGATCTTCCTTTTCGGCATGCCGTATCTCGGTTCCTCCGTATCGGAGCGGAACAAGGGGCTGATCCCGGAAGTCCTGAAGGCGGTATACGAGCCGATAGGCATTGAGTTCCGGCACAGAGAACTCCCGTATGTCCGGGCCATTGAAGAGCTCAAGCTCGGCGACATCCATTGTTCCCTGGATGTGAAAGCGCGAAATCGCGGTTTTGCGCAGGGCAAATATATTCTGGGCACCTACAAAATGACCGTCGCCTATCTTCGCAAGACAGGCTTCAAGGGGCTCGCCTCACTCAATGGCCAACGCGTGGCCTACCTGCACGGCTTCGGCATCAAGGAGATGCTTAAGCTCGACTTCACTCCCCAACAGATTTTCGACCTGAGCTCCGGTTTCCACATGCTGGACCGCAATACTGTGGGGTACTTCATCGGCGACTATCGCCTGCTCCACGAAGCGCTGGAAGATTCCAAACTACCTTCCGTTGAATTCGAGTTCACCACCATCAAGGCGCTGCCAGTCTGCCCCATCTTTGCCAACACCGACGAAGGGAAAAGATACCGCGAAATCTACGATCGCCGAATGGCCAAGATCATCAAGAACGGCGACCTCGATTTCTATCTGCGCAAGGCGGGCATCGAAGAAGAGCGCATCCGCGCCATCCACGAACTCAACGCCCCTTCGACAAAGTAGCTCACCATGGACGAATACCGCCACGTCGCTCGTTTCTACGATCCACTGGTGGGCCCGTTTCTTCGCCCCATCCACAGGGCCATGCTCACACCGCTTCATTCCCGAAAAAGCAGCACCCTCATTGACCTGTGCTGCGGCACTGGCACCCTCGCGGCCATGGCTGCCGAGGCAGGAATCACGGCAACCGGGGTAGACCTGTCTGCTCCCATGCTGGACGTAGCTCGAGGAAAATCTCCCGACGTCACATTCATTCATTCCGATGCCACCGCCGTGCCCCTTGAGGACGCCAGCTTCGATGCCTGCACCATCAGCTTCGCTCTGCATGAAAAGCCGCTCCCGGTGGCCGAAGCCATACTCGCCGAGACGCGCCGCCTGATCCGGCCCGGGGGACTGCTTGTGGTAGCCGACTACCGTTTCCCTCAGTCACGACGATCATTCTTTACCGGTCTTGGCATCCGCATCATCGAGCGCATGGCGGGCCGCGATCACTTCACTCATTTCCGCACGTACATGGACAATGGGGGCACTCAATCGTTCCTCGCTCGCAGCGGATTGCCGGGCAATCCCACCGCAACCCATCTCAACGGCTGGGTCGGACTGTTCGTGCATGTAATCTAAAAAAAAGAAAGGCATCTCCCACAATGGGAGATGCCTACGCGCGAGAGGAGATGTTCCGTCTATGAACGGGTCTCTTCCAAATTCTTGGGACCGTCAGGACCGCCGGGGCCACGACCTTCAGGACCGCCAGGGCCTTCCGGGCCACCGGGGCCACGCTTGGAGTGCATGCGTTCCATACGCTCCATGCGATCCTTGATCATCTTGACGAACTCGGTCTTCTGTTCCTTGTTCAGCATGTCATAAATCTTGAGCATGGCGTCGATCTGGTAGGAGAAGTCATCCGGCATGACGCGCACTTCCTGCTTCATGGTCTTGGCCAGCATGCGTACATCAGGCTGTTCCTTTTCCATTTCAATACGGACAGCTTCATGCAGGGTGTCACGGCGAGCCTTGGCCTCTTCCATCTTGGCAGCCATCTGCTTGCGAATGGCGGAATACTTGGTCTGCTGGGCCGAGGTCAGCTCAAGCTCCTGCATGGCGTAATCGAGCTTGGAAAGGACACGCTCTTTCATGTTGTCCTTCCCCTTGGGCCCGAACCCGCCCTTGAAACCGGAGACAGCCATTCCACTGGTGGCCAGAACCATGACCAGAACCAAGGATCCCAATACGATCCACCGCTTGTTTTGCATCTTCTTCATATTTTCCTCCGTAGTTGGTGTTCATTCGATGAGTCGCAATCTACGGAGCAACCGTTAAACCCTCATTTTACAGGGGTTAAAGGATGTAAAACCATGTTAAGAAAGAACACCCAACGCAGCCTCGTCTACAAACCAAAGCGTTTCTTCAGATTCAACCCGGGCTGCGGGATAGCGACTGCCTGCTTCAGGATCGCTCAATATCTCATTGAAAACATCCTTTTTCCCCTGCCCCACAACAAGAAAGAGTGCCAGACGGGCAGCATTCAACACCGGAAATGTTAAGGTCACGCGATCGACAGCAGGATTCGCCGGGGGAGCAATGACTGGAGCGACCCATCCCTGTGCATCCAGCGCATCGGTCCCGGGAAAAAGCGATGCAGTATGACCGTCTCCACCAATTCCCTGCAGGAGAAAATCAAATCTTGGAATTCCATCTGTGCCAAAGACCGATTCCAGGTCTGCGCTCATTACCTCAGTGGCTCTGACTGCACCAAGCTCGCCCTGTATCCGAAATACTTGAGACTCAGGGACAGGCACAACACTCAGGAGCTTCTTATGAGCCATGAGGTAATTGCTCCACTCATGTTCAGGACCGACGGCTCGATCATCTCCCCAGAAGACAAATGTCTTTTCCCAAGGAAAGACATCCCGAAAAGGCTCTTCGGCCAACAGCTCAAACAGTAATCCCGGAGTGGAGCCACCGGACAAGGCCAGCACAAAGCGACCATGCTCCTCAACTGCCTGTTGCGCTCTCTCCAACATGAGCTCGGCCGCAGCCATGCTCACCCCAGCAGCATCTTGAAATACGTAAAAATCAACCATAAATCATACTCCATACACTTCACATCACAAAGCGTGTCCAACCCTCTTCAAAAACAACGACTAATGAATATCCGCCAACCCACCACAAGCCAATGAAAAAGACGACCGGAACGTTAGTTCCGGTCGTCTTTGAGTCGACATTAATGCAGCGAAAAGTGGCCAGTTTGCCGTAGCTGCAAGGCGTGTAGCGTGCAGCGGAGGCTTTCCACCGCAAATGCCACATAACGCAGCAGATGCGGTAAAATCGCCGCTCTTCGCTAGCCGCACTTGGTGTGTCCGCAGGACTTGCAGATGTGGCAGCCTTCTTCGAAGACCAGCACATCGCCGCAATCCGGACACATCTCCTTGTTCAGAGAAGCTCCCTCGGAGTCTACATGCTCGCCCTGCAGGTAACGGGACTCGAACACGTAGGCGATGGCATCCGGGATGGACTTGACCAGCTTCTTCTTCATGAACTTGGGATTCTCGCCACCGATTCCCTTCAGCTGCTTAACGATCTCGCGGACCTCGACGCCGGAGCGCAGGGCCAGAGAGACAAGGCGGCCGATGGCTTCAGCCTTGGCAGTGATGGAACCGCCGGACTTGCCGATGGTGGCAAAGACTTCGAAGGGCTTGCCGTCCATCTCATTCACAGTGAGGAACAATTCGCCAAGACCGGTGCCGATTTTCTGGGTGAAGCCGTAAATGACATCGGGACGATCCTGCACAACGCAGCCGGTATCGTCTTCCTTTTCCTTCTTTTTCTTCTCGTCGTCACCAGTGCACAGGACCTGGGAAATCTTGGAACCGTCGCGGTAGACCGTGACACCCTTGCAGCCGTATTCGTAGGCCTTCCAGTAGATATCCCAGATCTCTTCCTTGGTGGCCTCGTTGGGCAGATTCACGGTCTTGGAGACAGCGTTGTCGGTAAATTTCTGGAAAGCGGCCTGCATCTTGAGATGCCAGATGGGCTCGATATCCATGGCCGTGACAAAGACATGACGCAGTTCGGCGGGCAGGTGATCCATCTTGCGGATGGTGCCAACCTTGGCGATCTCCTCCATGAGCTTGGCGGAGTGGGCGTCGGCTTCCTTGAGAGCGGCCTCGAAGAACGGGTTGGTCTCGATGAGCTTGTCGTTGTCCATGACGTTACGGACGAAGCTCAGCGCGAACAGGGGCTCAACACCGGAGGAGCAGCCTGCGATGATGGACAGGGTTCCGGTGGGCGCAATGGTCGTGGTGGTGGCATTGCGGTAGGGACCGAGGTTTGCCTCACCGAAAATGGAATCCACGTAGGTGGGGAAGGCGCCGCGTTCGCCAGCCAACTGCTTGGAGGCGGAGCGGGCTTCGTCGCGCACGAACTTCATGACGCGCTCGCCCATGTCCACGGCGGTCTGGGAGTTGTAGGGGACCTTGAGCTGGTAAAGCAGGTCTGCCCAACCCATGACGCCGAGACCGATCTTGCGGTTCTTTTCGACAGTCTCGGTGATCTGGGGCAGCGGATAGATGGAAGCGTCGATGACATTGTCCAGGAAGCGGACGGCAAGATGCACGATGCGCTTCAGCTCTTCCCAGTCGATCTCGGAGTCGTGACCGTTCTTGCCCTTGAGGTAGCATTTGCCGAGGTTGATGGAGCCGAGGTTGCAGGCTTCATAAGGCAGCAGGGGCTGCTCGCCACAGGGATTGGTGGACTCCATCTCACCCATCTTGGGGGTGGGGTTGTCACGGTTGATGCGATCGAGGAAGACGATGCCGGGATCGCCGGACTCCCATGCCTTGTTCACGAGGATGTTGAAGACCTCGCGGGCGTTGAGCTGACCGACCACCTCATTGTTGTGGGGGGCGATGAGGTCGTAGTCTTCCTTCTTTTCCACGGCCTGCATGAATCGCTCGGTCAGACCGATGGAGAGGTTGAAGTTGTTGAGCTCGCCGTCGCGCTCCTTGGCCTTGATGAACTCCATGATGTCCGGATGGTCGACACGCAGGATGCCCATGTTGGCGCCGCGACGGGTACCGCCCTGTTTGATCTGCTCGGTGGCGCAGTTGAAAATCTTGAGGAAGGAGAGAGGACCGGAGGCCACGCCGCCAGTGGAACCGACAACGGAATCCTTGGGACGCAGGCGGGAGAAAGAGAAGCCGGTGCCGCCGCCGGATTTGTGGATCATGGCGGCATGCTTTACTGCGTCAAAAATGCCTTCAATGGTGTCTTCCACCGGGAGCACGAAACAGGCGGCGAGCTGGCCGAGATTGGTACCTGCGTTCATGAGGGTCGGGGAGTTGGGCAGGAAGGAATAGGAGGTCATGAGGTCGTAGAATTCACGAGCCAGTTTGGCGGGCTTGTACGTGGACTCCTTGTACTTGCCTTCCTCCTCGGCAATGGCTGCGGCCACGCGCCAGAAGAGTTCCTTGGTCGTCTCGTAGACGTTCCCTTCGGTGTCCTTTCTCTGATACCGCCGTTGCAAAACTATCTTCGCGTTTTCGTTAATGATCGGATCAGGCAAACTGGCAGGCATCTTGAGTTTAGGCATTCGGGCAGACCTCTTCTAACATTTTGAAATATATTTATATATGAGTATTATTCCCCAGCACGGGAAGACAGCCTTAGAGATTGTCTAGACTACAGAAACCGTACGAAAAATGCCAGCCTAAATTTATTTTTCAGTGGGAAGTGCGAGAGGTCTTTGGGATACTTGAATTTTCTAGGTAGGAACCAGTCTTATTTCCAGCTAGGAATTGGTCTTACTTTCCACAGGAAGTGAAACCGTGAGAACGGTGCCTCCCTTTTGAGAGGAAATGAAGTCGATTCTGCCACCGAGCGTGAGGGTGACAAGACGGGCGGTATAGGTACCGAGACCGGTACCGTGCACCTTGCCTGCGGTGACATACTTTTCAAAGAAATTATCCCTGATGTCTTCAGGAATAACGCCGGGATTGTGAACGGTGATGGTGGTCTCTTTTGCGCTCATGAAATTGACGGTCACCACTCCATTTAATGGACACGCCTCCACTGCGTTCTTGATGAGGTTCACCAGCAGGGTGTAGCAGAGAATCTCTTCGGATGAGATCATGAAGGCCATCTCGTCCGAGGCTGGTGTGCCGTCCACATTCACCCCCACTTCAACGTCTTGGGCACGCAGCAGCGGACGCAACTCATCCAGAATGGAGAGAACCAGTTTCACCAGATCAACGGGCTGTGGATGCAGTTCGTATTTGCCGGACTCCATGCGGAAAATGGCCCGGGACATGTCGATGATGTGAATCATGCGCTGACTGGAATCGCGCACCGATGCAAGAAGCTCCTTTTGATCCTCGGTAAGGTTGTCTGCCCTGCCAAACAGCTTGAAGAGGGTCTGCACGGCCAGCGTGGGCGAACGCAAATCGTGGCGCACCATGCGTTCCACGTCTTCCCGGAGCCGCTCCACCCGTCTGCGCTCGGAGATATCGGCAAGGAAGCCCACGGATAATTCCGCTCCCTTGAACTGCAGATAGTAGGTGGTAACCTCCACCGGCAAGACGCTGCCGTCCCGGTGCTCTATATCGCGCTCAAAGGTCAGCATCTTGCTTTCCTTGAGTCTGTCCCAAAACTCGGGCCAATTTTCACGGGTGTAGGACGGGGCGACCTCGGGGATGCTCATGGTCAGCAGCCGAGAGCGTGAGTACCCCACCATTTCAGCCGCGGCCCGGTTGGCGTACACAATGGCCCCGGAAGGCAGAATACGGAACACGCCGACGGCGGCGTTGTCCATGGCGAACTGGGTAAGCCGCAGTTCCTCTTCGGCCTCCAGCCTACTGGTGATATCCGTACCAAAGGCGATCACGGCCAGCCCGCTTGGGTCATCCTCGGTGACAGAATAACGCCAGAGAATGCGCCGCTCCTCGCCGGATTTGGTGACAAGGGGATGCTCAATGGAGTCCTCCGCCTCCCCACCTTGTATGATCCGGTTAAACTTCTCCCACGCAAAGGGATAGCGCTCCCGCGGGACCACCACATCGAACCAGTTCGTATCCATTACCTCGGTGCGGTCATATTCCGTCACCTGTTCGCCGGCCTGATTGAACAACAGGACACGCCCGACGAAATCCAGGCCCACCACGACCACGCTGGCGGACTCGATGATGAGTTGAGTGGCCTCATTGGCTTTGCGAGTTACCCTCTCGGCTTTCTTACGACGCATCACCTCATTGGCGAGACGGCGATTCCAGAAGAAGAACGCTCCGAGCAGGGCCACCGCCACAGTGCCAACACCGCCCAGCAACTGCCACACATGGAGCTTCTCCATCCAGTTGCCGTGCTGGAGTACGGTCCAGTAGTCGTGAATCTCCTGCCGTTCCTCTTCGGTAATGGAGTCCAGCGCACGGTTCACCAGCACAAGCAGTTCGGGCCAGTCCTTGCGCACGGCAACGGACAGTCTGTAGGAGTATTCGGTGACGGCGGCGATGCGTACATTGGTCAGATTTCGCTCCCTCGCCAGATAGGATGCCGTGAACTGCGAGGCCACAAACGCATCGGCCAGCCCGCGAGACACGGCCAGCAAGCCCTGTTCGGGATTCTGCACCGGCATGGGCACGATCTCAGGATAATCCTCCGGGATGCGCAGATGCGGCACGTGCTCTGCAGCCATGGCAACCACTTGGCCATTCAGATCTTCAAGGCCGGAGATAAAAGGAAAATCGGAACGGGTCACCACCACGATGGGCAGGACGAGATACGGCTTGGAGAAGAGCATGTCATTGCCGCGCTCTTTCTCGGCCGTGACCGCTGGCAGCATGTCCACCTCAAGAGCCTTGGCCAGCTCCCAGGCAGCCGCAAAACTCGACGCCCGGACCCTGCGCGGTTTGATATTGAGCCGTTGGGAAATCAATTTGAGATAAGCGGGGATGAAGCCTTCCATCTCCCCTTTCTTGCCGCGGAACATGGTGGGCGGAGAAGCAAGCCACATGCCCAGCCTGATATCAGGATGGGCGGCCAGCCACGCTTTCTCCTCTTCATTCATAATGATGGTGCCATTAGCGAGTTCCTGGCCATGCACCCCAAACGGGACAAGACATAGCACAAACAGGATCGCTGCAACTGCAACTCGTCGAAATACCACATTCATAGAGTCCGCCCCGAAGAAATCTACCTCTGCGAAAACGAATGGCACCCCCGGTCAACGCTGACACGGACTTTATCTATACCTTATCTTTGTGATCGTAACAAATACCAATGAAGAATAATAATGATCCATGGTGTATCCCAACAAAAAGCCCCCTGCCCGAGCGGGCAGGGGGCGCAAACGCATGGCGCGATTTCGTTACTTCTTGAATACGTGAAACTCGTACCCGTAGACGCCGGGATTGCCGTGGTACAGATCGTACTCCTTGCGCGAGATGTCGATGATGGCGCGACCATCCGGGTCGTCACCGTACAAAGGTTCCACCTCGTCTAATCGTCTGGCGACGTCGTCGTAAAACTCGTCCCAGCAGACGGTATCGATGGTGAAGCGACCAAGCTGGGTATAGCCCAGCGCCTCAGCCGCAGCCTTATTGTCTTCAGCGAGCCGCATGGCTGGGTAGCCCTCGGCCCAAAACGCTTTCATCTCGTCCGAAGCATTGTCACGGATGTCGGCAGACAGCCAGACCGCGTCGGACAGGGCGATGCAGCCGCCGGGCTTGAGGAACTGCTTCCAGTAGGCCAGCGCCTTGTCCACGCCCATGATGTAGGCCGCACCCTCACACCAGATCAAATCAAAAGACTCGGGCTCGTAATCGAGCTCGCCCATGTCCTGCTTTCTGGCAGTGACGCGGTCGGCAACTCCAGCCTCCTCGGCCCGTTCGGTTAGGCGATCCAGAAATGGCTGGTACACATCTGTTGCGATGACAGTGCCGCTGGTCAGTTTTGCCAACGAGATGGTGGCCCCGCCCGTGCCACAGCCCAGTTCCAGTATGGAAGCCTTCTCCGGCAAGCCCTCGCACATGTCGAACGCACGCTTGGTCATTGCAAAACTGCCGGGACCTTCCCGGTCCAATCCTTCATATATCTTAAAGAACATTTCCATGAATTTACCTGATGCCTTATTGATGTTGAGTATCTCGTGGGGTGCGGCGGCCATGCCCCGGATGGCAGAGATTTCGCTGTCCGGGATGTTCAGTCGCTTGAGGAACTCCTCGTGCTTGTCCGGCGCACTGCGCTCGAACTGAACGTGCCAGCGGCGCATGTCGGCCTCGCTGAATCCGGCGGCGGAGAGCAGCGACACCCAGGTCGCCTTGTCCATGGCCGCGTACTCTGCCAGCAGGTCGGTACGTCCCAGAAGCCCGGCCACCAGCGCCTGCTGATCGCGCAGAGCGGCCATCTCCTCATTGAGCTGGACCAATCGCCCTTCCAGCGCCTCGGCAACCGAGGTTTCGGCCTGCCCGTCGAGCATGCGCCCGATCTCCTTGAGGGCGATCCCGGCCCGGCGATATTCGCATATCTTCGCCAGACGAGCGTCATCCGCCTCGGAGTATTGGCGGTACTCCCCTTTAAGGTGACCGGACGGACACAGCAGCCCGATCCGGTCATAGTAGAGGAGAGTGGAGCGCGACAGCCCGTGCCGCTTTGCCAGTCGTCCCACAGTATACATTGTTGTTTCCTTGTCTGCTTACAGTCGCAGCATTTCGCCGCTGGAAAGATAGTGATTGAGCATCTTTTCCAACGTGCTCATCTGCTGTTTGAATTCTGTCGACCAACCTTCGGCCAAAGTCCTGCCCTCTTCATTGAGGGGAGCAAGGTGCTGAATCCATTCCATCCGGGTGGTGTCACCCTCAGGGAACAGCAGGATTTCATAGCGAATGGCGCGGATGGGATTCACACGCACGAACTCAAGCCGCTCATTGGGCTCGAACCGGCTCGTCACCCATGTGTCAGTACCACCTCCGCCCGGAGGATCGGTGCGAAACACGCATCCCAACTCATTCACTCCGGACTCGGAATGAACCAGTTCGCATTTCCATCCATCAATCCAATCATACTCTGCAACGGGGCAGAGCAACGGCCAGATCTCGCTGGAGGTTCCCTGAATCTGCATGTCGGCCGACACGGTCACAAGTGCCTCTCTGGCAGTGTTCATAAAAGCTCTCCTTGTAGTGTAACTCGTTCTTGTCGGCCTCTCTTCTGAACTATGAACCTGTAGACAGGTCAACAAGGGTGTACCACTTTTTTCCGGCAAGGAATACCGCACTATTCATAGACAGCCATTGAGTTTATCTGGCTGGGACGTACTTTTTCTGCCAAAACGAACAATAAAGATCGTACACCGGGGTTTTACCAAGCATGCAGGCAGACAAACACCTGATCCGCAACGCCCAGCAAGGCGACAACCGCGCAGCCGAGACGCTGTTCAGGCGGTATCAGGACAACATATACGGTTTTCTTCTCCGCATGACCGGCGACAGGGATGTTGCCGCTGATGCGACACAGGAGACGTTCGTTCGAAGCTACCGTGCGCTGGACCGCTACAAGGAACAGGACATGTTCAAGAGCTGGCTCTTCCGCATCGCCCGGAACGAAGGACTCCGCTGCCTGCACAAGCGGTCCCGCATGGACATGTCCGGCGGGGGTGAGGCTCTGGAAGACATGATGGTAGACAGCCGCCCGGGCCCGGGAGAGATCTACGAGCGGCAACAGGTCAGCGCTGCGCTGGATCGGGCTTTGTCGGGATTGACCGAAGAGGAACGGCAGGTGGTTCATCTTCGCTTGAAAGAGGATACACCGTTCAAGGAGATTGCCGCCATCATGGACTGCTCCATCAACACCGCCGTAGGCAGAATGCATTCGGCCAAGAAGAAGCTCACCCGGCTGATGGTCAGGGAGGACTAAAATGAACTGTGATCTGACTCTACTGACGCTCTACTGGAGCAACGAGCTTTCCGCAGACGAAACCCGACAGGTGGAAGCCCACCTCAAAGAGTGCAAAGCCTGCCGACTGGAACTGGCCGAACTGAAGGCCATGGACGACCTCCTGGTTCACGACGAGCCTGCCCAGGCGCCGAAGGATTTCGTGGCCGCCGCCATACACAAGGCTGCTCCCGCCAGTTACTCCGCTCGACTCCTTGAGTTCCTCCGCCGACCAGCCGTGTCCTACCCCGCATACGGGGCCATCGCCATGGCAGCCGCAATCATGCTGGTGGTCATGGGACCATGGTTCGATTCCTCCAAGGTCACCGAGATCTCCAATCTGACCATCGGCCAATCGAGCAGTTTTTTGCAGCATAGGGTGAACAAAGCCCAACGTCAGTCCCATAAAGACGCGCCTTTCAAACGTACAACGAATTTCCGAGCGCGCGCCGGACATCTGGCAAAAAAGATCCAACTGGCAAAGCGGCTCACCCATAGCCGCAACAGAACATTCAAGACAACGAGGTAGTTATGAAAAAGCACCTTTTCCTCGCACTCATATGCATGGCAGTCATCACCCTGTCCTCCACGGCACGGGCCTCCTCTCTCCACGAACTGGAGATTCTGGACAGTGAACCGTTCTCCCTCACGGACACAACCCGCTGGCTCGCCGAGTACGCGCCAGACATTCTCGAGGACCTGGAGGAAATCGGGAAGATCGACAACCGTCTCTATGAAGAAATCTATCTGATCGCCGCCGAAGAAGTGGCCATCGCAGAACAGGTTCGTGATCTCGACCCCGACGCCTTCAAGGATTTCCTCGAAACCGCGCACATGGAGGTGCGGACCGAGCTCACCGCCCTGCGCTATCAGCAGGCGACCAGCACCAAGGAGAAGAAGCGTCTCAAGGCTGAACTGGCCGAGTTGACCGAAAAGGTTTTCGACGCCCGCATGAACGAGCACACCGCCATGATCAAAGACATCGAAGCCGAGCTTGAGGAGCTCAAGCGCACCCGCGACAACCGCGCCAAACACCGCGACAGAATCATCGAACGCCGTATCGACGACCTGACATCTCCGAGTTACCCCGACCTGGAATGGTGGTAGCCTGATCTCGCGCCGGGGCTGTACTTCCCTGCCCCGGCGCCCTTTTCCTACCGACAGCCTCAAAAACCGCTTTTCCTCTCTCATCTTTTGTTCTATGTGCCCCTGTAGCGGTCCATACCATTATGAATTCAAAGAGAGAGTGATTCCGATGAAAATTTCCGATCGTTTGGCAGCCATCAAGCCGTCTGCCACCTTGGCGGTGAATGCCAAGGCTCAAGAGTTGCGCGCCCAGGGGCGTGAGATCATCAGTCTGGCAGTCGGCCAGCCTGATTTCGGCACCCCCCAGCACGTCTGTGACGCGGCCAAAGCCGCCATGGACGAGGGTTTCACCCGCTATACTCCGGTCCCGGGCATTCCCGAACTGCGCGAAGCCGTGGCCGAGTACTACACCAAATTTTACGGGGCGAAGACCTGCGGCGACAACGCTATCATTTCCAACGGCGGCAAGCAGGTGCTCTACAACCTGCTCATGGCTCTGGTGAACCCCGGCGACGAGGTTCTCATCCCCGCCCCTTACTGGGTATCCTATCCCGCCATGGTGCAGTTGGCCCAAGGCGAGTGTGTGTTCGTGCCCACCACCGCCGATGACGATTATCTCGTCACCATCGAAGGTCTCGAAGCAGCCCGCACCGACAAGACTTCGGTCCTGATCCTGAACTCTCCCTCCAACCCCACCGGCTGCTGCTACACGCAGGCCCAGTTGGAAGAGATCGCAGCCTGGGCTCGCAAGAACGGCATCTTCATCATTTCCGACGAAGTGTACGACCGCCTCGTTTACGCTCCCTTCGAGCCCGCTTCCCTCGCCAAGACCTGGGAAGCTTACCCGGAGACCATCGCCATCGTCGGCGCCCTCTCCAAGTCTTTCTGCATGACCGGCTGGCGCGTCGGCTACGCCCTCGCCCACGAGGATCTGGTCAAGGCCATGTCCAAGATTCAGGGCCAGTCCACCTCCAACATCAACTCCATCACCCAGAAGGCCGCCGTCGCCGGGCTGTCCGGTCCCTGGGAAATCGTGGATGAGATGAAGGAGTCCTTTGTCCGCCGCCGCGATCTCGCCTACGAGATCATCACCGGCTGGGGCGCCAAATGTCCCAAGCCCGACGGCGCGTTCTACCTCTTCCCGGTCCTCGACCAGTTCTACACCGAGGACGCCCCGGACTCCGCCGCCATGTGCACCAAAATCCTCGAAGAAGTCGGCGTGGCCCTCGTGCCCGGCTCCGCCTTCGGCGACGACAAGTGCATCCGCTTCTCCTACGCCGTAGACGATGAAACCCTCATCGATGCCCTCACCAAAGTAGGCAAAGTCCTCACCGGCAAATAGTCCGCGAGATAACGACAGTAAAAAGGGTGCCCCGCATATGCGGGGCGCCCTTTTTTTGCCGCTTCGCGGCAGCCTCCGGCGGCCAAGGGGGAAGGGGAGAGAAGGGACCATTTGAAAATGGTCGCCCTCTCTCCCCTTCCCCCTTGGATCCCCCATCCCCTCTCACCCCCCTAAACTTTTTGTCGCTCGCTTCGCTCGGGGTTAGGGAAGGTTTACTGACACTTCATCCGAAGCACTGCACTAGCCCTTGATTCAAGCGGTTTAGAAGCTGACCAAGCGGCAGGCAGCGTCTTGTTTTGCTTGGGGCGAAGCGCAGCGAAGCATCACAAGCAAAAAGCTGCCAGCTTGGATCAGATTCTTACCTACGAATCACAAGGCGGGGAGCACACAAAGCCGCATTTCTTTGGTTCTTTCTTGGGGCGGCTCAGCCAAGAAAGAACCGCCGTCCGCGCAGGACATGGAGAAGCGAAAGCGACGGCTCTCACGCTTGAAAAGCGTGCATCTCTCCAACAAAAAAAGCCGCCCCAAAAGGGCGGCCTTCCTTATCTCTTCTATCTTCTTCCCAAAACCTAATACGCCAGTCTCCCCAGCGACTTGAGAATAAGCGTACACCCCATGGCAAACATACCCGTCAGCCCCATCCCACAAGAAAATCCAGCCAACAAAACCGGCGCATAATGACGCCACTCCTTGCCGTACTTCTTCAGAAAATAGAACCGACCAAGCAACGCACCCACGACTTCCAATATCATGCCGTGCGGCGTGGATTGTCCCAAACCACGCACCACGCCATAGACAAGCAAGACGGGTAGACCGAGCACGTTCAGCACCGAGTACATGCACAATCCCAATCCCAGACCGGATAAGACAATCGGGCCGGACAACGCCTCGAAGAAGAGGGAATTACCTTCCAGCGTGGAGGTCTGCATGAGCAGCGTGTTGAGCGCCTGCAAATGCCAGAGCTCCTGCGCGAACGGATATTCCGGAGACGGAATGGGCGCGAGTTGCCACAGGAACTGCGAGAACAGCAGTGACGAGATCATGACAATGGGGAAGACGATGATCTCCGCCTTGATGATGCCGCGCAGGCTGGTCCCGGTCAGCTCGATCTGACGGAACTGCACCGTGGCCTCGCCGTAGTTGTGGATGGGAATGGGCGCGTACCAGATTTCCAGGCCTTGATAGCCGAAGAACTTGGCACCCGCGATGAAGGAAAATTCACGCACCATGGGCAAGGCGATGAACTGACCGGCCACACCTTCCATGCGCGCGGTGATGTACGAAATGACCGGCGTGTACACGAAGCCGTAGATCACGAAGAAGATCCACGGGAAGGACGGCACCAGCCAGACACAGAAAGCGATGTAGCAGAGGGTGGAGAAAACATAGATGCCGATGGACACCCAGAAGTTGATGTCGCCGCGCCCTTCCGGAGGGTTGAACAGGGCCGAAAAATCGAGTCCCTTGCCGCTGGAATCTTTGAACGATTTGACCACGTAATAGACGCCCACCGCGCCGATGGCGAGACCGAGGCCGATACCGAAACTCATGTAGAAGTCGAAGTTGTTGGCAAAGACCGTCTCGACGGTGGCCATGCCCGGATGCCAGCGGTGCAGGATACCGTGGGAGTAGAGAATCGGGTTGGCGATGATCGTGATGATCAAGCCCACCAGACCGCCGATGACGGCCCAGAACGGCAGGACCATACCGATGAATACCAGCCCGAGATCGAACTGGAGACCGGTCGCCACGGCGGGCAACATCTCTTCGGTATGCTGCGTCAGCTCAATCCACGGTATGGGTATAAGCCGTATTGGTTCACTGAATAACAGGCCTGATAGGGCTGGTAACAGGACGTAGAAGAACCCGAAGGCCAACCCTATGACCCCGCCTATGGAGAAGACCCGCCACTTCCAGCCTGTCTTCCGATCTTCCGTGGATTCGGCCAGTGCCATGGTACCCAGCGCGCCCACCGGGGCCATGGGGAACGGCAGTTTTTCCACGTCTGACGTGATGCGATAGAGCGAATATCCCAGACCGAAATGGTCGATGCGCTGGACGAGCTGCGCGCCCACAAGGAGCATGATCGGCACCAGCCAGTCGCGGTGCATGAAGGTGCGCTCCAGATAGGAGCCGGAACCGAGGGCCGGAGCTATCCAATGCGGGATGAACTCGGTCAGGCCGAGCATTCGGGCCGCGTCTGATTGGACTATATACTGATTCCATAGCAGGCCCTGGAACGGTGAAGCCAGTGCCGCGCCCGCCATGTAGTAGAGCAGGAAGATTTCCTGCTGCTTGAGGTGCGTGTACGAGCGTTTCGCGATCTCCGCGAATAGGATGATCGTGACCCAGCGCGCTGCCGGGCCGATTCCCTGACCGATGACCAACTGGAGATACATGGAGCCGGGCATCATCAAAAAGCCGATGAATACAGCACCAACAATCGTTTTCCAGTCAAAGCCCTCCTCGAATTTATCGGGCGGCTTCATCAAGTCACGATATTCTTTTAGCTCTTTATCGTCGTACATAATCACCTAATCATCAGATCATCATCACGGTATTCAATTACAATGGAAACACATTATAGCTCTGGTCGCTCATCAGTCCTATGACCGCATAAATGCCGCCCATCAGGAAGTCACCGAGGATCAATCCGATGAACAGGAAGCGGACGCGGTTGAACAGCGCGGTACCACCGTAGTGAAGCACCAGATGGTTGCACAGCCAACCGAGGAAGAACGGGAACCAGAGAATTTTCATGCCCGCGGAGTAGGCCACCAGATATCCGAGCGGATGGAGCGGCCACCACGGGAACTTGTAGTAGCAGAAGATCAGCAGGAACATGACCATGGCTCCGGCCCCGGCATAGACCATGGTCCAGTAGTTGGGACCAACGGGCTGGTCCACGAGGCGCTGGGCGTTCTCGTAGTTGGCGAGCACTGTCTGGGTTGCCCATTCGAGGCCGAGTTCTCGCAGGCCGTATTTGTAGCCGAGGTAGAGCATGGTGACAAAGGCCGTCGCCAATGCCAGCACCAGGGATAGACCGATGGCGGTCAGCACGAGATTGCGACGCCCTGCCTCCTGATGGATTTTCGCGCCGTGGAATAACGTGGGGGCCACGGCCTCACGCACATCGAGGAACATCACCTTCTGCATAATAGCGGTGGCGGCCATGCCCACGGTGCCGAAGAAACCGGTACCGAAGAAGCCCATGAGGGCATCGGACGGGGCCGCGGTCAGAGTGAAGTACGGCAGGCCGCCCTGACACACGATGCGGCTGGTCACGAGCATGACGATCACGAACATGATCGGCAGCAGTAACGCGGCAAAGAAGGGCAGGCCAAAGAACCAGCACCAGCCGGACAGGGCGATCATGCCGAGGCACAATCCCCACAACGGCCAGATGGGCGGCGACCACTCTGCCGGAGTGACGTCGAATTTCCCTTTGTTCCCCAGATTCGCGCTGCGGCATTCCGGGCGAAGAATACAGGTGAACGTCTCCTTGAGATGGTGACGGGCCAGCCAGACAAGGAAAAGGAAAAAGATGATGTACGAGCCAATGGTCTGGGCCCCTTCGGGACGAGCCAGATCCGGACCGAGGGTAGTGCCGAGCGCGGCCTCGGGCAGTTGCCAGCCGAGGACGTAGAGCAGGCCGAACAGCAATCCGCCCAACAGGTAGAACACCCACATGGAGAAGGAAATCTGGCGGGTGGTCAGGAAGGCGAAGCCGATAAAGGCAGGCACGATGTACAGTTTCAATTTGTAGAAGCCGGAGAACAGACCGAACTTCGGGAAATAGGTACCGGCCAGAATCAGGGTCGGCATCTGCGGCACGGACGGATAATAGAAATTGAGACCGTTGAGCAGATGCAGTGCTCCGGCAAAGATCAAACCGATGAGCAGATACCGATCAGACCACCACGACACGAACCGCTTCTGGTCCAGCGCCTCGCCCATCAGGACCGGGACGCGCACCAACGGGAAGAGCACTCGCTCGTTGACCACCCACTGGCGGCCGAAGAGGACCATGAGGCAGACCATGACGAAGAACGCGCCAAGGATGAAGAAGGCCCAGACCGACAGCACGGGCAGCCACACGCCCCACGGAATGTTGGCCAGCACCTGCATGACGGTCATGTCGCGCCCGCCCTTGAGCCCTTCATAGAAGCCATTGACCGCAGCAGCCGAGTTCGGGAACCACGCATCAGGCAGCAGTGGCGTCAGAACTTCGGTCCAGCGATAGGCGTCCTGCGCGAACCGCTCGGGGGCGGTGATGTTGACGAAAAAGGTTTCGGTGAGCCCGGCGTAGCCGATGGCCGAGAACAGGACCATCATCAGCCAGACCACCAGCAACTCCACACCAGAATAAAACGGCGGGCGCTTGGTCAATCGCGAGGCGACCGCATCTATCACGAACATCCACGCGATGATGAAAAACGGAGCCAATGGAAAATGCCCACCGCCCAACGGCGTGTTGTGCAGGATGGTATTGTTGTAGGGCGTGAAGACGCACAGGAAGAGGCCGAGCATCAGCCCGGTCAGGAGCGCGCGGAGACGGAGACGTCCGTTCATGCGGGCACCTCCTTGTCTTCTTTATTGCCATTCATCACTGCTTCGATGTGATTATTCATATCTTCGGCATAGCTGGTCACGGCCTCGTCATCGAGAGATCTCCATGCCAGCAGTTGTTTTCTCAGGTCATTGAGGAAGTTCTTGTTCAGGTTCTCCCACGCATTGAGCTCACCCGCTTCGCGGTGGATAATCACACGTACCTGACGGAATCCCTTGTAAATATCAGACGGGCAGAAGACGAGCTTGACCTTCTGGCGCACACCGAAGTCAAACGGCGCGAGCCAGACGCGCAAGTCAATGGAGAAACAGAGGTCATCCGGGATCACATCCTGATCCATCAGCCCGGTCTTGAGGCCGGACCTCAGCTCTTCCTGCTCCAGATCAAGGAAGTTGCACTGCATGTCGTCAGTACAGAACGCGCCGTGGGAAACATCATGATGCGCCATGTAATACCGTCGCAGGAAGCCGCCCGCCGAAGCCATCTCCTTGAGCTTGATCAGGAAGGGCAGGACAACGATGAGCTCGTCGCCCTTGGCCTTGGGCATGGTCCACGACTTGTTCACGTCCGGAATGGCGATATTGGCCGCCACCTTGGCCGGATAGATGGCCGAGATCAGCACCACGCCGATGACCAGTATCATTGCGGCCACGCCTGCGGTGGAGGAATAGTTGGCGGTCATACCGGCCCACAGCGGTGTCCCGGCCAGTAGCGAGGACGATGTCTGGGCAAGCAGGTAGCCCACCACCACCGAGATGATGGCAAAGGCCAACGCCTCGGCAATGAACAGGAAGGCCACATGCGGCGGTGCCAGACCAACCGAGGTGTAGACCGCGATCTCGGGTTTGCGCTCATACACCGAGCCGATCATGGTGTTGAGCACGATGAGGATGGAAATGCCAAGCGGAATGAGGATGTTTGCCACGCCGGAATAGTTCACGGCATCGGACGCGAAATACAGCGACGTGCCCTCATCCGAGCCCTTGAACAGGAGCATGCCGAAACGGTCGCCCATGTCGCCACGCACGGCGTGACTTTCCGCATTGGGTTTGACCGCGATGCCCTTCAACTTGCCCGCAGGGAAGGAGAGCAGCGTCTTGGCAGGCACGAGAATCGTCTCGTAGCCCGGGATGTGCTGGTAACGGGATTCGGTGGCAACCACATCTTCACCGTCCTCAATGGCCTCGGCCTCCACTTCGGAGAGCTGGGTCGCGGCCTGGTTGGGGAAGACGATGGGCGTCATGGGCTCGCCATCCAGATCAGGGTTGTCGCGCAGCCCCTCGTCATCAAAGATGCCCACCACGGAGGTTTTGACGCCCCAGAGTTCCACTACGCGTTTCTCAGGATCATCCAGATCAACGCCAAGCTGCTCGGCGATTCGTGCCGGCAGCATCACGACAAACTGTTCATCCTCGTGGAACCAGCGCCCCTTGATCAGGATGCGATCAAGCCCACTCACCTGCGGCTCATGGGGAGACAGGCCGACCATGCCGCGGGCAGGGGCCTCATTGTCACCCAAGGTCACCGGTATGAGCGGCGCGCGGGATTTATCCGCCGTGAATCCGGTATCGAACCAGACACGCGGGGCCACCACGCCCTGCCCTTCAAAGGCGGTCTCCACGACGGACAACGCCTCGACAGGGACATCCTGCCAGTTGAAATACTTGAGCATCAGGCCGTCATAGGTGGCAGTATCGCTGAACTTTGCCCATCCCTTCTGGCGCACGGACTTGACCGTGGTGAAGTTCATGATGGTGAAGGTCAGGATGACCAGCGTGGCAAAGGTCAGGAAGGTGCGCACGGGACGCCGCTTCAGGTTGCCCACGCCCAGCACGAAGGCCGCGCCGAACGCAGCCGCCGGGCTGATACCCGTCAGCTTGATATGGGCGGACCGCTTCTGCAACTCCACCATCTCCCGCTCGAAGCGGAAGAAAATGATGAGCGACACGAGCAGCGACAGGGCCAGAATAAAAAACGCCAATATGACCACAAGCGGCGAATACGTCAGCTGGAAGGCCGGGTGGACCATGTAGACGATGCCGATGATACCGCCGAGGAAGCCGAGGAAGGCGGTGATGCGCTTCTTGATATCCACGAAGGAGAAGAACAGTCGCTCCATGCAGTACGCGAACGGGACAAACAGGGCCACATAGAAGAGCACGCCGACCAGCACGTCCTTCTGGGTCTTGTCCACGTCATTGTAGACCCGGCTCGCCTTGGACAGGGAGGCGCGGGCTGCTTCCACGAACTTGTCCCACTGCTTCTGCTCGCGGAACTCTTCTGCACGGACCAGATCATCATAGCCGAGATTGCGCAGATCGCGAATACGGTCATTGACGATGCCCTTGGACTCCAGACTGTCGATGCGCGGGCCGAGCAGCGCCCACATATCGCGGGCCGCCCGGTACTCGGTCAGCGGAATGACCGGCCATTGCTTGGCGATATAGCCCAGTCCCTGCGGGTGCTCTTCACTAGCGTTGAGCAGCAACACCTTCTTGTCGATGACCGTGTCGGACAGGGTCAGCTTGATGGGTGTATCCGGCTCAAGGAAGAGCGTCCCCAGCGTGGACCGGCGGGTGTCGAGACGGCTGTACCAGTAGCTGACCGGCGGCGCCTCGGTGCGGCCGTCGATGAGGTTCGGACGATAGAGGAACTTGAAGGTCCTCGGGTCGAACATGTCGAAAATCGTGGTCTGGGTGCAGGAGAACAGGATGAGATCCGTGGCCTGCACTTTGCGCTTGAGCTTGATGCGATAGGCGGGCTTGCCGGTCTTGGGCTTGTCGATGGCCCAGTCGGCCAGACCGGTCTCGTCATTGAACCGGAATGCCTCTATCACGGCCTTGTGATAACTCACCTTCCGGTTGGCGAGTCCCGGAATACGGAAGTTACCCGCGGTGTCCACCATTGCGTAGTTGCGGGTCATCCACTGGAAGGCCAATACGACCATTCCGGTGCCGGGACGGTCCGGGAAAATCTCACCCTTGCGGAGCAGATTGGCGCGCCCTTCCACGGTCACAAACTGGTTCTTGCTTCGCTCTCCCGCATTGTCGATCGGTTCGTTGGCAAGCGCCTGCATCAGGGATTTGACCAGCTCTCCCTGTTGCTTCATGTACTCGAAATTCATGCGCGACGGCTTATCATACGGCGTTCCCCACGCGGGGCGCACATCATGCACCGTGGCCAGCGTCAGCCCGGCAAAACCGGCCAGCGCCATGGGCTCGCCGCCCATCTCCGGACGATCCGGCAGATAGCTTTCCCACGCCCTTTTGCCGGGACGCAGGGTATCCTTGAACAGGTGCGCCAGACCGCTCCCCGAATCCTTGAGTTTCTTGACCGCGCCCTTGAATACGGTGTCGATGGGCCGGAAAAAGGCGGTGCGGTTCACATTGGGCTTGAGATCATTCAGGAAGCCTTTGTCAAAGCCGCCAATGCCGTCGCCGTGACTGGAAAGATACAGGGAGACATGGGCCGCGATGGACCTGTCACCGATAGCGTCACGCATCTCACGGGCGGACCGGATGTCATTCAACTGTCCGGTGGCGTCTTCAAGAATGGCTGCCTGATGGATGATGGCCGGGCTGACGAAGTCCATCAGCACGGCCCGCTCCTTATCGCCCAGCGGGAAATCAGCCACCGTGGAGTTAACCCAGTTGAGTCGCTTGAGCTGGATACGTCGGGCCGCCAGTTCCTTGATGCGGACCTGACGCTCTGCCTCTGTCAGCGGCTTGTGCTTGCCGTGCATTCCACGCTGGGGGCCACGCTGTTTCCGATGCATTTTACTGCTCTCGGGCACATTGTTGAGCAGTCTGAGCCGCATGAGCTCGTTGGTCAGGTCATCTTCGGCGTTGCGAGCCACTTGTTTGAGTGCGGCCTTGATGAGCGCACGATTGGTCTCGTCCGCCATCACGCTCTCGCCCAGCGGATCGCCTGAGCGTAAAATTTCCAGCACACGTCCCGCGTCCAGCACGCGCTTTTCCAGATCGGCCTTGCGTTCCTTCAGGTCTTTGCCCTTGGTCACCAAGGCCCACGCAAATTCGCGCATGCCAGCCTGTGCGCTCGACTTACCCGCCGAAGCCACCAGCATGACGGACCGTTTCGGTCGCTCCACCACATAGCTCGCGGCCATGTCCATGAGCGTGGCAATGGAGACGGCTTCATCTGCGCCCGGCGAATCGCCCGCCACCAGCGCGGTGGAATCGTAAAACGCCTCAACGATGACGGTCTGATTGGACAGCTCCGGGTCAGAACCTTCCACGAAGCAGTAAATATTATCTCCGCGAACATTCTCCCATCTGGACTGCGAGGTCAGCATCACGTCGCCCAGCGGCGCAGGTCCTTCCCGCAAAAAACCGGTGCCAAAGAGCGTCTTTGCCTGTTCGCGGGACATCCAGAACATGGGAAAGTCAACGGGAGTCAGCTCAAATTTGTTCTCGAACCGGGCGCGTGGCACTTCGCCGCCATCGCCGCCGCTGCCCACGAAGATCAGCGCCCTCGCGCCGAGCATGGCCGCGTTGTTCCAGTTCTTGCCCGAGTCCATGTCCATGAGCACCACAGAGCCCTGAACATCCATGCCGTTAAAATCGGCAACATTGCCCTGCCCGGCATACAACATTGGGCCCATGAGGCCCGGGGGAGTCACTGCGCCCGGCGACAAGGCATTGGACCGCAACTGTTTCAGGGCCACCTTGTGCCCGCCGCCACGGAGATGCAGTTCCGCGCCCGCAGGTACGGTCACCGGCACATGGAACGACTGACGGCCAATAAGGACCGAAGGAAACAATTTGCGAAATTCATTCTCCACCATATCGGCAGCGCGGGCCGCGCCCGGGGTGCCGATGGAGCGGTCGCCCAGCTCTGACAGGCGATGCAGAAATTCAAAGCCGTTGGCCTGAGCCGGGATGGCTGAGATGAGCGCCACAAGTAAAATCAGGATAGGAAGCCACCTACGGTGGCGATGTCGGGAGACTTCGCCTCCGGCGGCCAAAGGGAAAGACCCTTTGGAATCCCATTGTGGAGCCTGTCGGCTCCAAGGGTTTATTGTAAAAATCGGGTCAAGGGCGCGAGTCCTTGCGGGTGCAGGGCAGAGCCCGCTCCCCGAAGGGTCGCCGAAGGCCAAGCGCGAAGCGCCTCTTCCTCTTCTCACCATGCCTTACCCCTGTTCCCCTTTCTGGGGCTGACCGGTGAGCTTCTCACCGATACCGCCGATGGTGATGTCGAGTTCTTCGCGCCGTTCCACGCGATCCACCATGCCGTCGCGCACCCAGACCACACGGTCGGACACGTTGAGCATCTTGTAGTCGTGGGTCGCGGAAATGATGGTCACACCGCGCTCGTTGGAAAGCATCTGGAGCAGCTCGATGATCTCCTCACCCGTAGTGAGGTCGAGATTGCCTGTGGGCTCGTCCGCAAGAATGATGGACGGGTCGTTGGCAAGGGAGCGGGCCACGGCAACACGCTGCTGCTGACCGCCGGAGAGCTCGAGGGGCTTATGCTGAAAACGCTCGCCAAGGCCGACGAGCTTGAGCAGTTCGATACCCTTGTCCTGTGCATCGTCGGCGTTCATACCGGCGAATGTCATGGGCAGGGTCACGTTCTCAAGGGCCGTCATGACAGGGATGAGATTGAAGGTCTGGAAGATGTAACCGATCTTGCGGTTACGCAACCATGCGAGCTCGTAGGCGTCGAGCTGGGAGATATCCACCTCGTCGATGAACACCTTGCCCTCGGACGGCTTGTCCAATCCGCCGATCATGTTGAACAGCGTGGACTTGCCCGATCCGGACGGCCCCATGATGGAAACGTACTCGCCGGAGAAAATTTCGAGATCCACGCCCTTGAGGGCCTGGAGTTCCTGCGACCCCATTTTGAAGGTCTTCTTCACGCCGATAACACGGACGATGGTGCGTTTTTGTTCAGACATCTATTCTACCTTCAATTCCTTTATGACTGAGACTGGCCAACAGGTTTGGACATATTTTACCTGCCTCAGTGCTCCGCGCGAATGGCGTTGATGGGCTCCATGCGGGCCGCAAGAAGTGCGGGGTACAGTACGCCGATGAGGCTCAAAAGACATCCGGCTGCCGTGGCGATACCCACGGAACCTAACAAACTCCCCCATGACAGGAAGCCTACGGAATCCGCACCGAATCGAAGCAGATTGGAAAGCAGGGCAAAAAATGCACCCACCACGGAACCGATGGCTGCGCCAGCCAGCCCCTGCATGGCAGCTTCGAGCAGAAACAGCTTCAGGATCATGGAGTCGAGCGCGCCGAGGCACTTCATGACGCCGATCTCGGAGAAGCGTTCTGTCACGGACATGAGCTGGGCATTGATGATGCCCACCGTGCAGACGAGCAACGAAAGGATGACGATCCAGCGCTCCTTGGGCGACATGGAGACAATGCCGCCAGCCAGATCCACATCATATCCCGCCTTGGACAAGGTCCGCGCCGCCGCCTCGCCACCGCCCGCCAGCAATCCGGATGCAAAGTCCAGATTCACCAGCACGAAGGACAGAAACGACACGGCCAGCACCAGGCTGGAGACCGTGATCATGGAACGGAAAAACCGCACCTTCAGGCTTTTGAAGCTGATCTCCAGCGATTTGGAGAATGGCAGCGTGATGAGCCTGTCGATGCTCCCCTCGGGGCGATCCATAACGGAAGATTGTTCAGGGCCGGATGCGCCCATTGTTCACCTCTTGAATAACCGACTGAATTTCCACAGTCCCTTACAATAGGCCAGCGTGCTTTCACTTACAAGTAGTAATGAAGGTCAATTGGGTTAATTTTGGGCTGTGTGGCTCATTTATAACAATCCTAGACATGACTTTTCCCTACTGCGCAGGCTCGAACTCTATTTTTGTTATAGACTATTTTATATTTATTAAGTATCTGATTTTTTCACTCATCTGAATACACTGCGAGCTCCACGTGCTGACGAAACTACATGCCAACATCATCGCCATCGGGTCACTGATCATACTGATCGCCATCGCTGCCGGAGTCTTCATAGGAGGAGACACGATCATTCGAAAAACGCCCTATATCGGCGCGGCAAATGCGACGATGGACGGCAAGTATCACAGATTCATTGATGAGCTGGACAGCTTCAACGCCACGTTGAGAAACCCGGCAGAAGACCTCTCCGATCTGTACCGCATCGACGGCTTCAAGCTACATAATATCCTCCTGGATTTCCCACGAAGCGGCGTCTACTCGAATAAGAATAGAGAGCACATTCAGGATGAGATCTTCAAGCAGCGTCGCATCGCCCAGAATACCATCAAGGCCAACGACAACGCAGTGACCATCATCTGGTGGATGCTCAGGGTGCAGGCCTTAATCTTCTTCGTTGCCATCTTCCACACCATGGTGACCGGGCCTGTTCTGCGAAACAGCATTTTTGGTTTTCTTCGAAAATGGCTAGAACGGCTGCCCGCCTACATGCAGAACATGGCCTCCTATTTGTCCCACAGCTCCAGCTCCATCCTCATGACCATCGGCATCGGCGGTACTTTCCTCGGCCTGATCTTCGGCCTGAACCGCTCCATGGCCGAGATGGCCAACGGCTTCAACGTGGATGCCCTGTTCAGCGGACTGTCCATCTCCTTTACCAGCTCCCTCGCCGGTGTCACGTTCGGTTTCTTTGTGCGTATCGCCCAGCAGGCATTCGCCGGTCCCTCAGAGAGTGTCGAGTCCATCGTCGCAAAGCTGGATTCGCTGCACGCCAAAATCGAAAACACCGTCAAGGAGAGCGTGGTTGCGGCCATGACCAAAGAACATGAGGCCGCCTTTGCCTCGGTGGACGCATGCGGCATCGAGATCACCGAATGTCTGAACTCTCTCAAAGAGTACACCGCGACCATGAACGCCCACAGGCACACCATGGACAAGTCATGGAAAGAGGCTTCGGCCATTGCCCGGTCCACGGAGAAGCATGGCAAGAACATTGAGAAAATCAGCAATCTCCTCGAGCAGTCCCAACTGCCGCTCGGCGCCATGGTCAAAACCATCGCCGAATTCCGACAGGCTGTCCGAGACTCGACCAGCGCGCAACGGCTGTATGATCAGACAATACAGGAAGCCATGGAAAAACGTGTCAATAATAGCGACCCCATGGAGGATATTACATCCCGCCTCGAGGCTATTGAAAAAAGCCTGAACGAGATCGCCAAGCAGTTCGGCAATTAGGGTGAGCGGGACATCATGGAGAGGAGAAACAACGTTTGGATATGCCTTGCCGACCTGCTGGCCGGGATGATGGCGTTCTTCGTATTCGTCTGTGCAGGCGTGTACACTGACTATCTCGGCATGTCAGGACTGGTCTTTGGCGAAGTGGCAGAGAATCAAAAAAAGGCAGACAACCTCAAAACAAACCTCCCCGCCACCAACTCCACGAAAGTCACCATGAAAGGCAACGTCATCCGTTTTGCCGCCGACTACTTCAGGCCGGATGGGGCCATCATTTCCGACAAACAAAAGAACGAGCTGAATGCCATCATTATAAAAATGGACGAGGAACTGCGCCGCAAACGGCAGGAAGGCAATCCCTTTAAGGTCCTCGTTGTCGGCCACGCCTCGTGCAGCGGCACCATCAGTGAAACCGAACTGTGTACAGAAGCTGCCAGCCGTGGGCTGAAATGGGACGAGCTGGACAAACTCACCAAGGAAAACGAGCGATATGCGGCCCTCTTCCGTCACAACGCCACCCTTGCCATCAACCGTTCCTACGCCATTTTCAAATATATCTGGGACCACTCCGTAGAGGTGCCAATGAACGGCAGGAAGAACATACGGTATATCGGCCTGTCGGAACGGCAGGCTGCTGCGGGGCAAGGTGACCTGAAGTGCCAGAGTCGAGCAACCAACAGCACCGACAGTCAGAATATGACTCGGTCAGCCGAGGTATTTTTTGTTCGAGAATGGCCCAGAACCGTGGACTTTGAATCCACCGAACTCACATTCTACTAGATCGAACGCAGGGCCAATCCCTTGGCCGCCACCAACACCGCATCCAGAAAAACAAACGCCGCGTCATTCATCCGCTGGTGATGCAGCATCACGCCCACGCGGCCGGATTTTACGGCTTGCGCGAACTCGTCTATCAGGGCGTTCAAGCCCTCGGCAGGGTCGGCTTCGCTCCGGGTGTGCAGGTCCACATTGATGGGGATGTCGGGCAGAAAATCCGTGAGGGGCACCTTCTTCTGCTCTCCGGTGGACCGGGATACAGCGCGATAGCCCAGCTCCTGAAGGGCCTCGGCCGTGGCCGCGTCAAAGCGATTCCACGGCGGCGTGAAGACGGGCTGAAATTCGTCGCCCATGAAGGTACGCAGGCGTTCCATGCCCTTGGCGAGGTCCGCCTTCTTGGCAGACTTGGGACGGTCGGTTCCGAACTCACCTTTCTTGCCGGACTGCTGGTGGTTCACGTGCCGCCAGCCGTGCTGGTGCCAGATGAACATGCCGGAATCGCCCGCCCACTCCTTGAGGATTGCCCAGCGGGATTCGGTGAGCCACGCCGGGGTCACGGCCATGTGCAGGGGAATCTGGCGGGCAATGTGTATCTCCATCATCCGCTGGCAGTTGTTGCCGGGCACGGCGATATCATCGGCGCGAAAAAAGATTTCGGTTCCGGAGGGAGCACCAGACAGGATATCAGCCATGCGCGTGGCGGCAGCGGTCAGCTCTTGCTCTGATGCGAGCCAGCAGGGGGAGATGGTGGATTTGACGATCATGACAGCAACGGACTTATCACAGCAGGGTATGCCCTAGCCAGCGCAACCTAGGCGATAAGCTGCATCTCTCCCTGCCAGACCGAGCGCACCACCTCGCGGAACTCGCGCACGGGCGAGGTGTAGCCGCTGCCCGCCGGATAGGAGAGGCAGAGCGGCACCTGCAGGGTTTCCGGCCAGGCCACGGCATGTCCGTTTTCCACCAGCCGGTCCACATCGTCAATTCGCAGCACGGACACGCCAGCGCCTTCGATGACCAGCTCGCGCACGATGCCTTCATCCACGGCCTGGTTCACCGGGTTGACCTCAACCCCATAGGCGGACATGCGCTCGCGCACGGCCACATGAAACGGACAGCCATTAAAGGTATATACCCAGGGCAGCGCGGCAAGTCCTTTCCAGTCGCCCATCCTCACCTGATCCGCCATAGTCACCGGAATGGCGATTCCCAGCGTCACCGAGGTGATGAATTCATCGTGGATGCCCTCCTCGTTCCACATGCCGTAGCGAAAGCCCACCTGCATCTCGCCTGAACGCAGCTGTTCCGCCGTGGTGCGACTCTGGGAGACGATGAACGACAATTGCAGATTCGGCACGGTCACACGCATGCTCCGTGCCAGATCTGCCATGCGCAAAAAGGATGGATCAGAGTTCAATCCCACAGTCAGAGAGTTCTCCGGTCCGGCATGCAGCCGGGCGGCCCGCATCTTGAAATCTTCCAACGCCTGCACGGCATTGCGGGCAAGGGGCAACAGGTCTTCGCCTTCGGGCGTCAGCTCCATTCCACGCGCCTTGCGCACGAACAGGTCGAATTCGAGTTCCTCTTCCAGCATCTTGATCTGCCCACTCAAGGCAGACTGACTCAGGAAAAGGCTCTCGGCGGCGCGGGTCAGGTTCCCCTCAAAGGCCACGGCCAAAAAACACTGCAAACGTCGAATATCCATATTGTCCCCTGTGAAGCATTCGGTTTTCCCGAACCCTCTGTCTCACTATTCGAATTGGATTAATTATTCGCATTCCACGATACAGGAGAGAAATCAAGACAAGGACACCAATATGAACCAACGGAAAATCGGAACGCTCCCATTGTGTTGCATGATGATAGGCTCGGTCCTCGGCTCGGGCATCATCATTCTGCCGCCCCTCGCACTGGAGGCCGCAGGGCCGTGGGCCATTGTGGGCTGGATTCTGACCACGCTGTTCGGCGTGGCCTTTGCCTACCTCTTTGCCAAGGTCGGCTCCATGTTTCCGGGAGAAGGCGGGGCTGCCAGCGCAGTGGAACGTGCCTTTGGTTCGTCCGCCAAGCGGCTGGCCGCGTATACCCTGTCCGGCGCTGTCCTGTTCGGACCCGTTGCCGTCATCCTGACCATCGTGGAGTACCTTCCTCCCGCCATCAAACCCGCCACAGCCATGGGACAGGCCGGACTTGGCGCGGTCATACAGATGGTGTGCGCCCTGCTGGTCATCAGCGGCCTGCGCAACATGAGCCGCTTCACGCTGGTGCTTGCGACCACGGCCACGGCCCTGCTGCTGGCCGGCTCCGGCATGGTGTTCTTCAACTACATGGGTACTCCCGCTCCCCTGCCGTCCTTTGACGGACCGGCGTTCGGTTACACCATGCTCCTGCTCTTCTGGGCCGTGGTCGGCTGGGAAGTCGTGGGCAACTACGGCGGCGAAGTGATCGACCCCAAACGCACCATTCCCCGCGCTGCCATCATGGCCGCCGTGGTCATCGGCGTGGTGTCACTGGCCGTGGCGGGTGCGCTCCAGTACGGGCAACTGCCGCCCGAGGCCGGGCACGGAGTGTCTGCGCTGCTTTACCCCCTGTTCGGCTCGCTGGCTCCGTGGATCATGGGTGCGCTGACCGTGGCCCTGTGCACCACCACCTACCTCGTCATCATTGGCGCGGTCACACGACTCCTTGCACACCTCTCCCGCGAGACAGGGCTGCCGGACGCGCTGGACCGTCGCAATCGGCACAACGCACCGTGGGTGGGCATGCTTTTCTACACGGCAGTTCATCTCATCCAGTTCGTACTGGTGGGGTTCGGCGTTCTCGATCTGGCCGGGCTGGTGGCCATTGCCGATGGGTTCTTCCTCGCCAACGCCCTGCTCGGAACCCTTGCCGGGATCAAGCTGTTCACCTCGCCGTTGCCCCGGTTCGTTGCCACGCTGCTCTCCATCGGTGTCTTCATGGTCTTGCTCCAGTCGCACTGGCCCGTTCAGCTGACACTGATCGTCCTCGCCGCATTTGTCCTGCTGCGAGCCCGAAGACGCGCTTTGTCCGCGATATAGAGGCAGGGATTCCAAACCCTTGACAACAAACCCCTCTGTTGGTGCATAGTAGCCATGCTGGGAGGGTGCGCCTGCGCATTCACCCCAACAGCAGAGGGGGAACATGCCTTTTACCTGTAATGTCAAAATAATGGAGAGCTACCTCGCAGTAGCCGCCACCGGCACCCTAGCTTCGGTCCAGGAGGTCGAGGAATACGTGGCCTTTGTCCGCGAGCGTGCCAAGGCCAACAAGATCACCCGGGTATTGCTCGACGAGCGCAACCTCATGGACCAGCAGGACACCCTCGACGCCTATGACTTCAGCGAATCCGACTCGGCCCGCATGACTGCTCAGGAAGGCATTCGACTGGCTTCGGTCTGCCACCCCGACAACTACGAGATCAACAAGACGTATGAGACCCTGCTCCTGAACAGATCATTGGTGTTCAGAGTCTTCCTCGAAGAGAAGGAAGCCCTTGAGTGGCTTCTTTCCTGATCCCCTTTTGCCATTTCCCATTAATACACACATCGTATTGGACGATATTTAACGATTCATAATAGACGAAAAAAAACTCGGAGTGAATATGAGCATTTTCAGCACATCCATACCATTCTACAAAATGCAGGGCTGCGGAAACGACTTCGTGGTCATCGACAACCGCGAGGCCAAAGTAGCCGAAGCCGACATGGCTGACTGGGCTGTCAAAGTCTGCGCCCGCGCTTTTGGAGTATATGCTGACGGTCTGTTCTTCCTAGAGGAAACCGACGTCCCCGACCTTGACTACCGCTGGCATTTCTTCAATTCCGATGGTTCCCGTGCCGAAATGTGCGGCAACGCCTCCCGCTGCGCTGGCAAGCTCGCCCACGCCATCGGCCTCGCCCCGGCCGAACACACCTTTGGCACCGACGCCGGCCCCATCAAGGCCCAGGTGCTGCAGGACGGTCCGGACGCAGGTCGCGTCAAGGTCCAGCTCACCCCGCCCCAGGGGCTTGAGACCAACATCGAGATCGACGTGGACGGTGCTCCCCTGACCATTCACTTTGCCGACACCGGCGTGCCTCACGTAGTGGTTTTCGTCGAGGACATCGAGAACTACGATGTGAAGGGCATGGGCGCCAAGATTCGCTACCACGAGCATTTTGCGCCAGCCGGAACCAACGTCAACTTTGCCGAGGTAAAGGACGACGCCACCATGCTGCTGCGCACCTACGAACGTGGCGTAGAGGACGAGACCTACGCCTGCGGCACCGGCGCAGCCGCCACTCAACTGATAGCCAACACACTGGGCCTCACCGGTCCCAAAGCCGACCTCACCACCACGGGCGGCGAAGTGCTGACAATTTTCCTGGAAGACGGGAACGTATTTCTGCAGGGCGCTGCAGAGCTGACCTTCAAGGGCGAAATGTACCTGGAGGCACTCGGTCTGTAAGTTCTGTATGAGAGAAGAGAGATGAGAAAAGCCATTCCTTCGGGGATGGCTTTTCTCTTTGGTGACTTCGGATTATAATTTCTCAATTCTTTGGAAATGATATGTTTTATTATATGTCATTAAAGGAGCTGAGAATGCGCCGCGCCCTCTCACTATTGGGGATCACCCTACTTCTGATCCTGGCCATCGGACCAGTAAGGTCTGTTGCGGATGGGCTGCCAACTCGACAGAACATCGAGCTGGTCGTGCGGTCAACAGCAACAGGGCTGGGCGCACTCATGGAAGACATCTACGACCAGGATGAACAGATTGAAGCTATCCGTCGCTTCATCAGCCCCATCCGTTTCTTCAAAGATAATTCCGGGTATTTCTTCGTCTTTGACAGCACCGGCAAACTCGTTGCCCATGCAACCCAACCCGATGTTGTTGGTCAACGCCTGCAAGACATCAAGAACATTCAGGAACGTCATGCCGTCCGATCATTCGTCAATGTCGCAAAAAAGGGCGGCGGTTACGTCGAATACTGGTGGAAGAAGCCTGAGACTGGTATCTATCACGAAAAGATCAGCTTTATCGCGCCCATCCCCAATACGGACTTCTTCCTCGGTTCGGGCATCTACTTCTCAAGCCTAAGACCATAATCAGCACGACAAAAAAAGGCCGCCCCAACCGGGCGGCCTTTCCTTTTTCTTCTGCAAGCCTAATCGAACAGCTTGTCCACTTCCTCATAAATATACCGCATGTACATCATGCGGGGGGAGCCGCCCATGGCGACGGCCAGCAGGCCGGCATCGATGATTTCGTCCTTGGAGGCTCCGTTGGTAGCTGCGTTCTGCACGTGGAGCGAGATGCACATGTCGCATTGGGAAAGGATGGAGCAGGCGATCAGGATCAGGGACTGGTACTTCTCCTCAATGGCGCTGCCCTTTTTGATGGATGCGGTGAAGCCCTGATAGGCCTTGAACACGTCGCGACGGTTCTTGTTCATCTGACGGAAAAGCTCTGTCGCCTTTTCAGCGGGTTCTTGCTCAGACATGATGACACTCCTTTGGTTCATGGATCCGGTTCATGGCACACAAAAAAACCTCGGGCAGATATCTGCACGAGGTGTCATAGCATATTTGGGCGACCTTGAGTCGTATAATCTCTTCCTCTCGATGGGGTTTTCACTGGTCCCCGGCCCCGGAGCGCGGCTCCGGGGCCGAAGCCCTATGAGAGAGAGAGTCCCGATTTGGGTAAGGTTGGCCTACATGCAAAAAAAAGGCGTGTAAAGCGAAAAATCAATGTTCGTTTTGATTATTTTCCGACGAATTCTGTGCGTTTTCGCAAAAAAACAGCCGATATCGAGGGTTAGCGCCCGATATCGGCTGGTTTAAACCAGATAAAAAGCAAACGTTTTCCTGAGCTTTTTTTTACTCTTCCCGACCATGAATGAGGGTGTAGAGCGATCCCTTCTTCTCAAGAAGTTCGTCATAACCACCCTGCTCGACAATTTTGCCCGCCTTCAACACCACGATCTTGTCGTAGTAGGGGAGCATGTCGAGTCGATGGATGACAGCAAGGACCGTTGACTTGCCCTTCAGGTTATTGGTGATGATATTCTGAACGCGTCCCTGCGACTTGTTGTCGAGGGCGGCCGTGGCCTCGTCCAGAATGAGAATGGCGGGGTCCTTGAGGAACGTACGGGCCAGGGCGATCTTCTGGCGCTGTCCACCGGACAGGCGGTCACCCATGGAGCCGACTTCGAATTCCAGTCCCATTGCGGCCACCGGTTCCAGCGCGCCCTGCATGATCAGAGCCTGCATGATACGGTGGTTGATAACGTCCTCGGCACCGGGTTCCTCGGTACGAACGCGACCGAACAGGATATTATCCTTGATATTAATAGCGTCGATGTATTCGTCCCCTTCAAAGAAGGCGAAGGCGCCGGGGTAATCTTTGTTTACGCCGTCGATAAAGGTCTGGCGCGAATTGACCACACGGTTGGCAAAGCCCTTGTCCAGATCCACCTGACGATGGATGCCGGGGGTGAAGCCCAGTGCGAGCTTGAGAATGAGTCCCTTTTCCTCTTCACTGAGGGGCTCGCCGGAATCGAGTCGGTTGGCGACCTTCTGATATTCGCCGTACTCCGCCTCGGGGATGGGGGAGTTCCGGAACTGGGCATGCTCCGGCTCCGGTCCCATCTCATCTGTGACGATGCGGGCCAACGTCTCACCGAGCACGGTGATGTGTGCCATAAGCCCCTGCCGCTCAAGGAAGTCGCAGAACTTCGGCTGAGTATGCAGGTGCTCGGGATCGAACTCTTCGCTGATGGCCGCGCCAAAGGCGATATTTTCGGCCACAGTCATGTACTGGCAGTAGTTCGCCACATCAAAGAACTCGATGTACTCGGCCACGTCGGCGTACATTCCGGCCTGCCCTTCCTGGAATTCGCGGCGGGCTTCCACCACGGACGCCTTGAGGTCCGAATGGTTGTCGTCCGACAGCTTGGAGCGCAGCGCAAAGGCGAGAACGTCGGTGAACAGCCCCACCTGCTGGGTGAGCTTGATAAGCGTATCAAGATCAGGCTCGCCCCCGTTCTGGGTACAGGTGCCGCCCTGCATGGAAAGGGATTCGCAGGAGTAGAGCAGGTTCTCCTTGACGGTGCCGTCAAAGATGAACGGATGCTGGGCCACCATGCCGAGGTTGTAGGTCATGTCAGGTTTGGAGAGTTCACTCACCTCCTGACCGCCCACAAGGACCGAGCCACCCGTATACTTATATAGTTGCGCTATGCAGAGCGCGAGGGTCGATTTACCCGACCCGGAGAAACCGACCAGAGCGACATGTTCTCCACCTTTGACCTTCAGGGACACGCGGTCCAGCAGCTTGATGTTGCCGCCGACCACGAACGAGAGGTCCTTGACCTCAACATCGTTGTCCAGAACGAAGGGATCACGTCCTTCCACGGTCTGAGCGAACTCGGGAGCGTGGTCAAAGGCGCGCATGATCTGATTGTAACGAACCGAGCTGTCCTGATAGACCTGCCAGAATTCCATCAGCTCCTTCCACGGATCATAGAGCTTCTCATAGGCGGACAGGAAAGCAACGATGGCACCCACATCAAAGTGGCCCTGAATGGCGTAGTAACCACCGATGAGGAACAGGACAAAGGGTCCGAGGGACATGAAGAAATTGTTGATGAACTTGATGAAGAACTTGAGGGCGTTCTGCATGACAGTCGCCTTGTACAGCTCTTCGAGAACGTCCTTGAACCGCTTGCTTTCCAGCGGGATGGAGGCGTTGGAATGCACCTCATGCACGCCGGAAACGGCCTCGCCCACCAGCCCGGAGAGCTTCTGGGTATGCTGGATGCGGCTGCGGTTGGCGCGGCGGAAATACTTCTGGATGCGCGGCAGCACCATCAGCTCGATGGGATAGATGGCAATGGAGATCAGGCCGATGGTGGGGTTCAGGTGAATCATGTACCCGGCCATGGCAAAGAAGGTCAGGATATTGACCACAGGTACGGCCACGGCCTGTCCGATGAAGGTGGCCACCGGGATGAACTCGGTGATGATGTAGGAGATGACATTACCGGGAGAAGTACGACGGTAGAACTGGATGGGCAGGGAAAGCAGGTGTTCGTATAGCCGCTCACGAATCACCTTGAGCGCCCGCTCACCGATGTAGACCTGCATGTAGTTGATGACCAGCTTGAGGATGCCCGCGAGGGTCACAGCCCCGAAGTAGAGGGCGCAGTATTTATACAGCGCCGGCAGGTCTTTCATGCCGATGGCTTCGTTGATAATGCGTTTCTGCATCTCAAGGGGCAGAACACGCATGGCAACCGTGACCACGATGATGGCAACCACAGCCAGCTGCAGGTGAAGATTCTTGAACAGCACCCATGAATAGAGTGATGTTTTGGTAATTCGTTTGGTATCGTTTGGATGCGGCATATTGATTCCGTGGATTGGGAAGTTTGATTACCCATTAAGACATAAACGGAACTGCCCTTTTTTCCAAGCCCAATTATATTAATGATACAGAATGTGGACATTTCCCACGCACATGTGATCATATCACCAGCGAGGCGACCGCATGAAAATATCCATCCGCATCAAATTCTTCATCGTACTCCTGGCGTTCAGCCTTGGGCCGATTCTTATTTCACGCGGTATTGTCGGCGGCGCAGCCGAAAAAGTTGCGAACAGAATCAGCAGTGATACCCGGACCGAACTACTGGACATCGTCAGCACCGAACTGGAGCTTAATGCCCTGTCCCTGCTCTCACTGCTGGAGGCCAAAGGCGAATCCTTTGCCCTCGGCACCCTGATGCTCGCCCAACAGGCGGAGATCTCCCTGAACAAAAACACGCCTGCCTCCAAGGGCAAGCCATTTTTCACCGGAGACTACATGGGCATGGGCGACAAGCCCTCCGACATGGCCCCCTCCGAAGACTATCCGCTGAACACGCGTTCCGGCCGGACTCGCCCCATGAACATCAGCCTTGAGCACAGCGCATTTCTTGTCCCGGCCCAGCAAAGTACCAGCCTGTTCCTGGACGAAGCCCGCCAGTTGATGACGCTACTGCCCACCCTCAAGGACCTCCGCAACACTCAGCAAAGCTCCGCCAACTGGTACAACGTCGCGCTGGAATCGGGCCTGCTCATGACCTACCCCGGTCACGGCCGATTCCCCATGAATTACGACCCGCGCGAACAGGACTGGTATACACGGGCCATGCGAGAGCCCAACAACCAGGTGGTGTGGGTCTCCCCCCGCATAGATCCTTCCACCCGACGCGCCGTGACCACCGCCAGCCTCGCCATCCGCGACAAGGACGGCGCTCCCCTCGGCGTGGTATCCATCGACATCCCCATCTCCGCCATCATCGGCGCGGGTGACCTCAAGGCCCGTTGGAGCAAGTCCATCCAATCCTTCATGCTCGTCCGCTACCCCGGTGACATTGTGGCCCACGACGGCCTGCTCATTGTAGCGCAGGAATCCTACGGCGAGGGCGGCAGACGGCACTGGATGTCCGGCATCGAGCCCGAGTGGATGGAGTCCAATGATCCGATCAAGTTCAAGAAATTGCTTGTTAAGATGAAAGAGGAAAAGAGCGGCCACATGCGCCTGCCCTACAAGGGGGAGGAATCCCTCTGGGCCTACGCCTCCAATGACGACTTCTCCTTCCTGCTCATCACGCCGGAATCCGTGGTTGCCAAGCTCCCCAACGAGATGGCTGATGCGGTAAAGGGCCTCACGGCTCGTTTGCGCAACATTTCCTCCATCATCTCCGGCGTCATGCTCATTATCGTCGGCCTGATCGCGTGGTTCGGCTCCCGGGCTACAACCAAGCCCGTCATGGCCATGGCAGAACAAGCCAAGCGCCTTGCTGACGGGGATTTCTCAGTCCGCATCAATTACACCACCGGAGACGAACGCGACGAGCTGGTCAACGCTTTCAACGACATGGTTCCCAAGCTCAGGGAACGCATGAGCATGCGCCGTGATCTACAGCTGGCCCAACAGGTGCAGGAGCTCCTGTTGCCGAGCAAGCACCCCACCCTGTCCGGCTATGATCTGGCCGGGGGCATCTCCTTCTGCGACCAGACAGGCGGCGACTACTACGACTTCATCAAGGCGGACAACGACTCCACACCCGCTTTGGGCGTCGTGCTCGGCGACGTCTCCGGACACGGCGTGGCATCGGCTCTGCTCATGGCAACGGCCAGAGGCCAGCTTCATTCGCTGGCGGGCTCACCTTTGTCACCAAAGCAACGCATTCGTGCGATCAATAACGTCATCTCGCGTGATATGGACGGCACGGGCCGATTCCTGACGCTGTTCTACATCCGGCTTCTGGAAGACTGCTCGACCCTGCAGTGGGTTCGTGCCGGGCATGATCCCGCCTTCCGTTACAATCCGGCCACGGACACGTTCTCCGAGCTGAACGGCGAAGGATTGCCCATCGGCGTACTGGAAGGATTCGAATACGAAGACTACGAGACGCAGCTCGAATCCGGCGAAGTATTATTGCTGGCAACAGATGGCGTATGGGAAGCCCGCAACGCAGACGGCGAAATGTTTGGCAAGCAAAGAATACTTGCCATCATCAGGGAGAATGCGCATATGTATGCAGAAGAGATTCGTTTGGCGCTGATGAAAGCTGTGGAGGCTTTCCAGGCCAACGGACAGGAAGACGACATCGCCGTTGTCGTCATCAAGAAGGATTGAGAAGTGCCTGAAAAAGTCATTTCATTCCGGATGACCAACAAGCAGAACTGCTTCAAATGCTTCCAGCCCAAGGTGGAAACATTTGGCGCGGAGGTTGGTCTTGCGCCCAAGATCGTCTTCCATCTCACGCTGGTTCTCGACGAGCTCGTCACCAACATCATTGATTACGGATACGCCGACTTCGATGAGCACCCCATTGACGTGACCATCGGTTATGATGATCCGATCATCACCATCCGCCTCGTGGATGACGCCGAGCCTTTCAACATACTTGAAGCGCCGGAGCCGGAGCTGGACAAGCCCCTGGAGGAACGTGACCGCCAGATCGGCGGCATGGGCGTCCACCTCGTCAAGAATATGGTCAAACACATTGATTACCAGCGCAAAGACGGCAAAAACATACTGACACTGACTAAAGACACCAGCAGCGCACACTGCGCCAAGGGATAGAACGGAGGTACACTGTGGCTATGATAGAATCCAAGGAAAACGGCATCACCATCCTGGCCGTGGGCGGCAATCTTGACGCCGAGGGCACTCAGGCAATGGAGGAAAAGGTCGTGGGTCTGCTGGAGAGTGGCGAGACCAGTCTTCTTTTTGATTTTTCCGATCTCGACTACATCAACAGCTCCGGTCTCCGCGTGTTGGTGCTCGCTTACCAACGTCTGAAGAAGTCGTCCGGCAAGGTCGCCATCTGCGGCATCAAGGACTACATTCAGGAAGTCTTCGAGGTCTCCGGCTACGACAAGATTTTTCCCCTCTACCCCAACAAGAACGACGCTCTTGGTGGGATGTAGACTCGGCTTCGTATAGCGGCGCATCTGCGGCGTTAAGTGAATTGTAGGTGAGTCTTCGAACCCTACAAGATCTTATGCCTCAGGTATGCCGGTCTCGATTTGATGCTCGACGTAGCGCTGCTACGCCACCACTCAAATCGTGCCCGTCGCCTTGCAGCTGCATCACTCTCCGAAGCCTCACGGTGTACGTGAGTTGTCTATGAACATCAAAAGACCAAGCTCTTGGGAGCTTGGTCTTTTTTCTTTACGCAAAACAACTTTGAGCGAAGCGAATAATGGGATTCCAAAGGGTATAGCCCTTTGGCCGTCGGAGACGAAATCACCCGACAATCGCGCCGAAGGCGCATCATCTTATCTTACTTATTCTTCCGCGTCCCTTCGTACAGCTCGTATTCCAACAAACGGCACTCGATCTTGGCGTTGTAGAAGATGCGACGACGCTTGGTGCGTAACCCCACCTGCTTGGCGAGGTTGGCGTTGCCGGTAAAGATAAAACCGGTCTTGCCGCCGCAGTGCTGCTTGAAGAAATCGCCGATACGCTCGTAGACGGGACCGAGCTTCTGCTCGTCACCGAGTCGCTCACCGTATTCAGGGTTGAGCATCACCAGACCGGGCCCCTCAGGCACTTCGGTGTCGGCAAAATCACAAACCGAGAACTCGATGAAATCGCCGACTCCGGCGATGCGGGCGTTGTCGCGGGCCGCTTCAATGGCCTCAGGATCATGGTCGGTGGCGATGATGCGCCCCTTGAAATCGGGGTTCTCGGCATCTTCTGCTTCGTCGATCATCTCGTTCCAGCGCGCCTCGTCATAATCCACGAGGGACATGAAGGCGAAACGGTCACGGAGCAAACCGGGCGCACCGTGGATAGCCATGAGCGCGGCCTCGATAGCCAGCGTTCCGGCACCACACATGGGCGCGATGAAGTGGGCATCCTGCTTGACGAGCTCGGGCCAGTTGCCTGCCAGAATACAGGCGGCTGCCAGAGTCTCCTGCATGGGCGCCTTGTGCGGGCGCTTGCGGTAACCGCGACGGGGCAATGGCTCGCCCGTGGTGTCGAGATAGAGGGTGGCGCGGGTGCCATTCCAGTAGAGGAAAAGGCAGACGCCCTTGGTCTCTGGACCGGAGTCGGGACGAACGCCGGAGCGGCTGGTGAAATAGTCGGCCACCGCGTCCTTGACCTTGAGAGCGGCGAAGCGGGAGTCGTTCACCTCGGTGTCGCGGATCACGGCATCCACGCGGAAGTAGCCGTCCTTGCGAATGTAGTCGCTCCACTGGACCTCATTGACCTCACGATACAGATCGTCGGGACCGACGGCCGTGAAACGTTTGAGCTCGTAGAGTACACGGTGCCCGGTGCGGCACCAGAGGTTGAGTGCCATACACTCTTCAAGGCTGCCGGAGAACTCCACGCCAGCATCCAGCGGACGGGTGTTCATGATGCCGAAGCCGTTGAGCTCGGCCTCCAGATACTCAGGCATGGCCTTGGGACAGGTGACAAGGATAGGGGCGTCTTTCGTAAATGTGGACATAATGAAATTTGGTTTTGTTACAGGGGTCGGAGACTCCAGTCGTCGCTGGAGGCATCCGGGGATTCCACGGAACGGGCCTCTTCGTCAAATATAAATTCATCGGATTCACGACGGGTGCTGAGATATTCACGAGGCGCGGAGAGGGCCAGAATGAATCCGAGACAGATGGCGATGGCCTGTGCGGGGTCATAAATCAGGGGTGTGGTCATACCCTGAGCAAAGAGCGCGGCCACCAACCCTGCGCCCATGCGAGTGAGACGACGAAACAGCAATATAAATAGAATCAGCAGGAGAAGCAGCGGAACAGCCAATCCCCATGCAAAGAGAAGTCGCAGCCAGAAGGAGGGCACCTCCGTAAGATGCACACCGAGCACGGCAGGCTGTCCGGTGGCCGCTTCCCAAATGGCGCCCATGCTGACCGGGAACTTGACGGGCAGCGGCTGATCAATGGGGAACCCAGTGAACAAGAAGGGATGGCCTTCTGCGGCCAACCGCATGGCTTCGACCCACAACCAGTAATCAGTATAACGCACCGCATCTGACGGTGAGGGCGGCAGGAAAAAGCTCCCGCCAATGAGCAAGGCACACAGTATAGCGTAAGCAAGACGCCAGCGGAAAAGGCCTCGCCCGAAACAGAGCACCACCCATGCCGCAGCGAACAGCCCGGTACGAGACAGGCAGAGCAGCAACCCGAGCATGGTCAACAAACGCCACCATCGGTTGCCCTGATCCGGCTCGGTGCACCCGCCCTCGTTGCTGCCCGGCTTGAGCCCGGCGCACAGGGCGACCAGCAGAAAAGCGGCCAGCACATCGGCATTGCCTATCCAACGTATGGCGGGCAACGACTGATACACAGCAGCCTCGGCAACCGAGTCCACTACGCAGAACAGACCGAGCAAACCGCCGAAACGCTGAAAATCAGCCCTGTCAGGCATGCCCATGGTGGACACCCACAGGCCGCAAAAGAGGAGAAAGACGAACGGAGAGAATTCCTTGAGATAGGGCAAATATGGCATGACCAGCGACAAAATGTCCGCCGCATAAAACACCATGCCTGCCAACATCAGGACAAACATCGCGAGCTTGAAAAAGAAGCCGCCGGAAGCAGCGTCCCCGGGACGGGGGCGATACATGGCCGAGAGCGTCCCCAATCCAGCCAGAAGCAACCAGGGAGCGACAGGGGTCACATTGCCGCTGCCACCGGTATAATGCGAAGCAGCGGTGCCAAGGGGGACGGCAACATAGGCCACGGCCAAGGGCACGGCTGTCAACCTGCCCCGTCCGGGCGTTTTACCTTTCACGCTCTCCATACGGTCCGTCAGTTACCCCTTTGCTGCGCTCAGGTAAAGGCACGACCTGCACGAGGAAAAATGACATCTTCAATTATTTCAGGGCCACTTTTTCTAACTTTTTGCAATTTTTACCCTTTTTTTGCATCGTTTTTACCCATGAAAAACACCTGAAATGATTAGCATTTTCGATCGCTCATTGACTCAATTACCACAACCCCTCTAAATATCTTGAAAACATTGTCCGATAAGTAAAAATGATGTATGGTGTCGATGCGTTATCCAGCTTCAGTGGAATGAGGATGGTCAACGAAATGCCTGTGGGGGTAGACCATGATAGGAAGCGCACTAGTCGCTTTGAGGAAAGTGACGATCATCAAATTGGCGGTAGTTTTGTCTCTCGCTTTTCTGCCTGGCTGTGCGGTTGTGGGACCGCTACTCAGCGTAGGCGGCATGGCGGGTCTTGCACCACTCCAGTATGCATCCACGGTTTATACCGTGGGCGAGTTCTCCTATGAGTATGCAGTGAACGAGAATGACCCGGGTGAAGTCATCCAGGCCAAAATCGACAGCGTTCTCTCAGGGGAGGCTTTTATGCTGCCCGACTATATCCCGGGGGCAAAGCAGCTCAACAACGGCGGCACCATGGTCGCCGAGGCTGACACAACGCAGACCGAGTCGGGCATCGAGGCAGACACCTCCGTGGCTCCCGCCCTTTCTGCCGAAGCTCGTCAGAAACGCATTCAGCAGATTCTCGGCCAGCGCACAGCTCAGTTCGAACGCTTGGAGTTGCGTCGCATGGCATTTCTCAAAGCGCAGAACAACGGCAACCTGTCACTCCGGCAAACCGCCATGGCATCCAAACCGGATCTCTTCCAGGGCGCCGTGGACGAAACCCGTCTCCGCTAGATTCAACCCCACACGCACAAGTATTTCAGGGACGTCTCAGACGTCCCTTTTTTTTGGCTTCACATATTTTGGTATCAAATAATCAGAAAGGAATGGGGCCGTCTGAAACGACATCAGTCCCAAGTCGCGGACAAGAGCCACTGTTTAGCTTCATCTATGGCCGAAAACTGCCTGTAGGAAATGGATCGGTTCTGGAGGATTGTCTCGATCCAGAACAGCTTGGAAAGATTTTCAAGGGAGTGGACCACTGCCACCTTGACCCCAACTCTTGCCTTTTTGAGCATTGACTCTGTGTATGCAATGAGATCCTGGGTCTCAATATCGATGACAGCAGATCTGTTATCAATAATCAGCCGCAGACACTTCTGCCGGATGACTTCTTTCATTATCATCCGACCTGCTGCCATTAAATCTTCAGAAGTTTCAACCACTCCCGAAGCGGTGAGCAGGAGGTAATCGCCTTTCTCCTGCACCTCATAAGCATGGGACATGAGGAAACCTTCATCGATGAGGTGAATTCAATTGAGAAGAATCTTCCCAAAATAAGCCAATACTGATTGATCGGTATACAGCATGCGTGAATTTTGTCAAAAGCAGACTTGAACGGGAAGAATCTCTTTTTGAAAAAGAGTGTATCTCTACACGCGGAATCAGTGTGCCTTTCTGGCAAGAATCAGCCAGGCAAAGATCACCACAAGCCCACCAACACCAAAGAGAATGACCCATCTGGGAAGCCCCTTTTCCGACTCAGTCGCACCGACAGATATCCAGACTTCTTCGACCCGGTGCCTATCCTCTTCAGTAAGGGAGCTGACGGCCTTTCGCATGATGGACAGCAACAGGGGATCGTTCTTCCGCACCCCGACACGGTGATAATCATGATCCACGGCCCACTTGGTGGGTTTCAGTTCATTGATCCTATGGACGCGGGTGAAGTGGTAGGCCTCCACCAAGGTGGCGACAGAGGCCGCGGCTTTGCCATTTTTCACTGCGAGGATACCATCTTCTGACGACTTCACGATCAGGAGTTTGATCTCGGGATGATCACGCTGGAATTCCTCTTCCTGCCGGTACCCTTTCACCACGGCCACGGTTTTGCCATGCAGGTCATCCAGACTTTCGAGAGAGAATTCTTCAGGCCGCATGAGAATGACAGGACAAGTGAAATACGGCTCCGTGAAATCAAGAAACTCCTCACGCTCCGGAGTCTTGTTCAGCATGGTGACCAAGTCGCATTTTCCGGCCTTGGCCAGCAGCACGCTCTGGGCCCATGTCTTGGTCGGGATCAAACGGAATGGGACGCCGAGCCTTTCTGACAGCAGATTCATGTAATCTGCAGCCACACCCTCATGCTCGCCATTCAAGTTGATGCGTTCATAGGGCAGCCAATTGGGATCGCAAACGTACGTCAGCTCCCCCTTGTTCATGAGGTACCTTTTTTCGGCAAAGGTCAGTTCAAGGGAAGGATCAATCGTTGCTGCAAGAGCATGGGACGAACAAACCGCACTCAGGAAAAGCAGACACGTCATCAGAAACGGCCAGCCTGTCCACCTTGTTTGCCCCCCAAAACAACTACGATGCACGCATTTAAACTCTCGCATTATTGATCTACGTACCTCTTCATGCGTTCATAGGCAACGATCTTAACGAAACTTTCCAGTCAAAATGATTACAAAACCAGAGGAAAAGCGTTTGCCTAGGGACAATCGAATGGATTACTCCTTGCTTTCACGATCTTGAATGTGCAAACCGAAAGCCGCCAGACAATACTTTTTCCAATGGACATACTTCCCCCATGAGCAAACTGGATTCGACCACATCAAACATGACTGACAGCACAATACAACGCATGGGATTCATGGAATGGGCCATGCTCATCACCCTCTCCATCCTCTGGGGCGGATCATTTTTCTTCAATGCCGTCGCCCTGCGAGGCCTGCCGCCACTGGCCGTTGTCTGGGGCCGTGTCTTCATCGGCTGTCTGGGCCTCGGGTGTCTGCTCGCCTTCAGCTCCATTCAGGTGCGCCCGCACTTACATCGCTGGCGTGATTTTCTCGTCATGGGCATTCTCAACACCGCCATCCCTTTCTCGCTCATCGTCTGGGGGCAACAGCACATCCAGAGCGGGCTCGCCGCAGTCATCAACGCCACCACACCCGCCTTCACCATCCTCGTCGCCAACTTCTTCACCACTGACGAGCGCGCCTCGCTCAACAAGTTCGCTGGCGCGGCCCTCGGTCTCGGTGGCGTCATCATGCTCATCGGCACAGACGCCATCTCCGGTTTCGGTAATCACGTTCTCGGTCAGGCCGCCATCATGGGTGCCGCCCTTTCCTATGCCTGCTCAGCCACCTATGCCCGACGTCTCCAAGGCATTCCGTCCATGATCACTGCCTGCGGGCAGCTCACGGCCTCCACCATCGTGATGCTACCCATCATGCTGTACCTCGTCCGGCCATGGGAGTTGCCGACACCCGGCATTGATGTCATCGGTGCGGTCGTCGGCCTCGGGTTGCTGTGTTCCGCCTTGGCCTACATTCTCTTTTTCCGCATTCTGTCCCGAGCCGGAGCGACCAATGTGCAGCTCGTCACGTTGCTCATCCCCTTTTCCGCGTCCACGCTCGGCATCGCCTTTCTGGGCGAGCCCTTCACATGGCGGCTCGTCATCGGCATGCTCATCGTTTCCACTGCCGCGCTCATGATTGATGGACGGTTGCGCCTGCGGCGCTAGTTATTGCCGCTTTGCGGCTGCCTCCGGCGGCCAAGGGGGAAGGGGAGAGAAGGGACCCTTTGGAAAGGGTCGCCTTCTCTCCCCTTCCCCCTTGGATCCCCCATCCCCTCTCATCCCCCCAAACTTTTTATCGGCGCATCCGCACGGGTGGGGAGATGTAGAAAAGGCGCACCTCTTCTCAAACATACTCGATTGAGAAAGATGGTTCAGAAGATAATTTGAATCTGATTACGCACGCTTTCGAGCGAAACGAGCAACAGGATTCCAAAGGCCCTCGGCCTTTGGCCGTCGGAGACAAAATCACCAGACAATCGCGCCGAAGGCGCAACCTATCCTGATTTAAACGTCGACGCCTTGTTTCTTGTATTCGTTGAGCTTGTTACGAAGGGTGCGCACGGAGATGCCGAGCAACTCTGCCGCGCGGGTACGGTTGCCGGTGGTCTCTTGCAGCGACTTGAGGATGAGGCGCTTCTCCATCTCATGGATGGGCATAACGGAAAGGGCCTCGGCTGCGGATGACGGCGGCGGCGCAGAACTGACGGCCTGTTGATCGGCGTCCACCGAGGCAAGATCGTCGGGCGTCCACTGCTCGTCGCCCATAAGGAAATGCTTGGGCTGAATGGGGCCTGCTCCGGCGAGCAATACGGCACGCTCCATGAGATTCTGGAGTTCGCGGACATTGCCCGGCCAGTCATAGGACATGAGCCACTTCTTGGCTTCCTCGGTAAAGGCAAGCTGGCCGAGCCCGTAGGTCGCACCAAACTTGTTCACGAAATATTCGGCGAGAAGCACCACATCTTCGCCGCGCTGAGAAAGTGCGGGAAGCTTGAGCGGAATGACGTTCAGGCGATAGAACAAATCCTGACGGAACTTGCCTTCGTTGACGGTTCCTTCAATGTCGCGGTTGGTGGTGGCAAGCACGCGAACATCCACATTGACGGTCTCAACGCCGCCCACGCGATCAAATTCAGACTCCTGCAATACGCGGAGGAGTTTGGCCTGCAACCCCAGATCCATCTCGGTGATTTCATCAAGGAGAATGGTGCCACCGTTGGCCAGCTCGAACTTACCGAGCTTGCGATTGATGGCTCCGGTGAACGCCCCTTTTTCGTGACCGAACAGCTCGGACTCAAGCAGATGCTCAGGCAGGGCCGCGCAGTTGATGGCAACGAACGGCTTGTCGATGCGATCGGAGTTGTGATGCAGGTAGCGAGCGAACATCTCCTTACCAGTACCGGATTCGCCGGAGATAAGGACCGTGGCTTTGGATTTGGCCACCTGCTTGGCCAGCGCGAGGACGCGAAGGACAGCGGGATGACGACCGATGATCTGGAATCTGCCGGGCGCACCAGGTGTGGTTATGGCCGCGGCCGGGGCTGACGGAGCAGCAGGACTGACGGGCTCGGGAGCCGGTTCCGGTTCGGGCGCTTCTTCGGGAAGAATGAGCTTGATCTTGTCCCAGACGAGGGGCTCAAGCCAAAAATCGCGTGCGCCGAGTTCCAGATAGCGAGTGGCTTCTTCGGCACTGCCGGTGGCGGAAAAGACGACGACGGGCGGGAATCCTTCAATGGTGCTGGACTGTTCAAGAAGCGCCTCTACATTGAACCCCTGCAGTTGGGGTCGACAAAAGACGAGGCACGGTTTGGACTTTTTGATAAATCCGAGTGCACCGGTGATGTTGTCCGCCAAGCCTGCCTGCAATCCCGCCTCCTTGAGGGTGGGAAAGATAGCGGTCACGGACTGCGGCTCCGCGATGAAAAGCACTGTTCTGGCCGTCATGATTCAACTCTTTTAACGATAAGTTGAATTCTTTTCAACATTTCTTCGGATTTGTCGAAAAGACCGTAAGCTCTATGTCAGTTTCCCTGAAGACGTCTTCGAAGGCAGCGCAAAGGCCAGTACCGCACCCAATACGAGAAGAGGCGCTGCCGGACCGTTGTAACGAGGCAATCCGTGTGAGGCCAATACGTTGAGGCCAAAGAGCGCGACAGGTGAGGCCAACAGGGCTGCCAGCAACCAATCATGGCGTCCAAGACTTCGATAGATTGTCAGAAAGAACAGATAGTAAACACCGATGTACAACACGCTGAACATGGGGTTCATCATGAGGCGGAAGGCTATGGGGATGCACATGCGCAAGTGCTTCCACGGGTTTTGGAGAATCCGCTCAATACCTTCTTTCTTAAGTTGCAAGTCTGCGGCGAGCTCGCCCTTTTCATCGGCAAGCGCAGCCATTTTGTTCTTTGCCGTGCGGTATATGCCGGTTTCACGTACCAACGGGGCATATATTTCTTCGTCCGCATACTTTTTGAGCGATTTCTTGAAGATAGGTGCCCGTGACCAGTAGGCAAAGGACGCCCAGAAGGCTGAGTCCGGCATCAGATTATACTGAGAACGAATCTCCAGCACCACGCCACCGCCCGTGGCGATGAATTTGCGCCCGAAGTATTCCTGATTGCGCAACTCCCACGGATAGAACACAGCGCCCCAGGCTACGGCCAGCACAACGAGCCCAGCCAGTCCCTTGAAAACTGCATCACGACGCAGGACAAGGCAAAGTCCCGCGGCTGTCAAAGAAACGATGCCAATGTATTTCCACTGAGGCGAAGTCAACGTCAGGAAGCCCAGCACAAGCCCGGCCACAGGGTACATCAACAATTTTCTGTATTTAATCGCCAGATAGAGCGCCAAAGTGAACGCAATGATCAGGAATGCGATGAGCACTTCCCGGTACAATCGCTCTGTATATCGGGTCAGGAATGGATGAAACCCAACAAACCATAGCGTCCAGTAGGCCGGAAGCCGTTTGTTTGTATAATCCCATACGAGCCATGCCGTCATGAAAGCAGTTGCCAGCAGAAGCAACGCTTGAACGTATTTAACGTAGACGAGTGCCGGATGAGATTGTCGTTTTTCCCCTTCCGGCGGGAACAGCCACTTGGCGCCACCTTCACTCAGTTGAGGGAAAGCCTTAAAAAAGCCCGTGAGGAAAAAGGCATACCCCGGCGCGCGGGAGTGGCCAGGCTGCGTATCGTCGCGATCAGAGCTGTTGTTATACACGCCCTGAACGGCAAGATGGTAGGCCCCTTTGACATACTGAACCGCATCTCCGCCAAGGCTCCCCTTGTACTCAAACTTTGCTGCCGAGAGACCACAAAAGACGACCACGAAAACCAGAATGGCGATGCCCATATGGTTTTCGATGGGCTGTGTCAGGCGGGCAAAGTCAAATCGACGCATTAGTCTTCTTTATCGGCTTCGTCGTCCATGGACTGTTTCTTCTGCGAATACCGTATCTGCTCAAGCAGGCGACGGTTCACGCTGATGAGATCGGCCACAAACGCGATCAGACCGGTCTGGAGACCCATACCCAGCAGCACACCGGAGAGAATGACCGACTGCACATGCCCGTCGCCGTCACCGGTGGCGAGAAAATAGAGGAACCGCAAGCCCAGCAACAGACCGAGACCAAAGAGGACTGCAGCCAGCGACATGAAAAAGCTGAACGGACGATACGTGGCAAAGACACGGACAATGGTGAAGATGGAACGCTTCACATAGGCGGGAATGCTCTTCACCAGTCGGGACGGACGCAGGTCTTCGTTCACCCGGACCGGCACGGAAGAGATGGCCATATTTTTCTGGCCTGCCTGAATGATGGTCTCGATAGTGTAGGTGTAGTTGTTGAAGACGTTCAACTGCATGGCCGCCTCGCGGCTGATGGCGCGGAAACCGCTGGGGGCATCCTCCACCTCGGTACCGCTGGCCTGACGAACGGCCCAGCTGCCGAGCTTCTGGAGCTTCTTCTTCAGGGGCGAAAAATGATCGATATCGCTGATGGGGCGCGTGCCGATAACGATATCGGATTTGCCCTCAATGATCGGCTTGGTGAGCAGCGGTATATCATCGGCGCAGTACTGGTTGTCGGCATCGGTGTTCACGATGACGTCGGCTCCCAGCTCCAGGCACGCATTCAGGCCGGTCATGAAGCCCCTTGCCAGGCCAAGATTGTGGACATGGGAAACCACGTGGTCCACGCCGTGCTGTTTGGCGACCTCAACGGTGTTGTCGGTGGAGCCGTCATCAATGATGAGCCACTCCACAGTGTCGAATCCTTCGACTTCACGGGGCAGGGCAGCCAAGGCAATACCCAGGGTTTTTTCTTCGTTCAGGCAGGGAATCTGTATGATTAATTTCATATGTATACGAGGTTAGTCATTGCGAGCATGCGCCGCACGTTTTTGAAAAAGAAAGCTGAAACCGAAAAACAAAATATCGCCGACGGTTGTTGCAATGCGGAACAGCACGGCAATGGCAAGCGCATCCGCAGGTCCCAGTGCAGGCTCCAACATGGTGATCATGACGGCCTCACGGACACCGACACCGGCAGGAGCGCCAGGCGTCACCAGCCCGAGAAACCATGACACAGCATAGACCGGCATAAAATCCCACATACCAACAGGCAGGTCAATGCCGGCATTGACGGCCAACATATATAGAATGGCACCGCCGGAAAGGAAGAATACGGCATCCCCGATGCAGACGAGGGTGATGCTTCGCCAAAACGGGAGGTAGGCGATGTCGTCCGTGTCTTCAAGCTGCTTCCTTTTCAGTAAGCGAAGCACCACTACGGGGAAAGCCAGAAGGGCCAGCACCGTGATGAGAAAGCTGACAACCGGCGGCAACGGCATGGCAAAGGGGAGTTCCAGCCATACGCAGATGGAGAGCGCCGCGGCGATCTGACAGAGGACTTCCAGCAAGGAAGAAGCCGCCACTGCGCGGTGGGAGAGGCCAAATCGGGAAGCCACAAGATTGCGTCCGACAAAATGGCCGACATTGCCCGGAAGATACTTGGCTATGGACGTCCGGGTATAGATATACAGGGAATCGAAGACGGGTAATGCGCTGTGGAGGTGAAACAGCAGGCGATGCCACCCCAGAGCCAGCAGCAGAAAAAAGACCGCATAAACCGCACTGCTTCCGGCCAGTACAGGGAGTATCCCCGGTGTTGCCAGGCGCTCTTTGAGCACTGGCATGTAGGCGACCATCTGGTAGCCGACAAATCCTAGACAGACGACTACTATGAGGTGGCCGGCAATCTTGCGAATGCGCCGCAAGCTACCTACTTCTTCCGGCATAACACCATAGTCCAAGGCATTGGAGTATAAACCTTTTCTATGACGAACAACTGGGAGACAAAGGAGAGGAACGACTTCTTGCCCCAATGTTGAATATGGCCGGGGGTGTTGCCGAAACTCTTGAGGTAGGAACCACGCACCATATTCAGCATGCACCAGAGAGGCTCGCGGGGCACGCTCAGAATGCAATGGGATGTGGTCAAGGCATGCAGCTTGCGCAAGCCGGCTTCCGGGTCATCCAGATGCTCCAGTACCTCGCAGCAGACCACCAGTTCGGACTGGTACGCATCGGTCTCGGGCACATCGTATATGCTGAGCTTCTCCAGCCGCACCCGGTCGCTGCTGACATTCTGCCGGGCCTTATCGAGCACCACGTCGGAGATATCCACACCCACGATCTTTGCCTGAGTGTTTGCCAGCGCCATTTTGATGATCTCACCTTCGCCGCAGCCCACTTCAAGTATATGTTTGGGGGCGACCTGCTTTATCAACCCTGAAATACGGGCATCAAACTGCTGGACAAGATACCGGGCAATGGGATTCGGCACCGTTCGCTTCTCGGTAACGTTTCCGACCACCACACCATTTTCTGTGCGAATATTGGAAGAGTCTTTGGACATTCTTAATGGAAGACCTGTAGCGTTTAATTTAATCAATAAAGGAATTGAATGTGCCGTTTCTAGCAACAACACTTCCCCATAGCAAGGGCTTCCTCTGGCAGGCAAGGCCCTGCGCGAAAGGAGAGGACATGACAATTCAACGCTTTTCTTGACTGTTGAGCCGAATGAAGGAATAGGGAGTATCTATGAATTGCCATTCGGCAGCCCTGACAAACGCAAGCATGGAGCATGGATGTCTGACGCGAATCGCCCTTTGACTGACTTTTGGGAGTCACTGCCTGAAGAACTCAAGGCAAAACTCCGCCTCGGTTTTACGGGCAAGCAACACCTTCTGGATATCGCGGGCGGCTGCCTGCGCTCCGGCGTTTCCGCCCTCCAACCCATTGCTGCTGACGCGCTCCTCAACGCCTTTGCCGAGAACCCGTTAAGCGGGGAGATGGCCGCCGAGTTGATGAGCCACGATGCCATCCGGGGCATTATGCCCGAGCCGCCCACTGCGGCCATGGATGCGCTGGCTGCCAACTGGCAGTGCCCAGCCAATACCAGCTATTTGGAGCGCCTGCTGCAACAGCGAAACATGGGCAAGCTCAAGCACTTCATTGAACAGTCTGCCGCCAAGGAACCGGGCAATCTCTTCTGGCGTGAGCAGGCCGTGACCTTCGGCCTCATCGATAACGACATCGAGTGGGTGGCCTCCATGCTCGACTTCACTCCGCCTGAAGGTATGGCACCGTTGATCGCCAACGTGCATGTTCGGCTCGACTTCCTGCGCGGAAAATGCAGCGATGCAGCCCGCCTCGCCCATGACCTCGGCGACACCTTTGGTCCGGTCTACCCGGGCATGACTGCGGGCCTCTGCATGCTCAACGACAGCGACCCGGCCTCGGCCAACCTGCTCCTGCTTCAATCACTGGCAAAAGCTCCTTGGAATACCAGCCTGCTCCTGCGTGTGCATGACCTCCTCACCGGGCGAGACAATGATCGCCGCCCCATCAATGGTTCGGTCGCCATTCTGCTGTACTCGTGGAACAAGGCCATTGAGCTCGACGCCACGCTCCGCTCTCTGTACGAATCCGAGCTGTCCGGCGCGTCCCTGTTCGTCCTCGACAACGGCTCCACCGACACCACGCCCAAGATGCTTGAATCCTGGCAGGGACGGTTCACCAATCTTCTCGGCGAGGACCGCTTTCAGATCATCAGCCTGCCCGTCAATGTGGGAGCGCCCGCTGCGCGCAACTGGCTGATGCATCATCCGCCCGTAGGGAGTCACGATTTCATCTGCTATCTCGACGACGATGTGGAACTGCCCGCCGACTGGCTGCTCAAGCTCGGCGCGGCCATTCGCCACTATCCCGATGCAGGAGTCTGGGGCTGCAAGGTCCTTGACGACGCCAACACCGCCCTGATCCAGAGTGCGGACAGTCACCTTCAGGTCAGCCCGGATGCGCCGCCGCTGGACCTGACGGCCACTGATCCCAATCCATTCCGGCTCTCCAACCTCCATGTTCAGACCATGGATTCCGGGCTGTTCGACCATCTCCGCCCCTGCGCCTCGGTCACGGGCTGCTGCCATATTTTCCGCACCGAAGGGCTCATGGAGTCCGGCGACTTCGCCATTCACCTTTCGCCCACCCAGTACGACGACATGGAGCACGACCTGCGCCTTTGCAAGGAAAGTCTCTTCCCGGTCTATCAGGGCCACCTCGGCATCCGCCACAAGAAGCGCACCGGCATGGCCTCCCACACCTCCATGCAGGAAGAAGGCAACGCCCTTGGCAACAAGTACAAGATGCAGACCATGCACACTCATGAAGAATTGCTTGAGGCCGCCCAAAAGGAGCAGAAAGTGCTGGATGACGACTTGCTGACGAAGATCAAGGTCGTGGAACAGGTCTTGGCCGGTTAGCCCAATACATATAGAAGAAGTCCCCTTCTCCCCCTCTAGCGCAACAATTCGCGCACTTTCTCCCTGCCGACGACTGACGCACTGCCGTGAGCGCGTCCAAATATCCAATCATTTCCATCATTATCGGCACAAAATGTGACGTTTTTGGATAATTTTACGGCCTTTTAGTGCCAAACCATGGTAAAGAAATCAATTTATGTCCATTTTGACATAACACAATGTTCTATAAAACAACGTGTTACCGAAAACATGGCAATTTAACCGTGTGTGAAAGGTAGTTGAAGACTTCTTTTTTTGAAGATGAGACACGACTCCTCCATAAAGGGATAACAGAAGAACTAGGAGAGGTACTGTTTATGCGCTTCAAAAACATCCAAAGAATGGCTGCCGCCAAGGATACCATGCCCTTTGCCGGGCTGGGATTTTCCATGGACACTGTCCGGGACGCGGCAGATTCGATGACCATCACCTACCTAGGCTTTGAAGGGTGGCGCTACATCGAGATGCCGGTACCGGGTGTAACGAGGCAGCTGAGCGGTTATTCCTTGCTCGTGGCTTTGGGCCGCGAGATCCGTGGGCGCTGACCCGCGGCAAACATTCAGGAGGTCGAATGCATACCAACCGAAGGAACTTCCTCAAGCTCTCCGCCACCGCGGCCGTAGCAACGGCGTTTGGTGGACTGGGACTGGGCTGTACCGCAGCGAAGAGTCAGATGGCAGATCGCGTGCAGGCCATGTCGCCCAAGTGGAGCAAACAAACCACCACCATCTGCTGCTACTGTGCAGTGGGTTGCGGCCTCGTCGTCAACACATCCCTCAAGGACATGAAGGCTGTAAACGTCGAAGGTGACCCGGACCATCCCATCAACGAAGGCGCACTCTGTGCCAAGGGCGCATCCATCTGGCAACTCGCCGAAAATGATCGCCGCCCGGATTCCGTGCTTTACCGCGCACCCTACTCCACCAAATTCAAGAAGATTTCCCTGCACAAAGCACTGGAAATGATCGCTGAACGCGTCAAGAAGACCCGTGATGAAACCTTCACCCGCATCAACAAGCGCGGTGAAACGGTCAACCGTTGTGATGGCATCGCCTCCCTCGGTTCCGCCGCTCTCGATAACGAGGAGTGCTGGGCTTACCAGACCATGCTCCGCAGCCTCGGCCTGGTCTATATTGAGCACCAGGCGCGTATCTGACACAGCGCAACTGTTGCGGCTCTGGCAGAGTCGTTCGGACGCGGCGCGATGACCAATCACTGGATCGATCTCCAGAACTCTGATTGCATTCTTATAATGGGCAGTAACGCTGCCGAAAACCATCCCATTTCCTTCAAATGGGTGACCAAGGCACAGGAAAAGGGCGCAACCCTGATCCACGTCGACCCCCGCTACACCAGGACCTCGGCAAAAGCCGATATGTGGGCCGGAATCCGCTCCGGTGCCGATATTGCCGTCCTCGGTGGCCTGATCAAGTACATCCTCGACAACGACCTTATCTTCAAGGATTACGTGGTCAACTACACCAACGCCTCCTTTATCGTCGGTGACAAGTACGCCTTCAACGACGGCCTCTTCGCCGGTTACGACCCGAAGACCAAGACCTACGACAAGTCCAATTGGGCATTCGCCATGGACTCCAAGGGCGTTCCCAAGCGTGACACCTCTCTCAAAGATCCCAAGTGCGTCTATCAGATGCTCAAGAAGCACTACGAGCGCTACAACCTTGACGACGTTTCCTCCATGTCCGGCATGAGCAAGGAAGAGTTGGTCAAACTGTACGACGCATTCTCAGCGACCGGTAAGGCCGACAAGGCCGGTACCATCATGTACGCAATGGGCTGGACCCAGCATACCGTCGGTGTGCAGAACATCCGCGCCATGGCCATGATCCAGTTGCTGCTCGGTAACATCGGTATTGCCGGTGGCGGTGTTAACGCACTGCGCGGCGAGTCCAATGTTCAGGGCTCCACTGACCACTGCCTGCTGTTCCACATTCTGCCCGGTTATCTGAAGACGCCCAAGGCCTCCCAGCAGACCTTCGCAGAATACAATGCAGCCTACACTCCGAAATCCAACGATCCCATGTCCGCGAACTGGTGGCAGAACTACCCGAAGTATTCCGCCTCCCTGATCAAGTCCATGTGGATGGATGACGACCCGAAGGTCGCCTACAACTATCTGCCTCGCCTCGACAGCGGCGCCGCCAGCGAATACGCATGGCTGACCCTGTTCGACAAGATGGACAAAGGCCAGTTCAAGGGCCTGTTCGCCTGGGGCATGAACCCGGCTTGTTCCGGCGCCAACGCCAACAAGAACCGCCGCGCCCTGTCCAAGCTCGACTGGCTGGTCAACGTCAACATCTTCCCCAATGAAACCGGTTGGTTCTGGGAAGGTCCGGACATGGATCCCAAGTCGATCAAGACAGAAGTCTTCTTCCTGCCTTGCGCAGTCTCCATCGAGAAGGAAGGCTCGGTCACCAACTCCGGTCGCTGGATGCAGTGGCGCTACAAGGGTCCGGATGCACCGAACCCCGAAGTCCACCTCCCGGACGGCGACCTCATGTACGAGCTGATGAAAGAAATTCAGCATCTGTACAAAAAGGACGGCGGCGTCTATCCCGACCCGATCACCCGTCTGAGTTGGAACGGCATCGCCACCAACGGCGTGTTCGATGCACACAAGACCGCCAAGCTCATCAACGGTTTCTTCACCCGCGACACCACCGTCAAGGGCAAGAAGTTCTCCGCCGGTGAACTGGTACCCAGCTTCGCTTACCTGCAGGACGACGGTTCCACCTGCTCCGGTAATTGGCTGTACTGCAACTCCTACACCGAGAAGGGCAACATGGCCGCTCGCCGCAGCCTCGCCCAGACCCCGGAACAGGCCAAGATCGGTCTGTATCCGAACTTCTCATGGTGTTGGCCCGTCAACCGCCGCATCCTCTACAACCGCGCATCCGTCGACCTTCAGGGTAATGCCTGGAACCCGGAAAAGCCGGTTATCCAGTGGACTGGCGGCAAGACCAAGTGGAAGGGCGACGTGCCCGATGGTGGCTGGGCTCCCGGCACCAAGCACGCCTTCATCATGCGCAAGCACGGCTTCGGCCAGCTGTACGGTCCCGGCCGCGCAGACGGTCCGCTGCCTGAGTACTACGAGCCGCTGGAATGCCCCGTTAAGGAGCACCCCTTCTCCGGTACGCTCCACAACCCCACGGCCATTTCCTTCGATGCAGAGAAGAAGGCCGTATGTGATCCCAAGTTCCCCTTCGTTGGCACCACCTACCGTGTCACCGAGCACTGGCAGACCGGCGTCATGACCCGTAACCAGGGCTGGCTGACTGAAGCCGAGCCTCAGGTCTTCGTGGAAATGAGCCCGGAACTGGCAGAACTCAGGGGTATTGAAAACGGCGAAAAGGTCATGATTGACTCCGTGCGTGGCTCCATCTGGGCCATCGCCATCGTCACCAAGCGCCTCAAGCCCTTCACCGTTCAGGGTACCACCGTCCATCAGGTCGGCCTGCCCTGGCACTTTGGCTGGACATGGCCCAAGGATGGCGGCGACTCCTCCAACATCCTGACCCCGTCCGTAGGCGACCCGAATACGGGTATTCCCGAAACCAAGGCGTTCATGGTCAACGTCAAGAAGATGTAAAGGAGGATTGAAAAATGAGTAAGACATTCTTCGTAGACCTGACCAAGTGTACTGCCTGCCGTGGTTGCCAGATTGCCTGCAAGCAATGGAAAAAACTCCCTGCCGAGAAGACCGAGAACTGGGGATCCCATCAGAATCCCAAGGACCTCTCCGGCAAGACAATCCGACTGGTCCGCTTCAATGAAGTGGAAGTAGACGGCAGACTCGAATGGCTGTTCTTCCCGGAACAGTGCCGTCACTGCGTCGAACCGCCGTGTCTCGACGCCATGACCGTTCCCGGTGCCATCGTTCACGATGAAGAAACCGGCGCCGTCGTCTACACCGAGTTGACCGCAAAGGAAAAGGATCCGGATTCCTTCCAGGCTTCCTGTCCTTACGACATCCCGCGGTACGACAAGGATACCGGCCGTGTCATGAAATGCGACATGTGCATCGACCGTGTCAAAGCCGGCATGAAGCCCGCTTGCGTACTTAGTTGTCCGACCGGCACCATGAACTTTGGTGACCGCGAAGAGATGATGGCCCTCGCAGAAGAGGCCCTGACCAAGGCGCAAGAGAAGTGGCCCAACGCTGAGCTTGTGGATGCCGACGACGTTCGTGTCATCTACCTCGTTCAGACCGATCCAGACAGTTATTACGAGATGCTGTCCGCCGACGCCTCTTCCATCCAGAAGGGCCCCATGTCCAGGAAGCAGTTCCTGGCCAAGCTCGGCCGCCCGGTCAAACGCATGACCAGCTAGCGCACACACGCACACTCACCCGGTGCGGGGCTCCTCTCCTGCCCCGCACCGGGCCTCTCGATTAGATATTTCCCCGTTGATAGAACACCTCCGTAAGCCGCACCGACCGGACCTACGGTGCTCTTGATTACGGAGTTTTCTCAAGCCCCCCATGTAGCGTGCTATCTACATGGGGGGCTCATTTTTTGGGATAGTTTCTAGCCCAGGACTTCACGCACCAGTTCAGGAAGGCGCGTTCCGGCTTTTCCTTGGAGATAGTAATCGCTGGTGCTGTATGAATAGCCCGTGTCGTAGAGGTTGATCTCGATGAGGGTTCCCCCACGATTTTTGACTATGTAGGGGATGCGCCCGGCAGGCATGACTTCGCCGCCGGTCCCCACGATAAGGCAGACGTCGGCCTGCTTGGCGAGGGCTGTGGCTTCGTAATGCACATCCGAGGAAACGCCTTCACCGAAGAAGACAAAGTCGGGTTTGAGCAGCCCGCCACAAGCCGGACATGGCGGAGGCAGGCGATCCAGAGAGATCGTGGGACTATCGAAGTACAAGCGGCAGTCCATGCACTGCATCCTGCGGGTGGAGCCGTGGTATTCGTAAACCTGTTGAGACCCGGCCTGCTGATGAAGGCCGTCGATATTCTGGGTGATGATCCCAGCCAGCTTGCCATGGTCTTCCAATTCTGACAGGGCATAATGCGCGGGATTGGGCTCAGCCTTTCCGATCATGTCATAGAATATTTTCTTCAGGAGCGGCCAGACCTCATCCGGATGACGTTTGAAATAATGTTTTTCAAACATGGCCGGATCATACTTGGACCAGACTCCTCCCGGTCCGCGAAACGGCGGGATTCCTGACTCCACAGAGATTCCCGCACCCGTAAAGGCGATGGTACAGCGGGATTCACGAAGCACTTTGGCAGCATTTTCAAGGGCGTGATTAGACATGATTACAACCTAACACGTTATGGACGAGTAATGAAATCAATAACGGCAAATTATGCTTAACTCCGTGAGGTCCCTCTATCGGAAGCCGGGGCAATTAGCCAAATATAAGCGACTGGCGAACCGAAGCGGATTGTTGTAGCGTGGCATCGTCGCAACTGCGGCTAAAGAGAGACACATGACAACGACTGGATTCATACCGGAACTGCTGGCCCCTGCCGGGGACATGGAAAAATTGGAAACCGCCGTCCTGTATGGCGCGGACGCCGTCTATCTGGGCGGCGACAGCCTGAACCTGCGCGCAGGCGCAAGCGGCTTTTCCTACGAGAACCTGAAAAAGGGAATTGAACTGGCGCACGCTGCCGGAGTGAAGGTCTACTTCACCCTCAACGTGTACCCGCGCGAGTCCATGATGCCCACGGTTCGCAAGTATATAGAAACGCTTGGGGAATTGAAACCCGATGCTGTCATCGCCGCTGATCCCGGCGTGATCCGGCTGATGCGTCGTGAACTGCCCGAGGTGGACCTTCACGTCTCCACACAGGCCAACACCTCCAACTCCGAATCCATCCGTTTCTGGCGCGAATGCGGTGCCAAGCGCGTCAACGTGGCCCGCGAACTGCGCAGTCAGGAGCTCATGGAGATGCTCGCCATCGCCCGCAAGCAGATGCCCAACATGGAGCTGGAAGTTTTTGTCCACGGCGCACAGTGCATGGCCGTCTCCGGTCGCTGCTACATGTCCGCCCTGCTCAATGACCGCCCCGGCAACCTCGGCGAGTGCTCTCACCCCTGTCGCTACGAATACCGCCCCACCTCCGTATCATTCGAGGAACGCACCCGTCCGGGCAAGCCGCTCTGGGAGATGCGTGATTACGACATTGAAAAGGGCGAAGAAGAATTTACCTTTGAAGGTGGCGAAGATTTCACCTTCGAGCCCCTCGGCAACGATGGGTCGACCCGCGAAATGGCTGACCCGGCCCTGACTATGGGCCACGAAGAAAAGGGCTGGACCAAGATTTTCGCAGCGCAGGATCTCTGCCTGCTCCACTACATCGAGTGGTTCTCCCGCATGAAGGTGGCATCCATCAAGCTGGAAGGCCGCACCAAGAGTTCCGCCTACCTTGCGCAGGTAGTGGACGCCTACAAGACCGCCCTCAACGACATTCCCAAAGGCCAATTCAAGCCCGAGAAATATCTTTCCGAGCTGGTCAACGCCGCCACCCGGCCCCTGACCACCGGCTTCTTTGATCCCAGTCGTACCGGCGCCATTGCCATGCCTCCCGGCGAAGGCGAGAAGCGCCCGGTCCTTGCCCGCGTGCTCGAGAAGCTCGACGACGGCAAGTGGTTCATCCAGACCAAATCCCGCTGGACCACCTCCAATGACATGGAGTTGATGATTCCCGGCATGCATCGCCCGCGTCTGTCCAGTGAGGATTATGGCGTGGAGAATGATCTCGGACAGGGACTTGAGGTGAGTCATCCGGGACAGAAGGCGACGTTGATTTGTGATCATCCGGATATCAAGCCGGGTATGTTTATTCGTACGCCATGGGATATGGATAATCTGGATTAGAAGAGGAAAGGCAGAAGTGGAAGCGGCTTATCAGCCGCGATTAATTTACGGCATGCGCTTTTCAAGCGCAAAAGCCGTCGCTTTGCTCCTCCATGTCCTGCGCGGACGGCGGTTCTTTTTATCTCTGCTGTCCTCATCCGTAAGCCTCGAAGACTTGGCAACGGCTGAGGCTGGCTGAGCCGCCCCAAAAAAGAACAAAAAAAGCGCGGCTTTTCGGGGCTCTCCGCTTCGTGATTCGTTGGCAAGAATCTGATCCAAGCTGGCAGCTTTCGCTTTTGCGTACTTCCGCTGCGCTTCAGTGCAAAACCGAACGAGACGCTGCCTGCCGCTTGGTCAGCTTCTAAGCCGCTTGAATCAAGGGCTGGTTCACGTCTTCGCTTGTTGGAGTTGAGATCGGGCTGGCGCGAACAGTTTTCTTATCCATCAACCCGCGATAAATGCCGACAACCATCTGAAAAGAACCTAGCGGAGCGTTGGTTCGTTCAGATGGTTGTCGGCATTTATCGCCTATGGGATTCCAAAGGCCCTCGGCCTTTGGCGGGTCCAGGGCAGCGCCCTGGTCCCCCGGAAGGGGCTGTAGGGAGCACAAAAAAGCCCCGGCTCATCGTGAGCCGGGGCTTTTGCTTTTTATGTTGGGGGTCGCCTAACTTTCGTTCATCTCGTCGATGAGAACGCGAAGTTCGTTGGACAGTCTGGCGAGCTCGGTGATGGCTTCGGCGGACTGGTTCATGCCCTGCGCGGTCTCGGAGGCGATCATGTTGATGTCGTCGACGGCCTGGTTGATTTCCTCGCTGGCAGCGGACTGTTCTTCGGCGGCGGTGGCGATGGACTGCACCTGACCGGAGGTTTCGTCTGCGAACTCGACGATGTGGCCAAGGGCTTCACCGGACTGGTTGGCGAGGCCGGTGGCGCGTTCGACCGCTGTTGCTGCGGTGTCCACGGAACGAATGTTGGAGGAGGCGCCGTCCTGAATGGTCTGGATGGCGGTGCCTACCTGCTTGGTGGCGTCCATGGTCTTTTCGGCGAGCTTGCGAACCTCATCGGCGACAACCGCGAAGCCGCGGCCAGCCTCACCGGCGCGGGCTGCCTCGATGGCGGCGTTGAGCGCGAGGAGGTTGGTCTGGTCGGCGATGTCCTCAATGACGTTCATGATCTGACCGATGTCGGTGGTCTGGGACCCGAGTTCATCCATGGAACTCTTGAGGGTGACGGTCAGCTGCTGAACCTCGCTGATGGCGGCGATAACGTCGGTGACGATACGGGCGCCTTCCTGTGCCTGATCCTTGGCCTGCTGGGCCGAGGAAGCGGAGTTGGCAGAGTTCTTGGCGACTTCGAGGACTGTGGCGTTCATCTCTTCCATTGCCGTGGCGGTCTGAGCAGTACGCTCACGCTGCACCTCGGCACCGCTGGACACCTGATCTGCCTGCGAGGAGAGCTCATCGGCTGCGCTGGTGACCTGCTCGGCGATGAGGGAAGCCTCGCCTGCAACGCGCTGCATCTTGGTAAGCAGTTCGTTGGCCTTGGCTTCCTGTTCCTTGGCCTCGTCCATGGCCTTTTCGGCCTCGCCCTTGGCGGCTTCGGCCTGTTCCTTCTGATTGGCGGCCTCGAGCATCTTTTCCTTGAGGTTGGCAACCATCTTGGAGATGGCTTCCTTGACTACGCCCAGCTCTGCAGAGAACTTGCCTTCGGGCTCGGCGTCGAGGTCTCCCTCGGCGACGGACTGGGCAAAGCTGCGGATGCGGAACAGCGGAGAAACGATGACGATGTTCACGAGGAACCAGGAGGCAAACGCAATGACGATCACGATGACCAAGGCCTCGATGGCGGTGAATATTTCGGCGCTTTGGATCTTGGCATTAGCTGTATCCAAGGAAGCGACAATTTCGAAAACGCCGTGAATTTCGCCTTCCTTCCAGCCTTCCTTGGTGCCGCCCACGGGATCTTTGGCGCCCTTGGGATCACCATGACAATACAGACAATCCTTGGTCAGCTTGATGGGACGGAAATACAGAATCCGATCATCCTCGATGATGATCTTTTCTTTGAGATCCTTTTCCTTGATCTCCTTGATGACACCAAGCTCAAATTCGGTGGGAGTATTCTTGGGATTACGCGGTGAAACCTTTGGAACCCGGAACTCATAATCCAGTTCCTTGGCGTTTCGCTGCGCCATGTTGATGGCAGTGATGATGGGAACAGCTTCTACCAACGCCTCTCTGTTATCGATCTGCTCAAAGGGTCTGATGACGCCCATACCGAGCTTCTTCCCCATCTCATCACGAGCCGCTTCGGCCATGAGGATCACGGCGCGGCTTTGATGAATGACATCCTCGTGACTGGCCTCTCTGATATTCATGACCTGCTGAATATCCAGAACAATTGCGATGATCACGGGGCCAAGAATGGCCAGAATAAGGACTTTCCATTTCAGACTGACATTATCAAACATGTGCGAACCTCATGGTAGAGCATGAAAAAATACGACAGGAATAATCGTACAAGAAAATTCCTACCTCAAATCCCTGTGCAAGGGAATGATAATGTAAACAATTCCTATAAGGGCGCTCTGAATCCACTCACCCCGGCAAAGGGATGAAGCGAATTCAGACACAAGAGTCAGGGCATGATCAGATGGCCCAGGTATCGAGATCGATGAGGCCGAGACGCGCAGCGTAGCGGATCAACTCCACCGTGCTCTGCAGGCCGAGCTTCTTCATGAGATTGGTGCGGTGGTTCTCCACGGTCTTGGGACTGATGTAGAGCTGGGCCGCCACTTCCTTGGTGGTGAGCCCTTCGGCCAGCATGCGCATGACCTCCTGCTCGCGGGAGGTGAGGGTGGAATAGGGGTCCTGTGGACTGTCGCTCCCGCCGCCCTTGGACTGGAGCAGCTTGAACACGACTTCCTGCGACAGGGCGGAGTCGAGAAAAAGCTCGCCCTTGGCTACGGTTTCCAGCCCCTTGATGAGGTTGGAGGCGGCAGATTCCTTGATCATGTAACCGGTGGCACCGGCGCGGAAGGCCTCCACGATGTAGTCGGCCTCGGAGTGCATGGAAATGATGATGAACTTGGTCTCGGGCACCGCATCCTTGAGTTCTCGGATCATCTGGATGCCGTTTTTGCCGGGCATGGAGATATCCACCAGCATGATATCGGGGCGGAGCTTCTTGCCGAGCTCAATGCCTTCCTTGCCGTTGCCAGCCTCGGCAACCACGCTGTAGTTGGCGTCGCGCTTGACGATAGTCTTGAGCCCTTCCCTGAATAGTGGATGGTCGTCGACAATGATGAGTTCCATGCGATTACTGCCTCCTGGCCCCGATGGTGGGAATCTTGAAAATTATGCGTGTACCTGTTCCCAACCGGGATTCTATTTCCATTGAGCCGCCGACCAGGCGTGCTCTCTCTTCCATGCTGCGCAGCCCCATGCGGCGCTCTTCCGCGACCTGTTCCAGCCGCTCGTCCACATCAAAGCCCTTGCCGTTATCCGCGATCCTGATGAGAAGATCCGGATGGCTCTTGACCATACGTACGGCCACTTTGCTCGCCTCGGCATGCCTTGCCACGTTGCCGAGCGCCTCCTGAATCATACGGTAAATATTGATTTCCGTATCAAAATCGAACGTTAGATTTTCCATACCCGCCGTGAAAAAGTCAACATCAACTCCGGATCGACGCGATACGTCTGCACAGTGTCGCTCCAGCGCGAGAGTCAACCCGAGCTGATCCAACGCAGGAGGCCGCAGTCCATAGGCAATATCACGAACGGACTGGACCGCGCCCTGCACTATATCGGTGACGGCCCGGGCGCGCTCGGCCACAGCGGGATCGACCTCTGTATCGTGATCAAACAATGTCTCCATGTTCAATATGATGGAGGACAAATCCTGCGCGATGTTGTCATGCAGGTCGCGGGAAATTCGCTGGCGCTCATCTTCCTGAATGCGAAGCAACTGCTGTGTGAGGGACAGAATCTGATTCTGCGCCCTTCGACGTTCGCCGACCTCGTCAGTCAGGCGGATGTTGGCTTCGGAGAGCTCGGCCGTACGCCGGGCAACCCTGTCTTCCATCTCGGCGTGGGCCAGAAGAAGTTCCTCTTCCAGCACCTTGTGCGACGTGATGTCAGTGAGAATCTCCATGTACGCCTTTTCGCCGCCCCACATGATGGGCTTGAGGCTGAAGGTGACCCAACGCGTCTCCCCCAGTTTGGTGAGCGTCCGGGCAGAGGCAAAGCCTTCGTTGCGCTTGCCCGCCAGAAAGTCGGAGAACTGCTTCACGATAAATGACCGGTCATCGGGATGCACCAACTCAAACGGGGTGAAATTTTCCAACTCCTCAGCCGAATAACCGAGGATTTCGGTCATGGCCTCGTTGGCGAAGAGCACCTTCTCGTCACGCACGACCACAACGCCTTCCTGCGCGTTTTCCACCACAACACGGTAGCGCTCTTCGGACTCCATCAATGCCTGCTCGGCTCGCTTGCGGGGCGTAACGTCAATGAGCGAAACGATGACGCGTGACAGTGAGTCCTGATATTCGGGCGGCACCGAGAAATTGACCACAACCCAGATAACGTCGCCTTCCAAAGTGCGATGGGTAATCTCCCCGCAGTACTCGCAACCGCCGGAGGCCAACAGTATCATCTCCTCGGTAAAGGCGGCCATGGAGCTCTCGGTCAGCACCTTGTCAAGATTGCCCAAAAGCTCTTCCTGATCCCTTGCGCGGAGCAGGTCCAACGTGGCCTTATTCACGGACACCACGTCCACCAAAGTCGCGCATTTACCCAGCGCTTCGGGATTGTCATAGAAATATTGACGAAAATCGGTGACGCCTGAAGCCCTGAGATCATCAAAATAGACCTTAAGCCGGGTCAGGTCTTCCTCCCACAACGAGATGGGGGAATCCTCGAACAGAGTACGATAACGATCCTCGTTCTTCTGGATGGCCAGCGCCGCCTCACGCCTCGGGGTGATGTCGCGGGTAATACCGAGGTAGCCGAGTTTCTCGTCGTCCGGCCCGTACAGTCGGCGGGTCAGGGTTTCGGTCCAGATAGTGAACCCGTCTTTGCAGATGGCCTCGGCCTCGAATCGATTGGTATAATCGTTGCCACCGTCGGATTGGGCCTCGGCATCTGTCCGCCTAGCAATCATCTCTTTTATGATCGTCATGGACTCCGGCTTCATGGTGTCTGCCAGATCCATTGTCATGTACTCTTCAGGCGTGAAACCGGTGAGCTTCTCCACCGCCGGACTTACGTAGGTGTATTGCAGGTCGTTGTCCGCGGTCCAAATGACGTCATCCAATGTCTCGACGATCAACCGATAGCGACTCTCACTCTCGCGGAGGGCATCCTCGGTGACACGCTGCTGGGTCACGTCGGTGATAATGCCTTCGACAGCGGCCGGAGTGCCATAGTCATCCTGCACCAGCGTGATGCGCTGGCTGATCCACTTCAGGGAGCCGTCCTTGTGATACAAGGGAGACGTGTACTCATACCGGGTATTCCCTTCCAGCATTTCTTGCCACCACATCTCCAGAGTCGGCAGCCATGAAGCCGGGGCGATATTCTTGAAGAGGTTGGGATTCTCGTAAAATTCCTGCGGTTTGTATCCAGTGATGCTCTCCATGGCCGAACTGATGTAATCGTACCGGCCATCCGTGGTGCGCAGGCGGAACAGGCAGTCACTGGTATTGTCCGCCAGAAAATTCAGATGCCGCTCGGTCTGCTGCAGTGCCTTACGCAGTCGCTGAGAGGCCGAGTCATCGCGCATGATGGAGATAACGTGGGTGAGCTTGCCCGATTCATCCATCACAGGATCAAAGTGACCCCAGATGGAGCGCAACCGCCCGTTCTTGCAACGGATGACGTAGTCCCCTTCCCAGCTTCGGCCCACCTCCATGCAGGGAATCACCGTATTGCGATATAGGGCCCAGGTCTCTTCCAGCAGCATTTTTCGCGGCTTTTGGGCCCGCACTTCCGCCAGAGTATAGCCGTACAGATCCAGAAACGCCTGATTGGAGTAGATGGGCCACAGGTCCGGCCTTCGGATGGCCATGGGAACGCCCGAGGCCTCCACCACCTGCTTGAACAGGTGCGGCGGCAACTCTGCTGCGGTGGGCCCCTCATCGGGCCATTGCATTTCGTCAGGAGTATTCGTCACTACATTTCTACCGGTTAGACCGCGGCCAGTTCGCGGGAGGATATAAAAGGAAAGCGAACATACCCCAATCCCCCCTCAATGGGAAGTTGCTGATACCGCGACACTCTGTATGTTTCTCCCCTGCCGTTACTCCAAGGCGCGAATCCATGACACGGCCAATCGGGCATGATCTTCGGTCACGTTCTCCACCCAGCCCACCTGCGCTCCAGCGGCCTGCAGCACATCCTTGCTTGCCTTGAGCGGAGCCACCACGATGGAGAATGGACGCTTGCCGTTATCGCGCAGATCTTCGAGTTGGGCGATAAGCGGCTTCCACTTGGCAGGTTCGTGACCGGTGATGAGCCAGAGCACGGGAACATCGAGAGCTGCGAGGGTCTTCTTGTCGGGCACGGCATCGGGAGACAGGGCATCATCGAGCAGGCAGACCGCGAAGGCAGGGTGACGCTTGCCAGGATGCGCGGCTGCCTCAAGGACCACGGGAACGCCGGGGCCATTGCCCCACAGGCCGGCCTTGCCCGAGCGCAGTTGGCTGAGCGAGGCAAAATAATCCATGGCAGACACCGTATCCTGCACGAGCAGAGACTCGGCCTCGGGTTCGCCGGACTCATCTTCGCAACCCCGTGCGGCAAAGGCGAGGGAGGCGAGTTTCCGGCCGGACAGGGCACGGGTGAACCCCTGAATCAGGCCGGGGTCAACGCAGCGGTTGCCGTGAATAAACACCACGCCGGCATGGTCCTCGCCAAAGGGCGGCAGGGACAGATAGGCGACCCGCTCGCCATTGGGTGTGGGAAAAGTTTTCTCCTCCTCGCGCACATGCACCTTGCGTGGATAATGAGCGAGACGGTCGTCATCGGTCTGGAGAATGAACCGTTCGATGCGGTCATTTTTGGCGAGAAAGGTAACGGACCCGGTCACGGGCTCGTCTTCGTACAGGGAAGGACCGATGGTGAAGACGTACTTGAAGACCTGCTTGAGACGGCGCAGGGTCTTGTTCTTGGAGTCATAGATCAGGAAGCGGCCATACTTGGTGTTGCGCGCATCAATGATGGAGATGGTGCGGTCGTCGCGGGTGGTGAACTGACCGGAAAATTCCGTTGCCTCATAGGAGTAGTAGTCCGCCATCATGGAACGACCGAACCGGGCCTCATGGCCCCGGTGCACGATGGTGTCGTCCTTGCGCACGATAATGCGATTGGGCTTGGGCTCCTCCTCGGCTTTCTCCACCTTGACCGGGCTGATCTCCACCACGTCCGGCTCGATCTCCGGCGCGGGTTCCGGTTCGGGTGCGGCTGGTTCCGGAGGAGGCGGCGGGGAGTCGTCCAGCACGATGGTCTTATCCATCTCCAGCGGCGCAGGGGCTACCACGGCATCGGCCGGGATGGGCTCGGCCACTTGCTGCGGTTCCGGCGCAGGCGGCGGAAGCAAGGGCATGGGCTGGATGATTTCTTCGGGCGGCTCCACATCGGTCAGCTCCACTTCCATGATCTCCCGCAAGTCAAAGGGCTCCAGATGAATAGTCTGAAGCAACACCACGATGATCGTGGCGTGCAGGAGAAAGGAAAGAAGCCAACTGATATACCGCATGACACTCCGTGGCTATTTCTTGTCGGGTTCCTGCTCGGCCACGATGCCGAGACGGTCGATACCCGCGCCCTTGATCTCGCCCATGACCTGCACCACCGTGCCGTATGGGACCGACTTGTCGGCACGCAGGAAGAGCTGTTTCTTCTGCTTGGCCACCAACCGTTTCAAGTGCGGCTGAAGTTCATCCAGGCCCACCTGATACTCGTCGAGAAACATGTTGCCGTCCGCCTTGATGGACAGGATCAGGTGCTCGGAATCCTGCGGCAGATTCTTGACCGTGCGGGTGGTGGGCAGATCCACTTCCACCCCCTGTGTCATCAGCGGAGCCGTGACCATGAAGATGATGAGCAACACCAGCATGACGTCCACAAAGGGCGTCACGTTGATCTCATTGAGAAAACCACCGCCAGTCTTGATAGCCATGACGACCTACCTGTCGCCCTTGGTGGACCAGGCGATCTCGCGCTCGGCCCGGTTGAGGAAGGCACCGGCGAAATCGACCATGCCGGATTCCACTTCGTTCAGGCGACCAAGAAAATAGTTGTAGAAGATGGTGGCCGGAATGGCGACCAGCAGGCCGATGGCCGTGGCAATAAGGGCCTCGGAGATACCCGGGGCCACGGTGGCCAAGGCGGCGGACTGGGCCAGACCGATGGAGTGGAAGGAGTGCATGATGCCCCAGACCGTGCCGAACAGACCGATGAACGGCGCAGCATTGGCACAGGTCGCCAGAAACGGCAGGTTGCGCGTCAGGCTTCGCATCTCCTTGGAGATGGCCTGCTTTAACACGCGGCGCAGGGTGTCCTTGACCAGCAGGCGTTTGCGCTCCTGATTGACCTCCGCCTTCTCCAGCAATCGAAATTCCTTGACCGCAAGAGACGAGACCCGCGCCAGCGGGGACGAGCCCTTGCCGTCCAGTGCCTTGAGACCGCTGGACAGGTCTTCGGCCTGCATGAAGGTGTCATACCCCTTGAGCACCTTGGACCGGGCCGACCGGATGGTCACGAATTTAAAAAAGATAATGGCCCAACTCCACAGGGACATGCAGCCCAGGAAGATCATCACCATTTTCACGGCCAGTGTCGCCCCCATGAGGAGGCCAAGGATATCGCTGTCTGCCAAACCGTTCATCGCATCCCTCGTGCTTGGACGTCCACGGACCGGGAAATCCGATCCTAGTACCCATGTAAACCCGGGCACAATAGAATGCAAGTGGCATCTCACACTTAACTGATTGTCATTTCAGACGATCATGGTACGATATCTCTCCAGCGCATCATGGAAGAAATATACTCTAACACGGTTGTCCTTCCCGAAAAGTGGGGATAGTGATATACAAATGGATCACCCCCCTGTCGCGGGCGAGCCGATATGAATACGGAGACGGATAGTTGCGAATACTGATTTTGGCGGGAAAACAGACAGATGAACTGATACTGACAGGCATGTTGGGCGACAGCGAATTTACGCTGGCCCGATACGCCGAAGTCTCGCGCGGCGTCCGCCGTCTGGAGAGCGGGGATTTCGACATGGTCTTCCTGATGCCCGACGAAAAGGACAGTTCCTGGGAACGCGCCCTGCTTCGCATCAAACGGGAGCACTTGGTTCAAGTCGTCCTGCTGCGCAAATGCACGGACAAGGAAGAGGTGGCCGCGTTCGAGGCCGGCGCCTTTGATGTGCTCTCGCCTTCCGTAATGGCCGAAAAGTGTACCTCCAACAGCATCCGCATCCTTCTGCGTCATGCACAGATGCGGGACACCCTGCACCGGGAGCGGTCCATGGTGGATTGGCTGGAGGAGACCGCCCGCATCGGGTACTGGGAAATGGACGAGGACGGCAAGACCGAGTGGTCCGGCGGCATGCGTCGCATCCTTGGTGATGAGGGCTATCTGACCGAAGATTTTCTGAGCATCCGTCGCTTCGTTCATCCCGATGATCTCGGCGTGTACGATCAGGCCAACAAGGCAACTCTTGAGCAGGGCTGGCCGCTGGATTTCGAATACCGGGTAGAGACCGCCAACGAAGAGATCCGCCATCTCCACGTCCATCGACGTGTGGAGGTGGACGCCGCAGGCAAGCGCATCCGCGCCTACGGCATGGTCCGCGACGTGACCCCGGAACGCGAATTCGAAGAGTTCCTCCTGCGCCGGGACGCCATCCTTCAAGTGGTGGGCAAATTTGCCAACCGCTTCCTGCGCGATTCCGACTGGGAATCAGGCATGGACGCGTCACTCGAAGCGCTGGGCAAGGCCGCAGACGTCACCCGCATCTATATTTTCCGCAAACATGAAGGGAGAGCCAGAACCGCGCCCGTCTCCATGGTCTATGAATGGGCTGCCCCGGGGATTCAATCGCTCATCGACCATTCGGCAGTGCAGGAGCAGACCTTCGAGGTATACTCCCGCTGGCGGTCCGTACTCATCGGCCGCAAGGTGATTGCGGGCAACATCAGCGACTTCCAAACCGAAGAGCGGCAGTTCTTCGAAAAAATCGGCACCAAGGCTATCATGATGGTCCCCGTATTCGTTGGCAACCAGTGGTGGGGTTTCATCGGCCTTTCCGACCACCGGGGCGAACGCAACTGGCCCCCCACCGAAATCGAGTCCATGACAATGCTGGCCGACATGCTCGGCTCCGCCATCCTTCGCGGCCACATGGAGTACCAACTCAAGGAGGCCAACCGGTCCGCAGAAGAAGCCAAGACACTGGCACTCGAAGCAAGCAAGGCCAAGAGCCGCTTCCTGGCCAACATGAGCCACGAAATCCGCACCCCCATCAGCGGCATCCTCGGCATGACCGAGATGACCATCACCACGGGCCTCAGCCCCGAGCAGCGCGAGCATATGGACATGATCCGCGACGCAGCCCGCTCACTGCTGTCGGTGGTCAACGACATCCTCGATATTTCCAAGATCGAAGCGGACAAGATGGAGCTCTCCCCCATAGACTTCGAGTTCCGCTCTGCCGTGGAGACCTGTATCCGTCCATTCGGCCCGCTGGCCGATCAGAAGAACATCGTCTTTCTCCACTCCTTTGCCGATGACGTGCCGGATAACGTGCACGGCGACCCGGACAGGCTGGCCCAGATTCTGGTCAACCTCGTGGGCAACGCCCTCAAATTTACCGAGCGCGGCCTCATCGAGCTAAAGGTGGAAGTGGCCGAACGACAGGAAGACAAGGTCTCCCTGCTCTTCACGGTCCGCGATACCGGCGAAGGCATCCCAGCCGACAAGCTGGACGACATCTTCGACAGCTTCACACAGGCTGACAGCTCCACCCGAAAGAAGCATCAGGGCACCGGCCTCGGCCTCTCCATCTGCCGCGAACTGGTGGACATGATGGGCGGCGAGATTGGCGTGGAGAGCGAGCCCGGACGAGGCAGCACCTTCTCCTTCTCCGCGTGGTTCGGCATCTCCGCCGAGGGCGCCAAAATGGAAAAGGCCGCACCAGTCGCCCCGCAGACACTGCACCTCAACCTGCTGCTGGCCGAGGATAACCCGCTCAACCAGAAGTTCCTCACTCACTTCCTGACCATGTTCGGGCACAAGGTCACAGTGGCCGGAAACGGGCTCGAGGTACTGGACGCCCTCACGGACCAGAGCAACAAGTTCGACCTGATCCTCATGGACATCCAGATGCCGGAGATGGGCGGGCTGGAGGCCACCGATGCGATCCGCAAGTCTGATGGCAAATTGTTCGACAACAACATCCCCATCATCGCCCTGACCGCCTACGCCATGACAGGCGACAGGGACCGGATGCTCGAAGCGGGCATGGACGACTATGTATCCAAACCCGTGGACATGAAGGCACTCTCCGCCGCCATCGCACGCGCCATGGAGAGCCGCAAGCCGTCCAAGGTCCAGACCACAACACCCAAAGCATCGCAGGTCGCCCGCGAAAAAGTAGCGGCAGACGGCGCTGGCATCACGCTCGACATGGAAGCCCTTGTGGATCGGTTTGAAGGGAACACCGTGTTGCTCAAGGACATTCTGGAACTCTTCCTTATCGAAGCGGCCGAAAAACTCGACAAGCTCGACGCCAGCCTGAAAAAGCGCGAACTCAGGGTCATCGGCACGGTCCTGCACTCCATCACCAACCTCTCCAGCCATGTGCTGGCCATGGATCTGGTGTACCGCTCCCGTGAGTTGGAGAAGCAGTGCTACACCAAAACCTATGACGAGGTGGCTCCTCAGGTGGCCGAACTGCGCCCCATGTTCGAGGCGCTGGTCGAGGTCGTGAAGAAGCGAGCCAAGACACTATAGTCCTGTTCTATAATCCCACTGCCCATTGCATTTTATCCGGCTAACGACTACAACGTCAGAACCCGCAATCATATCCGGTGGCGAGGTGAAAACAAAGGTGGAGCAGGATGCTGGTCAGAGATTGGATGACGAAAAACGTCATATCCCTCGGGGTAAACTCTTCGGTCATGGATGCGGCTGAAATCCTTCACGAAAAGAACATTCGCCAGTTTCCTGTCATCGACAGTTCCGGACATCTTGTGGGCATCGTCTCCGACCGCGACATCCGCGACGCCATGCCCTCCAAGTTCATCCCCGGCGACGCCGTGACCCACAAGGGCGGCGGACTCTACACGCTCACTGCCAGCGACATCATGACCATGGACCCCATCACGGTTTCCTCAAACTCTGCCATCAATGAAGTGGCCGAGCTATTGGTCAAGTACAAGATCGGCGGCGTACCCGTGGTGGACGACGGCGAACTCACCGGCATCATCACTCAGGCCGACGTGCTCCGCTTCCTGACGGCGGCCACCGGGTCCAAGCACACCGGCACCCAGCTTGCTTTCCGTCTCGACGCACGTCCCGGCCCACTCGCCGGGCTGCTGTGTGACCTTCGCGATCTGGGCATCACCTTTTCCTCGGTCTTCACGGCCAACGACGGCGGCCACCGCAACACCTACATTCAGGTGGAAGACCTCGGCGACAGCTCCATGGAAACCATCATCGAGCGACTTCAGGACAAGTACGACCTGATCTTCTACGTCAACGAAGGCATCACCGTGGACATGCGCTAAGCGCACACCCCGGCTACATCCACTTGTCGAACCACGCCTGGAACATGAGCATGTTCCAGATTCTGTATTGATTGTCCCGTTTACCGGAGAGGTGATCGGCAAGCTGTCGTGCGACCACGGTCTGATCGAAGAGTCCCTGCTTGCGCAGCCGCTCGGGAGCCAGCAGGCTTTCGGCCCATTCTCTGAGAGGCCCACGCAGCCATGCGTCGATGGGCACGCCGAATCCCATCTTGGGGCGTTCCACCAGCTCACGCGGCACATGCTTGTAGAGTATGGAACGGAGAATGCGTTTGCCCTCCCCGCCCTTGAGCAGCATGGACAGCGGCAGCCGCCACGCGAACTCGATGACCCGGTGATCCAGATACGGCGCGCGCGATTCCAGCGACACGCCCATGCATGCCCGGTCCACCTTATGGAGGATATCGCCGGGCAGGTAGGTCAGGGTGTCCTGATACTGCATCCAGCGGGTGTAATCGCCCAGCCCCGGCCACGCCTCGGGCCGATCAATGACCGTATCCGGCTCGGCCGCGTTCAGCAGCATCGAAGGCTCGGGCCATGTAGAGCAGAGCCGCTTGTACAATGCCTCGCGCGATTCCACGCCCAGCACATCGGCCAGTTTGTGGACCTTGTGGCCCGGCGTACGCACCTGCGCGGCCTTGGGCAACAGATGCCCCACGGCATTGAAAATTGTGTCGTATCCACCGGGCGAGACAGCCATGGCCGCCTGTCCGGCTGCGCCGCGAAGTCCTCGCGGCACGCCCTGCAATTTGTTCCAGATGGTCGGCGCCCAGAAGTGTCTGTTGTAGCCCGCAAAGGTCTCATCGCCACCATCGCCGCTCAGGCAGACCGTCACATGCTCGCGCGTCAGCGCCGCCACCAGATGGGTGGGTAGCATGGAAGCATCGGCAAAGGGTTCGTCGTACAGCTCCGGCAGTTTCTCCACCAGATCAAGCACATGCTCCGGCGTGACGAACAGCTCGGTGTGTTCGGTGCCGATATGTTCGGCCACCCGTTTCGCGTCAGACGATTCATCATACGCCTTGTCCGCAAAACCAATGGTGAAGCTCTTCACCGGCCGATCCGATTCCGCCTGCATCAATGCGGTCACCAGCGACGAATCAATGCCGCCCGACAGAAGTGATCCCAGCGGCACGTCCGACAGCATCTGGTTACGCACCACGTCGCGCAGGAGCCGTTCCAGCTCACTCGCCGCATCGGCCTCGCTTCCGGTGAACGGATCACTGATGGCCCGGTTCACGGCATCGCGCAAAGTCCAATATGGCTTCGGCTCAAAGTTGTGCGGCGCATCGGCCCTAATAGACATCAAATGCCCGGGCTGGAGTTTGAACACATCCCGGTAGACCGATCTCGGTTCCGGCACATACTGGAAGCGCAGATACTGGGACAGGGCTTCCATATCGAGTTCCGCATCAAACCCCGGGAACGCCCGCAGCGCCTTGAGTTCCGAGCCGAACACCATGCCTTTTCCGGCACGCCCATAGTACAGCGGTTTCTCGCCCATCCGGTCTCTGGCCAGATGCAGGGTGCGCGTTTCACGATCCCACAGAGCAAAGGCGAACATGCCGGTGAACCTCGTGACCGCCTGTTCAACGCCCCATGTCTGAAAAGCGGCCAGCATCACTTCAGTGTCCGAGTCGCCTTTCCACGGCAGGAACGGGCCGCCGGTTTCTTCCAGCTCCCGTTTCAGTTCAAGAAAATTGTAGATTTCGCCGTTGTGAATGAGTGTGAATCGCTCATCCCCCGACTGCATGGGTTGTGCGCCAGTATCACTCAGGTCAAGGATTGCCAGACGTCGATGAGACAGCCCCACGCCGAACTCGGGTTCGACGAACCGCCCCTCGCCGTCCGGCCCGCGGTGGGCCAGTTTGTCGCCCATGCGAGAGCACAGGGCCAGCAGCCCTTCGCCGTCTCCCCTCATGCCAGGAGCAATAAATCCGGTTATTCCGCACATCTCATCGATTCTCTATCAGGACGCCCCAGCTTTGGGAAGAGTAGAAGAAAGCCTCGCCGGCGGGCAGCTTGCCAGCTGGGCCGCTTCCGCAGCGGGCGCCAAAGGCCGAGGGCCTTTGGAATCCCATAGGCGATAAAATCCACAAGTCGATTTGAACGACCCCATGCTTCGCTTGGTTCTTTTCAAATCGGCTTGTGGATTTTATCGCGGGGTGATGGATAGAAACAATGTTCGCGCCAGCCCGATCTCAACTCCAACAAGCGAAGACGTGAACTAGCCCTTGATTCAAGCGGCTTAGAAGCTGACCAAGCGGCAGGCAGCGTCTCGTTCGGTTTTGCACTGAAGCGCAGCGGAAGCACGCAAAAGCGAAAGCTGCCAGCTTGGATCAGATTCTTGCCGACGAATCACGAGGCGGCCGAGCACACAACGCCGCGTTTCTTTGGTTCTTTCTTGGGGCGGCTCAGCCAAGAAAGAACCGCCGTCCGCGCAGGACATGGAGAAGCAAAGCGACGGCTCTCGCGCTTGAAAAGCGCATCATCCAATCAAATCGCGGCTGATAAGCCGCCTCCTTACCCTCTTCCTGCCTTTCAATAAAAACAACTACCCTTCAACCTCCCAAACCTTCCTCACATGATCAATAACCGCCCGCATAACCGGGTCCTGATCTCGTCGCACAAGACACACAAAATGAAGGTCGATATTCAACTCCTCAAACGGCAACGCATGCACCAACCCAATTCTGTTTGCGAGCTTGAGCTCATTCTCTCGCAAGAACGAAATGCCCTTTCCGGCTGCCACCAAAACTCGGATAACCTCATCGCCATCCACCTCCAGCGGATTCTTCAACGTGATCCCCCGCGACTCGAAAAACGGCCGCGTCAACGACTGCACCGGGTTATCGCTCGGGTCGAGGATCCATGGCAGATCAGCCAAGGCAGAAATTCCGCCGGGGATACGATCACGCCAAACATCCGGCACCGCCACATAAAAACGCGTCGTTTCCAACTTCACGGCGTGGATATCCTTGTGCCGCGGCGGGCCGAAGATGAAACCGCAATCCAGACGTCCCTTGCGGAGCGCATCCTGAACCGAGGTACTCGCACTCTGAAGAATCTGGAGCGTGATCTTGGGGTGCGCCTCGCCCAAAGAAGTAAGCAGTGGCACGATGCGGAGATACTCGGCGTCCGTGTTCAGACCCAGCGACAAATCACCCACCAGCTCGCCGCCCATGTTGCGGGCCTCCAGCTTCATTTCACGCGCTGCCTGCAACACGGTCTCAGCCCTGGCCTTGAGCCGAAGCCCTGCCTCGGTCAACTGCATGCCCTTGGGCGTACGAATGAACAGCCGCGTTTCCAGCTCCTCTTCCAACGATTTTATGTGCGCACTCACCGTAGGCTGGCTGGCATGCAAACGTTCTGCTGCCCGGGTCAAATGCCCCTCTTCGGCTACTATAACAAAAGTGTTAAGCTGATATAGCTCCATAACCCACCGCTTTTACGTTGATTTTATATTCGTTATCACTCATGCTGATTGAGAATCGTATCATCATCAGGAAAACCGAACAAGTCTATCGAACAAAACAATTGGATTGCGGCTCACGAGTTCCGTAGGTGTTCAGTCATAGAGAAACGCCTGAGGGCGACCTGTTTGAATGTGAAGGAAAAAGGAGAACAATCATGAGCATGGAATGCGATACCCGACTGGCTATGATGGCCCTGCGTGAGCGCAACCACGCCGCAGCACCGCGACGCAATAACAGCCGCACTCGCCGCTTCAGCGCCGCTGCCGCCTCCTCTGTTGCAGCCATGGCAACTTTTGCCCTGACGCTCTTCACACGCAGCGTATAATTCTTCGGGAGCTCACGCTCCCCACAACATGCGGGTTAGAGCCGCGCTTATCCGGATACCATCATCCTTTCCGTCCGGATAAGCGCGGCTCTTTTTTGTGCGATGGGACTCGGCTGTCCATAGCGGCACATCCGCTGCGTTAAGTGAATTGTAGGCGAGTCTTCGAGCCGTACAAGATCTTATGCCTCAGGTATGCTAGGCGTGATTCAATCCTCACCGTAGCTCCGCTACGCCTGCGGGTGAATCGTGCCCGTCGCCTTGCGGCTGCACCACTCTGGTCAGCCTCACGGTGCGGAGTATTCGATCATGACCTTCCATTATTAGTCACTTCAGCCATTCGATGGATTCATCTATTTCTATATAACTGGTATAGAGCTGGTTGGAATGGGTGATTTCACTATATTTTTCAATAATAAACTACATGATTTTAGTTGGTTAATAAATAAATAGTAATTATTATCATTTTTTTCTTGAATCATTTGTTTGAGTTCTGTAAAACAGAGTCCGAACAACGCAACCAACCCCTATGAGGAGATACCATTATGAGCAAGACCCTTGAGAATCTGAAAGCAGCGTTTGCAGGCGAATCCCAGGCTAACCGTAAATACCTCGCTTTTGCCGAGAAAGCCGAGTCCGAAGGCAAGCCCGGCGTTGCCAAGCTGTTCCGTGCTGCCGCTGCTGCCGAAACCATCCACGCTCACGCTCACCTGCGTCTCATGAAAGGCATCGGTTCCACCGAAGAGAACCTCAAGGCCGCCATTTCCGGCGAGACCTACGAATTTGAAAAGATGTACCCCGAGATGATGGATGACGCCAAAGAAGAAGGCGAAAACGCTATCCTCCGCTACTTCGGCTTTGCCAACGAAGCTGAGAAAATTCACGCCGAACTGTACACCGCAGCCCTCGAAGCTGACACCGACAAGTTCGCTGAAGCCGAGTTCTACATCTGCTCCGTCTGCGGCCACACCCAGGACGGCGAAGCCACCGAGAAGTGTCCCATCTGCGGCGCAGCTCCCAAGGCTTACCACAAGGTAGACTAGCACGTGCATCGGCTCCGGATAGCGGCCCATCTGCGTCGTTGCCGGGCAACGAGTGAATCCTCACCGTAGCGCTGCTACGCCTCCGGTTCACTCGAGCCCGCCGTCTAGCAGCTGCACCACTCTCCGAAGCCTTACAATAGAAATTAAGAGGGCAAGCTCTATTGAGCTTGCCCTCTCTTTGTGGCTCGTTCTTTTTAGCTTCATTTCAATAGAGAATTTACAAAGAGTTTGCGAACTTCAAAGCTATCATTCGAATACTTACTGCTTCAACTTCTCTTCAATTTCATCAGGCATGGGCTTCACGGTATAGCCGTCTTCCATCTTTATTTTTTGCATGTCTGCAATGACTTTGGCTTTTATATCTCCAGCCTCAAGGGGATACCATGCCTGATAAACAGCAACGTAGGTGTTTCTATGCTTCCCAATAAACAACACACCTTCTGTTTCAGAACTGTTGCACCTGAGAAGGTAAAGCTTGTGATTGTCTGACTGCTCAACAATCTGAGTAGTTGAGGATTCAGCGCACTGAGGAATAATCTTCGCCTTTACAGCCTGTTGAATGGTGTCAAAGGAATATCCAGGTGCATATAGCCCCATAACGCTGTAAAAATGGGTCCAATCCTTGATTGATTCCTTTCTCGGAAGGCTCTCATAAATGATCGTACCTCCGTTTTGCTTAAAGCGAGTCTTTATGTTGTTTGCAGTCTCTTCTGTTTGCGCCCAAACCGGGGTAGGATAGGTCAAATTGACTTCATGGATAAACATGCTGTGCGACAGACGAACTTCGGACGCTTCAGTCTCAAACACAATCGGCGTGGTGTCCAGTTTTGCAGGCCTTTTCGCATTGGGATAATCTTCAAATGTCATGCCTCGTTTTTCCAGCCAATCGACAACACGCCATAGCCACATATATCCATCAATTCTAGGATCTTCTGCAACGACGCGAGACTCTAGGGTTAAGTCGATCACAGATTGAACAGAAAAGTCGAGAGGAGGAGGCGATACATGGTGATAGTTGATGCCTTTTTCAAGCCAATATAAAACCATTTTATAATTGGCTACTTCCGCCAACCGAGTGATCACAGATCTACCACCAGAGACGATACGATCAACATCAGCGCCAGCACTAACAAGGTATAAGAATATCCTCTCTTGCTCTGACAGCAATGCCCACTCAATAGGTAACTTCCCTCTATCTAATCCTACAAGATTGGGATCAGCATTTCCTATTTCGAACATCATCCGTAAATAATCTAGGCTTAGATTGCTCGAAGTAGGAGAACATTTTCGAACTGCCCAATGAAGAGGGGAAAAGTCTGACCCTTCAATTTGAAAATTGGGATCAGCACCAAGCTCCAACAACCGCCGGAAACCTTTTTTGTTGGGGTGCTGTAAAACCCACACAAGGGGCGTGTATCCTAAAGGATGATGGGCGTTGACATTTGCCCCTTTGGAAACCAGTTCATCTATCTCCTCAATGTCACCATCAGATGCTGCTTCAGCCAGTGCTTGAGCCAACTCGTCACCAGGAAACATATCTTCAACACTCATTGCGTATATCGGCTTCACTTTCCCGTTTTTCGCTGGCTGATTACCGCAACCACACAAAGCAATGAGGAAAATGCATATCATGAGTAACAGTTTTTTCATTCTCTCTTCCCGGTACTAGGTTCAATTTCAAAAGGGCTTTTATGATATTTTCTAAATGAAGTTAAGGCGACTAAGTCTCTGCACACAAAAAAAGAGCGAGAAAAGCCATAGGGCTTTCCTCGCTCTTTACTCAATCAAAATCGTGTCGTGCTATTCGCCGACTGCAGCCTTGACGGTTTCCACGAGCTTGCGGGTGTCGATGGGCTTGGTGAAGGTTTCGACAACGTCGAAGACCTTGGCCAGTTCCACGATGGCTTCGGGGTTGAAGGCCTCACCGCCGGAGATGGCGATGAACTTGTGGGACTTGTCAGCCTTGATCAGCTCGCCCATTACCTGCAGGCCGCCCTTCTTGGGCAGGAAGATATCCACGATACTCAGATCGATGTCACGATCCTGACAGAGGCGCACAGCCTCTTCACCGTCCGCGGCCTCGACCACGGCGAACCCTTCCGCCTCAAGCACGGACTTGAGCAGTTCGCGGATCATGGGGGCATCGTCAACTACGAGAATGGTCTTCATTGTTACTGCTCCTTGCTTGGTAGGAATACCACTATGACTGCATATCGTCAGTTATATACTGTAGCGCGGTTTTCACTTCAGCTTCAAGGATTTTAAGCTCCTCTTCGGCTGAATTCACATCTTTTTGTTTACAGAAAAATTCCACCTGCTCGGCCACGGCTCCGGCGCGCTCTGCGCCTACGGTTCTGGACGAGCCCTTGATGGAGTGGGCGAGACGTTTGGCCTCTTCCCAATCATGGTTTGCCATATACGAAATCAATTCCTCTAATTCTCCCGGAATGTCACGCAGAAAAATCTCATCCATGCGGGTCAACAGGTCCTTTCGTCCCCCGAGCATATCCAGTGCGCCCTGACGGTTGAAGCTGTCGACAGCACAGGGAGCATCTTCCGCACCGGTCTTCTCGTCGCCGCACAGGTCAGCGCCGTGCATCGCCCGGGCCAGCGTGGAATAGAACTCAGTCATCTTAATGGGCTTGGCGATGTAATCGTTCATGCCCGCTTCCATGAACCGCTCCTTGTCGCCCTTGAGGGCGTGGGCGGTGATAGCCACGATGGGAATCTTGGGATCCGTCGCGCCGGAGTTGGGATTACGGATGGCGCGAGTGGCGGATATACCGTCCATGATCGGCATCTGCACATCCATGAGGATGATATCGAACCGGTCCTTCTTCACGGCCTCCAGCGCCTGAGCGCCGTTCTCCACGCAGACCACGTTGTGTCCCTGTTCGATGAGCAGGGTGGACGCCAGCTCCAGATTGAGCTTGTTGTCGTCGGCCAGCAGCACCTTGAGGTTGGAGAGGCCGAGGGACTCCAGATCCAGCGTCGCTTCAATATCACGGGCAACGTTGGCTTCGTCACCAATGATGAACTTGGCGGTAAAGGCGAAAGTGCTGCCCTTGCCCTCTTCGCTGGCGATGCGGAGGCGGCCCTGCATCAACTCGACCAGCAGCGTACAGATGGACAACCCTAGTCCGGTGCCGCCGTGCTTGCGGGTCACGGAGTCGTCGGCCTGCAAGAAGGACTTGAAGATCGCCTTCTGCTTATCCTTGGGAATACCGACACCGGTATCGGTGACAGCGAATTCCAGCACCACCTCATCACCCTTCTTGGGCTTGGGTGGGGCGGAAACCAGAGAGATATCGATGGACACGCCGCCCTGTTCCGTGAACTTGACCGCGTTGGACACCAGATTGATGAGCACCTGCTTGAGCCGGTAGGGGTCGCCAACCAGTACATTGGGCACGTCGTCGGCAATGGAATTATCGAGGAAGAGCGACTTGTCCGACGTCTGCGTACGGTGAATGTCCATGGCGGAATCCAGTGTCTTGCGCAGGTCGAAGTCGATCTTCTCCAGCGTGAGCTTGCGCGCCTCGATCTTGGAGAAATCAAGGATGTCGTTGATGACGGACAGGAGGGAGTTGCCCGCCTGCATGACCCGCTGGAGATAATTGGTGCGCTTGCTCTCGTTGACGGAACGCAGGGCGAGCTCGGTCATGCCGAGCACCGCATTGAGCGGGGTGCGGATTTCATGGCTCATGTTGGCCAGAAACGCCGACTTGGCGCGGGTAGCCGCGTCCGCCTTCTTCATGGCCGAAACCAGCCGCATGGACTTGTTGGTCAGCTCGGAGTTGGCCTTTTCCAGCTCCTTGGTGCGCTGACGAACACGGTCTTCCAATCTGTCGTGCGCCTTTTGCAGATCATCCTCAGCCCTCTTTCTGGCCGTGATGTCGATACCGAGCACCATGATCATGCGCTCGCCGGCCGAGTCGGTCATGGGGCTGCACTGCAAATGGAAGGTCCGGCCCTTGCTGTCGGTCCAGTCCCACTCCACGGCCCGGTCCTGTTCCATGGCGGCCATGGGCGGACAGGCGTTGCAGTCAGACTTGGAGCACTCCAGGGCTTCCTTGCAATTCTTGCCCTTGGGGCTGCCGAAATACTTACGGAAATATCTGTTGGCGTACCGGATGCTCTTGTCCGGATACAGGTGGTAGACAATACCGGGCAGAGATTCCATGAAGAAAATCTGACGCTGCTGCTCGCGACGCAAATCCTCATCGGACTTGCGCAACTCGGTCAGATCAAGGGTGGATACGGCCAGCCGGACCACGTCGCCCCATGGGTTGAAGACCGGCACGATGGAGTGCACCAGATTGCGGTCGTCCACCTCTTCTTCAAAGCGGACAGAAGCCCTCTTTTCGATGGCGTCCTGCACCTTCTCCCGTCTGATTGCGGCCACGTCCTCCGGCAAAAAGGAGTACACATCGTGGTTTTCCAATTCCTCGACGGACTTCAGCCCCATCAGTAACGCCGCAGCCTTATTGGCGGCAAGGATGTGGCCATTGACGTCCATGACGAATGAGGATTCGACGGCCGAATCCAACAGGGCGCGCGACGTCTCATCGATGGAGACATAAGATCTGGTAGTACTTTTATTCAGCTTATCCGACATAGGCAGCAGGCAGTGTCCAATTCAAAATAACGTTTTCAAGCAGTTGCAACCCAGCATTGCGTGGCGTTCTTATCTACTCATAGCACAATACTTCGTTAATATGGATTAGAAAATGCCATTCTTTTGAGCAATTATTTCCATGACACGACCGAGCCTCGCTTTCTCTGCCGGGTTCCCATCCGAAAGCCCGGGTGATATGTTCCCTCCATGGATTACGAAGGCAACATCATCCGGCCCCCAAGCGAGGCCCACAGCATTCTGCTCCAGGTCACCCTCGGCTGCTCCCACAACAAGTGCTCGTTCTGTGGGGCATACACGGACAAGCGGTTTGGCATCAAATCGCCCGAGATCGTCCACAAGGATATTCTCTTCGCGGCCAAACACTGCCGCCGCCAACGCCGCCTGTTTCTCTGCGACGGCGATGCGCTCATCCTGCCGCAGGCCCGCCTGCTCGAAATACTGGCCGACATCCGGGAGCACCTCCCGTGGGTGCTGCGAGTAGGCACCTACGCCAGCGCCAAGAGCCTGAAATCCAAAACCGATGAAGAGCTGGCCGAACTCCGGGACGCCGGTATCGGCATCCTCTACATGGGCCTCGAATCCGGCGACGACACCATCCTCAAGGCCATGAACAAGCACGGCGACTCCGCGGCCATCATTGAGCAGGGCCGCCGCGCCCGACAGGCGGGATTCAAGCTCAACGTCACGGTCATCAACGGCCTCGGCGGCGAGGAGCGCTCCATGGAACACGCCCGCGCCACGGCCCGCGCCCTGTCCGAGATGGACCCCGAACAGATCGGCGCCCTCTCCCTCATGCTCGTGCCCGACACCCCGCTCCACGACCAATACGAGCGCGGTGAGTTCGTGCTGCCCGATGCCCGCGGCATGCTCCTCGAAATCCGCGAAATGCTCGCCGGACTCAATCTCACCAAGGGGCTCTTTCTCGCCAACCACGCCTCCAACTACCTGCCCCTCAAGGTCCGTATCCCCAGCGGCAAGGACAAGGCGCTGGCAGAGATCGACGCCGCACTGGCAGGCGACCGCGGCCTGACGCCCGAATGGATGCGGGGGCTGTAAGCTCTTCGACCTTTCCCCTGACACCGTAAGGCTTGTGAGGATAAAAAAAGAAAGGCCCGACAACACAATGCTGTCGGGCCTCCCTTCAGGTGATGGCAAACAGGGGCTGAATGGCTACCCCTGTATAATCTCAATTTTCTTGGGCTGAACCTTTTCGACCTTGGGCAAGTGCAGTTCCAGCACGCCGTTGTCGAGGTTGGCCTTGATGCGCTCGCGATCCACGATGTCGGAAATGGCGATGGAGCGCACGTATTCGCAGTCGCCAAACTGCATCTCCACGAAATGCTCGTCCTCGGAAGGGGCCAGAGAAGTGCGTCCGGTGACGACAAGCTCGCCTTCCTGCAGATCGATGCTCATGTTTTCACGTTTCACACCGGGCAAATCCATGAAGATGTAAAATCCGTCCTCACGTTCGAGGATATCGGTGGCGGGACGGTACCGGGTCAAATTGCGTTCTTCGGTTTTGACAAGTTCGCTCATTGGATACCTCCTTAGGCCACGTCGATGGCGATGTTGCGGGGCTTGACTTCGGCTGCCTTGGGCAGGGTCACGGTCAGAACACCGTCGGTTATGGTGGCGGTGACGCTGTCACGATCAACGGGCACACCAATGTTTATAACTCTGTGGAAAACGCCGCCGGGACGTTCCTGACGATAGTATTTTCCTTCAGGTGCGGAGCGTTCACCCTTGAGGACAAGAGTCTTGTCCGTGAGGGTCAATTCCATGTCTTCGAGGGCTACGCCGGGGACTTCGGCCCGTACATAAATGTTGTCCTCGTCATTGCTCAAGTTGAGCGGAGGGTATGCCAGTCGGCGATCGTCGCCCATCGGTGACTTGAAAAACTCTTCGAACACTCTGTCAAAGCGAGATGGGAATTTGTAAAGCGTATTAAAATCGATAACCATAGATGGACCTCCTTTTTTCTCTCGTTGACCAGAGAATAGGCACGCTTTTTTTAACGTCAAGACCACCTGTGGAAAAAAATTTGCTCCGCACCCGAAATACGGATGCGGAGCAAGAAAAAGTCGGTATATGGTTCGACCTATTTGGAGCCGGTCCACTCCTTTTCAGGGATGGCCTGGTCCACCAGCATGATGGGGATGTCATCCTTCACCGGGTAGACAACCGCACACTCGGGACAGGACAGACCTTTACCGCCACGAACGACGTTGAGCTTACCCTTGCATTTGGGGCAGGCGAGCAGTTTGAGTAGTTCTCTGTTCAGAGCCATGAATTCCTCCTTTGGATGCCGGGAAAGTACACATCTCCCGGCGGCGTGGCAACTATGCAGTGCACATGTCACGCGGGCAGGGCAATCCCCAGCATCTCGCGCACGGTGGCCACGGCTCCCGCCTCGTCAACGATCTTGGTCAGCATCCGGTCCGCCCCGGCCCCCATGGAATCAACGCGGTTCTCAAGGGAACTCTCGCCGGACAGAGCCAGAATGGGCACGGGATTTCTTCTCTGCTCCCGCTCCAGCTTGCGAATGGCGCGGATAGCATCGACCCCGTCCATAAGCGGCATGATGATATCCATAATGATCAGGTCGAAATTCTTTTCGGCAAACAATTCCACGGCCTCTTCGCCGTCTCGCGCCTCGGTAATCTCGCATTGGAGATCGCCCAGATAGTGACTGAGCAGCGCCCGGTAGTTTGGACTGTCGTCCACCAGGAGTATGAAATACAAAGAATCACGCATGGAGCTTTACCTGCCTCGTGCTCACCTGTTACACATTTCACCATCCCCAGTGTATCGCACACCACCATGAAATCAACCTCAAGGGACAAACTATAATATGAGTATCGATCTGCACACCCACTCCACGGCCTCGGACGGCACCATGAGCCCCACCGAATTGATTGAACACGCCAAGGAAGTGGGCCTGAAAGCCATTGCCCTGACCGACCACGACACTTTTTCCGGCGTGGAGGAAGCCATGGCCGCGGGCGAACGCCTCGGCGTGGAAGTCATTCCCGGCTGCGAACTGAGCCTTGAATCTCCTGACGGTGCAGGCTGGATGCATGTGGTCGCGTTGTGGATTCCGCCGAATCCCAAGCCGCTGAAAGAGGCCTTTGACTGGGTCATCGAAGGGCGCAAGACCCGCAACCACGAAATCGTGGAAAAACTGCGCACCCTTGGCGTGAATATCACTTACGAAGCCGTGGCCGCCCGCGCTGGCGGCACCATTGGCCGCCCCCATTTCGCGCAGGAGATGGTTTCCCTCGGCGTGGTTTCTTCCGTGAACGAAGCCTTCAAGGTGTGGCTCGGCGACAACGGCCGCGCGTATGTGCCCAAACGCAAGCTCATGCCTGAGAAGGCGCTGGGCATCCTGAACGAGATCGGCGCCACCTCTATTCTGGCCCACCCGTTCGCACTGGGCCTGAACATGGCCGACACCGAAAAGTTGGTGAAGGATCTCCAAAAGTTGGGCCTCGACGGCATGGAGGTCATCTACTCCGAACACAGCGACTCCGACACCAAGGCCTACAGGGAAATGGCTGAACGCCTCGGCCTGCTGGTCAGCGGCGGCTCGGATTTCCACGGCGCGGTCAAGCCCAAGATCAGCCTCGGCAAGGGCAAGGGCGCCCTGCACATCCCTGATGAACTGCTGGAAAAGATGAAAGAGGATCGCCGCGCCAAGGGGCTGCCGGTCTAGGATTCCTCATGGTCGCAGTCATTGATTTCACTGAATGCAAGGCCTCGGTACGCGAGGCCTTCCTTGCTGCCGACGGCCCGTCCGTAATTGCCGGGTTCGACGCCATCCTGCTCAAGCCCAATCTGGTGACGGCACAGCCGTTCCCCATCACGACCAGCCCGGACTTCACAGCCGCCACCATCGAGGCGATCCGCGAACACACCGACGCTCCCATTGTGGTGGCCGAGGGCTGCGGCTCCGCCACACAGGAGACGTACGAAATTTTCGCTGCGCTGGGCTACGTGGATATGGCCGCCGAATACGGCGTGGAGTTGCTCGATCTCAACCACGCGCCGTTGGTGCAGAAGTCCAACCCCGACTGCTCGGTCTTCCCGGAGATATGGTTGCCCGAGGTCGCCTTCACCCACTGCATTGTATCTCTCCCGGTGCTCAAGGCGCATTCCCTCGCCACCATCACCGGCACCCTCAAAAACATGATGGGCTTCCCGCCACCCGCCCACTATCAGGTCGGCGGCAGTTGGAAGAAGTCCGCCTTCCACGGTCGCATGCACGGGGCCATCAAGGATTTGAACCGCTACGTCACCCCGCATTTCACCCTCATGGACGCCAGCGTCGGCATGGCTGACTATCACCTCGGCGGGGCAACTTGCCAGCCACCGATCGGCAAGGTTTTGGCTGGTGTTGATGGATTGGAGATTGATCGAATGGGTGCCGAGTTGCTGGGCATTGATTGGCAACAGGTGGGGTATTTGAGGTAACTCTTTTCGAAAAGAAGAGAAGAAATAAGGAAGGCCGCCTTTTGGGCGGCATTTTTATTGACCTATCCCTGCCGGGGGCGTCCTGCGCGGACGGCGGTTCTTTCTTGGCTGAGCCGCCCCAAGAAAGAACCAAAGAAACGCGGCTTTTGATATCCCCGCTACCCCTTCGGGCTAGAATCTGATCCAGATAGTCAGCCTTGAAGCGTGCTGCGCGACTTGTCGCTGCCGTTAGCTGCACGTTCTTGACGGCTAACAATCTGGTCAGCTTCTACACACGATGGGGTTTAATGCTAAGCCCGGTCTTCGTATGTTTTGTAAAGAGAGATACAAAGGGCGGTCGTCAACTTCGTTCGTACAGACGAAGACATGCACCAGCCCTTGATTCAAGCGGCTTAGAAACTGACCAAGCGGTAGGCAGCGAATTGTTTTGATTGTGGCGTAGCGCAGCGAAGCATCACAAGCAAAAAGCTGCCAGCTTGGATCAGATTCTTGCCGACGAATCACAAGGCGGCCACTCCACGAAAGCGCGTTTTTTGCTTCATTTTTGTCGCGCAAGACAAAAAGAAGTCGGCCTTCAGGGCCGAAAGCCTCTTCATCAAATCGCGGCTGATAAGCCGCCTCCTTATTTGATTTTCACCCTAATCATTCATCCCCATACAACGCATAATACCCACTCGGCACCACCACCAACGTAAACAACGTCGACGCAACCAACCCAAAAATCAATGCCCAGGCCAAGCCTGAGAAGATCGGGTCCAAGGTAATGGGCCACGCGCCCAACGCAGTCGTCAGCGCCGTCAACACGATGGGCCGCATGCGCACCGCGCCTGAACGGACAATGGCATCCTTGAGCGGCATGCCGTTCTTCACCTCGCTTTGGATGAAATCGATGAGCACCAGCGAGTTGCGGATGACGATACCGCCCAGCGCGATCATGCCGATCATGGAGGTGGCGGTGAAGAACACCGGATCGCCGAAGCCTCCCACTGTGTCACCTGCGATGAGATTCAACAGCCAGAAGCCGGGCATGATGCCGAGCAGCGTCAGCGGAATGGCGGACATGATCAACAGCGGCATGATGAAGGAGCCGGTCTCGGCCACCAGCAGGATGAAAATGCCGGTCAGGGCTGCGGCATTGGCGAGCCCAAGATCGCGGAACACGTCGAGGGTAATCTTCCATTCACCCTCGCCCGCCCATTCGGCCTCGGTGCCGGGTGGCATGAGATCGGTCTTCAGTTCGGATTGCAGATCAAGCACGGCCTCGCCGGGCGGGATACCTGCGGTGTCTGCAAAGACATAGGCCACGCGCTTGAGGTTCTTGTGATAGATGGGCTGCTCTGCGGGAATCTCTATGAACGTCCCCAACTCGGCCAGCGGCACCATGGCTCCGGTGGCGCTCTTCATGCGCAACTCGCCAAGGGTATCCGGCCCGGTTCGCAGGGCGATGGGCAACACCATTCGCACAGGAAGCGGCTGACGCTCGCGTGGCAGATGCACCGTGGCAGGCGCAGCGCCCGAGAGCGCAAGGCGCAACGTCTCCACCACATCGGCGGCTGTGACGCCGTGCAGGGCCGCCTTCTCCTTGTCGAGCACATAGTCGACCATCATACGGTCCGCTTCTGCGGAGTCGTCGATATCCACCAGACCGTGCCTCACAGCCATGAGGGACTCCACATGCTTTGCCCCGTCGATGAGGGCGGCATACGGCAGTGTGGGCCGCCCGTAAATCTCGGTGGTCAACGTAGCGATGACCGGCGGACCGGGAGGCGTTTCGATGAGTTTGAGCTTGGCCCCGTTGCGCTCGGCAATGGCGTGCAGCTCGTTGCGGAGGCGCAACCCGATGGCGTGGGACTGCATGTCTCGCTCAGACTTATCCGCCAGATTGATGCGGATGTCAGCGAGATTGGGCATGTCACGCCAATAATAGTGACGGACCATGCCGTTGAAATCCATGGGCGAGGGCTCGCCCGCATAGGTGATGTAGTTGGTCACTTCCGGCACGGTGCGCAGGAAGGTCTCGAACTCGCGCAGGGTCCGGTCCATACGCTCCAGCGTAGTGCCTTCATCCATATCCACCAGCAGTTGCAGCTCGTTCTTGTTGTCGAACGGCAACATCTTGAGCGGCACCAACCGCATGAGTACCAACCCAGCACAGAGGCCAAGGCCTGCCACGATGCCCAGCAGGAGCAGACGGCGATTGCGCGGCGCACCGAGGAACGGAGTAATGGCCTTTTCGTACACGGCGAGCAGTCGCTTGTTCACGCCCGCACCGTTCTTTTCCGGAGATGTCTCGGCGACCTGCGGCGCACGGTTTTTAAGCAGCAGATAGGCCATCCACGGCACCACGGTCAGGGCGGCCACGGTGGAGAAGGTCACGGTCAGCGGCACATTGGCAGCCATGGGCGCCATGTACGGCCCCATCATGCCGGTGATGAAGAAGAGCGGCGTGAACGAAACGATGATGGCCAGCGTGGACATGATGACCGGGGGCAACACCTCTTTGACGGCGTCGAGGGTCGCATCGAGCGGCCCCTTGATGCCCATACGGATATGCCGCTGGATATTGTCCACATTGGTGATGGGGTCATCCACCACAAGGCCCAGCGACAGGATCAGGGCGAACAGCGTCACCCGGTTGATGGTATAGCCGAACAGATAGTTCACGAACAGGGCCAGCGAAAAGGACATGGGCACAGCCAGCGCCACCACCAGGGCCTCGCGCCAGCCAAGGGCAAAGGCGAGGAGCGCCACTACGGTAATGATGGCAAACAGAAGGGACGAGAGCAGTTCGTTGACCTTGGCCTGTGCGGTCTCGCCGTAGTTACGGGTCACGGTGACGGTGACTCCCTCGGGCAGCACGTCGCGCTCCAGCTCTTTCACGCGGTTGACCACGGCCTCGGCCACGGCAACGGCGTTGACGCCCTTCTTCTTGGAAATACCGATGGTCACGGCAGGCCGCGACGGGCTGGCGTCCTCCTGCCCGATCTTGGCCAGATAGACATCCGAGAACCCGATGCGGGAATAGGAAGTGGGTTCCTCCGGGCCATCCATGATGTCAGCCACATCGCGCAGGTAGACGGGCTTGCCGTCGAACACCCCCACCACCAGCGAGGCGGCATCGTGTGCCGAGAGCAGGAAGGCCTGACTCACCACCGCGGTCTGTCGGTCGCCGGACACGAAATCGCCCGCGGTCAGGGAACGATCAGCACCCTTGAGGGCGGTGTAGACTTCCAGCGGCGAAACATTGAACCCGGCCAGACGGTCCGGGCTGATCTCCGCCCGCACCTCGCGGCTGCGGCCCGAGTGCAGGGAGACGCGGGATACATCCTCCACCTCGGCCAATCGGTGGAATAATTCTTCGGCCATGCGGCGCAGATCAAAATCGGTGTAGCGGTCTTCAAATCCGTGGTCCGCGTGAACGGTCAGGGCCACGATGGGAACATCGTCGATCTCCACCGGTTTGACCACCCAACCCGCCACAATGGCCGGGGCCAGATCCTGATTCTTGAGGATGGTGTTGTGCAACTTGATGAGCGAATCCTCGCGGTCTTCGCCCACGAAGAAGCGCACGGTCACGGTGGTCATATCCTTGCGCGAAGTGGAATAGACGTACTCCACGCCGTCGATCTGCCACAGCAACCGCTCCAGCGGCGTGGTCACGAGCTTTTCCACCTCTTCGGCAGAGGCACCCGGCACCTGCACCAGCACATCGGCCATGGGCACCACGATCTGCGGCTCCTCTTCGCGCGGCGTCACCAGAATGGCGGCGATGCCGAGGAGCAAGGCGGCCAACGCAAGGATGACCGACATCTGTGACGTCAGAAAAAATCGAACAATAGACGGCAGCACACCAGTGGTGCGGCCTGAATCAGGGGAAACGGAGCTCATCTATTCGGCCTCCGCCTTCATGCCGATGCCCACGGTCTCGCCGCCGGATAAACCCGACAGAACCTCGACCTTGTCGCCATGGGATTCACCGGAGCGAACATAGGCTGATTCCCAGCCCGAATCAGTCTTGACCATGACGGTCTCCAACTGTCCGACGCGGGTAACGGCCGCCTCGGGGATCAGCACGGACTGACGCTCGCCAAGGGGCACCTCCAGTCGCCCAAACATGCCGGGATAGAGGCCGGGGACCTCTGGCAGACGCACCTTCACCAGAAAGGAACGGGTCACGGGATCAGCCAGCGGCTCGATCTCGTCCACCACGCCGGAGATGGGCTCGTCGCCGCCCAGCGCAGTCACGACCACGCCCAGCATATCGCCGATGCGCACCCGCCCTATGAGAGACTCGCGGACCATAGCTTCCAGACGCAGGCTGGCGCCGGTCTGCAAGGTAAGCAGTTCCTTGCCCGGAAAGGCCAGATCGCCCGGCTCGGCCAAACGCCTTGCCACCTCGCCGTCTTCCTGCGCTGTGATCACTGTGTAGCCGAGGCCGATCTCGGCTTCCTGCACCACCTCGGAGGCTTCACGCGCCTGTGCCTGTACAGCGGCCAGCCCCTGCTTGGCCTGCCCCAGCCTCGACTGGGCCTGCAAGTAGGCGGACTCGGCCTGCTCCACCTCTTCAGCAGTTACGACCTTCTGATCGTGGAGCTGCTTCATACGTCGATAGGTGGATTCCATCTTGTCGAAATCCGCCTTGGCCCCGCTCAGACCGTCCTTGGCCCGCGCCACCATGGACGCGGCAGACTGACTGGCCTGCTTGGAACGCTCAAGCCGCGTCTTGGACGCACGGCTGTCCAGTATCAACAGCTCCTGCCCTGCCGCGACCTTGTCCCCCGGACGCACCATGACCTTGAGCACACGCCCTGTCACCTGCGCTTCCACGCGGATGTCAGTGCGCGCCTTGACCGTTCCCACCGCTTCATGCAGACGCGGCAGTTCGGCCAGCTCGGCCACAACTGTGGATTCAGGGGTGTACGCCCCACGTTTTTCCACGGTGGGCAGAGGTTCGGAACCACAGGCCGCGAGCATTGTCACGACCAGCAACAGCAAGAGGGATACGCATGTTCGTCTATTCATAGATGGCACATACCACGGAATAGTTATCATCCGCTACTATGATTCTCTAAATTCAACCACTCGCCAAGACAGGAAAAATAAAGTACGTCTCTTAATTATCGTTTTGACTATATGGAGAGAGAAATAATGATAGCAAGAGAATGGCGGTGCCGGTGTTCCAAGGAGACACTGGACGCATTCGTGGAACATCTGTTCGAAACCGGAGTGAGAGATACGCAACGGACATGCAGTTGCCGCGGCACGCAAGTGCTGCAGCGCGAGCTGGACGACTGCGTCGAAATTACGTTGTTAACCTATTGGGACTCCATGGAATCCATGGTCCTGTTCAAGGGAGAAGAGTACAAAAACACGCAGCCATGCCCACAGGGAAAGGATTTCGGCATCAAGCCGGACCACCAAGTGACGCACTATGAGGTCATGGAGACCCTGAGCACCCACTACTTTCCGGGGGAGTAACGGCTACAGCCCCAGTTCGGCGGCCATCTCGCGTGCCCGTTCCAATTCCTCGGGACGGTTCACGTTGTAGAACGACAGGAACTGCGGATCACCGTCCTGCAGCTGACTCACAGGCACCTCTTTGACGCGCACATGCTCGAAGAAGCGGATGATCTTGAAATCCTCGCGCTCCAACTGGGCTGCGATGTGCTCAAGGCACCGCTTTGAGTACACTGCGCAGAGCGGCTCGCGGTAGCCGTCCTCTTTCAAGGGAATGACCACGTCGTCCTCGGGAGTCACCTGGGCCAGCAATCGTTCGATGAGGCCGGGCTGGAGAAAGGGTGCATCGCAGGCTGCGAAAAAACCGTGGGTGGCGTTGATGGCGTCGAGCCCGGCGTGGATACCGGTAAGGGAGCTGCGCGCCTCAAAACGATCAAGAGCCACGGGCAGGTTGTGCTCTTCAAAATCCCCGGGCTCACGCGCGGCGATGACGATCTCGGGAAAGATCGGGCGGTATACGGCCAGCAGCCGTTCGATGATGGTCTCGCCACCAATGTCGAGGAGCGCCTTCTTAGTATGCCCCATGCGTGTGCCCAATCCACCTGCCAGTATGACGCCTGCGATATTCATGACCGGCACATTAGATCAACAGGAAGCGAATGGGAAGGGGTCCACAAAAGGTAAAGTGGTGTGTATAACCCTGGTTATGGATACCGCGATCAAAATTATCGGTGCGGCCTGCCTCTGCTACGTCGCCGTGGCTGCCTGGGTGTATTTCAACCAGCGCAAGATGCTTTTCGTGCCGCGCAAGGAGTTGGTGGCCACGCCCGCCGACATCGGCCTCACCTATGAGGAAGTGAACCTCAAAAACGGTCTCGGCCAGCGCATTCATGCCTGGTGGCTGCCCCACGAGAACCCGCGCTTCACCGTGCTCTTCTGTCATGGCAACGCCGGCAACATTTCCCATCGTCTGGAAACCTTCCGCATCTTCCACCAGCTCGGCCTGTCCGTGCTCATTCACGACTACTCCGGCTACGGCCAGAGCGAAGGCTCGCCCTCGGAAAAGGCGACCCGCGCCGACACATGGGCCGCATGGGAGTGGCTGACTGAGGAAAAGGGCATCGATCCCGCCACCGTAGTGTTGTTCGGTCGTTCACTGGGCGGTGCCGTGGCTGCGGAACTGGTCAGCGAGCTGACGCGCGAAGGCGTCACTCCGGCGGGCGCGATCTTCGAGTCCACCTTCACTTCGGTGCCGGACATGGGCGCCTACATGTATCCATGGCTGCCCGTACGTCAGTTGGCCCGCTATCGCTACAACAGCGCGGCGGTGCTCCAGCAGGTAAACATCCCCGCCCTCTTCGCCCATTCGCAGGAGGACGAGATCGTCCCCTATGCGATCGGCGCAAAGCTCTACGAGAGCTACCCCGGCCCCAAATCGTTTCTGGAGCTGCGTGGCGATCACAACATCGGATATCTGGAGATGGGTGAGGATTACGTGAACGGTCTGGACCGTTATCTGCGCGAACTGGAAGGGAACAAGTAGATGACTGACGGCCAGATGATTCTCCTCGCCGATGTCATTCTGGTCCTGCACTTCTGTATCGCCATTTTCCTGACATACGGCCTGCCCGTGATCTGGCTCGGCGCGTGGCGCGGCTGGAAGTTCGTCCGCGCCCCTTGGTTTCGCTATACCCACGCCGGATTGATGGGATTCGTGGTGCTCGAAGCCCTTGCCGGGAAGCTCTGTCCCCTGACCATCTGGGAGGCCACCCTGCGCCGTGCCGTGGGGCAAGACGGCCCCGGTGACGGGCAGGGGTTCATCGCCCATTGGGTCGGGCGGCTCCTGTTCCACGACTTCGAGCCATGGGTCTTCACCGTGGCTTATGTGGTCTTTTTTCTGGCCGTATTGGGCACTTTCTTTTTCGTTCCGGTTCGGAAAAAACTGAATAAACGGGAAAATGCGTCCTGATCATTTAGGTTGCTTAATATTTCTTTATACTGAAATCATTACATTTTGTTTTTTGTGCACAGGATTTGCTCTATATGGGGCATTCCATCAAGGAGGAACAAAATGCCTGCAACCGATCTTTCCACGCCGTTCGATTTCAACATCGACAATCTGAGTCAGAAGATTCAGAAAATCCGTGACCGCAAGGGTGAAGCTCGCGACAACACCATGGATGACGCCATGAACGTGGTGGAGCAGAACCTTGGCCGCCAGGAGACCCATCAGGCTTCCATGGCCCTGCAGGGACTGTCCGAAGAGCTGGCCGCGCAGGAAGCTGCCATCTACTCTCTGGACCCCGCCAAGGTGGCTCAGCTCATCGCCGATCCCTTCGAAGACTAACCCCCTTCGAGCACGATATTTCTCAGGCCGGATTTGCCCTTTTCGGGGCGAATCCGGTTTTGTGCTTGCCTTTCACTTCGCCCTTTAATATATTGTGATAATTGCGTGTTTATTAAAATACGTGTCCCCGCCCGGTGATCTCTCCCCATTTGATAAGAATTTTCATTTTTATCTCCAGACCTGTCCAACGGTTGCGTCATTCTGACCCACTTTCTGTCCGATTCCGCTTGCTCTGTTTTTCTGGGAGTAGTATAAAAGAATCAAAGGCAGAGGCCCCTTCAACAGTAAGGGGGAACAGGAAACCAAAACGGAGGATGGGGGGAAATAGACACCGATAACTTCTTCGAGAAATGTGGCGAATTGAGTCGCCCTGTTCACAGAAAGAGCAACGTGCGCCAAGCATAACGAACCAGGTCCCGCCATAGAGTGTATAATTTGAGATGTCGGGAAGGTTCCAAGCCGGAGAATCCGGCCCGGCGCACTTTTTTTGTGGTGTACGCCGATTGCTGCGTTGCTGCGAAAAACTCAGACCCTTGCGTATTGGAATACGCGGCGGTCCTGAGTTTTTCTTGCGCCTTGCACTCGACGCACCCCACAAAAAAAGTATTTATCTCGGTGTTACGGTTGTCGTTGATGGCGAGGTCATTGATGATGCCAACTTGATATTTCAATATGAAGGGGCCTGCCCTGCGCTAATAACGCGGGACAGGCTCCTTTTATTTATGCGGCTTGACCAAATCGGGGAGAATTATCCAAGCACGCCAGAGAGGCTTAATGCGCAGTAGAGGAGCAGGGAGACGAGGGTGATGTTTACCCAGAGGCGGACCTTGGGGATGTAGAGGAATTTGCTGATTCGTGTTCCGGCGAATGCCCAGAGGGAGACCGAGGAGAAGGACATGACCGCAAGGATGATGGCGGAGATGGCCAGCGCCTTGGGGTGGGTGGACAGGGAGGCGAGGAACGTCGTGTACAGGGTCAGGCCGAAGACGATGCCCTTGGGGTTGAGGGCCTGCAGCACAAAGCCGTGCTTGAAGGCCATGGGGTCCCGCTCTTCCTGATCAAAGGCGTAGGTGGCGCGGGCCGTGCCGTAGGTCAGGTACAGCAGGTAACAGACGCCCAGTGCGCGGAGTATGGGCTCGACTGACGGGATAGTGGTCAGCAGTTGCTTGGACACGAAGGCGCACATTGTCATCAACAGCAGGGTGCCGATAGCATTGCCTATGAGAAAATGAAGCGAGCGTCTGTAGCCGTACAGCATACCCATGGCGGCACTGGTGATGGTACCGGGACCGGGGGTGTAGACCGTGACCATGACAAAAGCAAAAAGCGGAGCCAGTTCGATACCCATGAGTTCTCTCTATACAGGTCGGCCGCTAGTGAAGCTGGCCAACCACAATTGAAATGACAACGGCTGCAATGGCCCAGAAGGCCACCTTTGCCGCCCCCGCGCAGCCGCGGGCAACGGTCGGCTCGGCCTGTGACGAATCCTCCATCATGAACAGCGAACCAACGAAATGACACGGATGAGAAATCCCCAAAAAGTCTGCCTTCATGTCAGCCTCCTTTGGCAAGATCATCGTTGTTGCCTTTATAGGGTTTGCGGATTAATAAGTATAACTATAAGAATTTAGCCATAGGATAAGTTAAAATTATGCTGGATAATCTGGATCGTCTGAAGGCGTTTTTTCACGTCTATTCACTGGGGAGTGTGGTGGAGGCCGCTGAGGTGCTGCACGTCACCCAGCCCGCCGTCAGTCAGGCCATCCAGAAGCTGGAGGCCGAGGTCAAAAGCCCGCTCTTTATCCGCCAGCACAAGCAGCTCATTCCCACCTCGGCGGGGCAGCGATTGTTTGATGTGGTCCAGCCGTTCATGGACAATCTGGACTCCTGTCTGGAGAGCCTCGCCTACGCCAAGGACCACCCCTACGGTGAGCTGCGCATCGGCGCACCCACCCAGTTCGGCAAGGCGTACCTGCCCGCCATTCTGGCTGAATTCCGCCAGCAGTACCCGGACGTGACATTCACCCTAGAGTTCGGATTATTCGAGACACTGGTGGAGGACGTGCGGCAAGGAGCCATCGACCTCGCCTTGGTGGACCTGTTCCTCGTGGACCGCCATCTGATTGAGAATCCGGTCCTGTTCCACTTCGAGCCAGTCTTTGAGGAGTCTGTGGTCCTCGCCTGTTCGCCCGGGTATTATGAAAAACACATCCACGGGAAGCCCACCCTTGAGATGCTGACCAAACTCGACTTCATAGAATACACCCGCAAGGCGCGCACCATCGCCCACTGGTTCAAGCACCACTTCAACGCGCCCAAGGCCAACTACCGAACCGTGCTGACCATCGACGAGCACGACGCCGTGGTCTCGGCAATCAAACATGGCGCCGGACTGGGCGTGGTGGCCCCGCATCTGGTGGAAGAGGAATTGCGGAACAAAGAGATCGTGCCGGTCCTGACCGACAAACGAGGCGTGGTGAATCAGATCGCCTTGCTCCATCTGCAGGACAAGGTTCCCACCCTCACAGACAAGCTCTTCCGGGCGTTCCTGGTGGAGCGAATCGAACAGATCGGGTCGCAATGCGTTGAAATATAGCCCCATCCGAACCACGTTATTATTCCGAAAATCGGCATTGCCACATCTGGACTTTTGCGCCTGAGTGCTTATTTCTTGGATGTAAGGGATAGGCCCCATGAGATATAGTGGAAATACTCTAACGGAGGGTGCGAAGCGATAAAACCTTACAAACCATATATCAGCGAAACGAGTCGCGTTGCCTTAAAGAGTTAAGTGCGCATGAGAGCCCAAGCTGAGGGGAAACAGCAGGGACAGCCGGGATGCCCGGACCGCGCACTTTTTTTGTGGGCTATGGATTTCCATTCCACGCAAAAAGGGCCGATGCAGTGCACCGGCCCTTTGTTAATGCATGTAGCGGATCGCCTAGAGCAGTCTGTCGGCGATTTCCTTGGCAGCGCGACGGCCTGCGCCCATGGCAGAGATAACCGTGGCTGCGCCGGTGACGATATCGCCGCCGGCAAAGACGTTGGGCATGGAAGTCTCGCCCGTCTCGGGATCGGCTTCGATGTAGCCCCACTTGTTGAGTCCGAGCTCCGGAGTGGCCTCCAGCAGGATCGGATTCGGGCGGGTGCCTACGGCGATGATTGCCATGTCGCAGGGAATCTGCTCGGTCTCGCCATCAAGGCAGACCGGGGAGCAGCGACCAGACTCGTCCGGTTCTCCCAGCTCCATCTTCTGGACAGTCATGGCCTTGAGGCAGCCCTTGTCGTCGCCATGGAAGGAGAGCGGGCCGCAGAGGCAGCGGATTCTGACGCCTTCCTCAACAGCATGTTCGATCTCTTCACGGCGGGCAGGCATTTCGTCCTCGGAGCGGCGGTAGACGATGGAGACCTCGTCCGCGCCCATGCGCAGGGCGGTACGGGCGGCATCCATGGCCACGTTACCAGCGCCGATGACGGCCACACGACGGGCGTTGTAGGCCGGAGTGTCGTAGTTGGGGAATTCATAGGCCCGGCCCAGATTGACGCGGGTCAGGTATTCGTTGGCGGAGAAGACGCCCACCAGATTCTCGCCGGGAATTTTCAGGAAGCGGGGAAGACCCGCGCCCACGCCGATGAAGATGGCGTTGTAGCCCTGCTCCAGCATGTCCTGAATGGTGATGGTCTTGCCGCCCACCCAGTTGGTGTGGAAGGAGACGCCCAGCTCTTCCAGGCCGCCCAACTCGCGGGCAACGATGGACTTGGGCAGACGGAACTCGGGGATACCGTAGACGAGAACACCGCCCGGCTCGTGCAGGGCCTCGAAAACGTCCACCTTGATGCCGCGCCCGGCCAGATAGCCAGCCACGGTCAAGGATGCGGGGCCAGCGCCGATGCAGGCGACCTTGAGGTCGTCGCGTTCCAGCGCACAGGTGGAAAGATCAGTCACTTCCTCACAAGCGGACTCAGCGGCGTAGGTATCGGCAACGTAGCGTTCCAGTCGGCCGATGGCCACGGGCTCGTGCTTCTTGCCGAGGATACATTTGCCTTCGCACTGGGTCTCCTGCGGACAGACACGGCCACAAACGGCGGGCAGCGAGTTGGTCTTGCGGATGACGTCATAGGCACCCTTCAGGTCCTCGTCGACCAGAGCAGCGATGAACCCCTTGATGTCGATGTTGACCGGGCAGCCGTCCTGACAGAGCGGCTTCTTGCACTGGAGGCAACGCTCGGCCTCGACCAGAGCCTGCTCACGGGAGTAGCCCAGAGCCACTTCGCTGAAATTCGTGCCGCGCTTCATGGCATCCTGATGCGGCATGGGTGTGCGGGGGCGAACCACTTTCTTTTTCTTATCAGACATCGCAGCGACACTCCTTGCTGAACCGTTCCATGGATTCCTCTTCCTGTTCCTTGAACTGCCACAGACGGGCCTTGAGCTCGGCGAAGTCCACCTTGTGACCGTCGAACTCGGGACCGTCCACGCAGGCGAACAGGGTCTCGCCGCCTACGGTGCAGCGACACGCGCCACACATACCGATGCCGTCCACCATGATGGAGTTGAGGGAGACAGTGGTCTTGACCTCAAAAGGCCTGGTCACGTTGCTGACCGCTTCCATCATGGGCACGGGGCCGATGGCGACCACTTCGGCCACATCGTCCTCGGTCTCGAGGATGTCCAGCAACACTTCGGTGACGAAGCCCTTATGCCCCTCGGAGCCGTCATCCGTGGCGATGCGAAGCTCGGGGCAAAAGGAAGAAAGTTCGGTGCAGAACAGGAGCAGGTCCTTGGACCGTGCACCCACGATGGCAATGACGCGGTTGCCTGCTTCCACATGCCCCTTGGCGATGTGGTGCATGGCCGCGATGCCGGTGCCGCCGCCCACACAGATGACAGTGCCGGACTTTTCAATATGCGTGGGCTTGCCCAGCGGGCCGCACACATCCATGAACTCGTCACCCTCATTCAGGGCGTTCATCTCGGCAGTGGATTTGCCCACCACGAGGAAGACGATGGTAATGGTGCCTGCGTCCTTGTCACAGTCCGCGATTGTCAGGGGAACGCGCTCCCCTTTTTCGCTGGTACGGATCATTACGAAGTTGCCCGGCTTGGCCTTTTTGGCGATCTGCGGAGCATCGATCACCACCATGGAGGTCTGTCCGGGGATCAATTCTTCTTTCTTAACAATAGTATAACCCATTACGGTCCTTCCGAAGTTTTTGGAAACAATGATTCTCGTGTGCCGGAGCGGAAAAGGAATCCGGCAGCGTGGCCTCCTGTGGTAGCCTTTCCTACCCCGGCTTGTCAAAACAGGGGAAAGTGGTTATTCTATACTTCTGATTGACCGATATCGGATTTGCCAATTCCCACGGACGGGAAGCGGAAAACCACGGGTCCCTCTGGAGAGAGCGCGGCGTTAGCCGCAGGGACGGCCGGGCTGCGATGTGATGCGCCTCGGCCCTTTTTTATGGGAAAAGGGCAGGCAAAGTGACACCGCTGAAAAAGCTCTGCTGCCGGGCGGCTGTTCGAAGTGACAGCTGCAAGGCGCAAGAATCGTTCAAGAGCGACGTGTATTTGATAATACGCGAGCATTTGAAGGATTCGCAGCAACGAAGCAGATGGTACTTTTTCTATAGCCGTGGAGGGACGCGTGAGAGTACAGTCTTACGCCTCACAACAATACCAGAAGAACGCCATTGCAGAGCGCACGAGCGAACGCCGCAGCACTGAGCCTCAGGCCAGTGTGAAGACGACGTCGTTCGGCTTCCGCCTGGGCAAGTTCGGTCTGGACTTCCAGTCACAAAGCACGATCATCGATCCCTCCCTGTCCCGCGATGTTCGCCAGGAACGGCAGAAGGCACAGGCCTTTGAAACCGAAAAGCAGGTAGAAAACCTCCGCGCCAAGGTGGGCGCCGAGGGGGCCAACTTCCGCGACATTTCCGAGGGGCTCTCTGGCACGGCTAACGACAGCGGTTCTTCCCGCCCCAAGCATGAGATCAAGGCCGCCATCTCCGCCTACGAACGCAACACGCAGGATGTCATGCCGCCGCCCGGCAACATGCTCGCGAGTGTGATCTAATTCCACACCCTCATCGGGTGCTTTATACTGCCATTACCTAATTATATCATATCCCCTTGCCAAACCCGGTTTGAGTGCGCACTATGTGCACTCACCATTGATAAGGATTTTCAACTATGAAGACGGTTCAAGCACAGATAAAGGGAATGCATTGTGCGGCCTGCTCCGGTCGCATTGAACGAGTGGTGGGAGCCATGGACGGCGTTGAGTCATGCGCCGTGAACCTGGCCGCCGAAACCATGGCGCTGGAGTTCGACCCGGACGCCATCTCTTTGGAGACCATCGGTGAACGCATCAAGGAATTGGGCTTTGAGGCGATCTTTGCCGCCGAGTCCGGTCTTGAAGAGCTGAATCTCGCCCTTGGCGGTATGCACTGCGCCGCCTGCTCCAGCCGCATCGAGCGCGTCACCGGAGCGCTGGACGGCGTGGATTCCGCCTCCGTCAATCTGGCCGCCAATTCCGGCACCTTTGTCTTTGACCCGTCCCTTGTCTCGCGCCGCGCCATTCGCGATGCCATCGAGGGCGCTGGCTTCACCTCCGAGGTGCAGTCCGCCACGGCCAACCTGTTCGAAGAACGCCGCAAGGAAGCCGAAGCACAGCTCGCCATCCAGAAACGGGAACTCATCCCGGCCTTCCTCTTTGCCCTGCCGCTGCTCATCCTCTCCATGGGCCACATGTGGGGCATGCCGCTGCCGTCGTGGCTCGATCCCATGCACGCCCCGGCCACTTTCGCACTGGCCCAACTCTTCCTGACCCTGCCCGTGCTCTGGTCCGGTCGCAATTTCTACACTCAGGGCATCCCGGCCCTGCTGCGCGGCGGCCCCAACATGGACTCCCTCGTGGCCATGGGAACCGGCGCGGCCTTCCTTTACTCTCTCTGGAACACCATTGCCATGGCCTCCGGCGATCCCCAGACCGCCACCACCCTTGCCATGGATCTCTATTACGAGTCCGCCGCCGTGCTCATCGCCATGATCTCGCTCGGCAAATATTTCGAGGCCCGCTCCAAGATCAAGACCTCCGACGCCATCCGCGCCCTCATGCAGTTGGCTCCGGACACCGCCACCCTGATCCGCGACGGCGAGCAGGTGACCATCTCCATCGATGAAGTGGAGCCGGGTGACACCCTGCTGGTCAAACCGGGCGAACGCATCCCCGTGGACGGCATCGTGGCCGAAGGCCGCTCTTCCGTGGACGAATCCATGCTTACCGGTGAGCCCATGCCCGTGGGCAAGGACATCGGCGACAGTGTGGCGGGCGGCACCCTGAACACCCACGGCGCGCTCACCATCACGGCCAAGCGCGTGGGCGACGACACCACACTCGCCCGCATCATCCGTCTGGTGCAGGAAGCGCAGGGCTCCAAGGCGCCCATCGCCAATATGGCCGACACCATCAGCTTCTATTTCGTGCCCGCCGTCATGGGCATCGCCCTCATTGCAGGAGCCGCCTGGTATTTGTCCGGTGCGGGCTTCCCATTCTCCCTGCGCATCTTCGTGGCCGTCATGGTCATTGCCTGCCCTTGCGCCATGGGCCTCGCCACCCCGGTCTCCATCATGGTGGGCACCGGCCGCGGCGCACAGCTCGGCGTGCTCATCAAGTCCGGCCGAGCACTGCAGGAAGCGGGCGAGATCGACACCATCGTTTTCGACAAGACCGGCACCCTCACCCACGGCCGCCCCGAAGTGGCCGAAGTGGTGATGGTTCGCGGCACCATGGCCCGCACCGAGGCCATCTACATGGCAGCCGCTGCCGAATCCATGTCCGAACATCCGCTGGCCAAGGCCATTGTCCGTCGCGCTGAGGATTCCGGCCTGGACTTCCCCAAGCCCGATGCCTTTGAGGCCATCCCGGGCAAAGGGCTCAAGGCAACCATCGGATATCGTGAAGTGATCATGGGCAACTGGGAGTTCATGCAGGAGCATGGGCTCGATTTCGGCGACGACACCCTCACCCCGCAGGCCGTGCCGCACTTCGAAAGCCAAGGCGCCACCGTGGTGTACTTCGCCTCCGAGAACAAGCTCAACGCCCTGTTCGCCATTGCCGACGAGATGCGCGACGAGACGCCCGATGTCATCAAGACCCTCAAGCAGGAAGGACTGACCCCGATCATGCTCACCGGCGATCAGGAGGCCAATGCCAAGGTCGTGGCCGAACGGGCCGGAATCGACACCGTCATCGCGGGCGTCATGCCCGACAGCAAGGCCGAGGAAGTAGCCCGCCTTCAGGCCGAAGGCCGCAAGGTCGCCATGATCGGCGACGGCATCAACGACGCCCCCGCCCTGGCCCGCGCCGACATCGGCATTGCCATGGGTTCCGGCATCGACGTGGCCGTGGAGTCCGGCGATATGGTGCTCATGAAGTCCGATCTTCGTGCGCTCCTCACCGGCCTGCATCTGTCCCGCGCCACCATGCAGAACATCAAGCAGAACCTGTTCTGGGCCTTTGCCTTCAACACCATCGGCATCCCGGTGGCCGCAGGTCTGCTGCATATCTTCGGTGGCCCGACACTCAACCCGATGATCGCCGGCACTGCCATGGCCATGAGTTCTGTCACCGTCGTGACCAATGCACTCCGACTGAGATTTTTCAACGACTAATAATGGAACCGGAAGCGGGTCGCTGTCATACTCGGCCCGTCAACCCACACCAAGGAGAATCACAATGCCCGTCGTCAAAGTAAAAGGAATGAGCTGCCAGCACTGCGTGAAGTCCGTCACCGAAGCCATGGAAAAGCTCGGCGCCAAAGACGTTTCCATCGACCTGCTGTCCGGCGATGTCACCTACGCCGAAGACGCACCCATTGCCGCAGACGCGATCAAAGAAGCCATCACCAAGATCGGCTTTGAAGTCGTTTAATTAAGAATGAAGAGAAGAGGAGGTCGGCCTGCGGCCTCCTTTTTGATGGGTGATTTCGCCTCCCGGCGGGCTTAAGGCCGAGGGCCTTAAGAATCCCATATGCGCCTTCGGCGCGAAATATATTTGCGCCAAAGGCGCAGGGTGGGTTTCCAAAGGGTATAGCCCTTTGGCCGCCGGAGACGAAATCACCTGACAAATCCCGCCCGCAAGGGCGGCTTCCTATTCTGATTTCACCCCTCTCCCCCCTTCCCTTTCACACCGTATTCCGCTACTTCCCACCGATGAAAAATGTTTCCTTCGTTGGCGGGCTGTGTGCCCTGCTGGCCACCATGATCTGGTCCGGCAACTTCATTGTCGCGCGCGGCCTGGGCGATGTCATCCCTCCCTTCACACTGGCCTGCCTCCGCTGGTCCACCGGCACCGTTGCCATCATGCCCTTTGCCGCCCCGCTCATCTGGCGCGACCGCGCACTGCTGATGAAACACTGGAAGCACCTGTTCGTCTCGTCGGTCCTCGGCGTGACGGTCTTCAACACCCTGATCTACATCGCGGCCCATACCACCAGCGCCATGAACATGACACTGATCGCAACCACGACGCCAGTGTTCGTCATCATCCTCTCGCGTATATTTCTAGGTGAAACCATCACGGCAAACCGGGCCATAGGCCTCGTTGTGGCGGTGGCTGGCATCGTCACCCTCGTCACACGCGGCAACCTTGATGTGTTGATGGGACTGGATTTTCGGGTGGGCGACCTCTGGATGCTGCTGGCCGGATTCATCTGGGCCGTCTATTCCATCATCATCAGGAAGAAGCCTAAAGAGATCAACCAGTTCGCCTATCTTGGCGTCACATTCCTCGCCGGAGTGCTGCCCCTCATCCCGGCGGCCGCCATCGAACTGTCCGTGGCCCCGCCGCTGAATATCACCCCCACGGTCATCGGCTCGGTCCTGTACATCGGCATCGGCGCATCACTCATTTCCTACATGCTGTGGACCAAGGCCGTGACATCCATCGGCCCGGTCATCCCGTCGCTGATCTACTACTCCCTGCCCGCCTTCTGCGGCATGGAGGCGTACTTGTTCCTGAATGAGCCTGTAACAATGATCCACGGCGTGGCCTTCCTGCTCATCGTAGGCGGCATTGTCTTCGCGACACACCCGAAATTTCAAAAGAAGGCGTAAGCGCCAGACACACAAAAGCGGACCGGTTACCCGGCCCGCTTCTTGGTGATTCTTTCCCGCGTCTTCCCCGTTTCGCCTAGAGCGCTTCCTTGAAGGAGAGCAGTTCCAATACCGGCTTTTGCTTCTTGACCTGCGTCCCATTCCCCTTGGGACCACAAGGCTTGAACAGATGCACGTTCTCCGCATCCACCGGTTCTGCGGCGACGAGGCAGTCACTGCAGATTTTGCCGTCTTTGCACTCCATGAAGAAGTCGCGAGGATCGATTTCCTGACGGCACTTGCTACAACGTTTCTGTTTCATTTGGTTTTCCCTCCAAAAGGCATTTTTATACAGGCAGCAGATGGGGAAAACAGTTCAAGATGCATGCCCTGCAACCTTTGGCGCGCATAAGTTTTCATACATTTTTTCATCAAAAAGCCTAAAGCTCCTGAGAGTACTGACGATAAGATGGGCATGATTATCCAAGGCAGTCATATGAACTACGGCTTCATGCAGCAGCTGGCGGCAAAGAAGCGTCAGGGGGAATCCCTTGGCGACGCCGAAGCACTGTTGCAAAAGCCGGGCATGCGCCTTGGACAGGGCTTGAACGTCAACCCGGCCAAGTCGGGACTGACACCTGCGGCTGACGCCCTTGCCAAGGCCCCGGGCCAGCAGGGCAAGCTGCCCGAGAACTTTCCGGGGACGCAGGACGGCGAGCTGACTCTTGGCGCCACCGTTGCCAACGAGATTGCCCGCCGCATCGAAGCGCAGACCGAGGAAGGTCAGGAGACCAAGGACACCACCGCCCTGCAGCACGCACTGGGCGAGACCATGGACTGGGTGCGCGAGCGGTTCGGCGACGAGACCGCAGCCGCGGCTTCAGGCATGGTGCTGGCGGCCACTTCTTCCACCGTCAATGAAGACACCCTTGGCGACGGATTGCTCAACGCCCTCAAGTTCATCGACCGCAACTTCGGAGTGGCCGCGGGCGACGCAGCCATTGCCCAGTTCAACCAGTCCGTGAACGTCGAGCTGAACAGTTATTTCGAAAACGGCAAGATGGAGCTGTTCCACGCTTCCACTACTTCAGTTTCAGTGGATGAGCCCTCTGCCACGCAAGACCTGACCGCGCGCCTCTTCACGCGCACCACACAGGCTTCAGACAAGAACGAAGACGCCAAGTCTCCCACCGAGCTGCTGCTGGAAGAGCTGAAGAAGGAACTCGACAACACTGCCGAGCTTCAGGATCTGACCACGCAGCTTGAGGAGAAGTTCAACCCGACCAAGGCCGCCACCAACGCAGCCATGGCCGCTTACACCGACCCAGCCGCCCCGATGGAACCGCAGTTGGCCAGCATCGCTGTCTAACCCGGAACAATTCGCAGGCGTTGAAAAAGGCCGCTCCAGATGGAGCGGCCTTTTTTGATGTTATCTGTCTTCAACAGACTACTTCTTGGTGAAGTACTCTGCCTTGATGTGCTCGACGATGCGCTCAGAGGCCTTGTCGTCGGTATGGGTATAGAGCTTGTCCGTGAGCTTTGCCCGCTCTTCCACATGGTCATCCTGCCCGTGCACCAACACCTTGAGGAAGGTGGCAAACAGCTCATCCTGTGTGGCGGGGTGCGGACCGGGGGCCATGTCCTTGAAGTCGTAGAACATCTCGCGATCCTTCTTGAGATACTTCTCAAGGTCGTAGGGATAGAAGATGATGGGACGCCCGGTGAGCAGAAAGTCGTAAGCCACCGAAGAGTAATCGGTGAGCAGACAGTCGGTGTGCCGCAGGATCGGATAGGCGTCGCTCTCGGCCTTCACGACCATGACATTGGACAGGCCGAGGTCGATTTCAAGAGAAATGTAGGGGTGAAGCTTGAGCAAAAAGATGATGTTGTGCTTCTCGCCAAACACGTTCAAAGCGCCGATGTCCACGGCGCGGTCCTCGACCGGGCCACCGCCTGAGTCGCGGAAAGTCGGCATGTAGGTAACGATCTTGGCCCCTGCCTTGCGACGTTTGACAATGGCCCGGTAGACATTCAGGTCCACGCCAAGCATATCGTCGGCATCGGGGTCACGCAGGAGCACGTCGTTGCGCGGGTAGCCTGTCTCCCAGATGGTGCGAGTCTTGAACACCTTGGAAAAGGCGGTCTCAGTGACAAAGGGAGACGTGGAAATAACGGCGTCATATCCCGAGTAACCGAACCGGAGGCGGTTGGCCTTCTCCTCATCCATGCCCACGGCGGATTCGATCTCCGGGAAGCCGATGAGCTTGAGCGGGATGCCGTGCCAGATCTGGACAACGGGGACATTGTGCATGAGCAAAAAGCTCTGACTGTCGGTGCGCCACCAGAAATCATCGCAAACCACCAGGCGCGCCTTGGCAAGAATCTTCACCGCTTCCGCAGAGGGGAAAAGGACCACAGGCAACTTGGCCTGCTCCATGGTCGCCTTCACCTCGGGATCATGGGTCAAAAAAACGGATTTGAACGGCTGGCGCGTCCGCGCACAGTAGTTAAAAATGTATTTGGCGTTGTCCATCAATTGCCCGCCCACACGCCCGGCAAAGACCACCAGATTGGTCTTGGGCGTAAGCTTGGCAAGCTCAATGAACTGTTGTGCCATATCTCCGGTCATTATCGCTCCTTGGCGCGGTATGCGCTAAGTGAATCGCTTTGAAAATCAAACAGTCAACTAAACGTCGGACGCCACACTATCGTGGACAAACCTTCATTGAACATATTGCCGAAGGGAACTCTTTCGGCCTTTTCTATGACGACCTTTCCTTCTTCTTCCAATGCTCGAAGCTTTGTGAGGAAAGGCCCCAGGTAGTTTCTTTTGTGATGGTACTTCAAAGCCAGGTGGTCGAAAAGAGTATCCTCGTCATAAAATTCCACCACGGGCTCGGCGTGCGCGCATCGGACAAAGCCCTTGGCCAGCACAAAGTCCAACAGTTTTTCGAAATCTCCGCCAATCTGCTCCAGAGCCGTAATGGTGAACATGGCGCTGCCCGGAGGCACCTCCAGATCATAATCGGGATTGAAGAAGTCGAACCGGCTGGACGAGAGGTTGATGTCATCACGTTCCCCAAGGGAGTTGACCAGATCTACCGCACTCTGAGCCCAATCCAGCCCCACAAGCTGCTTGCCGGGATGGAGTTCATTGAAACGAGTCAGATTCCATCCGGTGCCGCAACCGAACTCGAAGACCGAATCAAACTCCGAGCAGAAACGGCTCATGAACCAGGAGCGGTGGATCATGCAAAAATTTCGCAACAGGGACGGGTCAACAGACCGGACCAAGCGCCCTTCCAGACGGGTGTAATAGTTGTTCTCCGGCCGTTCGAAATATCCAGGCGTCAGACTCTGCTCCGTACACTCGTTCTCGTAGCGGGTAAGGTTCTCGGCCCATCCCTTTTCCCAGTCTTCAGAGCGATGACTTCCAGAAGGCTTGAGGCATCCGGAATCTAGACGCTTGAGGATGGTGAGGATGCAGTCATCCTTTTCATCCGGAGCAACCTCCCGGTAGACAAGCGCCGAATCATCAATGAGATCCTTGCAGATGCTCTCGAGAACCGGGACCTCCTCGCCCAACAACCGGGCGATATCACTGCTGTCCAGATGCTTGTTTTCCATGAAATGAATCCTATCGGTCTGCGTATGCGTTGTGCTTGTCGCCCTGCTGGTGGCGGTTTTCCATGTACCACTCCACGGTCTGGCGAACGCCCTCTTCCAGGGAGATGTTGGCCTGTATGCCGTAGGAGGCCGCCCGCTCCACATCGAGGCGGCGCAAACGGTCGCCCTTGGGCTTATCCGTATCCCAGACGATATTCAGGCCGGGGTCCACGCACTCCTTGATGATCTCCACCAGTCGACGGATGGAGGTGGCGGAGCCGTTGCCGATATTGATCGGATCCTGAGGGTTGGCCTCGGCCACTTCGATGCACATGCGGGCCACGTCGTCGGAAAAGATAAAGTCCCGTTCGGGAGAACCGTCCCCCCAAACCACCAGATCGGCGCCGGTCTCACTCGCCTCGATTGCCCTGCGGATCAGTGAAGGGACGACCATAGCGTGGTCGCCTTCAAAGCAGTCGCCGGGACCGTAGACATTGGCCGGACGAACAATGGTCAACCGGTCCATGCCGTACTCCTTGCGGTAGCCCTCGATCTGGAGCTCCCCCATGCGCTTGGCCCAACCGCCGAACCAGTCATTTGGAGACGGGAAAGTCTGCCACACGTCGTCCTCATGCATGATCTCGGAGTTGCCGTACACGCCAATGGAGCTGGCAAACAACAGGCCGGGAACTTTCTGAATACGGGCTGCTTCCAGAAAGGGAAGCTGCAACTGCATGTTGGTGACGAAGTGGCTCGCCGGACGATTGCGGGCGGTGTCTGGAGAGGCCTTGGTTCCCAGCATATCAAAAATGAAGTCCATGCCTTTGCAGGCCTCCATGCAGCTATCGAAATCCGTCAGATTGAGTTGCTGAAATCTAGCCCCCTCAGGGCAACGGGACGGATCATCAAGAGACACCACATGTACATTGGCCCCCAGCTTCAGGAGCCTTTTTACAAGGGGGGCGCCGATCAAACCGGTACCACCGGGAACGAGAACGTTTTTGTCTTTCCACATATTCATGAAATATCCTGTCGCAACCACTAAGGTTCCGCTGTTTCTTCTTCAAAATCATACATGTATCTGGCGGCCTTGTGCCCGTACCAGACAGCCTTTCTGGCCCACTCCATCCAGTCGTCCCAAGTGTCGTCCGCAGCCTTGATGAGATAGCGGGTGGGAGTCTCGACCAATTCGGCAGGATTCCCCATGATGACGTTGTGGTAATAACCGCCGATGTTTGAGCCTAGGGTAAGCTCCCTGTTGTCATCGACAAAAGGCACCTTGATCAACGCCTTATTCAGCATCAGGGCATCGTCAAAATGCGGTGGGAGTTCCTGTCCCTTTTCAGCCAGAAAACGACGAATCAGATCGCCTGCCTGCTCGTAGAACGCATCCAGATTCCCGCCATGGACGGTCTCCACCAACGTAAGGGTATCAATGGGCCACCAGATGTTGAACCACTGCGGTGAGAGTTCATATTCCTCGCCGCCTTCCTGAATCGCCTTCGCCTTGTTCACGAAACGGTCCCGGATACCGGCCAGCAGAGGATACTCCTCCAGCCCGCTCTGGCAGAACAGACGAACCATGCCGGTCACGTCTACATTCAGCTCCTGCTTCAGGTACAGCAGGGGAATCTGGAGCAGCTTGTTGAAATAGAGAAAGTTGGTCATCCAGGCAAAGGCGCGCGTCCGCTGCCACTCTTCCGGCGGCATGGAATAGGTGCCAATGACGAACTCCTGCGTCTCGGTCACTTCTGCGGCAGAGTCAGGTTCGCCGTAGCCGTAAACAATACGGGTCCAGGCAGTCTGGATGTCATATTTTTCACGGTATTCGGGCTGGGCCATGGGCGCATTGGGCAGCATGACCAGATTGTTGAACTGCAAACGGTTGTGCTGACCGCGACTGATCAGGGTTTCCACGCCCTCGGCAAAGCTCTCGTAAGTCTCGCCCGGAATCCCCAGAATCAAGTCAGAAAAGGTAGTGATGTTTTCGCGCTGAAAGCGGTGCTGCAGGGTCTCGAACTCAGTCATGGAGATATTCGTCCTGCCCGCGCATTGCAGGGCAGGTTCATGGAGCGACTGAAAGGCGAGATTTGCCCCCTTGCTCATGCCTGATTCGGTGAGAATCCGCTGAGTCTCAAAGGCGCGCTCGGATGAGTTCTTGGTAAACTGCACCGAAAGGGCTTTGGGGTAGCCATGCTTGGCCTTGATTTCAGCCGCCTTGGCCGCAATATCCACGTCTCTGGGAAGCAAACCGAAATTGGCGTCGCAACAGAAGATGAACTCAACTTTGTTGTTGGCGAACCATTCAAGCTCTTCATGGACACGATCCAAAGGAAAGCGAAAAACGTGCTTGGTTTCTGAACGCCCCCAATCGCAGTAGGCGCAACCAAAAGGGCACCCGCGATTGGTCTCCAGCAATCCCTGCCAGAGCTGATCAGGATAGGCTTCGACGAGCGGATCAAACACACCGGAAAGATACGGAGAGGGGATGGTGGAGATATCCCGGATTCGCTCATGAGGCGGATTGAGAGCGACCTGTCCTTCCTCCCGAAAGGCGATGCCGTTCACCTGCCGGAAATCGCGTCCGGGCAACGCCTCCAGCACCTCCAGAAAAACCTGCTCTCCTTCGCCATGGATGGCGACATCCAATGCCGGGTTCTCTTCCATCAGCGGCCGGGAATCACGGGGCACCTGCGGACCGCCGATCACGGTGAGTATCTCCGGCTTGCGCAGCTTGAGCTCCGCAATGGCCTTCATACAGAGCTGGTGGTTCCACATGGACACGCTGAATGCGGCCACATCGGCATCGATGACAGCCTCAACCACTTCATCAAGGGGCATGCGCTTGTAGAGGGGAAGCAAGAACTCGTATCGCTCCGGCGTTTCGGCATGCTGCTGAACGTAGGCCTGCAGCAGACCAGCCGTGTACGGCAGGTAGCTCTGATCGCCAAAAGGATTGTCGAGTTGGCAGATGGCGACGGTGATGCGGGAAGATGTGTTCGTCATGTTCGCTGGCAGGCGTAAACGCCGTTGCCCAAGTTGTCGCCCTGGGCTGGCGATGGTTTTGAAATTTCAAATAATGTTTAGCCGTTGCACATTACAGTGTCAATGAAGCGCAGGAGAAAGCAAACTGCGTGCTCCACACTGTTCCATATTATCGTCCGAAATGACATAAAGGTTTACATCCTTCCTGAGCGAATGGTAATGATCCATGCCTGAAACCAGTATTCAAAATACCGGTTTTTATCATTGGTGACAGGGATTTTACTCAACCCGATTCGAGGTATTCCATGCAATTGCTTGTAACGGGAGCGACCGGGCTTGCCGGGTCGGCCCTTGTATCGTTGCTCGGCGAAATCGCGCCGGACATCGCCTTGCGCGGCACCCACTGGAGCAGCACCCCGGAAATCCGGACCGACGCCGTGGAATACGTCAAGGCAGACCTGACCCGTTACGAGGACTGTCACGCTGTGGCCAAGGGATGCGACGCAGCTATCATGATGGCTGCGGTGACCGGCGGTGTCCAGAGCGCAGTGGATGCCCCATACAGGCAGACAACATCCAACCTGATCATGGACGCACAGATGCTTCAGGCCCTGTACGAGCAAGGGGTAAAGGACGTTATCTTTGTCTCCACCGCCACGGTCTATCAGGATATGGAGGGAACCATCCACGAGGATGACCTTGACCTGATGCAGGATCCCCATGGCACATACTTTGGAGTGGGATGGGCCAAACGCTCTGCCGAAAAGCTCTGCCAATTCTGGCGCGAGACCATGGGCATGAACATCAGAGTGCTGAGAGCGGCCAATATTTATGGCCCCAGAGCAACTTTTCACCCCAAACGCTCTAATTTTATTCCGGCACTCATCCGAAAAGCCAATGAGAAGATGGATCCGTTTGAGGTCTGGGGTTCGCCATCAGTCACACGCGACGTGATCTACACTGACGACTTTGTTCGCGCCGTGTGGAAGGTGCTCACCACAAAGACCGATAATTACATCTTCAACGTGGGCAGTGGAAAGAGTGTTACCGTCGGCGAAGTCGTGGACTACGCCTTGAAGGCGGCCGACCACCAGCCGGGCAAGCTCCACTATACGGACAATGCACCGAGCACCATCGCCAAAAGGGAACTGGATATCTCCAGAATTCAGAACGAAACAGGCTGGAAACCGCTTGTCACACCGGAAGAGGGCATTCGACTGACCTCTGACTGGTGGAAAGAAAACAAGGAAACATGGGAAAAATGAAGACGGAAAAACACGACGCCATCGTCCTTTCCAGTGATTCGGAAAAAGGGGCCCAGGGCCAATTCACTGACCTGCTGACGGGAACACCGCTCCCGGATGACGAACTGCTGGCCAACCTCGGCCTGTACATGACCTCCAAGAACATGTCCCGTATGCTGTTCTTCTACGAGATTTACAAGATGCTCGTGGACACCCACGGCGTAATCATGGAGTTCGGCGTACGCTGGGGCCAGACCCTGTCCATGCTGTCCGCCTTGCGCGGCATCTTCGAGCCGTTCAATCGCCACCGCAAAATCATTGGCTTCGACACCTTTGACGGGTTCGTGGGCATGGAAGACAAAGACGGCGCAAACTGCCGCTGTACTGACGGCTCCTTTGGCGTGGCTGACAACTACGAGGACTACCTCGCCAAGGTCATGACCCTGCAGGAAGAACTCAATCCCATCTCCCACCTCAAGAAATTCGAGCTGGTCAAGGGCGACGCCCGCGAGACCATCCCGGCATACATCGAGCGCCATCCCGAGACGCTGGTCTCTCTGGCCATCTTCGACTTTGACATCTACAGCCCGACCAAGGCTGCACTGGAGGCCATCGCCCCCAGGCTCTTCAAGGGCAGTATTCTGGTATTTGACGAGTTGTGCGACGACATCTTCCCCGGCGAAACCGTCGCTCTCCTGGAAACCATGGGCGTCAACGGCCTGCGCATCAAGCGTATGCCCATGACCGCTCGCGTCTCTTACGCAGTGGTGGAATAATCGACATGCATACCCAGATCAGAAAAGACATTCTCAACATCTCCTTTGAGAGCGGGCACGGGCATATCCCCACCTGCTTCTCCATCGTGGAGTTGTTGCAGACCGTTTACGAGACCATGAATCACAAACCCGCCGATCCCCAGTGGAACGACCGGGACATCTTCATCCTGAGCAAGGGCCATGCGGCACTGGCGCATTACGTGGTTCTGGCACGGCAAGGATATTTCGACCTTGAACCTGTCTGCACTTTCGGCGGCTGCGGCTCCCAGTTCGGTTGTCACGGTGACCGGAGCAAGACCCCCGGCGTGGAAGTATCCACCGGCTCTCTCGGTCACGGCATCGGTGTGGCCGTAGGCATGGCCATGGCCTTCAAGATTCAGAAGAGTGACCGCCGTGTCATCTCGCTGATCGGCGATGGAGAGGCCAACGAAGGCTCTGTATGGGAAGCGCTCCTTGTGGCCGCTGACCAGAAACTCGACAAGTTGACTGTCATCTACGACAACAACATGTCCCATGCTCGCGGCCTGCAGATTCACAACCCCGCCGAAAAGCTGGCTTCCTTCGGCATGGACGTGACCGAAATCGACGGCCATGATCCCGCCCAGATTCGCGCCGCGCTGGAAAAGAAGTCCGACATGCCCAAGGCCATCGTGGCCAACACCGTTAAAGGTCAGGGCATCGCCGAAATGATGGAGAACCACTACCCGTGGCACAGACGTTCCCCTAGCGAAGAGGAACTGAAACGTTTTCTGGAGGAACTCGATGCGCGGACAGTTTAGAGACACCATTCTGGATCTGGCCAAGACAGATCCGACTATCACCCTGCTTTTCGGCGACGTCAGCGTCTACCTGTTCCGCGAGTTTCAGGAGCTGTACCCTGAGCGTTTCTACAACGTGGGCATCTGTGAAAACACCATCATCAGCATGGCCGCTGGTCTGGCATCGCAGGGGCTTACCCCGTTCGCCCACACCATTGCCCCGTTCATCACCGAGCGCAGCCTGGAGCAGATCAAGCTGGACCTCTGCTACAACAAATTCCCGGCCAACATCGTGACCTGCGGCGCCAGCTTTGACTACGCATGGGACGGCGCGACCCACCACTGTCTGACCGATCTGGCCATCCTGCGTCTGCTGCCCGGCATGGAGGTCCTGCAACCCGGCTCCGACAAGGAGTTGGACGTGCTGCTGCGCCAGACCTACAACAGCGGCAACCCGACATACTACCGTCTCTCCGACCACCCCCACGACATCGACACAGACATCGAGTTCGGCAAGGGAACGGTCATCAAGGACAGCGGCAGCGACACCACCGTGGTCACCGCCGGACCGATCCTCGGCAACGTCCACAAGGCGTGCGAAGACCTCTCGGTCAACCTCCTGTACTTCCCCACCATCAAGCCGTTCGACTACGAACTGCTGGCCAAGTACAAGGACACCAACATCGTGGTGGTCCACGACGCCTTCGGCCTGTACGAAGCCGTCAACGAGATGGACGACATCCGGACCCGCTACCACGGTCTGAAGGACAGCTTCTGCGCCTGTTACGGCAAGCTGGCCGACGTTCGCGAAAGTCTTGGTCTGGATGTGGAATCCATCCGCGCCGCGATTATAAATCAAACTACAGGCTAAGACGCTTCTACATTTATCAATAGCTATTGAGGTAAGCATGAAACCAACTTTCATCTTTGACAGACCGCTATACGGTGGCGGCGCCACGTTCGCAGGATTAGCCGAACCTCTTTTCTCTACAGGGGCTACTGCTCAAAATGTGACACCTGAGAGGCTTGCAACAGAAGAGCCTACTGATGCAAAAGAAAAAATTGATTTCCTATGGGGTGTGGGCGTCAGCAACCAGCTTAAGGACTGGCCTAGGCCCTGCACATGGCTGACGGTTCTGCGCAATCCGATATCCCGCTTCGTGTCTATGGTCTATGGGTATAGAAGCATAATGCCTGAAGGCTCATTCTGGGAGGCCGACTTACTTGTGGATTGTCCGGACATGGACACCTATGTAAATAAGTACCTAGAAATAAGCGACTTTCACAGGCGCTCCCAGTTTGCGGATCTTTTGCCGTACATGGATTACAGTGGACTAGAATGGTTCTCTGCGCCTGAAGTATATACGGAAAATGAAGATTTTTTCTCTCTGAGCAATGAAAATATTATTGCAGCAATGGAGAAACGGTACAAATCCATTTACATTCTTGAGTACCAAGAAGAATCGATCTTCCAATTCGCTTTAGATTATGGCCTCAACACTCAGCGATTATCCATTGCTCCGCCTACAATCCAATACCATCCTCATGAGCTAAAGAAATGGGAAGAAGCGGACATTCCTGCGGAAACGATGGAAAAAATTCGTTATCTCCTGCGTGATGAAATTGAAGTTTACGATTACTTCAAAAACAAGTTTTTGGATCGTCTTTCTGACGAGATTTTTACGGACAGAACATACCACATCCTTAAATCCCATTCGATCAAGGCCAACAAGAAGTTCAGGGACGATTTCTATAATCGTAGTTACAAGTTCACACCTAAGCAGTTTTTTACTGCCAACAGCAAGCCTGGCGGAACCAGCTTTGCGGCAAACAACATCAAGTTCCACCCGTTTACACTCACGGTAATTGACAGCCAATTGTTTGCTGACGCTATTGGAAAACAACCATTCGTTGTCTGGGGAACGGAAAGAGAATCTTTAGACCTCCTGCTCCCAATCATTAACGCTGGCCTCAGTGGATTCAAGGGGTTTGTGGACGATCAAGCCACTCCCGGAACGAAACTAATGGGGTACCAGGTCATGACTAAAGCCGAAATGTACGAAGTCATGCCCGAGGGTATTATAGTGGATTCATACGCCAAGTCACTTGGGATGACCGCCCGTTCTCGGGTAGAAATGATGAGTAACAAGTACGATCTCATAATCGTGTACTAACCACTCTCGTCCATAAACAGTAAAGTAGGGGCTTGCGGTTGCCGCAAGCCCCTACTTTATTGGGTACCTATTCGGTCGTATTTATAATTACTTGGTGGTGAAACCAATCCAGGCACGAGTGAGGTAGGTCGCTTCGATGTGTTCAAGGTTGTTTACCCGTTCCTTTATGTAGTCCATAAACTGTCCAAACCGTTCCTCTCCAGCTTGAACCCGCACATCGTTGACCGATTCCCAAAGCCCAATATAGCGTTCAGGAGACTGGTATTCAACATGCTTTCCCTCCATATAGAGAACGGAATCGAAGACCGAAGCCCCCTCCAACTTGTCAAACAGATGGTCACAAAATTCAGACCTGCCGGAAGAAACCCTCTTCATGTCCGGCACGAGTTCTTTCAACTTGTTCTCGATATCGACAAGAAGTGGATTGGTATCGGTAATCCGTGTGTTCCATAAAGCCATAAAAAGTCCACCAGGCCGAAGCACACGCTGAAATTCCTTTGTCGCCACGTCAAAATCAGCCCAATGAAAAGAGGACGCCATCGTTAAAATGTCAGCCGAGTTATCCCCCAAACCAGTTTCTTCCGCGCTACCATCGACCCACAGGATATCGAGACTGCCATTCTGCTTTTCCCCCTCCAAACGCATGGCCTCATTGGGTTCAACAGCCCTTGTCTTGCAGCCCGCAGCGGCTGCCATTCTAGCCCAGATACCAGTTCCAGCACCGACATCCGCAAAATCGATCTCCTTGGTATCCTTTCCTGTCAGACCCAATATTGCTTCCAGCACAGGCGGGGCATATGCAGGCCTGTACATGGCATAATTCTTTGCGAGTTTGGTAAAATCTCCATGCTTCATAATCAATTATCTCCTTAAAAATGGGTCGATGTTTGTTGCGTTCTCGCAATGTAAAAATCTGCTCAAGACAGCTTGCCTTCAATCCCCATGATCACATCATTGGCAAGCTGTTCGGGAGGAACAGAAAAATCCATGTTACACAGCACGATATCGGCCTTAAGAGGTAATTCTGGAACTATATCAATCCCTGGCAAATTCTCTCCACGGCCATAATGTCCTTTACTATCCCGTTGCTTAAGAACATCAGCATCACACTCCAGCAAGACCTCGTAGTAGCTGGGGTAGTTAGCCCGATTCCATTCATGGATTTCATGAAACAATGACATGGTGGCCACAATTACGATCCTGCCTTGGTCAGCAATCATTTTTGCCAAACGACAAATCCGATATGCGTTGACAAGGCGACAATGTCGATCGTGCCCACAATTTTCATCACCGATGGCTTCGCGTACGGCATCACCATCAAGAAGGACTGGAGAAAGGCCTTTCCCCTCCAGTTGAACAGCGAGCTGCCTTGCCATGGTAGTCTTGCCTGCTCCGGACAAACCTGTAATCCAAATAACCTTTGGCTCCATGATCCCCTCAAATCAACGCCAGTCGTGCGACCAACGCGTCTTGTTATTTTCATGTTCACGGATGCACTTCTCGTATGCGGTGACATCCTCCATGGAATCCGCTTCGCACCACTGGCCAGATACCGGCACTGCAGTGATATGGGCTCCTGCGGCCAGCAGCCGCTGCAGCAAAGCCGTCATGTCGAGCTTTGCGACCTCCTCTTCCGACAGGCTGCCCAGCAGGTCCTTCACCTGTTCGAATCCATCGGCGGAAAACTTGAGCAGCCCCATGAACTGCCCCTGAATATCCTCATAGGAATCGGTTCTTCTACCGATATCCTGTAAAATTCCATCCTGCTCCCTGAAAGTCTCGGCATCATCCAGTGGATTGTCGAACCGCACGCTCCAGAGGGACTTCCACTCCCTGTCGTAGGTGATGGAAATATCGCCATCGGCCCCGGCCAAGGCACGAACATGATCCGGGTGATAGACGATGTCCGAATAGGAGATGATGCAAGGCGACGCCGCCAGCTCCGGGAGTGCGCACAACATGGTGCTCACCATATTGGTCTTGTCCCATACCGGGTTCTCAACGGTTTTAAACTCTCCGGTAAGCAGATGCCCCTTGTATCCAGTGGCAACGGTAATGGTCTCCAGCCCTGCGGACTGAAGGGACTGTAATTGCCAGTGCAACATGGGCTTGCCGGAAAGCGGAATCAGGCACTTGGGCTTGTCGCGTGTCTCTTCACACATGCGCGACCCTCTGCCTGCGGCCAGTATTAATGCCTGCATCTATCTCATTCTCCAAAAATCGATTTGAACAGTTTCATGTCATGCTCCATCGGCGTGGACTCCCGTTCCGGATGCCACATGATTCCGGTCATCATACCGCCATGCTTTCGCACAGCTTCCACCATGCCATCAGCAGACCGGGCCCAAATCAGAAACAAAGGAGCGACATCCTGCTCCTGCAGCAAACCGTTGTGGAATGAGTTCACCGTCAAAACACCATCCGGGGTTTCCAACTGATGGACAGCAGCCACGTGGTCCACTTCAGACTCGCCGTTTCTCACCGAAGGCAGTTTGCCGCCCATGACGTAATTCAGCACCTGCATTCCACGACAGACACCCAGCAGTGGAAGCTGCTCGGCCTTGGCCCACTCGCACAAAGCTCTCTCGGTCTGATCCCGAACAGGAAACGTACCCCAATCGTCGCCGCCAGTGAGTAGCACCCCACTGAGTCCCAGGTCACTCGCCCAGTCGACGACGGCCTCGCCCATGTTGGGCACCGGGACCCATACGACATCCGGCAGGACATCGTTCAGAAATGGAAGCCAGTCTGTATCCAGAGAGTCATAGGTCGTATCGGTCTGCTCGACCCGAACCTGACGCATGGTGACGCCAATGCGCTTTCGAGCCATCAACGTGTCCCCTTGAGGGTGCGTCCGTCGACGTTGAGGAGCGCACGGTCAGCCTCTACGGATTCGATGAACAATTTGTCGCCAACACCAATGGCTGCCGGGATGCCATACTCTGCGCACCGGATGGCCATGTGGGAATTGGCACCACCGAACTTGGTGACCAGGCCCGCGATGTCGCGCGTGAAGATCCAATCATACCCAGGATCGGCGTTCTCGATACACACGATGCGCCCCTTGAGTTTGACGTCACAGGAAGACTGCGCAGTCAAAGCAACCACGGGCGCTTCGATGCACCCGCTGCCTATGAAGTTGGGTGCGCTGCGATGTTGAGGCACCACATAGACATCATTGGCTGAACGGATCAGATAGCCGAGCTGGAGTCCCTGCCCGATCTGATGCAATTCCTGGCCTTCACGGATATTCTTGACGAAATACGCCTGAGGATCACAGAGCAGGCTGGTGCTGTTCCACCCCACCACGTCCTCGATGGACAGGAAGGCGAGATCTTCCCGTGAAAAATCATACTGACAACCCCAGCGGGCCAACATCTCCAGCACCTCGGAGATATTGCGGGTAAAGACGAACTTCGCGAATTCCCTGCCACTGATCGCCCTGCGCACGTATTCCACCAGCATTTCCGGTTTCACGTCACCAAGCCCGGCTTCGGCAAGCAGCATGGAGAGCTGGCTGGCCTCCACCGGAGTAAAGGCAAACGGCTTGGAGCTGTGGGGGGCGTCTATGGCCTTCTCATAGTCGAACAGGTGGGACCGATTCGCGTAACAAGGTGAGAGGATATCATAGGTGGCCGGACGGAGATGGCCGTATTCGGCGATGAACCGCTCCTCGCTCTCCAACCCCTGCTGCACCTTGGCAAAATCTGCACTCATGACGCCGGAAATGGTTTCAATGCTCGCTTTCATGGCCGCCACACGCTCTTGAGCCAACGCTCCGCGAGACACGGCGGTCCGCAGCAGGGCCTCGGCGATGAAGCCGTGACGGGCCAGAATCGAAAACGGCAGTGTGCCGTAGTGACGGCACTCCTCAAGTCGATTGGCGATATTGGCCAGATAGGACTTGTCCACTGCCTCGCGATTCCGTTGCCAGGTATAGAGTCGGCTGATCGCCTGTTCGGCACGCGCCATGCTGCCGGTCTCGCCCAAATCGAGATTGCGCAACGTCAAATCTGCCAGAGCATCCTTGAACATCCTGCGCTGCTCCGAGGAAAGCAGGCCGGGATAGCGCTCATCAAGGTTCTGCTCAAAACGAAAATCCATGGTCGTCTGTACGATGTCGAACTCGACCTTGTCGTGCAGCTCCGGCTTGTCCGAAAGGCGTGAGAGCCACGCATTGGTCAACATCTCGGCCACGTCATCGTCCACCCCGTCAGGAATGAAGGAGTTGAAGCTGGCACGGACATCAATATAAGGGCGACCGGCGATAAGCACCATGAGTTCATGGGCGGGCATGGCCCGATACCCCATGTACTCACGTGCGCTGCTCCACACGCGGCGAGTAATCAAATTCTTGTAGAGAGAGCTGGCAAGGGGATACGGAGTCAGCCCGATCATCTCGGCCGGATTCCAATCCGGCATGACGCCGAGGATAGCCTGATCACCGTAGAGGCCGGGCTTGGGCTGGAAGTACGACTCAAGGAAAGAGACCACATGGGAAATATTGGTGCTGACCAGCTCTTCGGTCTCCGGTGCCCAGTTGTGGGTGGCGCAGATGGGGCGCACCTGAAAGAGATGCACCGTACCGTCTTTGTCCATGCCAAACTCGATATCAAGACAGCCACGCCCGCATTCTCGCTCAACCTTCTGAGCGAACTCGAACAGCTTCTTCACGCGATCGGAGTCAAAACAGTCGTCGGGCGGCGAATGATAGACAGAGACTGTCTTGTTGACGCCCGTCCCACCGGTGATGGTGTCGGTACGGCCAGACTCGTCATCATAATTGATGACATAATAGGGGGCGCCATCCGTAAGGCTCTTGGTCATGATCACACCACTGACCACGATGTCGCTGACCATGGGCTGCACCAGAACTTCTTCGTTCGACACATCGGCAAGACCGTAGGAATCGAATACCGTGTTGATGGCACGGCGCAGATCTTCAGGGGTTCCTTTCACCTCCAGCAGCGAGGTAAAGGCTCCGGCACCAGAAAAACAGGCAGTATCTTCCATTGAGCTGGAGCTACGGACAGCGAAGCTCTTGCCGGGGTGGTTGTCAACAATCTGACGAACTACAGACGCTGCGTCAGTTAGCCAATCTCGTGCGGAAACAGAAGTGACCTCCGGAACGCAAAGATCAGTCGTATCCTGCAAAAACAAAAGGGTTTTTGCTTTAGAGGCAAACAGCATCTCGTTCATATCCTCTCCCTGGAAGTGGTGAGCTTATTACGACACGTTGTCACGACATGTGCAGTATCCATTCCATTAGCACCACATTCATGCTGTACATCCCCACCGTTCCGCATCAATAGCCTTTCCCCTTTGGCCCAACATAAAAACAAGTACGCTCTACGTTAGGGTATGTTCTCTTGTCAGACAAGAGGCATGAGGAAATGACCGAAGACACGATCACTCACCCAGTTGTTCCAAAGCCATATCGATATGACCAATTAAGGACTCTGCGTTCTCTTTTGCAACGAGTACATCTTCCGGAACGGTTTTGACGTTGTTACCCTGCTCGATCAACGTTCCTGTCAGTACACAGGTATGGGGGTAACGCGTGGCAGCCTTGGGCATGATCCCCTTTTCCAATTGACGCAAAATGAATCCGTAACTGCTCTTCTTCTGACGAAGATACTTCACCATATCGTAATTCGTCGTATATGCCGGCAGAGCAGGAGCTCCCACCGGATATCCCGGTCGAAAATCGACACCATCCCTAATATTGGTATTGAACTGACAAAGCCGGGTATGTGAAAAATCATATACATCAACACCATGTTCAGTTGCATCCTGCATGACGCGGTTCTTCAACCACTGCGCACCTGCAATATATCCGTTCTGTGTTTGCACCGAGAACTCATCACCGAATCCTAGGTACATGTTTTGATCTTGCTCCACAGGAGAAAAGATCAAGTGGTCGCCCTCCACGGCATACGGCAGACTGGTCATGGACTCGGGAACGCCAACTCCTTCCAGAGAAGACACGTTGTCGCCACAATCATTACCCGCAATAACAATGGGGTTGCCGCCAAGGAGACGAACAAGAGAGTAGGCTCCGGAAGTAGTACTCGGAGCTATTTCTTCGATCTTCGGAAAGACATCTCGTTCAAAGGGATAGAGATTCCACCCTTTGAACACTCGCTGGAAATTGTCATGATACTTCCAGATCCGCCCCAAAGGATTGGCAATAAGGATTGTTGGGATCTTCTTATCGCCAAGAGACCCAAAGCTTTTTTCCCATGCGGGGGTATTAACATCCTGAATATACGCAACATCAGGGTAGACTTCTGCCTCGATGAGACGCTGACAGGCTCGCCCTGCAGCAACAACCGTGAATGCGGAACGATGCTTTCGAATGTAGTCAATGTCCAGAGAGGGGCCAGGAAGAGCGAGTAGAATAGGTTGACCGGCGAACCTGTTGGAAAGAGTAAACACATGGTTGAGACGATTGATGTACGCGGCGTTGCGGATAAAGTTGGTCTCCGCGTCAATGTGCAGGCTGTGCAATCGGGAAGTCCAGGGCGACCAACTGCACACTCTCGGGTAAACGCAAAAGATGGCATTTATCATGATCACTTGAAGCAACGCTTCAAACCCCAACGGATGAGTGATGTCCTTCCGGGATATACGCAAATTCAGACCATTGCTAAACATCTCCTTGTCATCACGGTGATACAAGGCGTGGATGGTCTGCAAAGACAAGGGAGACTGAAAAGACTCCCCCCCTTTGTGGGAAAGCGTCATGAGCCCGGCCTTGATATCTACAAAGAGCTCATGGTCCGGTTGTGGAGGCTGGTTATTATCTGCATTCTCTCCACCCTCCACGAATTCGGCACTGTCGAACACGCTCGGGTCGAAAATATCGATATACAGCCGTCCTGTATCCGGATTCCTTTTAAGGTAAGAAGGGGCGCACACGCTCTCGTCACTGCCCCCAGTCAGGGATTCATCGCATTTCATCATCCAGCTGTCTTCTCCAGAACATCTGCTTCAGGTGCAGGCTTCGCAACAGGCAAATGGCTCACCCGGTTCGGCGCATCGGCGAACAGACGACGTGCTTCCACGAGGTCCACTTCAAAATCAACTTCGATACAGCGGTGATCAGAAATGTCCACGGCCCGATACGGGGTCTTTTCAACCAGCATCTCCAGACCCTTCTCAAAGTAATCGTTGTCCTCGCAGGCATCGAGAGCCTTGACGAGTTCCTGCAGGGAATCACGGCGAACCAGATTGACGCCCACAGCTTCACCTTCAGGAGAAGAGACCTGCTTGGAGATTTCGGTGATCATGCCGTGCTCATCGGTACGGTACTTCACCTCTTCCTCGCCGCACTTCTTTTTGTCCACTGCCACAGCGTTGCCTTCGGTTTCGAGAAGATGCTTGATGACTTCCGGATCAAAGACCACATCGCCGTTGGTCCACAGGATGTCGTCGTCAAGGTCCCGGATGGCGGTCAGCAGGCTTTTGGACGTGTTGGTAAGGTAGTAGATGGGATTGTAGCGGAAGAGAGCCTGCGGGTATTCCTCCATCAGCAACGTCTTTTTGAATCCGACGACCACATGGATTTCCTTGATGCCCAGTTCGCGCAGAATACGAATCTGTCGACCGAGAATACGTTCCCCGGAAGGGAGCGTAGACAAGGATTTGGGAAACGGGTTGCCGAGTCGGCTGCCTACACCGGCGGCCAGAATGACTGCTTTCATGGTTAACACCTCGCTATTTTCTAGAGGATTGGTTCGCAATAAACCAAGCAACATTCGTTCCACATACATACATAAAGGCACTTGCAACTGATTCGACGGGGATTCCTCCACCGATCTCACCGTAAATACGGATAATCTTCATTTTCCACATCGCAACCACGTGCCGGAGGACAACAGAACAATTCAGCTACCCCATAATTCCACCGAGTAAAAAGTCAGTTTCTTGACAAATTCACCGCATTGACAGTGAAAACTATTCAATGGGTTAACATTTTCCCGTTTATTCGGTAGGGTGCCTGAAGATTTTTCCGCCCTTGAAAACAAGATTTAAGGAGGATGAAAATCACCTTGAAAGAAGAAGGTTACAAAAATTCTGACCCCTTGTGGTTGCCTTCTCGTTCCTTATATGGAAATGTTTTTGCATTTAACAGGCTCCCTCTTCACGAGTGGCCGGACAATTGCAAACGACGTGAAATGATTGCAACAGATCAAAGTCGCCCCTAAAGCAACCCCGGAATCTGTCGATCATTCATTAAGTGAAGAGAATGAGGGTCAACACCCAAACCGACTAGGCAATAATTTCCGAGAGTCGTCGGCCTCAACAATATCGAAGTCGACCACTCAGCCCGGAACAAAACCATATCATCGCGGCGGAGAATGCATGGAAATCCAAATCAAAGAGACTCAGCTTGAAGGCGTATTGGAAATCACCCCCTTTGTCTTTGAGGACTTCCGGGGCAACTATGTGGAAACATACAATGAGAAGATGTACCGCGACGCGGGCATCGACGTAACCTTCATTCAGGACGACATCTCCACCTCCACCAAACATGTGCTGCGCGGCATCCACGGCGACCAGAGCACTTGGAAACTGGTCTCCTGTCTGCTTGGAAAATTCTATCTGGTGGTAGTGGATTGCCGTGAAGATGAGCCCACCTTCGGCAAGTGGCAGGCCTTCAACATGTCTGACACCACTTACAAGCAGATCCTGATTCCGCCGAGGTTCGGCAACGCCCACCTCATCATGAGCGACAAGGCGATCTTCCATTACAAACAATCCACGTACTACAACCCGGACGGACAATTCACCTACAAGCACAACCATCCGGAGTTTGACATCTTCTGGCCCGTGGAAAACCCAATCCTGTCCAAGCGTGATTTGGATGGCTCCTGGTAACCAATCCACATGGAACCATACCATGAAGTAAGGGGATAGAATGCATGTCTTTGTTCGATAACACGAAAATTCTCGTCACTGGCGGAACCGGCTTTATCGGAAGCAACCTTCTGGCTGCTCTGCTCCAAACCGGGGCTCAGTTACGATCGACCATTCACAATACTCCCGCAGTCATAGACGACCCCCGAATCGAGTACATACATGCCGACCTGACGAATGCAGACGACTGCGAGAGATGCTGCAAAGACATGGATATCGTGGTGCATTGCGCTGCCGTCACCTCCGGAGCGGCTGAGATTGAACACAAGCCACTCATTCATCTGACACCGAACGTCATCATGAATACGCAATTGATGGAGGCAGCTCACTATAGTGGAGTCTCCCAATTCGTCTTTATTAGTTCCAACATCGTATACCCGCTGACTGATCATGCAGTAGTGGAAGAAGAGGCTGTTGGTGATTTCTTCGAGAAATACTTCATCGTGGGCTGGATGAAGATGTTCGCTGAAAAAATGTGCGAGATGTACGCCACCAAAATCAAAAACCCCATGTCCACGCTGGTGCTGCGTCCGGCCAATCTTTACGGTCCCATGGACGACTTCGAGTGGGAGACCTCTCACGTACTGCCCGCACTGATCCGCAAGATCGTCGAGCGCATGGATCCGGTTCCGGTCTGGGGCGACGGCAAGGACATCAAGGACTTTGTTTACATAGATGACTTCATCGAGGGAATGCTTCTTGCTACCAAGCAGCAAAAGGCAAATGAAGCCCCGGGCGCTTTCGACGTTTTCAACCTCTCCAGCGGGGAGGGGTACTGCCTGCGCGACCTCATAGACATCATCATTGAGGAAGACGGGTACGACGGTGCGGAAGTGGCGTATGACTCCACCAAGCCGACCATGATTCCCAAGCGAATCGTGAACTCGGACAAAGCGGCTAACATATTGGGATGGAAGCCGAAAACGGACATACGCACCGGTCTTGCCAAAACCATCGAATGGTATCGGAGCCAATTATGATCATCTCCAGGACACCGTTTCGAATCTCCTTCTTTGGAGGGGGTACGGACTACCCCGCATACTACAAAGAACACGGTGGAGAAGTGCTGTCTTCCACCATCGACAAGTATTGTCATATTTTTGTCAGGCCCCTGCCTCCATATTTCGATTACCACTACCGCATCCGGTACACCAAGATGGAGTATGCCAAGACATTGGACGATATCGAGCATCCCTCTGTGCGCGAATGCCTGCGCCTGATGGACCTCGGCCACGGCGTGGAACTGCTCCACTCCGGCGATATCCCGGCCATGTCCGGCACCGGTTCCAGTTCCGCCTTCACGGCCGGCCTGCTGCGGGCGCTGCACCACATGAAAGGCCAGGAAATCGACAAGTACGAACTGGCTGAAATGGCCATTCACGTTGAACAGGATCTCATCGGTGAATACGTCGGCTCACAGGATCAGGTTGCTGCGGCATACGGCGGTCTGAACCACATCGAATTCGGCGGCTCGGACGGCATCGACATCAACCCGCTGGCCCTCCAAACCCACAAGCTGAACGAACTGCAGGACTGCCTCCACTTCTGCTTCACCGGTGTATCCCGCGAGTCTTTCAGGATCGCCAAGTCCATTATCGACAACACCAGAGACCGGCTGACCGAACTCAAGACCATGAAGGAAATGGTGCAGGAGGCCCTGTCCATCCTCAAGGGCCCCGTTGAAAACTATGACGACTTCGGGCGTCTGCTCAATGAGTCCTGGCAGATGAAGAAAACACTGAGCAACAAGATTTCCTCTGACCACTTTGACGATATATACGACAAGGCGCTGGACTGCGGTGCGCTGGGCGGCAAGCTCTGCGGCGCTGGCGGCGGTGGATTCTTCCTTTTCTATATTCCCAAGGAAAACCGCGAGCGGTTCGACCGGGACTTCTGTGAATGCTTCCCGGTGCCCATCAAACTCAACACCAAGGGATCGCATGTCATCTCGCTTGGCTAATTGCACCACCTACATCCTCGCTGGCGGACTGGGCACACGGCTCAGGGCGGCCACGGATGTTCCCAAGGTGATCGCGCCTGTCAACGGCAGGCCGTTTCTCCATTTCCTGCTCGACAAGCTGGCCGCGGCCGGTTGCGGGCGGGTGGTGCTGTGCACCGGCCATGCGGCAGACGCCGTGGAAGGTGCGGCCGCGACGTGGGATGGCTCCATGCGCGTTGATTTCTCTCGCGAAGCAGAACCGCTGGGTACGGGCGGAGCCGTCAAGCTGGCTCTCACCGAAGACAGACCCGAAACCTTCCTGCTCCTCAACGGCGACAGCTTCACGGATGCAGACCTGTGCGCGTTTTTCACTCAGCACAGCGAAAGCGGTGCCGGAGCATCCGTACTTCTGGCCCGAGTGGATGAAGCCTCCCGCTACGGCAGCGTGGTGCTGAACGACGCCGGGCGCATCGAGCAGTTTGCCGAAAAGCAGGGCAAGGGCCCGGGGTTGATCAATGCCGGCACCTACCTGATGCAAACAGATTTTTTCATGGGACACACCCCGGACGGCCCGTTCTCTCTGGAAACGGATTTTCTTGATGTCATGGAACCCGGCGTGCTGGGCGGCTACGTCCACGACGGATGCTTCATCGACATCGGCCTGCCCGCCACCTATGCGGCGTGCGGCGCATTTTTCGACGAGCTCGGACAGGGAGCGGCGTAATGAAGTACAAGTCCAACCTCGAAAACAAGAACGGCGCCCACTACAAGGTGGTGACCCGTATTCCACGCAAGACCGACGTGCTGGAACTGGGCTGCGCGCAGGGCTACATGACCGAGTATCTGCGTGACGAGCTTGGCTGCCGCGTGTGGGGTGTGGAGATCGAGGCCGAGGCTGCTGGCCGCGCCGGCAACTATGCCGAGCAGATGATCGTGGCAGACATCGACCGCGACGACTGGCAAAGCGAGCTGACCCGCAAGGAGTTCGACGTCATCGTCATGGCTGACGTGCTGGAGCACCTCAAGCATCCCGCCACCGCCCTGCGGAAGTGCCGCGAGCTGCTGGCTCCCGGTGGGCAGATCGTGCTGAGCCTGCCCAACGTCTCGCACCAGCTGGTCATCGCCATGCTGCTGTGCGGCGAGTTCTCTTACGGCCAGGTGGGGCTGTTGGACAACACGCACCTGAGATTTTTTACGCCAAAATCATTCAACCGCCTAGTGAATGAAAACGGATACGAGATTGTGGACCGGGATGATGTGGTCAGCCCGGAACCCAAAGGGGATCAGCTGGAGTGCCTGACAACGGTACAGAAGTCCCACCCCGGCCTGTTCGACGACATGCCCCACGCCCTCGTGTACCAGTTCATTTACGTGCTTCGCCCCAAAGGGCAGGGAGGTAAGTAATGACTACCCTGAAGCGAATGGCCATGCTGCAGGATTTCACCGGAGCCAAGGATCTGGAGACCAAGATCACGGTTCTCTCCTACGTTCTGTCCGATCAGGGCTTTGAGTACAACACGCTGCTCAAGGACTATGGCGTCTCCCACGAGACCGTGGAACGCTGGGTGCGCGAGTACCATCAGTGCCATCAGGAAGCCATGGCCGAGAAGGGCGACGACAGCACTGAAAACGTTCTGGCCGTCATCATGTCCCGCAAGGGCTCCACCGGGCTGCCAAACAAGGCTCTGCGGGACCTTAACGGCACCAAGGTCATTGGCCATACATTGGAGGCCTGCTCCAAGAGCCGCTACATAAACAAGTTCGTAGTTACCACAGACGGCAACGAAATCGGTGACTATGCCGCATCCCTCGGCGCACACGTCATCAAGCGACCGGACGAGCTCGGTATCAATTTCATGGAGCTGATCATCGTCATGAACCACGCCCTACTGAATCTGGGCATGTTCCATGACTACTGGCCGGACATGACTCTGAATCTCTTCCCCACGCATCCGTTCCGCACGGTGGAGGATCTGGACGAAGCCATCGGTGAGCTCATCGAAGAGGGGCACTTTGCTTCCATCTCAAGGGAACCCATCCCCCAAGTGTCCGGCAAGCAGGTCTACTTCAAGGTGGGTGAAACCCTGCAACATTTCAGCACGCTGTCGCATAACAAGAAGTACTACTGCCAGCGCGCCTACATCAACGCCTTCAACAACCGCAGCAAGACCGGCAAGTGGACCTACAAGGATATCCACGGCGCACCGTGCATCGATATCGACACGCCGGACGACATCGCCTTTGCCAAGCAGTGCTGCAAGCCCGTGACTGTGGAGCGCTTCACCGCGCCATACATGCCTGAGGCAAGCCGGACCGAGGCGAGCGATTTCGACGATTTCGTGGCCTGTGTGAAGGTGGACAACGACCTCGTATACCGCTGTTCCCATCACGCGCAGGACATTCTGGAGATGCTCAACCGCATCGGCTTCAAGCATGTGGTGCTGTGCGGCAAGGACAAGCGGGTCATCAACAGCCTGCACAAGGTCTACCCGGAGACCATGGTCTTCCCGAACATGGTCAACGCGTTTGGTTGGCCGTCCCGACAGCAGTTCGACAAGTTTCTCGAAAGCACTGACCTGCCCGGCGTGACCGTGAACCGGTTCCTGAACGTCATGACGCTGGATTCGGGTCTGCCCTTCATCACCGAAGAAATGATCGTCATGAACGTGATGCGCTACAAGGAAAACTACTGCCGTCCCACGGTGAGCACGTCCATCATGCCGTCGGATTTCCATCTCTACAAGCTGGCCGCCATGAAGGGCGGCATGCTGCGGCCCATCCACCCGAACTACATCGGATACCGCCAATTGTTCCCCACCCTCTACATCGAGGATGGATTGATCCGCTGTTCCCGCTACGGGGACCTGACCAAGCGCACCCCGGCCCCGATTCTGGCCGGACACGCGCAGGAGCAAAAGCTCCTCATGAATGTGGCGGACGACGAATACACCTACCGGAAAATTACTGCCAAGTGCGACAAGCTGCACGCCTGCAGCGCCGAATAAGGAGAAACAATGGGACTCAAACGCGTCAACAGCATGCTCAGGACCAACGACCTGACAGAGCGCCAATTGGAAAACTCCAAGCTCAACTTCAAGGAGATTGAGGAAGGGGCCACGGTCCTGAAGAGCGCGCCGCGCCGCCTGATCTTCGAGGTGACCAACCGCTGCAACTACAAGTGCATCATGTGCGGTCGCAACTTTGACGATTTCAATTTCAGCGATCTCGATTTTTCCGTCATCAAGCAGTTCGAACCGCTCTACAACGTCATCGAGGAAGTAACCCTGTTCGGCTGGGGCGAGTCCATGCTCAACCCGCAGTTCGACCAGATCATCGAATACCTCGGCACCTTCCCGCACCTGCGAAAGTTCCTGCTCTCCAACGCTTCGCAGCCCAAGAAGCTCATGGAATACGTGGACAAGGGCCTCATCGACATCCTCTCCATCTCCATGGACGGTGCCAAGGCCGAGACGCTGGAGCGTATCCGCGTGGGCGCCAAGATGTCCCGCATCGAGGAGACCGTCAAAGGCGTCATGAAGAAGGCCAAGGATGGCAGGCCGTATGTGAATCTGGTTTTCCTGCTGTTCAACAGCAATATCCACGAGCTGCCCGAGATGGTCCGCATCTGCTCGGACTGGGGCGTGCCCGAACTCAAGGTCATCTACCTGACCGCCTTTGACAACACGCTGGCCGACGAGACCATGTGGCGCAACGACGGAACCTATCTGGAACACTTTGCCAAGGCTCAGGAAGAGGCGGACCGCCTCGGCGTGAACCTGCGTCTGCCCGATGAGATCGGCAAATGCTCGGCAGGCGACGAGCCGCACAAGCCGTGCGACACCATGTGGAAGGACCTGTTCATCAGCTGCGACCTGGATATCCGCCCGTGCATGTCCACGGACGACCACCTGACCAACCTGAGCGAGCATAAGATCGAGTCCCTTGAGGACTTCTTCGCCATGTGGAACAGCGAGCCCTTCACCGCCTTCCGCGGCGCGGTCAACGATGAACGCAAGATGAGCAAGGCGTGCCGCTTCTGCTACCAGTGCTCCTACGCCAACTGGAACAAGAAGTACGCCCACATCGCCATGGATTTCCACGCCCCGTTCAGCGGCGACAAAGAATAAGAAGACAAGGCGAAAAGGATAGGCCGATCATGCAATATACTCCAAGCCACCTCAATTTCTACATCCTGTCCGGGTACTGCAATGCCCGTTGCATCATGTGCCCTGTCCACGAATCCGAAAAGGTCATCATGTCCTGGGAGGATTACACCGGCGTGGTGGACAATTGTGCCAACCACGTGGACAAGGTGGAGTTCTTCACCCTGTCGGCCATGGGCGAGCCCCTCATGCACAAGGATGTAGTTCGCATGGTCGAATACGCCCGCGACAAGGGATTCAAAAATCTCGGCATGATCACCAATGCCTCCCTGCTGACACCGGAGAAATCCCGTCAGCTCATCGAGGCAGGCCTGAACACCCTGATGATCTCCATCGACGCAGCCACCGAAGAGTCCTACGCCCGACTGGAAAAGGGCTTCAAGCTGGCCGACATTCAGGAGAACGTGAAGGGCTTCATCGCGGCCCGCGACGAGCTGGGCAAGCCTGCCCGCGTCATCGTCAAGTTCCTCCAGCAGGACGCCAACGAGGGTGAGTGGCCGCAGTTCAAGGAGTTCTGGGAGCAGCACACCGACCCGGAGAAGCGCGACGAGATCGTCAAGACCGGCCTGCACAACTGGGGCGGCCAGCTCTCCGAGAACGTCAATCAGGCCAAGGTGCTGTGCAAGGAACTTCAAAAGTACCTGCACGTATCGCCCACAGGCGAGGCCATGCTCTGCTGCGCGGCCCCGGCCGAAAAATTCCATCACGGCAACCTGCTCTCCGACGACATGATGGAGCTGTACAACTGCGAATATTTCAGTCGTTTCCGGCGAGGCTTCCTGAACAAGGACCAGCCGCTCATCGAGCCGTGCGACAAATGCAACTTCCCCGTGGAATATGGGTACTGATATGAAGAAAGTCCTGTTTTTCAATCTCCCTGTGGTGGACCCCAGCGGTTTCGAGAACCTGTCTCTCGCCCCGCCGTTCGGCATCATGTACATCTCCTCTTACGCCAAGGAGCATGCCGATGTGCAGATACAACTGGCCGACCTGTCCCTGCAGATGAAGCTGGATTACCACTCCGGCAAAGAGACGGACTACCGCACCTATTTCGAGACCTTTGACAAGCCCGACGTGCTGGCCATCTCGCTCATGGTCGGTTCTTCATGGAACTACTTCACCAAGGTCGTGGCGCTGTGCCGCGAGATGTATCCCGGCACCCCCATCATCGTGGGCGGCAACCACGCCACTGGCTGCTGCGGTTACGTGCTGGAGAATGGCTTCGCCGACTACGTCATGTGCGGCGAGGGCGAAATGGGATTCCTCGACTACATCACCACGGATAAATCGCCTGCCCTGATTCAGGGCATCTACGACTGGCCCAAGTTCCAGTTGGTGGGACCGGACGAGCGCATGGTGCAGCTCAAGAAGCTCAATCACATGCCCGACTGGTCCATTCTGGATATTCCCGCCTACATGGACTGCGGCACCGGCTCCGACTTCTACGAGTCCGACGACGACACCGTCTGGTGGCATGTCTTCACCTCCCGCGGCTGCCCGTGCAAGTGCGCCTACTGCGCCCAGACCATCGTCTCCAAGAGCTTCCTGCGCTTCTATCCCAACGACAAGATTCTCGACGAGATGCGCGAGATGAACCGCAAGTACGGCGTGACCGGCTTCCACATCGCGGACGACATGTTCAACGCCAACAAGAAGCGGTGCATGGAACTGCTCGACGGCTTCATGGAACTGCGCGAGGAGTTCGGCGACCTCAAACTTTCCTTTGGCAACGGGCTCTACATCAACTGCCTGGACAAGGAAATTCTGGACAAGATGTTCGAGGCCGGAGCCATCTTCATCGGCTTTGCGCCCGAATCCGGCTCGCCCACCACGCTGAAGGAGATCATGCGCAAGGACATCGATCTGGAGCGCTCCAGTGACCTGATGCAGTACGTGCACCAGCGTGACGACGTCTTCTCCCGCACCAACATCATCATTGGCCTGCCGCGCGAGACCAAGGAGCTGCTGGACGAAACCATCGACTACATCACCAATCTCGATGCGGACTGGCTGAACATCAACATCTACTATCCGCTGCCCGCCAGCCCCCTCTATCTGGAGCTGATAGAGAAGGGCGTCATCGAGGACGGCCCCAAGCTGTGGGCCAATACCATCTGGCGTAACCGCATCTTCGACATGGACGGCATCACGGCCGAAGAGATGAACTACACCCTCAACGACCTGAACCTGCGCCTGAACTTCGTGGAGAACAAGAACTTCAAGCGCGGCGCATACAAGAAGGCGTTGCATTACTTCGTGGCCCTGATGAAGCGCGTGCCGGGACACATCTTTGCCGTGTACATGGCCTTCAAGTGCTACGAGGCTCTGGGCATGGAAGAAGAAGCCGCAACCACCCGCGCCACCATGGTGGACTGGGCCAAGAACCACCCCTATTCGCAAAAACTGCTCAAGGATCACAGCCATCTGCTGGATATGAGCCTGCTTGAGGAAGCATAATATGTCCGAAGTGTTGTACACCGCCTGCAAGGCTATGCCGGAATTCCCGCTGAAATACACCAGCGTGGACCGCGACCTGAACACCGGAGAGCACGAGGTGCTGACCGACTTCCGGTCCCTTGAACTCCAGAAGTTCACCAACGTGGTGGCCTCCTACTCACCGTCCGGCGTGTTCCACAAGCACGGCCCGGTTATTCCGGAATCCCTGCTGCCCCAGTACCTGCACACCGGCTCCATCGACACGGCCATCACCAGCCGCCTCGAACCGATCAAAGGCGAGTACATTTACATGGGCCACATGATCAGCCACTACGGCCACTTTTTCGTGGAAGCCCTGAGCCGTCTCTGGGCGCTGGAGCCCGAGTTCCTCAAGGGCAAGAAGCTGGTCTATCTGAACAACCCACACCTGACGTTCTACAACCGGAACAACTGCCCCTTCGTGGTGGACTTTTTCGATTTCCTCGGCATCGACGACCGCACAGACATCAAGTTCGTATTCGAACCCGAGCTCTTCGAAACCCTGTACATCCCAACACCCGCCATTTCACGCGAGTTCACCATTCATCCCTTCCGCAAGAAGGAGATGAGCCGGGTTGTCGACACCCTCAAGGACCGCAACCCGGGCTTTGAAGCCCCCAAGCGAGTCTACTTCTCCCGCAAGGGCCTGCCCGCATCCACGCGTTACATCATGAACGAGGACGATGTTGAGAACGTGTACCGCAGCTTCGGTTTCTCCATCATCCAGCCCCACGCGCTGGAGCTGGACGAGGAAATCCTCTCCTTTTCCGACATCGACGTGGCGGCCTGCCTACACTGCTCAGCCATCAACAACGCCATGTTCTCGCCCAAGGTCGACAAGGGTATCATCATGTATGATGACTTCGTGAACTACCGCGAACCGACCATGGCCCACATCGTGTCGTCCATCATCGACAACGTTTACTCCCTCAAGGGTTTGATCAAACCCGCCTACCGGTTCAACAACAACGTGTTCTGGTACACCCCGGCGGCCTTCATCGACACGGAAAAGCTGACCGAACAGCTCTCCTTCGTGCTCAATGAAAAGCCTTCCAAGGTCTACCCGGTCACCTTTGCCATGGACGAACCGGGCCGCGCCGACCTGCACGCCAACGTGGCCTCCTCGCTGGGGCACTTCGGCATGTACGACGAAGCAGGCATGTTCCTGTATCTCGCCAAGCAGCGAGACCCGGAGCGCCCCTTCGTTGGACAAGTGGCTAACGTACTCAAGGGCGAGCAGGCTGCTCCCAGAGTCGAGCGTCCCCTGACCAACCGCTGCTTCACCGTGGACACCTCGGAGCATCCGTTCCTGCAGGATGACCTGCGCACCCATTGCGAGGACGAAGAATATTTCAACCAGTATGCCAAGGCCGAAGACCTGCTGGCCCTGCTGACCCCGCGCTGCAACATGCAGCGCATGGCAGCCCCGGCTGAGGTCAAGGATCGACTGGCGAGCTACGGCGTCACAGTGGACGAGACCGTGGAACCGGGCGAAACCTACGACTGCATCATGCTGGACGGCACCCAGGGTTACCCGGCCGTGCGCGAGGCTCTCGACAACGCGCTCAAGTCCCTCGCGCCCAAGGGCTGCATCGCCATTCAGGGCGTGCTCCCCTTTGACGACGAATACTTCCCCAAGCTGGTGTCCAATCTGCGCCAGTTCACGGAATTCCAGCATCGCCCGGTCTTTGACAGCTGGAAGATCGCCTATGACCTGAACGCCAACTTCGGTCATCTGGATTACGTCACCGTCAACGTGGACAACGGCGTGCTGCTGGCCTTCCCCAACGGGAACAAGGCAGAGTCTCCGGCCATTGAAGCGGCCGACATCGACGCCATGGAATCCCGCGACCGGGACATCTACGGCGAAGGTTTCCTGCGCATGGTGCGGGGCAAACACTTCTTCCGTCATCTGCGCCACAACACGGTGAAGCCGGGCGCTCCCCTGAAAGGACTGGCTCCCGTGGTCATCCCGGCTGGCGAATTCCTGTCCGAAGACAACAGCATCAAGCGATACTATTTCAACAAGTCCCGTGCGGCCGCGGCTGGCACTTCCTACCGTCTGGCCGATTTCATCGCCTACAGCTACCGGCAGGCCGCCAAGGCCGACGTGGCCGTGGTGGGCGGCTGGGAAGGATTCGCCGGACTCTACGTGGTCAACAACACGGTGGTAGGTTCGCCCGAGGCCGTGTTGCCCAACGAAGAGAACCTGTGCGTGTTCACCCTCACCGGCCAGCAGATAGTGGACATCGTGAACAACGCGGTCAGCCAGTGCACGCCACTCAAGAACCGCTTCTACCCCCACGCATCGGGCATGGACATGACCCGCGACAACGAGGGATACGTCACGGTCCACGCCATCGGCGCGGAGCAGTTCGATCCGAAACGCGAATACTCACTGGTGGTCAACTCCCGGTTCGCCAACGGCTATCCCGGATATCAGACACTGGCAGACCTGCCGCACACCGACACTGGCGTCACCTGTCTCGACGCCCTGAAGAACGCATTATCCAGGTATGATTATGAATAGATTTCAACCGAAACAGGCCGTCATCCTCGCCGGAGGACAAGGCTCCCGCCTCAGGCCGCTGACCAATGTCTGCCCCAAGCCCATGGTGGAGTTCGGCAACAAGCCGTTTCTGGAGCACGTCATCGGCCAGTTGCAGGAACAGGGCATCACCAGGGTGCTGCTCCTGCTGGGCTACATGGCCGAGTCCGTCACCTCCTACTTTGGCGACGGCTCCCGCTTCGGCGTGGAGATCGAGTACAACGTCACGCCCGAGGAAGACGACACCGGCACCCGCCTGCGCAAAGCCAAGGAGATGGTGGACGACACCTTCCTGTTCCTCTACTGCGACAACTACGTGCCCATCCGCCTCGACCGTATGGCCGAGAAGTTTGCCGCCACCGAGGACATCAAGGCATTGGTGACCGTCTACGACAACAAGGACGGCTACACCAAAAACAACCTGCGCATCGCCGAAGACGGCCTCATCGAGTTGTACGACAAGACGCGCACCGCCGAAAATTTGCAGGGCGTGGACATCGGCTACATGATTACCAAGCGCGAGGTGCTGGACCTCATCCCCGAGTCCAACTGCTCCTTTGAGAAGGAAGTATACCCGCAGCTGGTGGACCAGAAGGCGCTCTATGCCTCGGTCACGGGCCACCGCTACTACAGCGTGGGCGATTTCCGCCGCATGCCCCTGACCACGGCGTTCTTTTCCGGCAACAAGGCCGTGTTGGTGGACCGGGACGGCGTGCTCAACAAGAAGGCCCCGCGCGGCGAATATGTGGCCGAGTGGGACCAGTGGGAGTGGCTGCCCGGCGCACGCGAAGGGTTGAAGCTGTTCCACGACGCGGGATACCGCATCATCCTCATCACCAATCAGGCGGGCATTGCCCGTGGCATGGTGACGCAGGAGCATCTGGACCTCATCCACGAGAACATGAAGCGGGAAGCAGGCGTGCCCATCGAGGCCATCTACTGCTGCCCCCACCACTGGGACGAGGATTGCGATTGCCGCAAGCCCAAACCCGGAATGCTCTACGCGGCCCAGCGCGAACATCATCTCAATCTGGCCAAGACCTATTTCATCGGCGACGACGAACGGGACGGCATTGCCGCCGACAACGCAGGCGCGCGCTTCTATCACATCAAGGGTGATCGCACTCTGACCGACGCAGCCCTGCATGTGATCTACGGCGACAAGAGCGAGTCCGACCTCTTCCCCAACAAGAAGATCTATGAGTTCGACGTCAACCGCCTGCGCATCGACGACTACTACGCCAAAGTGGTAGCCGACAACGAACACTCCATGGAGCTCTACGCCAAATTCCTCAAGCAGGATGAAGACATGGCCTGCCCCCTGTGCGGTGACGAGAACAAGTCCCTGTTCATGGAGTACAAGACTTACCGTCTGCTCTCCTGCGCTCACTGCGGCCTGACCTATCCCAATCTTGATTGCGAGGAGGCCGAGGACGCCATCAACGAATGGTACACCAGTGAATCCGCTGCCAAGGACGCGACCCTCGACACTTTTGATTACCGCAAGCACAAGCTCTTCGTGGACCGGGTGCAGTACTTCAAGCGCCTCATCCCGAACTTCGGCGAAGAGGGCTACCGCGTCCTCGACTTCGGCTGCGGCGAAGGCATGTTCCTGAGCGTGCTCGACATGATGGGCATCGCCAACAAGGGGCTGGATGCCAGCGCCGATCGTCACGCCTATGGCGAGGGCGAAGGCTTCAACATCGCCAATACACCTGTCGAAGAAGAGCCGGACAACCACTACGACATGGTGGCCCTGTTCGACGTGCTGGAGCATATCAATAAGCCCGCGCCCCTGTTCGAGCAGTTCCATCGCATCATGAAGCCCGGTGGCCATATGGCCATCTACATCCCCAACATCCACTCAGTGGGTTGGAAGATGCTGGGCAACCGCCACCACTGCCTCCACCCCTTCTTCCACAACGCATTCCATTCGGAGCAGTCGCTGGCCTACCTCGCGTCCGAGACCGGGTTCCGCATCACCAAGCTGGACTACTACGGACTGGACGTCATTGACTATCTCGGGTTCAAGAGCCACGAAGACGGATACGACTACAACAGGAAACTGGCGGAAATCATTCCATACCTGCAGGCGGCCATCGACTCGTGTGACGCGAGCAGCCACCTGCGCATCATCATGGAGAGGATGTCATGAGTCTTATAGACAACTGCGAATCCAACCTGTTCATTTCCAAGACGCCGCTGCGCATCTCCTTCTTCGGAGGCGGCAGCGACATCGATACGTACTACAAGAACTCGGATTTCGGGTTCACCTTGAGTGCGGCCATCGACAGCTACATCTACGTCACCATCAAGCGGCACTCGGAGATGTTCGAGGAGAACATCCGCCTCAACTACTCCAAATCGGAGATCATCTCGGACGTGAAGGATATCGAGAACGACATCATTCGCGAGTCCTTGATCCATCTGGACATCGGCGGCCCCCTCTACATCAGCACCGTGGCCGACTCCGTGGCCGGAACCGGGCTGGGCACCTCCAGCTCCTTTGCCGTGGGCCTGCTCAACGCGCTCCACGCCTTCCAAGGGCGCAAGAAGTCCGCAGGACAATTGGCCGAAGAAGCGTGCTACATCGAGATCGACCGTATCGACAAACCCATCGGCAAGCAGGACCAGTACGCCGCGGCCTTTGGCGGCATGAACACCTTCAAGTTCCTGCCCGATGATTCCGTGCGCGTGGAGCCCCTGATCCTCGACAGCGGCCTGCAGCAGGATATTTTCGATCATTTGGTGGTCTTCTGGACCGGCATTCGCCGCAGCGCGGACGATATCCTGTCCGAGCAACGCGAAAAGACCGGCGACCGCATCACCCACATGCACAATATCCGTAACATCGCCATCAATATGCGCGACGAGTTCGTCAACGGCACGGTAACGCCCAAGCGGTTCGGTGACGCACTGGCCGAGAGCTGGGAGTCCAAGAAACGCATGGCGTCCGGCATCAGCTCCGGCTTCATCGATGAGTGCTTCGACAAGGGCATCAAGGCAGGCGCATGGGGCGGCAAGGTGGCTGGCGCAGGCGGCGGCGGTTTCCTGCTTTTCGCCTGTCCCAAGGACAAACAGGACGACCTGCGCAATGCCATGAAGGGCATGGCCGAAGTCAAATTCGCCTGCGACCCCCACGGCAGCCGCATGATCGTGGGTGGGATGTAATTCTCCGGAACAACGAACGGAATTCAGGGACAGAGAGAATGGGAAACAACGACGGCGTAGTGGTCTTTCATGAGGCCTTAACCAATAAGAGCATGCCCTACATGCTGCTGGATGACGGGTGTACCCCTATTGAAAAGCCCTTTATCAATTCCTTTTCGCCTCTCCAGATCCGTACCCTGAATGATGGCACTGTCATGCCTCAGCCATATGGTGTGTTCTTCCAAGACGGCACCATTGTTCCCGAGTCCATTGATTATGGTCCGGACAGCATCCCCTACAGAAGTTGTGGGCTACCGGCCAACTGCACACGATACACGGGAGAATATCTTTATCTTGGCCGACTGTATTGGCATTTCGGTCATTTTTTCAACGACACTATCATGCGCTTCTGGGCAGTGAATGATTTGGGGCTTTCCGGGAAAAAACTGGTATTGCTCACTGACACGGAGAATCACGCCCAGTATCGAAGTGAATGCAGATTCTTCGAAGAATTCTTTGAATTGTACGGCATTGATGTGGACAAAGACATTGTCTACATATCCCAACCTACAACATTTGAGACCTTGCATGTACCTTCTACGGCGAGTGCAACAGACATCTGTCTGCACCCGTACAGGCAAATGGCCGTCACAGAGCCACTAAAAGACCCTGAACTGCGAAGCAAGAAAGGGGCAGAGCGCATATACTTTTCCCGTGCCAAATTGCCGCCCACCGCCCGAAGAATTCTCAATGACGAAGATGTGCAGCACGTTTTCGAATCCTTTGGTTTCTCGACAATTCACCCGCAATTAATGAGCATGAAGGAAGTTGTCACCACTTTTGGCAATGCCAAAATCGTCGGCGGGCCAAGTGGCTCGGGGTGGAACAATGTGGTCTATTCCCCCGGACTGGAAACCACGATCACCCTCTTCGAACAGAACATCAATCAAGACTTTACGTACGTATCTCCCTCCAGAGTCACTCGGTTCCTAACAAAAGACTGCTGGGCGCTCACAGACGTGCTCAAACCCATTTACGACATAGGTTCCAACAATTACGTATGGTTCAGCACTCCGACACTGGCGGATACTGACCTGCTCAGGAAGCAGCTCTCCACTATTCTCAACGAAAACCCTGCCCCCATCCACGCCGTAGGAGCACCCCTGAACGATAAACAGCGCTGCTGCATCCTGGGAACAATTGCCGAGTCGTTAGCCTGGTACCAACTGTTCGATGACAGCCGCTTTTTCCTCGCCCTTGCCGAAAGATTCAACAGCGACCAGACCCGCCTTCTGTGGGACGGCCCGCTTCAGCAGATCAAGAACTCCCACAAGGCCAAGGAATCCGTCGGGCCCGAAGGATTGGGCATCGCGTTCAACCACTATCCCGAATTGATCGACGACATCCGGGACTTTGCCGAGGACGAGGATTATCTCGACCGCTACGCCGCCATTCAGGACTACATGGCACTACTGCTGCCGAGACTGGCTCCCGGCAGCGCCCTGATTGCAGAAGGGCTCGACACTGCAGCAACTGTAGCCGCCGAATACTGTGAGGTAGACCGCACCCCCAAGCAGGGTGCGAACTATGATCTCGTGGTCATTGACGGCAGCAATGGATACAAAGCCACCAGACAGTCATTGCAGGCAGTTCAAAACCATATTTCCAAAGAAACCGTGGTGATGTGCTCCCCTTGTTTCCCCTACAACAGGGAATTTCACCAGCGGATGTTCCCCGGCCACAGGCAATCTTTCTTTTCCCACAATCCGGAAGCATTCGACACATGGAAACTGGTATACGACATCAGCAAAAGCTCCCCTGAGGCCGAGTATTTCACCCTCAACGGGGCCAACGGCATTCTGGTGGCGCGAAATATCGATGGCTTTGCAGGCCTTTCTTCTGAAAAAGAGAGCAACGATTTGCCATCCGATTTCTACCAGAAGCACTGCCGCGACTTCATGCGTATCCTTCAGGGTCGCTATTTCCGCCGTCTGCTACAAGGCTCTCCCGCTCTGCGGCAGCACCTCTTCGCTACCGGCAATGGGCCGCAAGATTTCGTGCGCGATGACCACGGCTATCCGGCAAATGATGTTCGTGTGCTCTACCACAACCGCTTTTTCCCCGAGCACGAGCACTCAGCCTACCGTCTCGCCGAATACGTGGCTTACACCTACCGCATCGCCTCCGGCGCAGATGTTGCCATCACGGGCCGGGGCGAACCATCTGCCAACATTTACATCATGCGCGGCGAGATCATGAGCGATCTCAACTCCGTACTGCCACAGGGTAACAACCTGACCACAGTAAAATTGACCGGAACCGAGTTGCAGGATCTGCTCAACGGAGCCATCAGCCAGTGCACGTCGACAGTCAACGGTTTCCACCCTCACACTTCGGGGTTGGATACATACCGCAACGAAGACGGGTCCCTGACCATCTGCAACGTGGGCCTGCAGCGTTTTGATCCCGACCGAACCTACACAATCGCCATCAACTCCTATCTCGCAAGTGGCGGCACTGGCTACCAGCCCTTGGCCGACAAGGAAAAGACCGATACGGGCCTGACCTGTGCGGACGCCCTGAAATCAGTCTTGAATGCCCGCTTCGATTCACCGGAAAAGAACAACTGATCCCGGAGACATTCATGCCTCTCATCTCCATTGTCATACCGAGTTACAACCACGCTGAGTACATTGAAGCGTGTCTCGATTCCGTCTATTTTCAGGATTATCCCGAGATCGAAATGATCATCGTGGACGACTGTTCCCCAGACAACTCGGTGGAGGTCATCGAAAACTGGATCAAGGGCGTGGAGATCGACAAGGTCACCTATGCGGCCTGCTACGATGAGGACAAGGACAAGGTCTGTCGGGCTGAGATCGCGCGCTACGACAAAAAGCGCTCCATCATCTTCCTAAAGAACGAGACGAACCTCGGCTCCACCGCCACCTACAACCGTGGTTTCAAGGCCACGACCGGCGAATACTGCTCGTTCGTGGTTTCCGATGATATCTGCCATCCCCAGATGTTTTCCACGCTGGCCGAACCGTTGGACAACGACGAGGCCGACTTCGTCTATTCCGACATGTTCGTGGTGGACGATTCCATGCGCATCCTCCGCGAGTTCAAGCTGCCGGACTATGACTTCGAGCGCAGCTTCTGTGACTGGTATTTGTGTGGTGTCGCCACGCTGTATCGCCGCTCTCTGCACGACCAGTTCGGGCTGTATAACGAAGCATCCAAGGCCGACGACCACGAGTGTTATCTTCGCTTTGCCATGGAAGGAGCGCGATTCCTTCATATTCCCAAGACGCTGTATAGTGTGCGCAGCCATGATCAGCGTGAGGTGGGGTTGCATAGCAAGGACAGGTTCAATGCTTTGATGGAGGAGTCGAAGGCTTTGACGTTGAAGGCGAGGGCCTGGCGGAAAGGGGAGAAGAAGTAAATTAAATAAGGAAGGCCGCCTTTTAGGCGGCTTTTGTGTGCTCACCGCCACGTGAGCTCTCGCCGAGGATCTGATCCAAATAGAATGCCTTGGGATGTCCTACGCGACTTGTCGCTGTGAGGACGTGCACTTTGAGCGGCGGCATTCAATTTGGTCAGCTTCTATGGCTCATTCTCAAGGGCTGATGGCGGTCGTTGTTTGATGAAATGAGAGTAGCTCTAACTCGATAGACACTCTACTCATCAACCCGCGATAAATACTAAAACGCAATCTGAAAAAAACCGAGCGGAGCGTTGGTTCGTTCAGATTGCGTTTTCGCATTTATCGCCAATGGAATTCCAAAGGCCCTCGGCCTTTGGCTCCAGCTGAGTAAGCTGCCCCGCCGGCGAGGCGCTCTTTTATCGGGACAGGAAACTACCTTCCTTTTTGACTCGTTCGCGCCAGTAATTGAGGAGATCCTGCATAGTCTCCTCGAAAGATATTTCGGGCTTCCAACCGGTGTGGCTGGTGAACTTGGAGGTGTCGGGAAGCTGCAAATCGGCATCGAGGGGGCGTAGACGCTCGTCCTCGACTTCGTGCTTGATTTCGTCCTTCATGGGCGAGAGCGAGATGAGATAGTGGAGCATCTCCTCGACGGTGCAGGAATAGGTGCCGCCGATGTTGTAGGCCTCGCCGGGCTGCGGATCCATGGTCACGAGCATGTAGTAGGCGCGAACGGCATCGCGGACGTCGGCCCAGGTGCGAAGCGACTTGACGTTACCGGTCTTGACCACGGGCTCCTGAAGGCCCTGTTCGATCATGGCGATCTGCTTGGCAAAGGTGGATTCCGCGAACACGTCGCCACGACGCGGGCCGGTGTGGGTGAACATGCGAGTGACCATGATCTTTTGCCCGTATGATTCGGCATGGTAACGGCCGAGCAGGTCAGTGCCGACCTTGGAAATGGCATAGGGCGAAGCCGGGTGGAACGGATTGGTCTCGGAAATGGGAAGCTGTTCCTTGGGTACGCGGCCGAACACCTCGGAAGAAGAACAGACGTGGATGACCGGATCGATATCTGCGTGGTGCTGCAAGGCGGTAAGCAGACGCTCGGTCCCCTGAATGTTCGTGTCGAGGGTCACCAGCGGGCTGGTAAAGCTGACCTTGGGATAACTCTGTGCCGCGAGATGAAAGACGTAGTCGGGCTTGGCCTGATCCACGGCATGGGACACGGACAGGGAATCGGTCAGGTCCATATCGATAAAAAAGAGACGGTCCTTGCGATTCACCCGATCCAGCAGGTGGGAGACGTTATCCAGCGGACTACGCCAACGACAACATCCGTAGATATCCCAGTCAGTGTTCTCCAGAAGATAATCTACGAGGTGGGAACCCACCATGCCCGTGACGCCGGTAATCAATGCTCGTTGTTTGGTCATGCTGTCTGCTGTGAAAGGTCTGTTGTTGTATCGCTCCCGACAGGATGCCGGGTCGCGTTCAAATTATCGCCTTTGGGTCGGTTTGTGAACAATTTTCCCTCGAGGCTGTCTACTTATCGGCAGAAAATTGACGGAATCATAGGGTCGCGCCACTTTTTTTCCGCAACCACATGCCCGAAAAGACTGACGCTACGGAATGTTTATGAGGTGAATAATTAATTGAGACACGGGCCTAGTGCTGCTATGCTCCGTCAATCGTGCTGTTGTCTCATGCGTCCGGTGCGGTTTTTGCTTATAGCCCTCTGTGGCCAATATTACCCGGGCGCAACGGCTGAAAACCGACGCTGGGGCATACAGACACCACGGAGGAACGCGATGAAGTGGCTCGAAGCGGTAGATTGCCTGACCAATTGCCTTGCCGGACTGGAAGTGTCCGATGTGAACGGCGCGTCTTTGGACGTGGATGCCGGGTTCCATCGACTGTGCCTGCTGACCAAGGAGCTCAAGGAGCGTAACGGCACCATTTTCCTGGCAGGCAACGGCGCGAGTGCCTCCATGGCCAGCCATGTGGCTGCCGATCTGGCCAAGAATGCGCATATCCGCACCGAGGTCTTTTCCGATCTCGCCCTCATCACTGCCGTGGCCAACGACATCAGCTACGATGACGTCTTTGCCGAACCGCTGCGCCGCCGCATGCATGAGGGCGACCTGTTCGTGGCCATCTCCAGTTCGGGCAACTCGCCCAACGTGGTCAAGGCGTGTGAAAAGGCTCGCTCGCTGGGCGGCTCGGTCTTTACCCTTTCCGCCATGGGCGCACAAAACAAGATCCGCTCTCTTGGCGATCTGAATTTCTATCTTCCCGGCGACACCTACGGCATGGCCGAGAGCGGTCACGCTGCCGTGCTCCATCACTGGATCGACACAATGGTCGCTGATTGTGAGGAGTAGCCTCGGCTTGGTATAGCGGCGCATCTGCTGCGTTAAGTGAATTGTAGGCGAGTCTTCGAGCCGTACAAGATCTTATGCCTCAGGTATGCCGGGCACGAGAGAATCCTCGCCCCCGTCGCCTAGCGGCTGCACCACTCTCACCAGCCTCACGGCTTTTGGAAAGCGTTTAAAGAGAATAAAAAAAGGCCTGTCCTTGCGGACAGGCCTTTTAATTTTTTTTTGGCTGATTCGACTAGTACATGCGGTTGGCTTCTACGTAGTCGACCACGAACTGTTCGGCTTCCTCGAGAGTGGAAACTTCGTCGCGGATCTGGGCCTTGAGCAGCTCGTCGCGGATCTTGCCGATGGCAGGACCGGGCTTGAGCTTGGCGAGGACCATGATGCGGTTACCATCGAGGAAGGGTTCGATCTCGTCTTCCGGGATGTCAGCGCGCTCGGCCATCTTGAGGTTGTGGTTGAACTCACGCCAGGAGCCTTCGCGGGCCTTGATGTCCGCTTTGACCATCTCCATGATGCGCGGGTACTCGTCGAGGGAACGCAGACGGCGGATACCCTTGTCGGTGAGCATGAAGTGCGGACGCATGTGGTTCTGCACCAGATCGCACACCAGATCGATATCGGACTCCTCGAAGCGCAGGCGCTTGAGGATGCGACGGGCGGCCTTGGCACCAACGCGGTGGTGCTGCAGGAAGTTCCACTTCTCGTCGTAGAATTCAGCGGTGTAGAGCTTGCCCACATCGTGGAACAGACACGCCACGGTGCCCTTCCAGTCGTAAGGAAGTTCTTCCGGGTAGGCCCGCATCACGTCGAGGGTGTGCTCCAGCACAGTCTCTTCCTCGCCGGATTCCGGATTCTTGATCTGCTTCACGCGGGACAGGGCCGCGATCTCGGGGATCAGGCCGTGCAGCAGCATGGAGTCGAAGAGCAGACCGAAGAAACGGTACATGGCCTCGGCTTCCACCTTGTGCCACTCATCCAGGAACTCGGCCATGGGCACGAACTCCAGCACCTGGGGTGCATTACGGACAATGGCGGCCCAGGAATTGGCCTCGATTTCCTTGTCAAAGTTGGCGGCAAAACGCAGGCAGCGATAAGCGAGGGTGTAATCCTTCTTCAGTGCCTGGTCCGGATCGCCCTTGAAGCGAATCTTGCCTTCGGCGAAGTCCGCGAAGTCTGCGTAGGCGTCTTTGGCCTTGGGAATGAAGGGGCAGACAGAGGAAAGCGGAATATCACCACGCAGCTCAAGACGCTTGAGCAGGCGAGGCGTCATGGTGGACACGGCCTCGGTAACGTACGAAGCGTCGTCAACGTCGGCAGCGTAGAAGTAATATGTCACACCACCCTCAAGCAGGGTGCCGATGATTCCCTTGTCCTTGGATGCTTCCAGGTTGGGGAAGTATTTCTGCAGCTCATCCAGTCCGGCGTCGGTGCAGATATCGAGTTCCTTTTCGTTGCCCGATTCGTCCAGGGTCAGAGCCTGGAGACGAACATTGACCACGTAGGCGTCAAAACCGTTACGCATGATGGTTTTACAGAAACCAACTGCGTCTTTAAAAGGCTGACTCATGTCTCTCCTTGATTTGGTCGTCCTAGCCCCGTCTACAACAACGGCTCTGAACAACCTCCATTAATTCTATTTTTCACGGCCCAAGGCCGTTTCAGACCTAACAATGCTCGGTCTTATACAATTTTTTTGCCCTGAATGAAATGGGTTTTTACCCGACCTTTCAGGGTGGTTCCGAGCAAAGGCGTGTTCTTGCCCTTTGAATGTAAGGCCTGAGGCTCGACTGTCCACTCCTCTGCCTCATCAAAAAGGAAGAAATCAGCAGGATCGCCGGGCTGGAAAGTGTTCACGGGCAGCTTGAATATTTCACACGGAGCCGTGGTCCAGGCGCGGGTGAAGGCTTCCTTCTTGAGCTTGCCGTCCTTGACCAGCTGCCACGTAACGGACAGGGCCGTATCCAGCCCGGTGATGCCGCACGGGGCCACATCAAACTCGGTCTCCTTCTCATGGGCTGCATGAGGCGCATGGTCGGTGGCGAGGCAGTCGATGGTACCGTCGTTCAGCCCTTCCAGCATGGCATTCTGGTCGTCGAGCGTACGCAGCGGCGGGTTCACCTTGGCATTGGTGTCGTATTCAGTGGCCTCATTTTCGAGGTAATCCTCGGTCAGCACCAGATAGTGCGGTGCGGTCTCGGCTGTGACCTTCACGCCGCGCTCCTTGGCGAAACGGATCAGGTCCAGAGACTTGCGGCAAGAGATGTGCGCGAGGTGGATGGGCAGCTCGAGGTACTCAGCCAGCAGCACATCACGCGCCACCTGCAGGGCCTCGGCCATATCCGGCTGGGCAGGCAATCCGAGGCGGCTGGAAACAACGCCTTCGTTCACGCCAGCGGCCACGCCCATATAGGGGTCTTCGCAGTGATCGATGACCACCTTATCCCAGTCAGAGGCATATTCCATGGCACGACGGAACAGCTCCGTGGATTTGACCGGCACACCGTCATTGGAGAATGCCGCGCAACCTGCCTCGGCCAGCTCGGCCATGGGAGCCAGCTCTTCGCCTTTCAACCCTTTGGTCAGTGCGCCGATGGGGAACAGGCGGGGGCCTTTGGGCCAGAACTTACGGGCCTGCTCCAGCATCAGCTTGGTGACGGAGTCATCGTCATTCACCGGCTTGGTGTTGGCCATGCACAGGATATTGGAGAACCCGCCCCAGGCAGCAGCCCGCAGACCGGATTCCACATCTTCTTTGTATTCGAAGCCCGGTTCACGAAGGTGTACGTGCACGTCGGTCATGGACGCCATGACGGTCAGGCCAAAGGCCTCTTCCACTTTGGCGTCGCCAGCGTCGATGGTTTCAGCGGATTTCTTCACCTCGACGATTTTGCCTTTGGAAACGAAAATATCGACTTCTTTGCCGTCTAATTTGGCTCTACGAACTATCAAATCTATCTTAGCCATGCTGTCCTCCATGGTTAATTTCGGGGTTGCCTCCGGCGGCCCTGCCGGGGGCGTCTCCGACGGGTCAGGAACCTTTTGTAAAAGGTTCCCGACACCCTCCTAAACTTTTTGTCGCTCGCTTCGCTCGAAGCCCTGCGAACGTGGAAACTCTCTCATTTAAACAACCTTGCGGCGACAGCCGCAGACGGGATTCCAAAGGCCCTCGGCCTTTGGCCGGGTGCAGGGCGGGAAGCCCTGCTAGTCCATTCATCATCCCGCCGAAGGCGGTTTCATATTCTGCCTTCTACTCTTCGCCTTTGCGCGTCATGTACAGGAACAGCAGGGCCATTCTGGTTACTACGCCGCTGGACACCTGATCGAGCACCAGCGAATCGGCGCAGTCGGCCAGATCGGACGCGATTTCCACGCCGCGATTCATGGGCCCGGGATGCATGATCTTCACATCCGGGTTGGCGAGATCGATGTGACGCTGACCCAGACCGAAGGTACGGGAATACTCGCGCAAATCGGGCAGCAGACCGTCCTTCTGACGCTCCAACTGCAGACGCAGACACATGACGGCGTCCACACCCTTGGAGGCTTCGTTGAGATCGGAGTAGACCTTCACCGGCCAATGCTTCACGCCGTGGGGCAGCAACGTGCGAGGCGCACACAGACGAACCTTGGCGCCGAGCTTGTTGAGCAGGATCACGTTGGAACGGGCCACGCGAGAGTGAGCGATGTCACCGAGAATGAGGATCGTCTTGCCCGCCAGATCGCCCCACTCCTGATGCAGGGTGAAGGAATCGAGGAGCGCCTGCGTCGGGTGTGCATGACGACCATCACCAGCGTTGATGATGGCGCAGTCGAGACGATTGGCGAGGAACCGGGCCGCGCCGGAACACCAGTGGCGGATGACGATGGCATCCGGAGCCATGGCCTGCAACGTCAGAGCCGTGTCCTTGAGCGTCTCGCCCTTGGTCAGGCTGGACGAACTCTTTGCCAGCGAAAAGGTGTCAGCGGAAAGCCGTTTACCAGCCACGTCAAAGCTGGTCTTGGTGCGGGTACTCGGCTCCGCGAAAAAGAGGATGACACTCCGGCCCTTGAGGGTCGGCACCTTCTTGACCGGACGTTCCTGCAATTCCTGAAATCTCCCTGCGGTCTCGAAGATCGACATGACCTCGGACTTCGAAAGTTGAGAGACGTCCAATAAATCCTTGTGTAGCCACTTCATGCTGCTGTTGCCTCCAGCCTATTGAAAAAGCTCGTGTATTTTATCGGGAACCGTGGCGAACACAGCCTGTTTGCCGGGTTCCAATGTACCAAGTCTGTCGCCCGCGCCCATTATTTTTGCCGGGGTGCGGGTCAGCATGGCGAGCAACGCCTCAAAGGAGAGTTCGCCATGAAAATTCTGTTTGATATACACCGCCTCGTTCCACAGATCGAGGTCGGTGTTGGATGCCAGCGAGTCGGTGCCGAGACAGAGCGGCGTACCCGAAGCAAACCACTTCTCCCACGGCGCACGGCCCACACCGATGTACTCGTTGGAGCGCGGGCAGAGGCAGACTGTGGCGCCGGACTGGCGCACGCTCTCGATATCCTCGTCCGTCACCTTCACACAGTGTACGGCCAGTGTGGTCTCGTCGAGCAGGCCCAGCTCTACAGCCTGCTGTACCGGACGCTTCTTGGGCGGCGTGAAGTCGAGCAGCCTGCCGCGAGCTTGCAGCAGATCCAGAAACGCGCTCGGCTCGCCCGCCATGATGGCGACTTCGTCATCGTGCTCGGCCAGATGGAGCGAGAACGGCAGGTTGCGTTGCACGGCCTCGGCCTTGGCGCCCTTCAAGACGTCCACATGGGTGGTGTAGAGAGAGTGTCCGGCCACGGAGAGAACTCCGTGATCAAAGTCACCCTTGGGGATGAAGGTCTTGCGCGGCAGTTTTTCGCCGATGGCCTCCACAAAAACCGCAAAAAAAAGACCGGAAGCTTCAAGTACTCCGGCCATGTGTTTTGCAAAACGGGTGGCGATATCCCCGACCATAACGGTCCCGGTTCGCTGCAGCTCTTTCAATGCCTGATCAAGCAACTGGTCATCCAATTCATAGATGGGCTGCTGGAGCAGGTTTTCCACCCACACCACGAAACCCTCGCCAGCCGGGCATTTGCCGAGCAGGTGAGCCAGTTCCAGATGAGAATGGGCATTGACGAGACCGGGAGCAATAGTGACGTCACCAAGATCGGTGACCGTACCGGAAAAGGATGTGCCGAGGTCGGCGTATGTACCGACCTCATGAATAACGCCTCGCTCAACGATGATCGCAGCATTGTCGATCATCGCCCTGCCAGGCGTCATGGTCGCGGCTTTGGCCGCACGAAAGAGTTCAGGCATCCCTGATTCAACACTCCGAAAGTGAGAAATGTACTGGTAAAATGTCCGCGCACGGACTGAAGCTAGGAGATAGCTCTTTTTCCAACCACGGTCCAGAAGAATTCGTATCGATTCGCCCGCAGAACACCCCTGTTATTATTTTGAGACCGGAGTTGTTCCCATCGTGCTTTATGGTAGGATTCGGCAGTTTTTACTGTTTTTCAATATCTACCGAATCGACCTGAGGGAGAGTGCAATGAAAAAAATGTTGCTTATCGCGCTGGTGATGTTCGCTTTTTCCGCGTCGGCATGTCTGGCCGGAGAAATCAATCTGGTGGGAACATGGCAGGGCGACATGTCGCTGCACAATGAGCACACCGGCTTTGTCTACAAGAAGGACAACTCCACCAAGCTCATTATCGAAAAGGAAGAAAACGGCGCATTCTACGGCAAGCGTGAATGGACCCGCAACGGCACTGATTACGTGGAAGGCTTCTCAGGTGTCATGAGTCCGGACGGCAGGCGCCTCTACTTTGCAGGTCATGACGATGGGTACTTCTTTGCCGACGTGCTGGGTTTTGACGAGCTGACCGTCTACTATCTGGAAGACGGCGGCGAGGCCAAGGCCATCCGACAGAATCTGAAGCGGGTCAAATAGCTTCAGTTCAGAGAAAAAACCTCTTCGGTAACGTACCGAATCGTATCGCGGGACAGCCCGAGCTTAGCATACGCTGACTTCAACTCGTTGCCGTGTCCCATGAGTTCGCCCTGATAACGACGAGGCACTTCAAACAGTTCTGGCTTGCTGCCGAACTCGGCCACGTTGGCGCGCACGATTTCCAGCAGCGCCAACCCTCTCGCGGATTGCCCCAAGGCGGGATGCCACGGTCCGGCAAGGATATGCTCGGCCAGTGTCCCTTCTGGTGGCAGCCCGAGTCGGATCACACGCACGCCTTTTTCCCAGAAGGCCAGCAATGCTTCGCCCAATTCCTGTTTGGCCCGCTCCAACGACCACGGCTCGAACTCACCCTTTCTCCATATCTCCGCCAGCGGTGTTCCGTCGATGACAAGGCATGGATAGATGCGGGCCACCTCCGGCCCAAGCAGCGCCGCGGTGCGCACATCATCCAGAAAGACGCCGGGGCGATCTCCGGGCAGGCCGGGCAACAACTGTACACCCAGTGCCAAGCCGCTGCGCTGCACCATGGAGCACCCCTGCAGGGCCGTTTCTCCGCTGTATCCACGCCCGGACCGTCTGAGCACTTCATCATCGAACGACTGGATACCGAGTTCCACCATATCCAGCCCCTGCGCCCTGAGCATACTCAGCGAAAACTCATCCACGCAGTCCGGTCTCGTCGAGCAGCGCACATGCGTGATCAGGCCTCGTTCCCGATACCGCATGGCCAGCCCCAGAAACATCTCGGGCCACGGCGACGGCAGTGCCGTGAAGGTGCCGCCATAGAAGGCCAGTTCATACGGCCCCCGGCCATCGCTCAGCGCCTGATCCAGATCCTTTTCCGTTTCCTTGAGGATCGATTCCAATGCGGTTTCGGTGCGCCCCGTCTGTTTGTCCTGCGCACAGAACACACATCGGTACGGGCAGCCCGCAAACGGCAAGAAGACCGGCCACACCTTGGTAGGCGACGGCTCCGGTTCAGGATGGGTGAATGTGAGATGATTTGACATATTGGGGAAGAGGTAGGGATGCCGCTTCGCGGCGATTGTCAGGTGATTTCGCCTCCGGCGGGCAAGGACTCGCGCCCTTGCATCCCGATTATGCGCCTTCGGCGCGAAATTTAGTTGCGCCAAAGGCGCAGAGTGGGATTCCAAAGGGTATAGCCCTTTGGCCGCCGGAGGCGAAATCACCTATCAAATGGAGGCCAAAGGCCGAATTCCCATTCTGATTTTACCTGTTCATCCATTCCCAAGCGTGGCGAATGGTCTCCAGAATATCGGTATACTGCGGCTCCCAACCGAGCTTCTCCTTGGCCAGCGTCCTGTCGGCCACCAACCGGGACGGATCGCCGGGGCGGCGCTCACCAAGGATAGGCACAATGGGATCGCCTGTCACCTTGCGCGCGGCCTCGATGATTTCCTGCACGGAATTACCGGTGCCGGTACCGAGATTAATGGCAATGGACTCGTTGTCAGCCAGATAATCCAACGCACGAATGTGGGCATCGGCCAGATCACAAACGTGAATGTAATCACGGATGCAGGTGCCATCAGGCGTATCGTAGTCGGTGCCGAATACGGAAATATTCCAATCAGGGTCCTTGGCAGCGCGAAGTACGAGCGGGATCAAATGGGACTCGGGATCGTGAGATTCGCCGATCTCGCCGTCGGGATCGGCCCCGGCAGCGTTGAAATAACGGAGCGCACAGAACTTGGTGCCGTAGGCCATGCTGAAATCCTCCAACATGCGCTCGACCATGAACTTGGACCAACCATAGGGATTGATGGGCCACTGCGGGTGATCCTCGGTGATGGGCACCTGATTAGGCATGCCGTACATGGCGGCGGTGGAAGAGAAGACGAAGCGGTCGCAACCGTGATCTCGCATGGCCTCCAACACGGTCAGGGTACCGCAGGAGTTGTTGCGGTAGAAACTGCCCGGGTCCTTCATGGAGATGCCCACCTCGATGAAGGCGGCGAAATGGATCACACCGGACGGCTGGTACTTCTCGAAAATCTCATCCAGCACGGCACGGTCAGCGATATCGCCCTTGACCAGCGGCCCCCACTTCACGGCCCAGTCGTGCCCATTGGACAAATTGTCCAACACAATGGGCGTGAACCCGCGCTGCGCCAAAGCCTTGCACGTATGACTGCCAATGTATCCGGCTCCGCCGGTAACGAGGATATTTTTGTTCATGGAAGGCTCTATATACAATTCACGCCGAATTGAAAATCACAACCAGGCAAAAAAACGCCCCCTCCCCCCGGATAACGCCCAAGGTGAAGCAGCGCAGCGCCCTTCACCGCTCCCCCACCAAACCTCTTCTCCCCGACCACGCGAGGCTTTGGAGAGTGGTGCAGCTGCAAGGCGGCGGGCACGAGGGAACCGGAGGCGTAGCACAGCTACGGTGAGGATTCACTCGTCGCCCGACAACGCAGCAGATGCGCCGCTATCCAAAGCCGACTGCCCCAATTGCCAAATTGGGGCAATTAATATAGCGTTCGCCTGACTTATATGGGCGGTGAACCTGATGAATCTGAAAAGGAAAAAGCAAAAGTCGGAACGGGTCCGAAACGTACTCATGATCCTTTTCGCTCTGGGAGTCGTGGTGATCTTCTTCAACCTCGACGTCATGCGAAAAGGTGAATCCGTGTTCAGCCGGACAGCGGACAAGAAGCTGCGCTTCACAGGAGACCTGAAGAGAGAGGCATACTCCAAGTCCGAAGTGGACCGGTTGGTGAAATACATTAAACGGTACAACGACCTCATCGACACGGCCACAGTGGAAACCACACTGCAGGACCCGTACAAAAAGGTCACAGGCAAAAGCCAGATGATCTTCGAGGTCCACCTGGTCATGATGGACGGAACCACCATATCCACCCCGACGAGACGCATCACACGCACCAGACTGGTCGACGACATTCTGGCCAAAATGAGTAAGGATATCCGAGCCTACAGGAAGCTCCTCAAGGACGGCAAGAAGGTCAAATCACTAGTCAACACCATGTAATCCCGCGACAATGAAACAATACGACGTCATCATCTGCGGCGGCGGCCCTGCCGGGGCCACTGCCGGTACCATTCTGGCGGCCAAGGGCCACTCCGTAGCCATCCTCGATAAAGCCACGTTCCCGCGCAAAAAACTCTGCGGTGGCCTGCTCACCTGGAAATCCGTCAAGCTGCTGGAAACCGCCTTTGGCGAAACCCCGGAAAGCCTTACGGACGCAGGCGTCATCAACTACGCCTCTGACCAATTTTCCATCCGCACCTATGAAAGCTCCATAGCAAATGGCGGTCTGCCCTACCCATTCCACTTCGTGGACAGGACACCCTTTGATGCGCGCCTGCTTGAAAACGCTAGAAATTCAGGATGTGACACTTTTGAAGATGTCAAAGTCGAACAAGTTGACACCCTGAGCGGTGTCGTCAAAACGTCTTGTGAGAAAGAATTTCACGGGAAATACATTCTTGGCGCTGATGGAGCCAACTCCGTGGTGCGTCGCGCGTTCCCGAACTACAACCGCGACCGCTTCAAAAATTTCATGGCCCCGGCGCTGGAGATTTCCTTCCCCCTCGACCACTTCCCGAGGGCAGTTCTGCATCCCGAACTGGTCATCGGATTCATGGATGCGGGCTACGGATGGGTCTTCCCCAACCAAGATCGCGTGGTTGTGGGAATTTGCGGCCTTCGACAAGAAAAAGTCAATTTTTCCGATCTCTTTAGAGAATATCTAGAATTTCTTGAGATCGAACAATTGCATATTCCGGAGTTCCACGGGCATCCTTTGCCCTACGGAAACTACCTCGAAAACCCGGTGCATGGCCGCGCGTTGTTGGCCGGTGATGCAGGTGGTTTTGTGGAGCCTCTGTTCGGTGAGGGAATCTTCTTTGCGCTCTGTTCCGGCTACTATGCCGGACACGCGTTGGCTGAGGCGCTCACCAAGCGCACCGAGCCCGGACCGATCTATTCCAGCCGGATGCACACGCACCTCATTCCCGAGATCAAGGCGTCCGACCGGTTGCGCTGGGTGCTCTTCAAGTCCATGAGCAGTGCCGGCCCCAAGTCCATCGACCTTTTCGTCAACAGTCTCACCACGCCGCTCGCCGAGATGGTGCACGGCATCAGGTCCTATCGCTGGCTCCGAAAGAAAGAGTGGGATTTTTAGCGCTGCCGCGAGCCTCCTCGCCGGAGGGGCCGCTTCGCCAGCGGGGCGTCTCCGACGGCCTAAGAACCTTTTGTAAAAGGTTCTTAGGGATCTCCAAAACTTTTTATTTCTCGCTTCGCTCGGGGTGTGCTGTTGCCGAAGCTACAGCTCCTCCGCACACGCTGCGCCGGATGCGAATGCCCACTGCAAGTTAAATCCACCCAAGTGGCCGGTTACGTCGAGGGTTTCGCCTACGATGTGGAGGCCGGGGATGTCTTTTACCTCGAAGGTTTTGGAGGACACGACGTCCGTGTTCACGCCGCCAACCGTGACTTCGGCTTTGCCGTAGCCTTCGGTGGAGGCCGGGGTGATGCGGAAGCGGTGGATGCGGTTTTCTGCGGCCTCGATATTTGCCTTGGAAAGTTGGCTGACAGGGGTTTCGAGCAGGTCGCCGGACAGGAGATGCGGTACGAGACGTTTGGGCAGGATGCGGCCGAGCAGCGTTTTGAACTGCAGGTTGGAGCTGCGGTTGTCTTCGATGAGATCGGCAATAGGCTGCGTGGGGAGAAAGTCGATCAGGATGGATTCTCCTTCGCGCCAATAGGATGAAATCTGGAGCACTGCCGGACCGGAAATACCCTTATGCGTGAACAGGAGCGGATCGGTGAACGCGTTTCCGTCAAAGGAGATGGTCACGGGCAGGGCGTTACCTGCGAGCTCTTCGCACATGCTGCGTCGGCTGCGCGGGAACACCAGCGGCACAAGCCCCGGACGGGGGCGAACTATGGGCAAATTGAATTGCTTGGCGAGGCGGAAACCGAGATCGGTCGCGCCCACTTGCGGCCAGGACGGGCCACCGAGAGCGATGACGAGCTTCTCCGCTTCAAAAATTTCATCTCCCGTACGAACCCGGAACGGCCCGGGGCCTTCCACCTGTTCGATATTGCGGTCGAGCAGGATATCGACGCCGAGCTTTTTACACTGATCCACAAGCGCACCCGCAAGACGACCTGCGCCCTCAAGGGTGAACAGTTGGCCGTGTTCGCGCTCTTCATACGAGATGCCGTGTTCGGCAACGAATGAAATCACATCCCACTGATTATGCCGGGCCAGTGCGGATTTCACGAAGTGCGGGTTGGCGCAGAGATAGTTGGTCGGCTCCACATTCATGTTCGTGAAGTTGCATTTGCCGCCTCCGGCAACGCGCACTTTACGGGCCGGTTTCTGGCCGTGGTCCAAGATGGCAACGCTGAGCCCTTTGGCTGCCGCGTGCATTCCGCAATACAGGCCGGACGCACCAGCGCCCAGTATGATAACATCGTAGTTCTTGCTCATGGTGGGCGGACCCTATCAGGGAAGCCGAGGAGTCGCCAGCACGGAATACCACCTTCCCTTCCGCAAAAGTTTCTGCTACAAGCGACGGACCTAATAGAGATTTCACGGGAGGATGTGATTATGATGGGTTATTTCTGGTTTTTCTTGGGTTTGTTCATGACCATCGGTGCGTTGGTGATGATCAAGGTCAGCTCTCCGAACGAAAAGTAGTTCTTTGCTGACACAATTTTACGTCGGGTAACCGGCAATCAGGAGGAATCGGTCCGGGCCGATTCCTCCTTTTTATTTGATATCTGAGCTTGTTCGTAGAAGAGTAAGAGCCGCCCATACGGGCGGATGAAGAATGGACTAGCAGGGCTGCCTGCCCTGCACCCGGCTTAAGGCCGAGGGCCTTAAGAATCCCATGTGCGCCTGTCGGCGCAAGGGGTTATATTAATAGAAATGCCTTTCACCCTCGATCGCCCTCGAGCGAAGCGAGCGACAAAAAGTTTAGGAGGGTGTCGGGAACCCTTTACAAAGGGTTCCTGACCCGTCGGAGACGCCCCACCGGCGAGGTGGCCCCGCTGGCAAGCGCCGCCGGAGGCCAACATTCGGAGATACAAACATGATTATCTATTCTTGGAACGTTAACGGCTACCGCGCCGTGCTCAAAAAGGACTTCCGCGACTGGCTGGACGGCTGCGGCGCTGACGTGGTCATGCTGCAGGAAACCAAAGCCCACCCGGACCAGATCGACGAGGAGAACCGTGAACCGGACTCCTACTCCAACGCCTACTGGAACTGGTCCAAGAAAAAGAAGGGCTATTCCGGCGTGGCGTGCTTCACCAACCCGGAACCGCTTGCGGTGAACATCGGCCTGCCCGATCCGGCTTACCGGGATGAGGGGCGCGTGCTGCATTTGGAATACCCGGACTTCCACCTGTTCAACATCTACTTCCCCAATGGGCAGATGTCTGACGAACGACTGGAATTCAAGATGGGCTTCTATGACTGCTTCCTCGCCCACGCTGAGGAACTGCGCAAAGACAAACCCATCGTGGTGGGCGGCGACTTCAATACGGCGCACAAGGAAATCGACCTCAAGAATCCCAAGTCCAATGCCGAACGATCCGGCTTCCTGCCCATCGAACGCGCATGGCTCGATAAATTCATCGACCACGGCTACGTGGACACCTTCCGCATGTTCGAGGATGGCCCGCACCACTACTCGTGGTGGTCCTATCGCTTCAACGCCCGCAAAAACAACGCGGGATGGCGCATCGACTACTTCTTTGTCTCCGAAGAACTGCGCGACAAGGTAACCAACGCATGGATCGAACCCGATGTCATGGGTTCGGACCACTGCCCCATCGCCATTGAGTTGGATTTGTAGATAATAGCAAAAAGACGGCCCTCATCAGACAAGGTCTTTTCTGAAATCATTGTAAAAAGCCCTCGACTTAGTCGAGGGCTTTTTTTGCGTAGAATCAGCAGTAAGTAGAACTATAGGTTTATCCGCTTCGACGAGCCATCATAGCGGATATCAGCGAGACCAAACAGCCAAACATTATGAAGCCAAGCACTGCTTCGATGCAAATAAGAACAAATTCGCCCGGCGAATGGGCACTGGAGTCAACAAATCCAAAAGACGTGAAGGCCATAACGCTAGAGACAAGAGACCGTTGTGTCCCCGCCCAATCGAAGAACACCGCAAAAATGCCAATAATGAAAAGACACCATACAAGCAAAAGCTCCCAACAACGACCACAGTCAGAAGTATAGCTCCATAAAAAATGTTTCACAGGATGCTTTTCTTTGGTTTCTTCAATGTAATCCAAATCACTAACATGCTGAACAAAACGTTGACTTCCGCGACTTCCAGAAATGATGTTGTTTCGGCATTTCATCCTGTTGTCGTATTTAACGCCCATGACATTTGTGTCAGACAAATCAGCATTACTAAGTCTAGCCCCCCTAAGATCTGCTTCAAGCAAGTTAGCCATATTGAACTTTGCACGAATAAGTTTCGTCCCTGAGAAGTCTGAACTCTCAAGATAAGCACCACAGAATTTTGCTTCATTAAGGTTTGCTCCTTGAAAGTTAGTCATATACAGACTTGCGCCTCGGAAGTCCGTTCTCCAAAGATTAGCTCCTCTCAAATCCCTACCAGAGAGATCTGCATGACTGAGGTCCGGGATAATGTCTGGCTCATCGTTTCTCCACTCATTCCATGCCTCAACGCCTTGTTCCAACATCATTTTATGCTCTAGATTCGCCATAATCTATTTCTCCACAGTACGTTCAAGATAGGAAAGCCTTTTGGAGAACGAACTGTTCCTGATCTTTTGAGATTGTCAATAAGCTTGGCAGTGTAAGACGTGTAAATCAACATGAATTTATTAATGAATCTTGAAGACATATTTTCTAATTCAAAACCACTGGCAATCATTCACCCACAAGAATAATCCCCAGCTTGCTCAAGCAAGCTGGGGATCAAAACGATCAGACGGGCCTTCGTCAGAATCTATAAGAAACGCCTTGCTCATCAGGTGGCCTTTCTCGTTTCTGCCTCAAAAACACTATCTCTCCCACATTCCGCTCTGCACCCAGCCGAGGTGCTGACGAGCGATGTGCGCCGCCACTTCCTTGGCTTCGTCGAGGCCAAAAGTCGGCTGGCCGGTATCCACGCCCACATCGCTGACCATGGCGATGAGTTTCTTGTCCTTTTCGTTGCCAGTGGAACAAAGCGGATGCTCATGGGCTTCCGAGCGATGAATTTCGATCTTGGGATAATCGGAGCGGAAATAGCCTTCGGTAATGATCAATTTGCGATCGCTGAAAAATTGTTCGGCCAGTTGCTCAAGGGAAAGCTCGCGCTCCACTTTTTTAATAAGGGCGACGCGATCGGGTGACGAGACCACCACGGTTTCGGAACCGGCCTGACGGTGTCGCCACGAATCCTTGCCTTCCACGTCCATTTCAAAGGAATGAGCATCATGCTTGATGGTGCCCACAGAAATGCCGAGCGCCCTGAGTTCAGGCAGGAGCTTTTCGATAAAGGTTGTTTTTCCGGACTTTTTCTTGCCGACGATGCAGATGATGGGTGGGGCCATGTGATCTCCGTGGTCAGTGTGAAATCTCGACTAAATGGTGGTGCGTTGCACCGTATCTCCAGAGTCCTTTATAAGTCACTATAAGGGAAAACGCCATGGCCGGACATCAAAGATCTGGCCCGGAGGGATAGTCATGGAATCCTTTGATTACGAAGTTCACGAATACCGAGGTGGTTTCAGCCGCACCCCGATCAAATCGATTAGGGAAGTACCTCTGACCATTACGCTCAACGGGCGTGAGGTCGTCACGCTGTTATGCACGGCAAAGTATCCGGAATACCTAGCCATCGGTTTTCTGAAATCCGATGCATTCATTTCCAGCCCGGATCAGGTCACCGACCTGACCGTCCGCGACGAGGGCGACCGCCTTCTGGCCGAGGTGGAGACCTGCCACGATCCGTGGGAGGGCCGCGTCATGGAGCGTTCCATCACCTCTGGCTGCGGCAAGGGCACCAATTTCGGACGCAACGTCACCACCATCTCCAAACGCCGGGTAGAGGGCGACATCAAGGTCACCCCCGAGCAGATTCTGAAACTCACCAATGAGTTGCATGAACGCTCCACCCTTTACAATGCCACGCGTGGGTGCCACAATTCCTCACTGTGCACCCCTGACGAAATGCTTTTGTTCAGGGAAGATATCGGGCGACACAACGCCATAGACATGATCTGCGGCCAGTGCTTCCTCGACAATGTGTCCGTGGAAGACAAAATGATCGTGTCTACCGGCCGCATCGCCTCGGAGATTCTGCTGAAAGTGGTACGCATCGGCGTCCCCATCATGGTCTCCACGGCCGTGGCCACCAGCTTCTCCGTCGAGCTCGCCCGCAAAACCGGTATTACCTTGGTCGGCAACGTCAAGAAGGACAGCTTCTGGGTCTATAACGACAAGGGCCGAATAACAGGATTCTGACAATGAAAAAAAACACCGTCCCCCGCAGCCGAGCAATCCGACGCCTCCTCAAAAATATCCGGCTGCGGGAGGCGGTGTTTGTCCCACCCCATCAGGCCATCGGCCTGATCGCCCACAACGACATTTCCGCCCACTGCGACGTTCCCGAACGAGCCTGTTCCGTCCGCGACGGCTATGCCATGCGTAGCGCCGACATTGAGCGCGCCGCGCCCATGGACCCGATCCGCCTCTCCGTGACCCATACCGTGTGTGCTGAATCCCTCGACGCCAGACCCGTGGCAGAAGGCTGCGCGGCCCGCGTGCTCACCGGGGGTATGGTGCCGCCTTGCGCCGATGTGGTGCTGGCCGAGGAAGACGTGGCCGAAGAGGAAGACGCCATCCTTGTCCGCGCCCCCGCCCGTCCCGGCTGGTTTGTACGCCGCGCCGGGGGCGAGATCGGCCAAGGTGAAGTCATCACCCGCGCCGGACAGCCCATTACTCCGCAGGCCGCCGCCGTCATGGTCCGCACGCGCATCAACACGGTTCCGGTGCACCCCGCGCCCACGGCCCGAGTCATTTCCCTGGGCAGCGAACTTTCCAACCCGCTCTGTTGCGGCGAAGAGTGCGAAGGCGCCCATTTCCCGGCCGACAACCTCGTCCTCGCCAGTGGTCTTCTGTCCCGTGCCGGGGCCGATGTCACTGCTGCCGACGTGCTCCCTGACGTGGAGAACCGTCTCATTCAGGCTCTTTCCGCCCACGATCTGCCCGACATGGTCATCACCACTGGCGGCACCGGTCGCAGCGAGCGAGATTTCGCCCGCTCCAGCGCCCTTGAGGCCGGTTTCGAAATTCTGATCAATCGCGTGGACATCCGTCCCGGCCGCAACATGTTCGTCGCCATCCGCGACACCACCATTCTTTTCGGTCTGCCCGGACCACCCGCCGCGGTCTTCGCCTGTTTCCACGCCATGGTGCTCCCCATGCTCGCCGCGCTCCGCGGTTTGCCGCAAGCCGAACCGCTTCGCGCCCGTCTCACCGAAGGCGTCTCCGCCAAGCCCGACGGTGAGTGGATCGTCCTCTGCGAACTCGCGCAGCAAGGAGCCGAGATCACCGCCCGTCCCCTCGCCGGGAAAGACACGCCGCCCATGCTCGCCATCGGCCTCGCACACGGCGTCGCCATCCTCGGCAGCGGCCAGTCCCTCCTCCCCGGCGACGAAGTAGAAATCTTTTCTGTTTAAGAAGCGCCTCCGGCGGCTGGGGGAAGGGGAGGAAAAACCCTTTGAGAAGGGTTCTTTCCTCCCCTTCCCCCAGACCCCCATCCCCTCCTTTTCCCAAACTTTTTATCTGCGCATCCGCGCGGGTGGGGATAGGTTTCAATGCCGCCCGTCTTCTCAGCACTTCATCGGGTTAAGATAACGTCAGATTAAGATTAACGAACTTCGCGAACGCACACCCCCGAGCGAAGCGAGCGACAAAAAGTTTAGGAGGGTGTCGGGAACCCTTTACAAAGGGTTCCTGACCCGTCGGGCTTCAGCCGTCAGCGAGTCTTCGAGCGTTACGGATGTAGACAGCAGCGATAGACGCCCCGCTGGCGAAGCGGCCCGCCCGGCGAGGGCCCGGCCCGCCGGAAGCATCCCACGAAAAAGGGCCGCTCACGGTGAGCGCCCCCCTATCCCGACCATCTAAATGGGGTTAGATGGTTTAATCAGCAATCTTCTTCATGAGCCAGGCCATGTTCTTGCCGAGCACTTCCATGGTTTCCATACCCTCGACGTCGTTGGTGACGTCTCCCTTGTCGAGCCCACGTCCGAGATTCCAGTAGCGGGAACCGGGAACGATCATCTGCTCGATGAAGAAAAAGGCATTGAGGGCGTTGAACACCTGAATGGAACCACCGCGACGGTTGGCAACGACACCGGCACCGACCTTGCGGGCATACATGTCATCGTTGGCGCGGCCGACCATGCCTGCGCGATCGATGAGACACTTCATTTCGGGCGACAGGTTGGCGAAATAGGTGGGGGAACCGAGAATGATGCCGTCGGCCTCATCCATGGCAGCGATGCACTCGTTGATGAAGTCGTTATCAACAGCACATTTGCGGTCCTTATTCTGGAAACACTTGTAGCAGGCGATGCAGCCGCGCATGGACTTGCCGCCGAGCTCGATGAGACTGGTCTCGATGCCCTCGGCTTCGAGTACGGAAAAGACCTTCTGAATCATCTGGGAGGTGTTGCCGCCTTTCCGGGCGGAACCACTGATACCAACAACTTTCATACTGTCCTCCTAAAAGGAATTGTAGTGAATGCGATCTTCCTTGAAACGACTCTCGGACTTGGGCTGCTGCGCAGGCCAGCCGATGGGAGTAAACCCGAGGGGGATGACATTCTCGGGCATGTTGAACATCTTCTTGAAGGCAGAAACACGGTCCTCCATGGGATAAACGCCGGTCCAGACTGCGCCCAGACCCAGATCGTGAATGGCGAGAAGCATGTTCTGCATGGCGGCGGCACAATCCTGCACCCAGTAACCGGGATACTTTTCGAGGGAGAGGTCGGCGCAGACAACGATGCCGAGCGGTGCCTGTTTCACCATTTTGATATGGGGATGCAGCTCTGCCATGCCATCGAGCGTGGCGCGGTCGTTAACCACCAGAAAGCGCCACGGCTGGGCATTGCCCGCGCTGGGCGCCATCATGGCAGCATCCAGAATCTCGCGGACCATCTCGTCGGGAATGGGCTTGTCTTCATACTTGCGAATACTTCGGCGCGTACGGATTGCTTCCATCAGTTCCATTTCTATCTCCTTTTCGAGGCGGCGAAACCGTTGTTTACGATGAGTAGGTTCTCTGCTAATAGTAGCAATAGGTCAAGTACGCACCTTAAAGTATCATAGTTACCAAAAGGATACTATTGAGATACACCCACCCGAGAATAGCTCAAACGGGAGAAGGTGCGACAGTATAATCCATCAAGAGGGAGAACCGACATGGCCGGAGAATGCGGACTGAAAGTTTGCGGAGACAAGAAATACTATTGCACAGTGGAGTTGACACTGCAGGTGATAGGCGGCAAATGGAAGCCCATCATCATCTACCGCCTGGCCAAGGATGGCACCTTGCGATTCAGCGAGATCAAACGCGCCATCCCCAACATCACCCAGAAGATGCTGACCCAGCAACTGCGCGAGTTGGAAGCGGACGGCATTGTCCACCGCGAGGTCTACCCGCAGGTGCCGCCCAAGGTGGAATACTCCATGACGGAACTGGGCCAGACCATAGTGCCGGTCATTCATTCCCTGTGCCAATGGGGAGAACGATACAGGGATGAATACGGCAAGCAGACAGCACAGGCAGAGGCCGTCTGATTGAGACTTTTATAAATCCGCAGTTCCCCCTTTCACCCGAGCGCCAGTTGAGGTAGATTACCTTTATATATTGAGTTCCGAGGGAAGTTCATGACCGACGACAGGCAGAACGAAAACACCAACCGCACCTTGCGGGAAATCAAGGACGAAGTCGCACAGCAAATGGAAACGCTGTCCGGCACGATCCCTGACGAACTGCGTGCGGTCTACGAAAACCTCAAGGAATACGAAGCGACGCTGAAAAGCCGAGAGCAGTCCATGCAGGGCGCGCTGGTGAATCTGGTGGACGACATGTCCCAGACCAGCCAGACCCTGACGGAAACCGGTTCCCGGCTGGAAGGCATCCTGGAAGCGGCCAAGGATGTGGCCTTTATTATCGTGGACAGGGAGACCGACAAGATCGTCGAGTTCAGCACCGGCGCGGAGTACATCTTCGGCTACCAACGCGAAGAGATGCTCGGCGACTCCATGGATTTCCTCTGCCAGTCGGATTTAGATGGCACCTGTCCCATGAACGACCTGAACCGGGCCCGCCAGATCATGCGCCGCAAATCCGGCGAAACATTTCCTGCCGTCTATTCCACCTATCCGCTCAAGGACAATAACGAAGTCCATGTGGCCACACTGGTCATCGCCCTCGACGTAACCCGGCAGGTGAAGGCCGAGAACGAAATCAAGATGGTCATCGAGTCGTCGCCCATCCCCCTGCTCAAGGTGGAGAAGACCGACCACGGCGACATCATCCGGGAACTCAACCCCGAAGCGGTCAAGATGTTCGGCGAGTCCGCCCTGAATACACCGGTGAATGACTTCATCACGGCCAAGCCGGAGCAGGAAGACGGGCTGGAAGACATGCGCGGCGAGCGGTGCGAAGTTCACACCCCGGACGGGGTACGACAGGCCATCCGCACAGGGCATCAGCCTGTAGACAGGATCGAGATTCAGGCGGTCATGGATGTGGGCGTATTGCTGGAAGCCAAGGAAGCCGCAGAAGACGCCAGCCGGGTCAAGTCCGATTTTCTGGCCAACATCAGCCATGAGATCCGGACACCGCTCAACGTCCTCCTCGGCATGCTCCAGTTGTTCGAGGAGTTCGATCTGGACGATGAGGCCAACGAGATGCTGGCCCACGCCACGGGAGCGGCCAAATCCCTGCTCGCCCTGCTCAACGATATCCTTGATTTCTCCGTGGTGGAAGCCCGCGCCTTTGCCCTCGACGAGCAGGAGTTCAACCTGCGCGAGATGGTCGAGCTGGTGGCCGATCCCTACAAGGTGGAAGCGGGCAACAAGGGTGTCGAACTCAGTTACACCATTGGCGATGCCATTCCCGCATTGCTCATGGGCGATGCCCGCCGACTCCGCCAGATTCTCTTTCACGTCACCGGCAATGCGGTAAAATTTACGGACTCCGGCACTATCCATGTCTCGGTTAATTACGAATCGATCACTGAGAACACAGGCACCATTGAGATCTCCGTCACCGACACGGGCATCGGCATGACCGAGAAGCAGATGGCGAACATTTTCGAACCGTTCCGACAGGTCGACGGTTCCCGCAGGCGACGCCATGGCGGCACCGGCATCGGTCTGGCGTTGGTCAACGAGTTTGTCGCGGCCATGGACGGCAAGATAGACATCGACTCGGTTCCGGAACAGGGAACCCGCTTCACCGTCATGGTCCCCATCGCAAAAGTGAACTTTCCTTCCACATAAATACAATTAATCTTTGATACGTTTCCTCTGGCGTGCTAATAGCGAGAAATAGGGGAAATCGTATGTATAACTTGCGCGAAACGCTCAAATACGCTTATCGCGACCCGCAACCGCCTGCTGAATTTCAAAAGGAATTCCGCCAGTCCGTCACGCTGTCCAACTGCCGTCGGCTCAAAGCGGTCACCCTCCCCATCATTCTGGTCCTGCTCGGCCTGCTTGTGCTGGACTTTGTCACCTTCTTCAATTCCGAGATTTATGACACACAGATAATTGCATTGATCCTGCGCGCCGTGGGCCCCATCTTTTGCGTTGCTTTCTTCATCCTTGTCGGACCGTTGCGCAGCATCAACGACCTCTCGCCACGGCACAGCCTGCTGTGGAAGGGGTACATGACCATCTTCCTGCTCTATGCAGCCATCACCGTAGGTGTTCTCTTCCCGATCAGGGGCTCAGTCTCCGCATTCTATATTCTCCTGCTCGGCGCTCCCGCGTTTCTGACCATGACCCCAAGACAGGTCGCCTTGCACCTCTTCACCGGCTTTCTGGCTCTGACCTTTTCCCTGAGCCACTTCGCACCGCATGAGAAAATGATCCAGTACCACATGATCAACACCGGCATTCTCCTGTGGGTCGGCTACGCCCTCTCCCGCATCAACAGCATGTCGGCATACCGGGACTTCATGAACCGGAAAGTGATCGAAGAGAAGAACCACCAACTCGAGGACGCCCGCGACAAGGCACAGGCCGCCAACCGGGCCAAATCCGAATTTCTTGCCGCCATCTCTCACGAGATCCGCACCCCCATGAACTCCATCCTCGGCATGACCGAGATCGCCCTGCACACCAAGCTCGACAAGGAGCAGCGGGAATACATCGAGACAGCCCGGGAATCCGGCCTGCTGCTCATGGACATCATCAACGACATGCTGGACTTCTCCCGCATCGAGGCGCGCAAGTTCCGCCTGATCTCCACCCACTTTGACCTGCCCGCCGTGATCCAGTCAGCCGTCAAGACAGTCCGGATTCAGGCCGAACGGAAAGGTTTGTCGCTGGACTTCGAGACCATGGAGGGCACGCCCCGCTATCTCAAGGGCGATCCGGGACGCCTCCGTCAGGTGCTCATGAACCTGCTGGACAACGCCATCACCTATACCGAAGAAGGATCTGTGCGCCTCACGGTGGGACTTCTCAAAGAGACTTCGGATGACAGGGATCGACCAGTGGGACTCCGCTTCTCGGTCAAGGACACCGGCTGCGGCATCCCGCAGGATCACCTTGACTCCATCTTTGACCCCTTTGCCCAAGTGGGCGACTCCACGGCACGGTTCAGTCGCGGCTCCGGCCTCGGCCTGACCATCAGCCGGACCCTCATCCAGTTCATGGGCGGCACCATCTCGGTCCACTCCACCGAGGGGAAAGGCAGCGAGTTTATTTTCACGGCCCGCTTTGCCCCGGGCGACAGCCAGCGCGCCTCCGAGACCGATCTCATCGACGCCTCGTGGAACGTCAATCTGCCCATCAAGCCCTCCCGGGTGCTGCTGGTGGACGACAACCCGGTCAACGTCAAGGTGGAGCTGCTCCACCTCAACCGCATGGGCATGACCACCACCGTGGCGGACAGTGGCGCCAAGGCTCTCGATCTGCTGGCGGAAAACGACTACGACATCGTGCTCATGGACCTGGAGATGCCCGGCATGGACGGCTACGAGGCCACCCGCATCATCCGCTCCTCGACCAACGGAAACCAACGTGTCAGACAACCGGATATCCCCATCCTCGCGGTCACGGCCCACGCCCTCGGCGAAGTGCGCGACCGGTGCGAACGCATTGGCATGGACGGCTTCGTGGCCAAGCCTGTGGGCTTCGGCGAACTCGGCTCGGCCATGCGCCAACTCCTCGGCGGCAGCTGGAACGTCGCCACGCCAGACAATGATTCCAAGGCTCCACCCGTCCTCGACATTGCCAAGGCCGCCAGCCAGCTCGGCGTGACCCGAAGTGAAGTCGCCTACCTGCTCCCCAAGGCGGTGGCCGAAATCGCGCATAAATTCGAGCTGGCCGAAAACGGCCTTGAGCGATCCGTCCTGCGCGAAGTGGCCCTCCAGTCCCACACCCTCAAGAGCGTGGCCGCCTCCATCGGCGCCGAGGCCACCCGCCGGGCTGCCGTAAAACTGGAAAACGCCTCCCGCCGTGACGACGGCCAACTCAGCGTACAACGGCTGGAAGAACTGCGCCGGGAATTATTCCACCTGCAAAAAGCTGCCAAGGAACTATAACTCCTTCAACAAACCCTGCCTCGCCCTATTAGCGGAAGGCCTTTGCATAGCGACCTGGCGTCATCCCCATGAGCTTCTTGAATATTCGATTCATATGACTTTGATCATTGAATCCACAATGTGCAGCGGCTTCAGCCAAGGTACTGCCAGAGGCAATAAGACGTTTAGCCTCTTGTGTACGAATCTGGTTATGGAACTCATGGGGAGGCATCCCATAAACTTGAGAAAAACGGCGATTGAAACGGCAAGGACTCAACTCGGCGATTCGAGCCAATTCTCCAAGACCGATGTTCTCGCTGAAGTTCTTCTCCATGAAGCAGACAGCTTGAGCAATATTCTGGGGGATATCCGCAGAAGCAGATTCCTTTTCAAGCACTAACGACAATATCTCTATGATTTGCGATTGACGCTCCATGATAAATGCATGCTCATCCACTGTCTCAATGAGCCGGACAAGCATGCCAAACAAATGGGGAGAATCGATAACCGGACAATTCGTGGCTGGCAGAGTCTCTGTAAAACCAAGCGCTGCAATAAGAGAGGTTGGCACACTGAACATGACGTATTCGCAGGGGCCCAAATCCATACAGGTGTGCGCAACATTGGGGCCGATACATAATACAGCCCCTGGTCCGGCTTCATATGTCTCTGTATCGATACACAACGACCGCTTCCCGGAGAGCACAACGCCAAGCGTCAAGGACTTGTGCACATGCCGCCCCGTCGCACGAACAGGCCCGAAGGAGTGAATCATCGTCACTCCTTCGAGGCCTCTAATCGTCATAAATTCCAGCTCATCAGAAGCTTTTGGCATAGCGAATATTACAGCAGTGCCGGAATGAATTTGGCCATGAGAAGCAGACCATTCTCTCCAGCTTTTATGTAATGTTTGATGTTCTCAGGCAGCACGTTTATATCGCCCGGTCCGTAAGAGGTTATTCCCATCTCAAGCAGGCAAACGCCATCTCCTCCGGCGACTTCATGCAACTCCCAGTGGTTTTCATGCACATGCTCTCCGATTTCAGCGCCTGCGTCCAGCTTGACCAAATGAACACTGAACCGCCCGTCAGTCTCGCTGCCTGTGACCAGATGTTTGAGGCTCACTCCGGCATTGGATGGATGAGGGTTCCAAGATAGGTTCTTTGCGTCTTTTATACTGTTTCCTTGAGCTATGATGCCAGATGAAAAATGAGTGAAAAGGTCGTCCATGAATACTCTCCTTATGTTTTTGTCACCATAAGGAATGGTGAGCGCATGGTATTGGACGATCTTGCCGCCCCTGTTCCCAGTCTCAATCACATCGCAATTTTTCCCACAAAAAAAGGCCGCCCATGAGGACGGCCTTATTTTTGGCGTCGATTTTCTCTAATCCAGCTTCAAATCCAGCAACACGATCTCGGAGTAGGCGAGGTCGACGTTGCGCGGCTTGACGCGGCCCGTCTTGTAGAAACGGGGCGAAACAAGGGTTTCGACCTCGGCACGGGGTGCGTCGCCTTCCACGAAGCGGCGGTCGGCGGCGAGCACGGCGTTGCCATCGGGAAGGATGGCTTCGGCGATGTCGAACACGCGGTCGGAGAAGAGGCCGGGGTTGCTGCGGTAGAGCACGTCATAATAGGTGACGTCGTCTTTCTTCACCGAGATGGAGAGCAGCAGCAAACACTGGGTGCAACGGGTGGAGAGCAGGATGGGCGTAACCTTGAGGCCGGCGTGGTCCTTGAGGACCTCCACCTCGTCGGGGTTGGCGCGCATGGCGATGACCTCGGGATCATCAATGAAATCGAGGTTCTCATACTCATGCCCGTCCTTGCGCCAGAGCAGGCGTTCGGTGTCGAGCACATCGAGACCGAGGGTCTTGAAAAAATCCACCCGCTTGGGCGAGAGGGAGCAGACCGTGTAGGTGGTGTTGGGATCGGCGGTTGCCATCTCCAGCATCTGACGGCCCAGTCCGTTCCCGCGATAGGGCTTCAAAATATACCAGGACGTGAAATTCACGAAGCGTTCACGACGCTCCCCCACCCTGCGGTGGGAGCAAATGTGACCATGGAAGCCAACAATCTTATCGCCGTCTACGGCTACGACACCGTAATCAGGATCTTCATCGCTCCAGCCATGGGTAAAGAGTTTGCGCCATCTCTCAACAGGGAAATGGGCGTTCATGTTCTCATGCAACAGTTCACAGATGGCGTCGAAATCTCCGGGCTCGGCCCGGCGCAGAATGGCGTTCATGCTTGTTCTACCCTCGAAATTCTTAGTTTGCAGGCCATATGTCTACAGGTGCCACCCATGTTGCGGCGGGGTGACCACTGATAACGGATAACAATGTATCCATAAAATCCCACGCGGCCTCGTCCATCTCCAGATGATGGGTGAGCACGCAGGTGGGTTCGGTCTCGTCGGTGCGGCCGGTCCTTTTGTCCTTAAGGTGGTCGACGAGACTCGTCACGCATTTTTCGCTGCCCGCGAATCTGGCACTCTTGTCCTTGCCTTTCCAGGAGAGCAGATCGCAGTGGGCATCGGCCACCCGCAGGTCGCCCGGCGGCACCGGGCGGTGGGCCTTGTAGCTGGCCGAGACACCCCGAAAGCCCATGACCGGCAGGTAGGGCAGCAGCTCGGGGTCCATCTTGTTCCAGGGCGGTACGACCACGGGGACGAAGCGTTCCTTGAACAACTGGGAGAGCTTGAGCATGCCCTGCCGCAATTCGTCCAGAACCGTGGAAACCGGTCGGTGCAGACCGAGCTCCCACGCCCCATTGCCCTTGGGCGCGTGATTGACATGGGCATAACCGTGCTGGAGCACCCAGACATGCGGTGCTTCGGCGAGAGTCTTTCGCAACGGTTCCCCGGCACGGACAGGAATGGTCGCCAGACCACACGGGGCAGCGTATTGATCGCTCAGACCTATGAGCCGATCCAATTCGATGCAGGGTTCTCCGGCATCATCGTCGCGCCACCAGAATGAGGCGGTCATCTCCGCCTGCGCCCATTTGCCCAGTTCCGTAAAGAGGGTGTTGAGTACGTCCAATGTCATGCGAGTTGAGTTGTACCAGAGGTAATTCCAAAAGGGAAATGGGTATGCACTGGTCTTTTAAACTGATACGTGGCAGGAAACCCTCCTAAGGAGAACCGCCATGAGCAAGCAGATGAACAGCATCATCTGGAACATGACCCGCAAGTGTAATTTTCGCTGCGAATACTGTTACTTCCCCCATGACAATACCCCTGTCACCGAGACACTGCCCGTTGAAAAGATTACGGACTTCCTCGACGGCACCGGGAAGGAGTGGGTCGTAGGCCTGACCGGTGGCGAGCCGTTCATCTACCCCGGGTTCGTGGACATCTGCCTGGCGCTCACCCAAAACCACCACATCGGCGTGGACACCAACCTGTCGGTTTCGTCCAAGGTACGCGACTTTGCCGAGCGCGTGGACCCGGCCCGCGTGGAAGACCTGTACGTGGCCCTGCACATCGAGGAGCGCGAGCGCGTCAAGGGCGTGCCATCCTTCATCGAGAACGCCAATCTGTTGCAGGACAAGGGGTTCAAGGTCATCGTCAACTACGTGGTCCATCCCAATTTGGAAGAACGATTCCACACGGACAGGGAATATTTCGCTTCCCACGGCATTCAGATCACCCCGCGCCCGTTCCGGGGCAAGTTTGAGGGCACCCGCTATCCCGAAGGGTACGGCGAGCGCGCTCAGGCCATCTTTGCCGACCACCCGGAGCAGGGAAAGAAGATCGCCTTCAACTTTCATGGCGTTCCGTGCTCTGCCGGCCGCACCCTGCTGCGCATGGAGCCGGACGGCACCGTGTTCCGCTGCCCCGGCGACAAAACCGTGCTGGGCAATGTCATGGACAAGGTGGAACTCTACGAAGGCCACCCGCCCTGCATCAAGGGCCGCTGCCCCTGCCGCGGCTTCGACCACGTACAGCTCACCCCGGCGCAGGAAGCGCTGGTGGACGGCGTGCAGTATGCGGTGGTGGGCGACAACCGCGCCTCGGCCGACGCATTCGGTCGGGCCATGGCTGCCGAGCCTGCCCATCCTTGTGCAGAGAACAACCTCGGAGTGCTTGCATGGCGCAACGGCGACAAGGACGGAGCCATCCGCCATTTCGAGACCGCCCTTGCATCGCGGCCCGAACGCAGCGTCTATTCCGAGAACCTGTCCGCCGCTCGAAAAGGCGACCCTTTTGATCCGGAAATCTGTTTGGATGTCAATCCGGTCAAATCCAAGTAAACACTGGCCCCAACCATAAATCTCGGGTATGACCGACGGGTTGGCGCAACTGGACATGCAGCCTTCTCTTGAGTAACGTCTGGATGTTGCTGGAGGGAAGGGGAAAGCTGTCCGGCATATTTTTTTTGCTTTTTTTGGGTGATATGGATTCCAAGTCTTACAATATATTGATGTATTCCCATGACACGTACGGTCTGGGACACATCCGCCGCACCATGGCCATCGCACGCAATCTGGTGCGTCCGGGCGTCAACATCCTCATCGTCACGGGGTCTCCCATTGTCGGGCGCTACACCATGCCCGCCGGTATCGACTTCGTGCGCATGCCCGGCATGATCAAGAAGACGAACTCCATCTACGTCCCCCACTCCATCAAGGTCGATCCCAAGATCGCCATCTCCATCCGCAAGAACATCATCTCGGCCACGGCCAAGACGTTCAAGCCCGACCTCTTCATCGTGGACAAGGTGCCTTCCGGCCTCAAGAACGAAGTGCTCCCCACCCTCAAGTGGATCAAGAAGAACCTGCCCTGCACCCGCGTGGTCCTCGGTCTGCGCGACATCCTCGACGAAGCGAAATCCACGCAGGCGGATTGGAAGAAAAAGAAATTTCCCGAAATCCTGCGCGACCTCTACTCCGAAATCTGGGTCTACGGCGAACAGAAACTGTATGATCCCATCAAGGAATACGCCTTCCCGGAAGACATTGCGGAGAAGACCATCTTCACCGGCTACATTCCGCGCAAGGTGCCCAAAATGCGCAAGGCCAAACGCAAGCACAAACAGGTGGTCGTCACCATCGGCGGTGGCGGAGACGGCTACAGCGTCCTCGACAACTACCTCAAGATGCTGGAGACCAACGGCACCGTGAACTTCAAGACCCTGATGATCACCGGACCGTTCCTCGATCCCAAGCGCCTCGATGAGCTGGCCGACCGCGCCCGCGCCGTCAAGGTACAGATCAAGCCGTTCGTCAAGAATCTGGAAAAGCGCATGGCCGCTGCCGACCTCGTTGTCACCATGGGCGGCTACAACACCCTTTGCGAAATTCTGTCGCTGAAGAAGCCCGCGCTGGTCATCCCGCGTGACAAACCCCGCGAGGAACAGCTTCTGCGCGCCAAGGTCTTCAAGGGCCGTGGCATCTGCGACTACATCAAATGGGGCGATGTGTCCCCCGAGCTGCTGCGCGAAAAGGTCAATGCCCTGCTGGACGACTCGAGCCAGTGCGTATCCGAGCTCCAAACCTTCCGCATGACCGGCCTTGAAGTCATGCGCGAGCGCCTCGCCTACTTCCGAGAGAACTGCAGTGAATAACCTCCCCACGAATGGAAAAACCCTTGGCATGGTGCTCAAGGGGTATCCCCGCATTTCCGAGACTTTCATCTCCAACGAGATCCGCCTGCTGGAAGAGATGGGCTTCAAGATCCACATCTACTCCATGCGCGCCCCCCGCGAAAACTTCGCCCACGAATCCATCAAGCAGATCAAGGCCAAGGTCACCTACCTGCCCTCGTCCATGATCTGGGGCCTGCCCGCGTTTCTCTGGTACAACATCCGCCTCTTCGCCAGAATGCCGAAGCGGTATATGGCCTGTCTCAAGCTCATGATGAGCCGTTTCGCCCTTGCGCCCAAGAAGCACACCTGGATCAAACACATGCTCCAGGCCGGGTTCATCGTGCAGAAGACCATCATCGATGAAGGCGAAGACATCGGCCACTTCCACGGCCACTTTGCCCACACGCCGACCACGGTGACCATGTACGCCGCCAAGCTGCTCGGCGTGCCGTTCTCCTTCACGGCCCACGCCAAGGATATCTACACCCAGAATCCGCGCCGCTTTCAGGACAAGATCGACCTCGCCAAATTCGTTGTCACCTGCACCAAGTACAACGAAAAATATCTTTCCAAGGTCGCCCTCAACGGCAAGCCGATCCACTGCGTTTACCACGGCATCAACCTCGACCTGTTCTCGCCCAACGGGCGCGTCACCGAGGCCAAGACGCCGTACAAGATCCTGACCGTCGCCCGCTTCGTGGAGAAGAAGGGCCTCGACACCGTGCTCCGCGCACTGGCCAAGCTCCGCGCCGAGGGCATCGACTTCCGCTACACCCTCGTGGGTGAGGGCAAGGCTGCCTTCAACAAAAAGATTCGCAACCTCATCGACGAGTTGGGTCTGGCCGACGAGACCACACTGCCCGGCACCATCACTCACGAAGAAGTTATCACGCTCCTCAACGAAGCCGACTGCTTCACCCTCGGCTGTCGCGAGGCTGAAGACGGCGACCGCGACGGCATCCCCAACGTGGTGGCAGAAGCCATGGCCACCGGCGTGCCGGTTGCCGCCACCGATGTCTCCGGCGTGCCCGAGCTGGTCACCCATGAAGAGACCGGCATGCTGTGCCCGTCCAATGATGTGGATGCGCTGGCCGACATTCTGCGCCGCATCCTGACGGACGCCGAGCTGCGCGCCAAGGTTATTCCGGCAGCCCACGCCAAGGTGCATGAGGTCTTCAACAATAAGAAGCTCATTCACGACTTGGGGGAGATTTATATCTCGCATGGGGTGCCGTGTGCGGGCGCGAAGTAGCTTCTTTTTGGAAGAGAAGAAGTAGGAGAAGAGATAAGGAAGGCCGCCCTTTTGGGGCGGCTTTTTTGATGGTGATGTACGCTTTTCAAGCGTGAGAGCCGTCGCTATTACTCCTCCATGTCCTGCGCGGACGGCGGTTCTTTCTTGGCTGAGCCGCCCCAAGAAAGAACCAAAGAAACGCGGCTTTTCTAGCATGCCCGCCTCGTGAGTTCTCGCCGAGAATCTGATCCAAATAGAATGCCTTGAATCGTGCTGCGCGACGTTCGTCGCTGCCGATTGTTTGTGGTTTCGTCGGCATTCGATTTGGTCAGTTTCTATGGCTCATACTCAAGGGCTGATGCAGGTCTTTGTTTGGTAAAATGAGAGTTGTGCTAGAGCGAAAGGGCGCTCTACTCATCAACCCGCGCTGAAAGGCGAAAACCGATTTGAAAAGAGCCAAGCGAAGCGCTGGTTCGTTCAAATCGATTTTCGCCTTTCAACGCCAGTGGGGCCGGAGGCATTCTTAGAGCATTCTTATGGCGAGGGATGCTCCCAGCCAGAGGCCGGAGGAGACGATGCCGACCCAGGCGAATTTGGCCATGGGCGGGGAGAGCCATTTCTTTTGAACGATGAGACCGACGAAAATGACGTGCAGCGGCACCGGGAGCGCGAGCATCAGGCCAAACAGATGGTGATGGGCGTCGTGTGATTCTTCCGGGAAGAATTTCATGGCAAGATAGCCCGTCCACCAATCCACGAACACCATGACCAGAAGCATCAGCCCGATGGCTGAAACAAGGGTCGCAAAAATTCGAAAAACGCGCATGAACAGCCCTTATTTGTAGTAGATGCCGCACCCGACAAAGGCGTCCATATTGGGCACGGGGCGGACATAGGTCTTCTTGGGCTGCACCTTGCCGGTGGAGGGATTGGCGTACTTGTACTCCACCCAACCGCCGCCCATCTTGGCGAGGTTCACCATCTCGCGAATCTGGTAAACGCCGTCGGGATCGTGGACGTTCCAACGATTCTTGCCCGCGACCTCGGGCTTGGCACCAAGGGCGAGGCAGTTGCCGTCAAAAGTGTAAAAGAGCAGATAGTAGTCGCCGTCGATGAACTCACCATCGGGGTCCATGAAATCCGCAGCAGCCTGTTTGGCGCCCACGGCCTTGATATGGATAACGCCCTTGCTCACCAGGTCCTGGGCAGTTTGCTCACAACTTCCGGCCAAGGCGAAAGTGGACACGATCAACAGGACAACGGCAGCAAGGCTCAACGATTTGCTCATGGATACTCCTTTTGAATATCAGGCATAATGCCGCATGCGCCTGATTCTGGCAATCCTCGACACCCTATTTACACAATACTCATTATCACTCTCTTGACCGAGAGCACACGCTCTGTCACTTTATTTGTATGACGGTATGAAAACAGCGGGAGGACATCATGAGCAGAAAGGTACGTTCCGTTCGGGTTCCCAAGGAGTTGGAGACCATGAACCTGTCCGGCATCATCCATGAGTGTGAGCGGTATCTGCGCGACCTTGAGTCCGCAACCCTTCTCAAGCAGCAGGGTAATCAGGAGGCGGCCGAAGCTCTGATGCGCGCCCGCCAGACCGATCTGGGGAAAAAGATCAGCAAGCTCGTGTGGGAAGCACGGGTGGAATACGGCAAGCACCACTAGCTGACGCAAGGACAAACCTGTCAGCGGCTGAATGAGTTTTTTTGAAGAGAGAGAGAAAATGGAACCCAAATCCGCAAAAGAATCCGAAGTAGTCATGACCCATCTGGTGCTGCCGCAGGACGCCAATCCTGCGGGCAACCTGCATGGTGGCGTGATCCTCAAGCATATTGATACGGCTGGCGGCGTAGTGTGCAAAAAGCACTCGCGCTCCAACATCGTGACCGTGTCCATCGACCGCATGGCGTTCAAGCTGCCCGCCTACATGGGCGAACTGCTGACCTTCAAGGCGAGCCTCAATTACGTGGGCCGCTCCAGTATGGAAGTGGGCGTACGCGTGGAAGCAGAGAACCTGACCACCGGAGAAATCCGGCACACCAACTCCGCCTACCTGACCTATGTCGCGCTGGACAAGAACGGCAAGCCCACTCAGGTGCCGCCGCTGCGGCTGGAAGACGACACCGCAAAGCGACGTCACAGAGAAGCCGAACTGCGCCGTGAGTTGCGTCAGAAAGAGCGAGAACTGGAACAGAACGGCGGCAAGCTCTGCGAGGAGTAAGCGATGCCCAACTACACCGGCATCAATCATCTGGCCATGGCCACGGGCGACATGGACGCCACCATCCGCTTCTGGCGCGACCTGCTGGGGATGCGGCTGGTGGCTGGACTGGGCCATCCCGGCTACCGCCACTATTTTCTGGAGATATCCGAACAGGACATGATCGCCTTCTTTGAATGGCCCGGGGTGGAGCCCATTGAGGAGAAGGATCATGGCGTGCCCGTGAAAGGCCCGGCCGTGTTCGACCATATCTCTTTTGGCGTAGAGAGCGACGAAGACCTGTGGGAGCTCAAGGACAAACTGGAGGCCGCCGACATCTGGTGCTCCGAAGTGGTGGACCACGGCTTCATCCACTCCGTCTACGCCTTTGATCCCAACAACATTCCCATTGAATTCAGCGCCCCGGCCAAGGACGTGGATGTCCGCAAGACCCCGGTCATGGCCGACACCTCACCCTGCGCTGAAGCCCTCAAGGGCCCCGAGCCAAGACCGGGCATGTGGCCGGAAGTTACTGAGCCGACCCCCGAAGCGGAGCGCGAGGTATACGAAGGAGAAGGGGATGTGATCCGGCAGGCCGTATTGGAGAAAACGAGAAAAGATTGATCCCGTAAGAATCATTCTAATTGCCCACTCACATCAATAAGGTAGTTATAGCGTATGGCAGTATCAATCAATTTCATCGATAAGGGCACGTATGTCATCGCCGAACCGGATGGCACCATCTCCTCACATGAGGAAATGACTGCCTACGCCAAGGATATCATCAGGGGGGCCGCACGGCTCGACCGCAAGAAAGTGCTGATCCGGGGGCAGAACATCACCATGCAACTTTCGGCATACGACACCATTGCCTTTGCCGAAACCATGGATGAAATCAGCCTCGCACTGGGCGGATATCGCATCGCTGTGGTCACAGCCGAGCAGAGTGCAAAGAGCCGTTCCATGATCGAAACCGCGCTGGTCAACCGCTCCGTCGAGTATCGGGTATGTACCAGCGAAGAGTGTGCGCTGGGCTGGCTGCGACTGGACTGATCGCGTCTCCATTTCCAAGCCAAAACACCGAGACCAAGCCCCGTAAGCTGACTGATGCCCACCCATGATCACAGTGCGGGCAGAGCGTATTTGAGAAAATGGGAACAGAGCAATTCCATGAGAAATATTCTAATTGTTTTTCGCCATCCATAAGATATTAATAGGTCATGACAGTATCAATCAATTTTACGGCTAAAAGCGCGTATGTCATCGCCGAGCCCGAGGGCAACATCTTCTCCCATGAAGAGATGACTGCCTACGCCAAAAACATCATTGCCGGTGCCGCCAAGCTCAGGCGTAAAAAAATTTTGATCCGAGGCCAAGATATCACCATCAAGCTATCCATGTATGACAGCATCGAATTTGCTAACACCATGGACAAGATCAGTTTGGCGCTGCAAGGATATCGGCTCGCAGTTATCACAGGCGAACAGAGCGCAGAAAGTCGATCCAAGATCGAAACCTCGCTGGTCAACCGCTCCATCGAGTTCAAGGTATTCTCAACCGAAAGCAGTGCCTTGCAATGGCTGTGACCGGACTTATTGCACGCTGATTTTCAAGCCAATAAAAAAGCCCGGAGTATCAACTCCGGGCTTTTCTTTTAATTGATGCTTCGGCTAGTCACCGGGAAAGAAGGCGGCCATGACATCTCTGGCCTGACGCTCTGCCTGACGACAGATCATGAACAGGTCGTCCTTGTCGAGTTTGAGCATCTCCCATGTACGGGGGTCGAATTCCGGCACGAGGGATGCGCCGCTGGCACCGATACCCAGCCCGTGGGTGATGAAATCGGCCAGATGGATAACCGAGGCTTCGGCAGGCATGGAGGCCTGCAACGGATTGTGATGATGGTGGATGAGCACTTCAAGGAAGGCCGGCAAACGCCACATCTTGAGCAGCTTTCCGCCGATATCCGCATGGGTGCAGCCCCATACTGTCCGCTCCACATCAACCAACGCCCTGCGACCCACCTTGGCGGGACGAAGCACGTCGGTGGACGCCTGCGGATGATTCTTGAGCATAATGAGACGGCCGATGTCGTGCAGCAAACCGGCCACGAAAAATTTCTCGTCGCCCTGCAACCCGGCCTTGCTCGCCAGCAGGCGGGCCACGATGCCACAGGTGACGGAGTGGAGCCAGAACTCCTTGAGAGTGAAAAACTCTTCCGGGATATCATCAAAGGCGGCAATGACCGACACGCCAAGGGCAAGGTTGGTAAGCTGGTTGGTGCCCACAATGGTCACGGCGCGGGACAGGGTGTCGATCTTGCTGGAAAAGCCATAGAACGGCGAGTTAACCATCTTGAGGAGCTTGGCGGACAGGGCCACGTCCTTGCTGATGACCTCGGCCACATAGGCGGCCGAACTGCGCGGATTCTTGAGGGCTTCGGAAATTTCGAAAAAGATGTTGGGAAGCGATGCCAGAGCGGCTTCCTGGGTGACGACGTCGTTGAGCTTGAAGCTCTCCTCCCGCGTCGGCGGCGGAGTGGTGAGGTTGAAGGTGTCGTCATGGGGGTTGGCAGCGAGCATCCAATTGGCCTGCTCCACATCGAGGTCACGGGCCTGACGCAGCACGTATACTTTGGCCATTTCCTGAACAACGGGATGTTTCAGAGGGTTGAGCACGAACCGCTGGGCCGCCATGATCTTGCAGGCATCCAGCACCTCGGGATCCAGCTCGTCAAAGGAAGTCGGGCAGTCATCGCATGCCGCATCATCACCCTGAATGGAGACCTCTGAAATACCCCAGACACGGCAGGTGCGCAGGTGGGCTTCGGTCACGACTGCGCCACGCGGCAGCAGCATGCGCCCTTCCGAGGTGGTGAGGTCTTCGGCCAGGGCCATGCCCGGCTCTATGGCTTCAATGGGTAGTTTAGGCATTTGAGTTTCCTTTGAATATACTCCTACCGGATTCATTATTTTAATCAATTATTATACGTTGGGCAACTTAATATTCCTTGCAAACGCAACGAATTGGTGAGAAATCGCCTGAAGACAACGCAAGGAGAGCCCGTGTCCCGACAAGAATGCAAACTTCTTTTTCCCGGCCAATGTCGCCGGGCTTCGTTCATCCGGCGATACAAACGCTTCACCGTGGAAGCCACGGCACTCGATGGTTCTAACCAGGGCGATCTGCTGCTGGCGCACACCAACAACACGGGTTCCATGCTCGGCCTGCTGCGTACCGGGGCTCCGGCCCTGCTCTCCCCAGCGGCCAACCCCAAGCGCAAGCTCAAGTACACCCTTGAAGCCCTTGAACTGGGCGGCGCCATGGTGGGCGTGAACACCCTCACCCCCAACCGCATGCTCAAACTGGCGTGGGAAACAGGCGCCATGCCGGAGATGGCTGGCTACGATCACTTCAAGAGTGAAGCCAAGGTCGGCGACAGTCGTCTGGATGCCTACCTCAGCGGTCCTGAGGGCGAACTGTGGGTGGAGTGCAAGAACGTCACCATGGTCGAGGATGACATCGCCTGCTTCCCGGACGCCGTGACCGAACGCGGCCAGAAGCATCTGCGCGAGCTCATGGCGCTGGCCGAGACCGGCGCGCGAGTGGCCCTCTTCTTTCTGGTGCAACGGCCTGACGGCCACTGCTTCGGCCCGGCCGATGTTATCGACCCGGTATATGCGGAGCTGTTCTACGAGGCCCTGGACAAGGGCGTGGAGGCATGGCCCTACGTGGCCCATGTAGATGCCGAGGGCATCAGGCTGGGCGAACGTCTCAAGGTGGTGCGTCCGTGACCGGTTTCATCTTTGGCGCCATCATCATCAGCTTCTCCTCGGTCATGGTGAAGCTAGCCAACGTGCCCCCCGACGTGGCCGGATTCTACCGCCTCTTCGTGGGCGGCCTCGGCATGCTGGCCATCCTCTGGAAGATGGGCAAGCTCAAGAACCTGACCCGTCACGTCTGGGTCTGGTCTCTGCTCTCGGCCCTCTTCTTTACGGCGGATTTCTATTGCTGGCACCGCGCCATCATCGCCACCGGGCCGGGAATTTCCACCATGCTCGCCAACTTTCAGGTCTTCGTGCTGGCGGCCGTGTCCATCGTCTTCCTCAAAGAGAAGGTGTCGCTCAAATTTCTCATCGCCATGCCCACGGCCATGCTCGGCCTGTACCTCATGGTCGGCGTCTCGTGGGATGCATTCACGCCGGAATTCAAGCTGGGTGTCGTCTACGGCCTGCTCACGGCGCTGGCCTATGCGCTCTATCTGCTCTCACTGAAATATTCCCTGTCCAAGGCGGACGCAGACCCGCTGGCCATGGCGTGTGCCGTGGCCCTGATCACCGGAGTCTGCCTCGGCGGTCTCTCCATCGCGCAAGGGGAATCCTTCATCATCCCGGACAACCAGTCACTGGCCGCGCTGGGCGCACTGGCCCTCATCTGCCATGCGGGCGGCTGGTATCTGATCACGCGCGGCATACAGGTGGTCCGCACCTCGCTGGTGGGACTCATCCTGCTGCTGCAGCCGACCCTTTCCTATGTCTGGGACATTCTCTTTTTCAACAAGCCCACCACCGCCGTCGAGTTAATCGGCGTCGGACTGGCCCTGACGGCCATCTATGTGGGCTCCCTCAAATCCGAGGAAACGACCTAACCGAAGTGGTCGCGGAGCACGCCCTCCAGCGTGGGGTGCATCCGGTTTTTGTAGCCGTAGCGCACACGCACCAACGGCTTCTCCACCGAGATCAGCCCGGCGATATCAATGGGCGTGGCTGACAGCACCACGTCGCAATCCGTGCCGTTGATGGTAGCCTCCAGATCGCGCACCTGCTGCTCGCTGTAGCCCATGGCCGGAAGCACATCCCCGATATCCGGATAGGTGTCGAAGGTCTCCTCCAACGAGCCCACAAGGTACGGCCTCGGGTCCACCATCTCCGCAGCCCCGAATCGCTGGGCCGCGATGACACCCGCGCCGAACTGCATCTCGCCGTGGGTCAGGGTCGGGCCGTCCTCCACCACCAGCACGCGCTTGCCCTTGATGGCCTGCGCATCGTCTACGGCCACTTCGGATTCCGCCTCGATGATCAATGCGTTGGGATTGGCCTTTTTGATATTCTTGCGCACGGTGTCCACATCTTCGGGCTTGGCGCTGTCCACCTTGTTGATGACCGCCACGTCGCACATGCGCATGTTGGTCTCGCCTGGATGGTAGGTCATCTCATGCCCGGCCCGGTGCGGGTCAAAGACCACCACGTTCAGGTCCGGCTTGTAGAATGGCGTATCATTGTTGCCGCCGTCCCACACGATGATATCCGCTTCCTTCTGCGCTTCTTCCAGGATCGCCCCGTAGTCCACACCCGCGTAGATCACCGCGCCCATTTCAATGACGGGTTCGTACTCTTCACGCTCCTCGATAGTGCAATTGTGGGCATCGAAATCTTCGTACTTCTCGAACCGCTGCACGGCCTGTTTGGCCAGATCGCCGTACGGCATGGGATGTCGAATCGTGACCACGCGCTTGCCCATGTCCTGCAGGACACGAACCACTTCGCGGCTGGTCTGGGACTTGCCGCAGCCTGTCCGCACCGCACACACCGAGACCACCGGCTTCTCCGATTCGATCATGGTGTACGGCGCCCCCACGATCATGAAATCCGCGCCCGCAGCCGTGGCGATGGACGCCTTGTGCATGACCTCCGTATGGGTGATGTCCGAATAGGAGAACACCACCAGGTCCACGCCGTTTTGCAGGATCAGCTCTTCCAGCAGGTCGTCCCCAAAGATGGGGATGCCTTTCGGATATGCCTCTCCGGCCAGCTCCGCCGGATATTTTCTTCCATCAATGTCCGGTATCTGTGTGGCCGTAAAGCAGACCACGTCATATCGTTCGTTGTCCCGGAAGTAGACGTTGAAGTTATGAAAATCACGCCCCGCAGCACCCATAATAATCACTTTTTCGGTCATCAGAGTCGCCTCCGGCGGCTGGGGGGAAGGGGAGAGGGAAAAACTTTGAAAAGAGTTCTCCCTCTCCCCTTCCCCCCAGACCCCCCATCCCCTCTCCTTTCCCAAACTTTTTATATGCGCCATGCGCGCGGGTGGGGAAGAACGGGAGTCCGCTTCGTTGGAAGTTGTGGCTTGCGTTTTGGCAAGTCGAGATTGAAAGAGCTTATTCGGTTTGTTGGTCAGTAAGGGACTTCAAAAATTCTGACAGAAACTACACTTTTCAGGCAATCGGGTCAAAAGGGAGAAAGATTTTTTTAAGACAAATATTATCGCTTAACAGGCGGCGCGGAGTTCCTGTGGCGAGGTGCCGGTCCACCGCTTGAATGCCCGGGAGAAGGAGCTGTATTCGGAGTAACCCAGCAGGAAGGCCACCTCGAGCAGTTCCAGCGTCTTATCCTTCAGATACTCATTGGCCATCTTGCTCCGCACATCATCGAGCACCTTGCGATAGGAGGTGCCGGCATCCTTCAGCTTGCGCTGGAGAGTTCGTGTGCTCATGTTCAGTTCGGAGGCGATGTTTTCATCAGAGTGTTCCTGTCCGCTGATCATGCGCGAAAGGGCGATCTCAACGTCGCTGACAATGCCGCCCTCAGCCATGTCTCTCAACTGCCGAGTGACGATTTTCTCATTGAGTTCGGCCATGAGTTCATTACTGGCGTCCAGTTTCCTGCCCACATCATCGGCAGAAAACGTCATGCAATTGCGCTGTGCGCCAAATGCCACGTCGCAGGAGAAATGCTCATTGAATTTGCTGGCGCATGGGGGTTGGGAACGGATGAGCTCCACCGAAACCGGAGCAAGACTGTTACCGAAGTTGATCCGGCACGCCTTCAGCATACCGGCAAAGAAACCCTCGATCTGAGGGACTGTCATCAGGGAGTCGGACAGAGTCACCGTGAGACCGGCGCCGGAGTCCTCCACAAGGAATTCGCTTCGTTCTGCCCACAACTTCGAGTACTTTTCCAGCCGCTCCAAGCCATCTTTCAAGGAGGATGTTGCGAGCCACAGATAGCCAAGAGCATGCCCATGCGAGGGGTGCCATGCCTCTGCCATTTTCAGCCCGAAACACGGGTCATCTATCTCCTCGGCGGCACGTTTCCAGATACCGTCCATCCTGCTCCGGAGAATCCTCTTCTCGGGGTCGGACAGATCAGCAGGGAAAACTCCCGCCTCCACGAAAAGGGGCTCTGGATCATGGCCACTCAATTCAATGGCTTTCCATAGAGTCTTGGCCTGAGAACTCTGGATGGTCGCTGACATTGTGATCCTCGCTTTTATCGACTGCCGAAGCGGCTGATTGAGGCCTCCGGGCACTCAGCGCGTCACGGCCTTTCTGCTCGGCTGTTAATATAACAGATTGGTCAGACGTTCAATTTCTATTGAGTTTTTCATGACATTATCCGCCGATTTGTCATTTTTCCTTCAAATTGGCGTTTCCTGACAACACCATGGCGCAACCTGTCATGACCAGAATTCATACATGTGTTTTTTTAGCTCCAAGAAAACGGGGGCGGTTTGACTGGATTCCCACACAGACCCCCATAACTATATTTGGAGTTAATCATGAGTGCATTTGCAGACCTCTGGAAGAAGGAAGACTACTGGGCCATATGGCTCGGCTTTCTGCTGCTCATCACCGGCTTTGTCCTCTTCGCAGGATTCAGCTCCCCGCCCAATCTGACCGAGCGGCTGGACGAGCTTAACGCCCGTATGGACACGGCCTCTTCCGAAGCTCCCTACAGGACCATCGAATACTATGATGCCGCCGAAGAAAAGGCTGGTATTCAGGCACGCCGTGAGCCCGTGGGCTCCATGATCACCGATCTGGTGACCACGCCCAAGTCATGGACCGTCAATCCTCTCGCGGGATTCTTCCGTTCCGATCAGGCCGAGATAGCTGACACCGAAACCCGCCAGCAGTACGAGCAGGCGGTGCAGAGTGAGACAAGCCTCCTCGCGGAAGCCAGCGCAGCACATGCACTGGCGCAGGACAGCAACTTTTCCGACGACGTTCTCAACGAGCGCGCCGAGACAGCCATTGCCGACTGGCATGAGGCTCACGTCATTGCCAAGGGATTGAAGTCACAGGTTGACGGCAAGGGATACAACATCATCCCGGGCCTGATCATGCTGACCATCGTCATCGCACTCATTTTCGCCGTGGGCGCCTACTTCATGGGCAAGGATGTGAAGGGCTTCCTCATCGCCTTTCCGGTCCTCATGGCGCTGGCCGTATTCAGCTACCTCATGGGTGAACAGCAGACCATGAAGCACCTCGGCTTCGGCTACCCTGCATGGGCCATCCTCACCGGCATGGTCATCTCCAATACCGTGGGCACGCCCCGGTGGATGAGGCCTGCACTGGAGACCGAGTTCTTCATCAAGACCGGTCTGGTACTGCTCGGCGGCGAGCTGCTCTTCACCAAGATTCTGGCCATCGGTCTGCCCGGACTGTTCGTGGCCTGGGTTGTCACCCCCACCGTGCTCGTCCTGTCCTACATGTTCGGCCAGAAGGTCCTCAAGATTCCTTCCAAGACCCTGAACATGGTGATCTCGGCTGACATGTCCGTCTGCGGAACCTCGGCGGCCATTGCCACGGCTTCTGCCTGCCGGGCCAAGAAGGAAGAATTGACCCTCTCCATCGGCCTCTCTCTGTTGTTCACGGCCGTCATGATGATCATCCTGCCCATCGTCATCAAGGCCACCGGCATGCCCTTCATTCTGGGCGGCGCATGGATCGGCGGCACCCTTGATGCCACTGGCGCGGTGGCAGCCGCAGGCGCCTTCCTCTCCGAAGAAGCGCTCTATGTGGCCGCAACCATCAAGATGATCCAGAACATGATGATCGGCGGCATCGCGCTGGGCGTCGCCATCTACTGGGCCACCTCCGTGGATACCAGCAACGGCGTTCAGGTGAGCGGCGGCGAAATCTGGAACCGCTTCCCCAAGTTCATCATCGGCTTCATGGGCGCGTCCATCGTCTTCTCGCTCCTCTACTCCTTCATCGGAGCGGATATCGGCGCAGTGCTGATCGAGAACGGCGTGATCCGCGGCATGACCGCACCCCTGCGTGACTGGTTCTTCTGCATCGCCTTCGGCTCCATCGGACTGGCCACCAACTTCAGGGAACTGGCCCCCTACTTCAAGGGCGGCAAGCCGTTCGTGCTGTATGCCTGCGGTCAGGGCCTGAACCTTACCCTGACGCTGATCATGGCCTACGTGATGTTCTACCTCGTGTTCCCCGAGATCACTGCCAATATCTAGGAGGCAACCATGCATGATCGTATGACAAAGCTTATGACAGCCATCACGATAATGGTGGTTGTGTGGGCCCTGCTCATGGCCACAGACTCACTGCTCTACACGGCCAGCGACACCTATCAGGCCATCGCTGACACCATCGATCAGCGGGACATCAACGGCGGCAATGCGCTAAACTTCTTCGGAGACGAGACCTCCGGGGAGGCCGTCCATCAGGTAACGCAAAACGTCTCCAACCCCATGGGCGCAGACTAAACAAACAAGACCCCCCGCATGACACGCTCATGCGGGGGGCACAAAGAAATTTTTCCAATCGACTTCTCACCTCAACCGATACGGACAGAACAATGATGAAGACCCCAAGAACACTCCCCATTCACCACCTGCTCAACTCGTTCAACTCCTTCTTCAAGATGGAAGCGGCGGGCGGCATCGCACTGATGGCCTGCACGCTGGTGGCCATGGTCTGGGCTAATTCCCCGTGGGCGGCATCCTACCACTCCCTGTGGCAGACTCCCCTCACCATTGGCATCGGCGACTGGACTCTTTCCAAGGCCGCCATTCTGTGGATCAACGACGGACTCATGGCCATCTTCTTTTTCCTCGTGGGCCTTGAGATCAAGCGGGAGATTCTCGTGGGCGGTCTGTCATCCCCGAAGCAGACCATCATGCCCGTGGCCGCTGCCATCGGCGGCATGGCCATTCCTGCGCTCTTCTACTTCGCCTTCAACGCGGGCACCGAATCCATTGGCGGCTGGGGTATCCCCATGGCCACCGACATCGCCTTTGCCCTTGGCATCATGTCGCTGCTCGGCAGCCGCGTGCCCATTGGGGTGAAGATCTTCCTCACAGCCGTGGCCATCGTGGATGACATTGGTGCGATCCTCGTCATCGCGCTCTTCTACACCTCATCACTCGACCTCACGGCGCTGGGCATCGGCATCGCCTTCCTCGGCCTGATGGCGACCCTCAACTTCCGCTGGGGCATCCGTCACTCGATTCCGTACCTCATCCTCGGCGTCATCGTCTGGTTCGCCTTCCTGAAGTCCGGCATCCACGCCACCATCGCTGGCGTACTGGCGGCCATGACCATCCCGGCAAGCACACGCATGGACTGTTCCGGCTTTGTCGAGAACCTGCGCAGCGCGGCCAACACCTTTGAGATGGCCATTACGCCGGGCAAGACCGTGCTCACCAACAAGGAACAGCAGATGGCCCTGCACTCCATCGAACACGCCTACGATGATGCTACCACGCCGCTGCAAAACATCGAGCACGCCCTGCACCCGTGGGTGGCGTTCTTCGTCATGCCCATCTTCGCGCTGGCCAACGCAGGCGTGGCCCTTGAGGCAGACATCTTCCAGGAGCTGATGACGCCCGTCTCCATCGGTATCTTCACCGGCCTTGTGCTCGGCAAGCAGATCGGCGTCACCGGCGCATGCTGGATCATCAATCGACTGGGGCTGGCTTCCTACCCGGACAGGACCACCCTGACCCACCTGTGGGGCGCGAGCCTGCTGTCGGGCGTCGGGTTTACCATGTCCATCTTCATCGCCAACCTCGCCTTTGAGGATGCGGCCCGGTTCATCGAACTCTCAAAGATCGCCATCCTGTTCGCCTCGCTTGTGGCAGGAACGCTGGGGTACGTGGTCTTGCGATACGTTGCACCGGATCGAAGCGACCAGCCCTCGACATAAACTCCACCATCCAGATGGTAATAAAAAAGGCGGCCGTCAGGCCGCCTTACTAGCTGAGAACAGAGTTGTTCCCTACTTCAAATACTTGTCTGCAATCTGCTGCTGAATGCCCTTGGCCTTGACGGCTTCAAGTGCCTTCTGGAAGTCAGCGATCAATGCATCGGGGACGCCCTTGTTGAAGGCAAACTGCAGCGTTCCGGCCTTCAGGATGTATACGGTTTCGAAGTCTTCCGGATTCATGCCTGCCAGCTTCAGTTGGTACTTTGCAGAAGATTCTTCGTAGGCCCATGCATCGATGCGGCCCTTGTCGAGCTTCTTGATGTTGGATTCATTCTTGGAAGTGATGTCCATCTTGTCCTTGCTTACTCCAGCCTCTTCGAGCAGCTGCTGGCCGACATCGTCACGGATAACACCGTACTTGTAATTACCGAGATCAGCGGCAGAACCAATCTTCACGCCGCTGCCCTTTTTGGCAATGATGGCGGTCTTGGTCTCGATAACCGGTCCGACCCACTTGAACAAAGGCTTGCGCGAGTCTGTGAGTGTCATGGAGAAGAGGCAGGTATTACCTTCAGACTGGACACGGTTGTAGCCCTGAGCCCAAGGAAGAATCTTGAAGTCCTTCTTGGATTTCGACGCACCCATTTCCTTGAGCACGGCATCCAGCAGATCAACGGCAAGGCCCTTGAGCTCTCCCTGCTCTTCATAATTGAAGGGAGGATATTGTTCGGTCATGTACGTGATATCATCGGGGCCGGCCGCTTTGGATACGCCAACAGCTCCGACGCAAAGGACCAGGGCCAGCATAAGGATTACCAAACGTTTCATAGTTGTCTCCCGAGTTAGATTTTTTATTGCCTCCAATTTAACAGTCAGGAGACTACCGACAATTATAAATCAGGACCCGAAAACTCATTTGCCCCCAATCGGAGACGAAGTGACATTTCTAATGCAACAACGATGTTAAATTCGTTACAAGAAGACATACCCTCAGTTAAATGAATCGCTTTTCAGGCATGGCATAGCACACCAAAGGAGTTCATATGACAAAAGCACCCGGTAACGGAAAGAGGCTCGGAATTCAGCTGAAACTCAGCGCAGCACTGGCCTTGGTGGTGACCGTTGTCTTGGGAGCATACGGCATTTATGACTATTATTCTCAGAAGTCCTCTCTGGAGGAAGCGCTCCAAACCAAATCAATCCGTATTGCCGAGCGAGTAGCCAAGTCCATGGTGGTCCCGCTATGGGATTTTGACCAGGATCTGGCCAAATCAGCACTCATGTCCGAAATCACCGATGATGAAGTGGATGGCATCCTTGTCCTCGAAAAGGATGATTCCACCCTCTTTGTCGGACTCGGGCGCGACGGCGAAGGCAAGGTCACGGCCATCGAACAGCTCACTGACGAAGGACGAATCATTCAAACCCAGGACGTCTTGAAGGATGAGAAGGAAAAGCTGGGCGGCGTCTCGGTTGCCCTGTCACTCTCCAAGGTCAACAAGAAGCTCAAGGGGATCATCTGGGAGAATCTTATTCAGCTCGTCTGCATGAACACCGTCATCATCCTGCTGCTCTCGGTGATCATCAACCGGACCATGGTGAGACCCATTCAGGACCTGAAGTCCTTTGCCGGCAGAATCGGCAACGGCGACCTCTCTTCTTCCATTGATATCAGCAGCCGGGACGAGATCGGCGATCTGGCCGATGCGTTCAGAACAATGCAGTCGAATCTGACAGGCATTGTCCGCGACGTACAAAAGGTCTCTGACAACGTGGCCGGCGGCAGTGAAGAGCTCTACAGCACGGCGGAGAGCCTCTCCTCCGGCGCAACTGAGCAGGCGGCAAGCGTGGAAGAAGTGTCTTCCAGCATCGAAGAGATGTCGGCCAACCTGAGCCAGAGCGCAGAGAATGCGCAAAAGACCAAGGCTCTGGCCAGCAAGGCCGCCGTCGATGCGGAAGAAGGCGGCAAGGCGGTCGAACAGACCGTCGGCGCCATGAAGGAGATCGCCGAGAAGATCGCCATCGTGGAAGAGATCGCACGGCAGACCAACCTTCTCGCGCTCAACGCAGCCATCGAAGCGGCTCGCGCAGGCGAACACGGCAAGGGATTTGCGGTGGTCGCGGCAGAAGTCCGCAAGCTCGCAGAACGAAGCGGCATGGCGGCAGCCGAAATCAGCGAACTCTCCATCACCAGTCTGGACGTGGCCGACAAGGCAGGCAAGATGCTGAAGAAGACCGTACCGGACATTCAGGAAACCGCTGAACTCATCGAAGAGCTGTCTGTCTCGGCCAGTGAGCAGAATCTTGGCGTGTCCCAGATCAGCGACGCCATCAACCAGCTCGACAAGGTCGTCCAGCAGAATGCTGCCGGCTCCGAAGAGGTCTCCTCCAGTTCCAGTGAACTGGCTGATCAGGCCCAGGCCATGCAGCGGACCATGAACTTCTTCAAGACCGGTGACGACACGGGTGGCAATCGCCCAGCCTCACGCGTCACCGTCCAACAGGCCAAGCCCAAAGCCCTTGGAGAAGGCAACGGCGACGACTTCGAACGCTTCTAGCATCGTCGCACATCATCAAAGAGCATAAGAAAACTCCCGCCCCTTGTGGTCCACACAAGGAGCGGGAGTTTTTATTTGTGATTCTGTCACCCAATCAACCCCGACAGGATTATTCACTCAAAATCGGAGTGATACGCTCCAGCGCCCAGTCGATGTCTTCCTTGGTGATGGTGAGCGGCGGCGCGAAACGGATGATGGTCTCATGGGTCTCCTTGCAGAGTAGACCAGCTTCCTTGAGACGTTCGCAGTACTGACGCGCTCCGCCTGCTTCGGGGTGGAACTCGACACCTATGAGCAGACCGCGTCCGCGCACTTCCTTGATCTTGGGGTTGTCGATCTTGCGCAACCCTTCCATGAAATAGGCGCCCATTTTTGCGGCGTTGTCCACGAGGCCGTCCTCGGAGAGCACCTTGAGGGCGGTACGGGCCACGGCACATGCCAGCGGGTTGCCGCCAAAGGTGGAGCCATGCTCGCCGGGCTTGAGCACGCCGAGCACTTCGGTATTGGAGAGCACGGCAGAGACGGGATAGAAGCCGCCGGACAGGGCCTTGCCGATAAGGGTCAAGTCAGCTTCGACGCCTTCATGCTCTTCGGCCAGCATCTTGCCGGTACGGCCGAGACCGGTCTGAATTTCGTCAAAGATGAGGACCACGCCCTTTTCGTCGCAGATGCGGCGGATGTCCTTGAGGTAACCATCGGGCGGGATGATGACACCGGCCTCACCCTGAATCGGCTCCACGAGGAAGGCCACGGTGTTGTCCGTGATGGCGTCTTCAAAGGCCTTGGCATCACCGAACTCGACCACCTTGAACCCGGGGGTAAAGGGCCCGAAACCGGTGGTGGAAGTGGGATCAGTCGAGAAGGAGACGATGGTGATGGTGCGGCCGTGGAAATTGTTGCGGCAGACGACGATCTCGGCCTTGTCCTCGGGCACGCCCTTGATCTCGTACCCCCACTTGCGCACGGCCTTGATGGCGGTCTCCACTGCCTCGGCGCCGGAGTTCATGGGCAACACCTTGTGGGAGTTGGTCAGATCGCACAGTTCCTTGTAGAGCGGGCCGAGCTGATCGTTGCGAAAAGCGCGCGAGGTGAGGGTCAGCTTCTTGGCCTGTTCGAACATGGCCTCCATGATGCGCGGGTTGCAGTGGCCCTGGTTCACAGCGGAATAGGCGGACAGGCAATCCAGATATTTCTTGCCGTCCACGTCCCAGACCCAGATGCCTTCGCCGCGCTCGATGACCACATCCAGCGGCTTGTAGTTGTGTGCGCCAAATTCGTCCTCAAGCAGGATGTATTCCTTCGATTTCATGATCAATCTCCTTGTGCCGCGGTCATGCGGCCGTGAAAAATGCGAACATGCTCCATGGCGCGTTGGCCTGCTTCATCGCCACGGCCATCGGCCACGGCCTGCACAAGCCCGCGCAGGTCTTCCAAGTTGTCATCCAAAGCGGTGTCGCCCTTCAGGGCGTAGTTGTCGGACACCCCCAGCACATGCTCATGCACCATCTTGAGCACAGCGGTGAGCAACGGGTTCCCGGTGAGTTCGGCAATGGTCACATGGACAGCCACGTCGCCCTGCAAAAAGGCAGCGCTATCCCCTGTGTCCAAGGCCTGCTCGGCCTTGTGGAAAGCGGCGTTGAGACGGTCCACGCCCGCAGACGTCACCCGCCCGGCAGCCAGCGATGCGGCCACGGGCTCCACGGCCTCACGAAATTCACGGATGTGTTCCGGCGAAATGGAGCGCGCCTGAACGAGCAGATCCAGATGCTCGGTGAGCTTGGCCGGGTCCGCCTTGGTAACGAACGCCCCGCCCGCTGCTCCGGCACGGATCTCGATGAGCCCTTTCTCCTCCAGCACGCGCAACGCTTCACGCACGGTGCCGCGCCCGGTACCAAACATCTCCTTGAGCTCCAGCTCCGGAGGGAGTTGGTCTCCCGGCACCAGTTCACCAGCGAGGATCGCGGCCTCCACTTCGTCCACCACCTGCTGAAAACGCCTGCTTTGCTTCAGTTTTTTTGCTTGAAACGCCATCGACTTCCTTTCCGTAAACCCAATTGTCTAATTGTCCGACAATTACGGGTATGCGTCCAGCACGTCAGAAAGTCAAGCAGGAGGAAAATCTCTTGAGAAACTATTCCACGGCCCGAAACTGTTCAGGTACGGCACGGCAGACGGGACACCGTTCCGGCACTGTGTCCGGCACGATGAAGCCGCAGATGGAGCAGACGTGATAGTTCCCCTCGTCCGCGCTCACGTTATTCAGGCGGACAGCGTGGCTGTCGGAAGCGCGCATGAACTGGGTAAAGGCAGTCTCGGCCAGCGCGTTGCGATCCGTGGCCGCTACCATGATCATGTCACTCAGGGCATCGGATGAGGACTCCACCTCGGCAAGGGCGGCGGCGAGATTGTCGTCCGTGGACCCTGCCAACCCGCGCATGAGCAGGAGCAGTTTGGCTGCGTGGACCTTCTGGCCTTGGGCCAGTGCACGGAAGAAACGCGCTTCCTTTGCGCGGCCATCCTTGTCTGCCTTGAGGGCACGAATCTCGTTTCGCGCCGCCTGTGTGGATCGCTCGGCAAACAGTTCTGCCATGTTCTGGTCACTTTTTGTCACCACTACCTCCCACGTTCGATTCTTCGCTCAGGGGCCACAACATAAACAATATGATGCCACGGCTATTTTATAAGGGCAAAGAGATAAAAATTGTTGTAAGAGTAGCCAGCTATATTCCGATTTACTATACTGCGAGACCAATGAAGCGCGACGAGAACAAGACAAAAGCGGAACTCCTCGAAGAGATCGAATTCCTGCGCAAAGAGCTGGCCAACGCGACCGTTGCCGGGGCGTCGAAGCTCGCGCCGTTGCCGTACCAAAGTCTGGATGAAGACGGCTGTCTCGCCGATGTGAACCAGTCCTGGCTCGACCTGCTCGGCTACAAGCGCGAGGAAGTCATCGGTGTCAACTTCGGTGATTTTCTTGTCACGGAATCCAAGGAACTTTTCCGCCAGCGATTCCCCGTGTTCAAAGAGACCGGCGTGGCCACGGCCGTGGAATTTACCATGATCGCCCGGGACGGCACCCGTATTCTGGTCTCCATCAATGGCCGAATCCCTACAGATATGACGCTTGAGGTGCGGCGTTCCCACTGCATACTTCACGACATTACCGAATCCCGAAGATACGAGAACCGTCTGGCTGTCAGTGAGGAACGGTTCCGCGGACTGTTCGAGTCCAACATCGACGGCATCGCCTACACGGACATGCAAGGCACCATCCTCAACGTGAATCCGGCTCTGTGCGACATGCTCGGGCTTTCCATGGAAGAAATACTGGGCAAGAACACGCGCGACATCTCGCCCAACAACATCCAGTATATCGAACAGATTTTTGCCAACATCCCACTGGCCAAAGGGGGGTATCATCAGACGTTCGAGGCGACCCTGCTGCACCGCAACGGCACCCATGTCCCTGTAGCTATACGGGTATGGGCCGCCTACGATGACAAGGGGCGCCCCGTGGGGTTGTGGGGCATGATCAGAGATCTCACCGCATCCCGACGAGCCACCGAACAGCTCAAACAGCAGGAAATCCAATACCGCCGCATCGTGGAGACCGCCAACGAGGGCATCATCGGCCTCGACGTGAACCACAATATTGTCTTCTGCAACGACGTAACTTCGACCTTCCTCGGCTATCCTCGCCATGAAATTCTCGGAAGAAACGCCCTGGAAATATTCAGCCCCAACGACCCAGAGAAGATGCGCAGACATTTTTCCCGGCGGGCCAGAGGGCAAAAGGAACGATACGAATGCGAGTTCCTGCATAAGGACGGCACCACCCGTTGGGGAATGGTCTCGGCCACCCCGCTCATGTCAGAATCCAACGAGTACACAGGCTCATTTGCCATGATCGCCGACATCTCCGACCTGAAGCGGGCCGAAGAAGCATACCGTCTGACCCAGACCTCCGTGGACAACGCCCCGATCGATATCTACTGGATCAACAAAAAGGGACACTTTGTTTACGTCAATGACAGCGCCTGCCTCAATCTCGGTTATACCCGTGAGGAGTTGCTGGAACTCACCATTTCCGACATCAATCCATTAATACCTTCCGAGTCATGGGCCTCCCGCTGGGAAGAGCGGCGCGACAGCGGCACCATGCGCTTCGAAACCGTGCACCAGCGCAAGGACGGCAGCAATTTTCCGGTTGGCATCACCAGCTATCACATGCCCCATGGCGGCGAGGAATTTCTCTTCACCTACGCCTATGACCTGTCCGAGCGCGAAGAAGCGGATGCCGCCCTGCACCGAAGTCAGGAATTGCTCAATGAGGTGCAGCGCATCAGTCTCACCGGCGGCTGGGAGGTAAACCTCTCCCTCGGCACCATCTACTGGACTGACGGCCAGTGCCGCCTGCACGGCATCAAACCCGGTAATGAGCCCGCAACCATCAACGACTTCTTCACCAATTACATCCATCCCGACGACAGGGCCGGTGTTGCCCGCGCGTGGAACTCCATTCTGACGGAACACGTACCCGCCGAGATTGACTTCCGGGCTCTTCGTGAAGACGGCGAAGAAGTTCTGCTGGTGACCATGGCCATTCCGGACGTGGACAACAGAGGCAATGTGGTCCGCATCTTCGGTTCCAGCCGAGACGTGACTCAGGAACGCGCGGCAGCTGAAGAGTTGAAGCAGGCCCACCTGCGCCTGCTTTCCATTCTGGACGGCATCGATGCTGATATCTACGTGTCCGACATGGAAAACAATGACGTCCTCTTCATCAACAAGCACATGCAGCACACCTTTGGCGCGCCAGACGGTGACTTCAAATGCCATGAGCTGTTCCGCGGCGAAACAGTCCGTTGCGAGCACTGCCCTATCCCGGATCTGGTCGACAATAAGGGACGCCCTCAGGGGACCGTGATTTCCGAACGGTACAATCCGGTCACGAAGAAGTGGTATCTCAACCACGACAGTGTCATCGAGTGGCTGGAAGGCAAGATGGTTCACATGCACATGGCCGCCGACATCTCGGGCCGCAAGGTCATGGAGGAGGATCTCATCCGCGCCAAAGGTGAAGCCGAAGCCGCCAACGTGGCCAAGAACGAATTTCTCGCCAACATGAGCCACGAAATCCGCACGCCCCTCAACGGCCTCCTCGGCATGCTCCAGATTCTCCAGCTGACCGACATCAAGGCCGAGCAGCGCGACTTCGTGAACACGGCCGTGGACTCCGGCCGCAACCTGCTGCAGATTCTCAACGATATCCTTGACCTCTCCAAGATCGAGTCGGGCAAGCTGGATTTCGACGAGCAGGAAATGGATCTGGGCGATGTACTGGATTCCGTTGTCTCCGTATTCCGCCATCTGGCCGAAAGCCGCGGCGTGCAGATGGGGTGGCATATAGACCCAGCCCTGCCGCGCTATTTCCTCGCGGACAAGGGGCGCATACGGCAGATTCTCTTCAACCTCGTGGGCAATGCCACCAAGTTCACGGAAAAGGGCTCGGTCACCGTTGAGGCTTACCCCATGCCACGTCCTTTGCCGGACGGCAGGACCCAGCTGTATTTCCATGTCCGCGACACAGGCATCGGCATCCCTCCGGACAAGCTGGAGCGCATTTTCGATCCCTTCACTCAGGTGGATGGTTCCTTCTCCCGCAAATATCAGGGAACCGGACTCGGACTCGGCATCGTCCGCCGCCTCGTCACCCTCATGGGCGGCACCATCACATTGAGCAGCGAGGAAAACGAGGGAACCGACGTTGTCTTCACCCTTGCGGTATGGCCCGGCACTGCCCCGCAGTCAGTCATTGACGCGCAAGAATCCTCCCAAACCGACAGGAAACTCTCCCTCCTCGTGGCCGAGGACGAGCACGTCAATCGCATCGTGGTGGATCGTCTGCTCAAGAAGCTCGGACACGATGTCCTGTGTGTGGAGAACGGGGAAAAGGCTGTCGAGGCATTACGCAAATCCAGCTTTGATTGCTTCCTGACCGATATTCAAATGCCCGGCATGGACGGCATCGAGACGACCCGCGTGGTGCGCGAGGAGTTGGGCCTCGACCTGCCCATCATCGCCCTGACGGCCCACGCCATGAAGGGCGACCGCCAGCGTTTCCTCAATGCGGGCATGAACGGCTACATCGCCAAGCCTTTCGAATTGGACGATCTTCGTATGGAATTGGATAGTATCGCCGAGAAGATTTGATCCCGACGACAATGGAATCGTGAACTAAACGATGGACAGCGGCGCGTTCTCTTCTGCAGCGCGAGCCGTGCCCACGTGCGCGGCCAGATCGCCTGCTTCCAGCAGCATGGCCTTGGCCTCGTCCAGCTTCTCAGGCGGTACGGCCAGAATCAGGCCGCCCGACGTCTGGGCGTCGAACATCATGTCCACATTCACGGCGTCCAGCCCCTGCGCCACGCTCACTTTCGGCAGGTAGTGGTTGCGGTTGCAGATGGACCCAGCAGGCAGCATGCCCATGGAAGCCATCTCCAGCGCGCCCTGAATCAGCGGCACATCGCTCATGCGCAGTTCGATATGCACATTGCTCGCTTCGGCCAGTTCGATCAGGTGACCGCCCAGACCGAACCCGGTGATATCGGTGGCTCCCATCAGACCAAGCCTGCTGATGACTTCTCCGCCCGACTTATTCAGTCGTCCGCACACCTGAAAGAGCAGATCTTCCATGGCGTCGGTGTCACCGAACTCGCCCTTCACCGCCGTGGCCAGCACGCCCGTGCCGATGGGCTTTGTCAGGAGCAGTTCATCCCCAGGCCGTACGCCCCGGTTGGAGGCAAATCCATCAGGATCGACCAGTCCTGAAACGGCGAGGCCGTATTTCAGTTCATCGTCTTCCACGCTATGGCCGCCGGAAGGCACTGCCCCGGCTTCTTCCACCGCATCCTTGCCGCCGCGCAGCACTTCGGTCAGCACTTCGCCCGGCAGTTTCTTGATGGGGAAGCAGACGATATTCATGCTCGACCACGGCTCACCGCCCATGGCGTAGACATCCGACAGGGAATTGGCCGCGGCGATGCGACCGAACTTGTAAGGATCATTGACGATGGGGGTAAAGAAATCCACGGTCTGGACCAGCGCCTTGCCCGCGGGAAAAGACAACACCACAGCGTCCTCGTTATCGCCGGGGCCTCCGGCCAAAACGCGGTTGTCAGGGCGGGCTCCCAAGCCCGAAAGCGCCTGCTCCAGGTCCCCCGGAGCGATCTTGGCGGCTCAACCGGCCGCGCGGACCGTGCTCACCAATTTCAATTTCGTCATGACGCAAGTTTTATCAGAGACTTGGAGAGAAAGGAAGATGCCTCCGGCGGCTGGGGGAAGGGGAGAGGGAAACCCTTTGAGAAGGGTTGTCCCTCTCCCCTTCCCCCAGACCCCCATCCCCTCTCCCTTCCTAAACTTTTTGGTGGCGCATCCGCGCGGATTTGGAAGACTCAAAAGATGCTCATCTTCTCGAACCGTCAAAGGTTGAGATAATAAACAATAAAAAGAAAAAATGATGAGACCGAAGAGCCCCGAGCGAAGCGAGCGACAAAAGATTTAGGAGATTCTTGCTTCAGCCGTTCCCGAGTCTTCGAGGGTTACGGATAAAGACAGCAGAGATAAGAACCCTTTTTCCAAAGGGGTCTTAAGCCGTCGGAGACGCCCCTCCGGCGAGGAGGCCCCGCTGGCGAAGCGACCCGTCCGGCAAGGACCTCTTACTTCACCTTGCCGCGGACGGTGAGTGTCTTGGCGATGGACTTGTAGGCGGCGTAATACATCTGCACATTGGCGACATAGGAAGGCGTCTCGGTACCGATGTCCTTGTAAGCGGCCCACTCGACATTGGCGAACCAGAGATCGGGATTCAAACCCATCTCCCGGGCGGCCTTGCGGAGCTTGATCACACGGGCCGGTCCGGCGTTATAGGCGGCGAGGGCGAAGTCGACACGGGCCTCGGGCGCGACGTCCTGAAAATAGTTGTCGCGCAGAAAGCGAAGATACTTGGCCCCGGCGTGGATATTGCCTTCAAGGGTCTTGTAATCCTTTACGTTCACGTTGGGATCAAGGGCCGTGGCAGGACGCACCTGCATGATGCCCACGGCTCCCGCCGCACTCTTGGTGTCCATGTTGAAGCGTGACTCCTGATAGGCCTGCGCCGCGAGCTTGAGCCAGTCGAAACGGTACATCTCACCGTACTTCTCGAACAGACTGCGCAGCTCCTGCAAGCGTTCCTTGTCCTCGCGGGCGTTGGGGTCCTTCACCCAGTCGGAGTTCACGAAATACCGCTTGAACACCATGTTGCCCATGAGCGTTCCCTGCTGCACCGTGTTGGCAAATTCGCTGAGACTCTTGAGCAGCGCCTTGCTGCCGGGGCGCACGGCCCACGCCAGATCACCGCCGCTGTGCAGCGGAATATCCTTGAACAACTTGAGACGGGGCAAGGCACTCTTCCAGATTTCAGCCAGATGGGAATCGGCCACGGTGTAATTGATGATACCGCGCTCGGCCATCTCCAGAAGATCCTCGGTGACGAGGTGCGGATCGGGCTCCACCACATCGATGGGCTTGATACCCCGGCGCTTGAATTGATGATTCAGGGTGCGCAGATGCGTGGCGTAACTGGAGCCGGCCATGACATGAACGGTCTTTCCGGCGAGATCTTCGAGCTTGTGGATGGGCGCGGCCCGATATGAGCCCACCACGATCTCATCAACGTTGGTGCGATACGGCGAGGTGAAAGCGGCATCCCGCTTGCGGGCGGCCGTGGCGGTCAACCCGGCGGCGGCAATGTCGCCGCGTCCGTCCAGCAGGGCCGGGATGAGTTCGTCAAAGGGGACGGTCACAAAGACCATCCGCGGATGCATTGTCTTGTTCGTTGCGGCCAGATGCTTCTTGTATGCCTGCATCAGGTCGTACTCCATGCCGCGCATGGCACCGCGCACGAGAAAGAAGTTGGTGCGGTTGTAACTCACCAGCACGCGAATGGGCCGATGTTCCTTGATGATCTGCGTCAGATCCCCTTTCCATGGATCGGTCATGCGGGTCAAACTGTCCGGCGCGGCCGCGGCGGGCAAGGCTGTCAGTATCAGAAACAGGCACAAGACAACGAATCGTACGAACATGAAACCTCCTATACGAACAAGGTAGCCCATGGATAGGAGCAAGTGCAACCCGCGTTTATCATTGCCGGAAAGAGGCAAAACAGGCATGAACACCCCTATATACCCGGAGGTTTTCTCATGCTGCGCCCACTTCTCCTTTGCCTGTTGATGCTGCCGATCCTGTGCAGTCCGGCCATGGCGGTCTCCTTTGACACAACCATGGCCCACTTCGAGCAGTACGCGATCCGCGAAATGCCTAAATGGCACGTACCGGGCATGGCCATTGCCGTGGTCAAAGGGGACAAGACCGTCTACGCCAAGGGATTCGGCACCAAGCGCTACGGAGAGAATCGGCCGGTGGACAAGGACACGATCTTTCAGGTGGGCTCCACCACCAAGGCATTTACCGTGGCCCTGATGGCAACACTGGTAGATGAAGGCAAAGTGGGCTGGGACGACCGGGTGGTGGACCACTTTCCCGGTTTCATGATGTTCGACCCGTGGGTGACGCGGGAATTCCGCATCCATGACCTGTTCGCACAGCATAGCGGCATGCCTGCCTATGCGGGCGACCTGCAAAGCTTCATCGGATTCGACCGGGACCACATCATCCACTCCCTGCGATACATCAAACCGACATACTCCTTTCGGGACAACTTCTCCTACGTGAACAACCTGTTCGTGGCCGGAGCCAAGGTGGAAGAGACGCTGACCGGACAGACATGGGAGCAGCTCATGCATGAACGCATCCTCACGCCGCTTGGCATGTCGTCATCCTCCCTGACGGAGCCGGGGCTGACCTTTGCCAAAGACAGCGCCGACCTCCATGTGCTGGTGGACGGCACTCCCCAATCCATCAAGCTCGGCTCCATGCTGCTGTCATGGCCCTATGTGTATGGTCCGGCGGGCGGGCTCAACTCCTCGGCCACAGACATGGCCCGGTGGGCGGCCGCACAGTTGAACAAAGGCAAACTCGGCAAGACACGAATATTCAGCGAAGATGCCGCCGCGTATATGCATGCGCCCCGCACGCCGGTGAAGATGGGTGAGTTTTATGGAGCCTACGCGCAAGGCTGGTTGCGTACCGACCTGAACAAGACCGATGTCATCTGGCACAATGGCGGCACCTCCGGCATCTGCTCCTTTGTGGGCTTTTCGCCGGATCTCGACATGGCCGTGGTCATCCTGACCAATCTCGGACACCACAAGCTGGCGGACGCATTGGGGCTGCAATTCTTTGACATGATGTCCGGGCGCAAGGCGGACTGGAGCGCCACATTCCTCAATGCGCCCGACGAGGATGACGAGGAAACCGACCCCGCCCACAAGCTGCCCGGCCTGCCGCTGGACAGCTATGTCGGAACCTATATCAGCCCGGTTTACGGAAAACTTTCCGTCGAGCGCGACGGCGACGACCTGATGGTGACCATGGGAGCGACGCAACAGGTACGCATCAAAATTGCGCACCGGAACGGGCACGTTTTCAGTGGGGACTGGGCGGAAATGGACCCGGGCTCTCCCGAGTATCACTTCGACTTCGACGTGACCCCGGACAACGAGGTGCAACGCATCTCCATCCGAGAGGTCAACTACGACGGGCTGGCCGAATTTACTCGTCAGTAAAGCCGTACTTCACGATAACCAGCGTGATGTCATCCTCGGGCTTGGAGCCGCCGGTATACTTGCGCACGGCCTCGAAGACAGCGTCCATGATTTCCTGCGCGGAGAGATCGGCGGTGTTGCGCACAACGTCCTTGAAACGCTGCTTGCCGAACATCTCGCCTTCACGGTTACGGGCTTCCCAAATGCCGTCCGTACCGATGGCGATGATCTGGCCGGGGTGCATCTCGTTGGCCTGCTCCACATAATCCGACTCCTTGAGCACACCAAGGGGCAGCCCTGCGCCTTCGCTGAGCTCGGTGAAGAAATCCAGCTTCGGGCAATAGATCATGGCCGGATCATGTCCGGCACGGACCCAGTGAGCCTTCTGATTTTCCGGGTCCATGGTCAGGTAGAAAAGTGTCATGAACCGGCCGGAACCGTCCAGATCGGTGGCCAGATGGCGGTTCATCTCGGTGACGATCTGGCCCGGACTGCCGGGCTGGGCCGCACGCATGCGCAGGAAGCCGCGCGCCGTGGTCATGAGCAGGGCCGCATCCACGCCATGGCCGGAGATATCGCCCACGGCCACAGAAACCGAGGGATGTTCCGGGTCGAGTCCTTCCAGATAGTCGAAATAGTCACCGCCAGCGATCTCACTGGCCACGGAGTTGCCCGCGATATCGAGACCGGGAATACGCGGAGCCACACCGGGCAGCAGACTCTTCTGCACCTCGCCCGCCAGCTCAACGGCCTTCTTCTGCTCGGTCAGGTCCACCACGAACGCGACATGCCCGATAAACTCGTCGTCCTCGTCGCGCAGCGTATTGGCATTCACCAGAACCGGGACCACATGACCGTCCTTGTGGTAGAGGCTCCCCTCAAAGCGACGGTGTTCCTGCTTCAGAAAGCGTTCCTTGTTGGCTTCCAGAAACCGCCTGTACTCCTGCGTGGCAAAGTCATAGGTGGTCTTGCCCAGCATTTCCTCACGCTCATAGCCGAGCATGCGGCAGTAGGCATCATTGACCTCCACCATGCGCAGATTCTTATCCAGCATGAGGTAGCCTTCACCAGCCGTCTCAAGGGTGCGTCGAAATTTGTATTCACTGCCAGCGAGGGCCTCCTCGGCCTTCTTGCGACGGGTGATATCCATGAGCACACCCTGATTGAACAGCTTGATGCCGTTCTCATCGCGAATGACCGAAGTCTCATCCGAAATCCATCGCACGTTGCCGTCTGCCGTAACAATTCGGTATTCCTGCGCATACTCCTCCACATCCTGGTCACGGTAGCCGACAATCTCGGCTTCAAGACGAGGATGGTCCTCGGGCAGAACTATATCCTGAAATACCATGGAGCCATCCAGAAACTTGGCGGCATCGTAGCCCCACTGGCTGATATTTTCGGAGACGTACACCAGAGTGGCATCTTCCGTGGCTTCACGGCGGAAGAGCACCGCAGGGGAATTCTCAACGATCAGGTTGGCGATGCCCAGCGTCTTGCGAGTCTGCCGCATCTGCTCGATCTCGTTTTTGCAAACGGCCTCGCCCTGGCTCATCTTTTCCTGAAGCTTGACGAGCGTATCCTCCGCGTCCGCCAGTTGCGCACGCAGGTTCGCCACCTCAATGGCCAGCTCTTCTCTGGATGTATTGCTATCGTTGCTCATATTATCTCTATTCGTTTCGCGATGGTCGGATTCCCCTTAAATAAGTATCCATACCGACAGGTCAACCTGCCCAGTCTCGCTTTACACTCTGAAAACAATGAAAATTCTCCAAACATTTCAGAGGCTGAATCCAACATACGACATTCCCCTGAAATGCGAAATGTTACAAACTGCATTTTTTTTGCCTTTTCTTGTTGACAATCATTCCTAATTTGTGAATGATTCCTAATATCAATTGAACGCAATTTTCTAATGGAGAAATAGAGATCATGGAAGAGAACGTACTGAAAGCAATGGAAGAAGCAGGCAAGCCGGTTCGTCCGGGTGAAGTGGCCAAGACCCTCGGCGTCGACAGTAAAGACGTTTCCAAGGCCATCAAGACCCTGAAAGAAGCCGGCAAGGTAATGTCCCCCAAACGCTGCTACTACCAACCCGCATAAACAAACCAGAAATTTTAAAGAGCCATAACCCTCCTTTAAAAAACAACCTCACTGTCCCTCAAGCCCCGGTCTCACGCCCCCGAGACCGGGGTTTCCTTTTTGGGAGGGAGGATAATTAATCCAAACTCAACCGCTCAAAAAACTATCATTACATTAATACGCATGAACCATTGTCTCATACATTGACCACAACCCAAACAAGCCGATAATAGCACCCATAATTAGACAAACATTTTTCAAACGAAACGTATGCTGAGATTACTTAAATTATCACTCCCAGTTGTTGTCTTGGGTGTTTTCGTTGGAAGCAACGACCCATTATTGCCCTTTCTGCAAGGCACATGGATAGCTCCACTGTTTCAACCATTTGAATATGGGAACTCAATCATATTCAATTTCTCATGTGGCTATTTAATATCCATATTTTTTTGGTTTTTACTCGTGCACATCCCCGAATCACAACAAAGAAATATTATTAAAGACAACATGAGAAAACGATATGAATCGTTTAAACAAAATACTATTTGCAACCTTCTTTATGCTGCGGGAGGGACCGCTGCGAACTATGAACTAGTTAATGAACTATGTGATCATAATAAGTTCAAAGCCTATTTCAGCGACGACAATAGGCAGAGATGGTATGATGCACTTAATGGACTGGATGAAAACAATAGATATATCTATGACATCCACATCGACTTAAAGTTGCTATATAATGATATAAGTTGTGTTCTTAACTCTGTAACTTTCACCGATGACAGATGTCATACACAATTTGTCACCCTACAAGAAAACATCTTTAAATTAATCAATTACAACGACTGTCACTACGATCATATCAGGCATATATCTTCATTTTTATTCAACGTATTGGCTTCGTGGAGTAGTATTGATGGAAAGAAAAGCGAAGATCTCATACAAAAGTTGATTGACCATATTTAACTTGGATAAAAATCCGTCCCCGAGCGAAGCGAGCGATAAAAGGTTTAGGAGATTCTTAAGAACCCTTTTCCCAAAGGGTTCTTAAGCCGTCGGAGACGCCCCTCCGGCGAGGAGGCCCCGCTGGCGAGGGCCCGCCGGAGGCCAAAATACACACGTTTACTGCCGCCGCGATTTATGCGAAGGTCCGCCCATCTTTTGAAGGGAGAGAGACTTCGATGGAAAAACTCATATTGGTACACGTGACCGGCAACGACAGACCGGGCCTGACCTCGGAATTGTCCGAAGTGCTGGCCGGCTTCGATGTGGCCATCCTCGACATTGGCCAGGTGGTCATTCATAATTTCCTTACCTTGGGCATACTTATCCGCCTGCCCTCGGATTCCCAGCCAGTCCTGAAAGACATGCTGTTCAAGGCCCATGAACTGGGCGTCACCATGAAACTTCACCCGCTGGATGAAGCCGACTACGGCAAATGGGTGGACATGGCCGACCGTCAGCGCCACATCATCACCCTGCTGGCCCAGACCATTTCTTCGGAACATATTGCGGCCATCACCAAAGTGGTCAGCGAATCCGGCCTGAACATCGACACCATCCACCGCCTGTCGGGTCGCGTGCCTCTGGACTGTGGCGACTTTGAATGCTCCCGCGCCTGCGTGGAATTCACTGTCCGCGGCACACCCAAGGATATCGGCGAAATCCGCTCCAAGTTCCTGGACATCTCGGCCGACCTCATGGCTGATATCGCCTTCCAGGAAGATGACATTTTCCGCCGCAACCGCCGTCTGGTCTGCTTTGACATGGACTCCACCCTGATTCAGGCAGAGGTCATCGACGAGCTGGCCAAGGAAGCGGGCGTGGGCGATGAAGTGGCCGCCATCACCGAATCCGCCATGCGCGGCGAACTGGACTTCAAACAAAGCCTGCGCAAACGCCTGTCCCTGCTCAACGGCCTTGATGAATCCGTGCTGCAAACCGTAGCAGACCGCCTGCCACTGACCGACGGTGCCGAGAAGCTCATCTCCACCCTGAAGAGCCTCGGATACACCATCGCCATCCTGTCCGGCGGGTTCACCTACTTCGGCAACATCCTCAAAGAGAAGCTCGGCATCGACTACGTCTACGCCAACGAGCTGGAGATCATCGACGGCAAACTCACGGGTAACGCCGTGGGTGATATCGTGGACGCCGAGAAGAAGGCCGAACTGCTCCAGGAGATCGCGAAAAAGGAATCCATCGCCCTGCAACAGGTCATTGCCGTGGGCGACGGCGCCAACGACCTGCCCATGCTGAATCTGGCAGGCCTCGGCATCGCGTTCCACGCCAAGCCCAAGGTCAAGAAAGGCGCGCGCCAGTCCATCTCCACCTTCGGGCTGGACTCCATCCTTTACCTGATCGGCTTCAGCGATCGAGAGCTGGACTAGATCAAATTACGATTGAGAAAAAGAAAAGGGAGGCCGTTTGGCCTCCCTTTTTTTATTCGGATGAGGGTACCAGCGCGCATAAATACGCGGTGATGATCTCCGCGATGGACTTGTCGCGGTTGTTGAAGCGGAACTCCAGCTCCTTGAGATAGAGCGGGAACCGCTGGCAGGAGATGCCCCGGAACCGCTTGATACGGGACTGAGCAAACTCCCAGAACTCATCGTGCACGGCGTCGATGTGAGGCGGCTCGTCATAGCGACGGATAACCTCGTACGGCAACGAATCGTTACCGCAGAACATCAGCGCATCGTATTCCTTGTAGCGATCGGTGTAGACGAGGTTGCCGGTGCGGATGAGCTTCAGGTGGAAGTTCATGTGGAAGTGGAACAGTGTCTCAGCCTGAAAACCGGGCACCAAGTCGATGAAGACGTGGTCGTCACGACGCAGGATGCCGTAAACCGGGATGGTGTCCATGCGCATCTCGCGGGGGCCGCCGGTAAGACGGTTGCCCTTGAGATAGGAATCGAGGCCGGTGGCCGAGCTGATGAGCTGGCGGGCATCGATGGCATGGGCGAGGATGGCGAAGCGGATGGCAGTGAGCGCCTTGTAGACCGTGTTGTAGGACAGAGACAGCTTCTGCTTCATCTGGTGGACGGAACATTCGTCCACGAACAGGGTCACAAGATGCAGCCATTCAGAAGGTGAAAGCGCACCGTTGTTGATCCAGCGACCGGAAAAGGGCTGGAAGGTGTACTTGCAGCTGGCGCAGCGGAGACGGTCACCGGACAAGGTGTAGACCTTGCGGTGGCCACAGCGGGGACAGAAGGCATCGCCCGTGGGCCAGGTGAGGGAGAGGAGATACTCCCGCGCTTTTTCGTCGCTCTCCAGAAGAGAGTCGAAGCCGCCGGGGGCATCAGGTATGCAGCTGGGTGGTATAACAGTCATATTCTTGCGAAACGGTAATTCGGCGGACATAGGCCCTCCCGTTTAGAATCCCCAAGCGGAAAGAGTTGCACGGCGATAGCCCTGACCAGCGGCCACATAGTCCAGCGCCAGGGAATCGAGGTCATCCAGCACCGGGATGGCCACGCGGTCCAACTCACGGAAATCAATGGTCTTGATATATGTCTTGCAGGATTCACAAACATCAACGCGGAAGCCGGGTTCCTCGTCCACGGTGAAGAAGGTCAGCTTCTTCTGCTCCTCTTCGCCGCAGACCGGACAAGCGAGGCGCTTGATGCGGTAATCGTGACGACAGAAGGAGCAAGTGGCGTGACGGAAACCTTCCTTTTCCTCAAGGGAAGAAATGAGCGGCAGGCTGCCACAGATGGGACAGGTGCCGACAGCCGGGACCTTCATATCGGGCAGGCTTAAGGACAGGACCGCGGCGGTTGCTTCGATGGACGGAGCCAGCGAGGCGAATGCCAGAAAGGCGATGGCCTTGGGTGCATCGGGACACCGCTCGGCCCAGGAGCCAAAGAAAGTGGAGTCGTCCTGCATGTACTTGGAGAACAGCCCTTCCGCTGTCAGGTCGCCGGATTCGAGAGCCGCTTCGACGCCCTTGGCTGCATCGGCCAGGGGGCCTTCCATTTTCTTGAGCAGGTCGATGAGCTTGCCCAACAGCTCTTCGGCCTGGGCAGCGTCATAGGGAAAATCTTCGCGGGCCACCAAGGACACGCCCTGAATAATCTGTTCAGGAGAGGCAATCTCCAGTTCATCGGGAATGGACACCTTGACTTCAGCCCGCGCGGCCAGTTGCAGATGCGCCACTTCATCCAGCAGGTTGATCAATTCCTCGGATATATAAGACTTGCCTCGTAACTGAGCCAACTTCTTGTCGAGCAGACGCCCGGCTTCTTCCACGTTGAATTCCATTGGTATATCCCCTTTTGGTATTTTCCAGTGTGGGTAAAAACCTATGGGTCCAACCCTATCTTGCCAAAGCCTTGACACCTACTCAAGGTTTGACACCATTTATTACAACAAACTGTAATAAATGACTATATTAAAATCATTATCATGCTCAAACGGGCATAATCCCGACTAATTCAATCAAAAATACAGCATGTTCCGGGAATGTGACAAAAGGCGTTATATTTTTTCTTATTGGTTAATTTCCTCTTTGCATTAGCTTTTTCAATAGCTCTGACACCAATCCCGATCAAATTAGTAAGTGTTCCCGGCAACCTTGCCATAGGGGTGATAAATTGCATCAGCCCCTTTGTTTCCATGACGATTTCCATGCTATGAATGAAACAAGTCTCTCCAGACCCGGAAGTGCGGCAGCATGGGGGTTGTCGCGCCCGTTTCGGACCTCAACCATGGGAGTTGGAACATGCGGAACATCGTCATCGTGGGCGCGGGTGCTGGCGGCACCATGGTCGCCAATCTGCTGCGAAAAGAACTGGATGAAGAAGAATTCGATATCACCATCATCGACAGGGACGAGAAGCACCATTACCAGCCGGGCTATCTGTTCATACCGTTCGGCATCTATTCCAAGAAGGACGTGCTCAAACCCAAGCGGGAGTTCATCCCCGAGGGCGTCAACTTCGTCATCGACACCGTCACCAACATCGACACCAAGGGCCGCAAGGTGGAGGCCGTCAAGGGCAGCTATGACTACGACTGGCTGGTCATCGCCTCGGGCGCACGCATCGATCCCACCGAAGTGGACGGCATGATGGACGGCTGGCGCGACACCATCTTCGACTTCTACTCTCTGGGCGGCGCCACGGCCCTGCGCAAGCAAATGAAATATTTTTCCAACGGCAAGATCGTCCTGAACATCGCGGACGTGCCCTACAAGTGTCCCATCGCGCCGCTGGAGTTCGTGTTCATGGCGGATTGGTTCTTCACGGTAAACGGCGTGCGTGACAATGTGGAAATCGAGCTGGTCACGCCGCTGGACGGTGTTTTCACCAAGCCCGTGGCCACCAAGGCGCTTTCCAAGCTGGCCGAGAAGAAGAACATCAAGGTCACGACCCAGTTCGCGCTGGACAGTGTGGATGCCAAGAACAAGCAGATTCTCTCTGCCGACGGTCGCGACGTGGGATACGATCTGCTCGTCTCCATCCCGCCCAATCTCGGCGACAAGGCGATCACGAATTCCGGCATGGGCGACCCCATGGGATTCATGCAGACCGACAACCACACCCTCAAGGCCGAGGGACATGATCGTGTTTTCGTATTGGGTGACGCCACCAACGTGCCCGCCTCCAAGGCCGGGTCCACCGCCCACTACCAGTCCACCACGGTGGTGAACAATCTCATCCGCGAGATTGACGGGTACGATGCCAAGCCCACCTTTGACGGCCACGCCACCTGCTTCCTCGCCTCCGGTTTCGACAAGGCGGTGTTGCTGGACTTCAACTATACCGTGGAGCCGCTTCCCGGCATGTTCCCCTTCCCGGGTATGGGACCCTTTGACTTGCTCAAGGAGTCCCTTGGCAACTACTGGGGCAAGATGATGTTCCGCTGGGTGTACTGGAACCTGATGATGAAGGGACTGGAGTTGCCACTGGAGCCGCAGATGAATCTGGCAGGCAAGGTGCGCCGTTACGTGGAGCAGGAGGGTTAGACCATGACTCGCGAAGACGAAATCCTCGAACGGCTGGACCGTCTCGAAGCACTCATGACGCCCATGGCCCAATCGGCCCGCGCCATGAACGAATTCAAGGAGGAGCTGACCCCACGCGTCAACGAGCTGGTCAAGCACGTCATCGTCGAACTCGCCGAGATCGACTCCGACTTCCAGCTCTCCGACCTGACCCGACTGGGCAAGAACATGCTCCGCAACATCAACAACATCAACTACGCCCTGAACCAGCTCAAAAACGCCATCGACTTCGTGGACACGGCCGAGCCGCTCATGAAGATCACCGTGCCGTACTACATTCAGCGTCTCGACGAGCTCGAACAAAAGGGCGTCTTCAATCTCCTCACCGCCGGCCTCACCACCCTCGAACGGTTGGCCGAGACCTATTCCGCCGAAGAGATCGAACAGATCGGTACAACCCTCGTGAACCTCACCGGCGCGCTTCAGAAACTCGGCACCCCGCAAGCCGCCAGCTTCCTCGACCACATGGCCTCCATCCCCGGCCGGGTCGACATTGCCGAACTCGAAGCCCTCGGCGCCGTCGACCTCTTCAAGGCAATGGCCGACGAAGACGTACGCAAAGGCATGGGGTTGTTGCTGCAATTAACCAAGGCCATGGCTCCTCCGGCGTAGGATGCCTCCGGCGGCTGGGGGAAGGGGAGAAGGAAACCCTTTGAGAAGGGTTGTCCCTCTCCCCTTCCCCCAGACCCCCATCCCCTCTCCCTTCCTAAACTTTTTGTCGCTCGCTTCGCTCGAATCTGGACGAACTTACCGGTAGTTTCTTCCTTCCGAACGGCACTCAATCCCACCACATTCCATCCAAGAACCAACACCAGCCCTTGAGCACGAAGCCTAGAAGCTGACCAAATCGAATGCCGCCGGACACAACTCGGCTATCGGCAGCGACGAACGTCGCGCAGCACGATGCAAGGCATTCTATTTGGATCAGATTCTTGGCGAGAACTCACGAGGTGGCCAAGCTGGTTCTAACAAAACAAATAGACGCAATTATAGATAGTTGCTTGTATCACATTATTCGTGCAGCATGCCGCATCTACTTAAAGATAATCCTGTATGTTAACTTTCCGCCAGGAGATTTTTATGGTCAAATATTGCCCATTGATAGTCATCGGCTGCTTAATGCTACTTCTGAACCCTATTGCAAGCCTCGCATCTCCCCTTGCCCAAAATTCGACTGCAATTGAAAAATCAGTTGAAGCCCTCAACAATGGAGACATTGAACAATTTGAAAAATGGGTGAATGAGATCTATTATTCGGATTCACCCACGGTCCAGGCAGGACTTCAAGCTATGAAAAAAGAGGATTATGCCCTAGCTCGAACATACTTTGAGGTTGCCGCGAACAAAGGGAACACTGAAGCCATGTTTTTGATGGGGCAGCTTTACAGAAAAGCGTTGGGAGTATCCAAGAACGTTGAAAAAGCCTTGTACTGGTACCATAAAGGAGCAGACCTTGGAGACCTAGATATTCAGCATTTTCTTGGAACCCTTTATTTCGGGTCTGAAGACCGGAGTTTCCCGCACGATACTCAGCGAGCACTTAAAATCTTCAAGAGTGCAGCACTGTCAGGAAATAAAGATTCTTGTCTTATGTTGGGATTTCTTTCTGGGTATGGCCTGCAAGGAGAGGTGGATTTAGACGGTGCAATCAAATGGTTTGATAAGGCAGATTCCTTAAACGACCCACAAAGCCAGTACTATCTTGGAGACATGTTCTTTCAACAAAAATTATACGAATCTGCGCTGTCTTGGTTTCTGAAAGCGGCGGAACAAGGTCATACTAAGTCCATGAGAAAAGTCGGAAAGTGCTATTATCAAGGGCATGGTACCAAGCAAAACTTGGTTCAGGCCTACCGATGGTTGTCGCTGGGGAATACACATGACTGGAGTGATATACGATCAATGCTGGATAGCATAGAAAGTCAAATTACATCATCGGAAAGAGAACAAGCTGAAAAACTTATCCTAGCCGGCAAAAACAAATATCCACAATAAACTATTTTTTGCTGGCTTCGCTCAAAATTTGACGGAAGAACAAAGCCTTAATCCTACAACGTAAAGCTCCCCATAGCGACACACATACACATAACTCCCCTGCACCAGCCCTTGAGCACGAAGCCTAGAAGCTGACCAAATCGAATGCCGCCGAGCGCGGCCTGGCAATCGGCAGCGACGAACGTCGCGCAACACGATGCAAGGCATTCTATTTGGATCAGATTCTTGGCGAGAACTCACGAGGCGGCCAAGCAGGGAAAGCCGCGTTTCTTTGGTTCTTTCTTGGGGCGGCTCAGCCAAGAAAGAACCGCCGTCCGCGCAGGACGCCCCCGGCAGGGATCAAATCAGTAACGTCGCCGCCCGCTTCGGGCGGCCTTCCTTATCTCCCCCAACCTCCATTATACTTTACAAACCCTCACAAGACGCTCAAACTGGCCTCCTCCGTAGTTTCAGGAGAAAACCTATGAGCAAAAGACTATTATTACATATATGCTGTGGTCCCTGTTCCATCACCACACTCAAGACGCTGCTGGATGAGGGCTATGACGTCACCGGACTGTTCTTCAATCCGAACATCCATCCGTTGCAGGAATACGTGAAACGGCGTGAAGGCTGCCTCGAGGTGGCTGAAAAGCTCGGCATCAACGTCATCGTGAAAGACAACGAGTACAAGCCGCAGGAGTGGTTCCGCGCCGTGGCCTACCGGGAGAACAACCGGTGTTTTCACTGCTATGCGCAGCGACTGGAACGCACGGCCCAGATCGCCAAGAAAGGCAACTTCGACTTTTTCACCACCACGCTTCTCTACTCCAAGTATCAGAAGCACAAGGAAATCACGGCCCTTGGCTATGATCTGGAATCGGCCAAGACCAAGTTCCTCTACCATGACTTCCGAGAAGGCTGGCAGGACGGTATCGATATCTCCAAGGAGTGGGGTATCTATCGCCAGCAATACTGCGGCTGCCTGTACAGCGAGAACGAACGTTTCCAGAAGGAGTTGAACAAATAGCCATGTCCGCCGTTGAACGCTTTTCCTTCCTGTTTCGCCGAGAGGCCTTCCTGCTGGTCTTTGTGGCGGTCGCGTTTGCCATGGGTATTTCCGACGGCATCGACGGGCAGGGCTGGGGCTTCGGGCTGCTGACCATCGCGGTCTACACCACGCTGGCGTGGTTCACGCACCAGCGGCGTCACATCCCCACCCTGATGACCATACTGGTCCTCATCCTGACGGGGTCCGGCTATCTCTATGACTCTTTCACCTCACTGACCATGAGCGCCGATCCGAATATCCTGCTCATGATCTTCAAGGGCACGGTGGGCGTCTACCTCACATGGGGCGCCCTCATCATCCACCGCGAACACCGCATCAGGGACTAGACAATGGGCAAGATCTACGGCGAAGATGCCCCGGTGAAGCCCGCCTTTCCCTCGGCAGGCACCAAAAAGAACGGCTTGGCCACTCCCGGCAAGAAGGGCATCCTTCTCTACATTCACGTACCGTTTTGCCAATCGCGCTGCCACTACTGCAATTTCCACTCGCAGGCCTTCAATCAGGTGACCTTTGCCTGGTATCATAAGCTCCTGCTGCAAGAGATCGCCCTGTGGGGCAAGCGGCTCAAGAAGCCGAAGCTCGCCACCATCTATTTTGGCGGCGGTACCCCGAGTCTGATCCCGCTCCAGCAGTTGGATCACATCATGAAGGCCATCAACAAACACTTCAAGATGACCGACAACATGGAGGTCACGCTGGAGGCCAACCCGGACTCGGCACAGGACGTCAGCTATTTCCGGGCACTGATTTCCATGGGCTTCAACCGTCTGTCGCTGGGCATGCAGAGCATGAACGACGTGGACCTCAACACCATGGGCCGCCCGCACAACGCCTCCATGACCCTGTCATCTTTCAACGAGGCTCGCCGCGCCGGATTCGGCAACATCGGCGTGGACCTCATCTGGGGGCTGCCCGGGCAGCGGCTCAAGGGATGGATCGACCAGCTTGCCGCCGTGGCCAACCTCCGGCCCGAACACATTTCTGCCTACAACCTGACCCTTGAAGAGAACACGGTCATGCACAAGATGTGCTCCGAAGGCGGCGACTTCCCCCTGCCCTCGGAAAAGGAACAGGGTCGCATGTTCATCTACGGCGCGGAATATCTCGAATCCATGGGCTACCTCCACTACGAAGTCTCCAACTTCGCCCGCATGGGGTTCATGTCCGTCCACAACTCCGGCTACTGGGACGGCACCGATTATCTCGGCCTCGGCCCCTCGGCCGTGTCCACCATTGGCAAGCGCCGCTTCAACAACCCGCGCTACATGGACGAATACGACGCCTATGTTCGTGGCGGTCTCGTGGGTAATGATTTCGAGGAGCTGACGGATGCCGATCTGCTCGCCGAGATGGTCATGCTCTCGCTCCGCACCTCCAGGGGGCTTGACCTCAATGAGTACAAGAAGCGCACGGGACATGACCTCATCAAGCGCAAGCAAACGCTCATCACCGCCCTGCACCGTGAAAATCTGGTGCGCATCAGCCACGGCTTTCTGCGCCTGACAAAAAACGGTATGCTCGTGTCCAACGTCATCATCCAACGGTTGGCATTCGAGTAGGAGCTGCCATGGACATTCAGGAGAAAATGACCCGTCGCATTCAGGACGACGAGGGCAAGAACCGACGCGAGCTGCTCTACGAACTGCGGCTGCAGCGGCTCGAGAATCTCCGAATGCGCGAACAACTGGGCCGTGCCCCGGAAGATTTCGAAGCCCGGCGCGAGCTCCAGTATCTCGAAAACATCGCCCTCTTCGAAGAGGCGCGGCGCAACGCCGACAATCTGGATGACATGATGGACTCCCTCCTGGGTGTCATCCGATCCATTTTTCAATGCGATCAGGCGTGGCTGATGTATCCCTGCGACCCGGACGATCCGCACTGGCATGTGCCGTACCGCTCCACCTCGGCGGAACATCCCATCCCCATGGCGCGGGACCAGCTCATGCCGACCACGCCGGATCTGGCCGAGAACTCCCGACTGGCCCTCAAAAAGCAGAAGCCGGTGCCGCTTGGAGAAGAGAGTGTCGTCAAAGACATCCCCGAAGCGGCGCGCAAGGCTGCGGCAAAATCCGCCCTGCTCATCGCCCTCTATCCCAAGACAGGCAAACCGTGGCTCATGGGGCTGCACCAGTGCGCCGTGCCGCGCTATTGGACCGACGAAGAAAAGCAGATGTTCCAGGACCTCTCCGGCCGCATCTCCGACAACCTCTCCGCCACTCTGTTTTATCGTGATCTGGAGCAGAATCAGGAGCGACTCAAGCATCTCTCTTCCAAGCTGTTCCAAGCCCGCGAAGATGAACGCAAGCGCATAGCCGAAGAGATTCACGACGAGCTGGCCCAACCCGTTCTTGCCGTGAAGATGGGGGTGGAAAACGCCCTCTACCTGCTGGATGACGATGCGCCCGAGGCCTTGCAGCGCTCACTGGAGAGCGCCACCAAGCTGACGCAGGAAGTGGTGACAAAGATGCGGTCCATGCAGACCTCGCTCTATCCACCCACCCTGCGCGACTTCGGCGTCATCACCGCCCTCTGCGGATTCATGGCCGACTTCGCCAACATCTACACCACGCTCTCGGTCTACAAGGACATCGCCGTGCAGGAAGAGGACATCCCCGAGCACCTTCGGGTGGAGGTCTTCCGACTGGCGCAGGAGGCCCTGTACAACGCGGGCAAGCATAGTCAGGCTGACACCGTGACCGTAGGTTTGAAGCGGGAGAACTCCCGGCTGATGCTGGAAATCAAGGATACGGGCGTGGGCTTTGATCCGGCCACGACCATACGCTATCCGGCCAGACGCCTCGGCCTCGGCCTGACCAGCATGATGGAGCGCACAGAGATGTCCGGCGGCACATTGGAGATCGACTCCAACCCCGGTTGTGGAACCACTATCCGCGCAAGCTGGAAACTCGATTCCATCCCGGTCGAGTAGCGGCTGCTACCCGACAATCACCGCATACACCACACCGACGAGCGCGATGGAAACACCGCGCAGCACCTGATTGTGCACGATGAGCTTCATGGCCATGCGCGGCTTGAAGATACCCGCATAGTACGGAAACTGGTGACGGAAGGCGCGCATAGGCGAAGACAGCACATTGCCGAGCATCAGCGCCAGGATGATCTGGACGGACGTCAGCTGCGAGTCGGCAATGAGCGCGCTTGCCGCGGCCAGTCCGGCAGTGAATTCACCAGCCATGTGGAACGCTACGATGCCCAGCGCCTCAGGCGGCAGGAAGGAAAAGAAGCCCACATTGGAGGACATGGAATCCTGCAACCACGTGAACATGCCGAGCTGTTTGAGCACAAAGAACAGCGTGTAAATCGGCAGGGTGATCTTCAAAATCTTGGGCAGGCGTTTCTTAAAGCGTGTCCACGTCTGTTTGACCGCATTCACCTTCTTGCGCTTGGCCTCCATCTCATCCAGACGACATGGCAGGCACCCTTCAGGCAGCGGCGGCAGCAAGTACCGCCCGGCAAACGTAATGGCCATGGTCCGCAACACTGCGGCAAACGCAGTCAGGCCGACGTACGTATATGCCACCTCGCCAATGAACGGGGCAGCGATGAAGAAGATGGTCGGCAGATGCAGAAAGTAGGTCGGCAACGAGTTGAACAGGTTGGACAGGATCAACTCCCTATCCGATATATCCCCCTTCTCATGAGCCTCGGACAGCATGGTATTGGCCGTGACGCCCGAGAAGAAGGCCATGGAAAAGGCGGCCGCGCTGATATCCTTCAGGCGGGCACGACGGGCCAGCGGGTCAGCCAGTTTGGCCGCGTACCGGGTCCAGTGCAGGGATTCAATAAGATTACCAACGAACAGACCAATCGATATGAAGAAGGTCAACCGAAGCAGCGGGTAGAACAAGCCGTTCCAAAGTGTAGGCCATGTGAGATCGAGCATGAGAATCAGAATAGGATGCCGCTTCGCGGCGATGTCAGATGACTTCGCCTCCGGCGGGCAAGGACTCGCGCCCTTGCATCCCGCTTATGCGCCTCCGGCGCGGGTTATCAATTAGAGCAATTTACCTCACCCGAGAACCTCGAGCGAAGCGAGCGATAAAAAGTTTTGGAGATTCTTAAGAACCTTTTACAAAAGGTTCTTAAGCCGTCGGAGACGCCCCGCCGGCGAGGCGGCCCCGCTGGCAAGCGCCTCTTACTTCCGCTTCTTCACCTTGATCTTGCGCACCTGAGCGGCAACATCGTCGGTCATATAAATGGTGTTCTTGTCCCCCGGGAAACGGGTGGCGCGAACATCCTTGCAATACTGCTCCATGTAATGCACCGCTTCCCTGCCCTGCTGCCCATACTGACGGACGAACTTGGGCGTGAAGCGATCGAACATACCGAGCAGGTCATGGTAGACGAGAATCTGCCCGTCCGTGACATTCCCCGCACCAATACCGATGGTGGGAATGGTCAGGGCGTCGGTGATGAGCTGGGCCACTTCTACGGGGATGGCTTCGAGAACCACGCAGAAGGCGCCGGCTGCTTCCACGGCCTGGGCATCTTCGAGGAGCGCCTTGGCAGCTTCCACGGACTTGCCCTGCGCCTTGAATCCGCCGAAACGGGCAACGTGCTGCGGAGTAAGCCCGACATGGGCCATGACCGGGACACCTGCGGCCACAATGGCCTCGATCTGCGGCACCACGGACACGCCACCTTCGAGCTTCACGGCCTTGGCGCGGCCTTCGCTGATGAAACGGCCCGCGTTGCGTAGTGCGTCATCCACGGTGGCGTAGGACATGAAGGGCATGTCGGCAACGAGGAGCGCACGTTTGACACCGCGGCTGGTGGCGCGGACGTGATGGATCATCTCGTCCATGGTCACGGAAAGGGTATCCTCGTGTCCGAGTACGACCATGGCAAGGGAATCGCCCACGAGGACAAGGTCCATTCCGGACTGATCCACAATGGTTCCAGTAGCATAGTCGTATGCAGTCATGCAGGTGATTTTCTCACCGTTCTTGCGCGCCTGAATATCGGGCGCAGTCACGGGCTTGGCCTGAGACGCGGGGGTGGAGACTTTGGTTGTGCTCATCCCATGAAGTTATGACCCTCAACGAAGTGCGTCAAGCAAGTGCAGGTAAAATTAACACGAATACGAGCAAATTGTTGAGGCCTAGCCTCTGTCGCGGATAAGGCCGCCGGGAGTGCGGGCAACGACCTTGTTGCGCCCTGACTCCTTGGCCATGTAGAGGCGCCCGTCGGCCAGCTTGAGCATGGAGCCAAGGTCCACCCGGTCGGTGCAGAGTCCCACGCTGAGGGTCACCTTGAGATCAAGCCCGTCCACTTCGGTCTCGGCCTGCTCCACGGCATCGCGCATGTCATCGAAGAGCTCTGCCACGCCCCGGGCGGAGTCGTGGATGCTGAGCACACAGAACTCCTCGCCGCCAAAACGGCTGACAATGGCATTTTCCGGAAAATGATCGGCAATGATGGTGGCCACGGACTTGAGCACCACGTCACCGGCATCGTGCCCGTAGGTGTCGTTGACCTGCTTGAAGTGATCGATGTCGATCATGGCCGCACAGACCACCTGCCCGTTCTCACGCGCCTGCTCGAGGAACTCCTCGGCGTTCTCGAAGAAATAACGGCGATTGCAGAGTCGGGTAAGTGGGTCCTTGTAGGAGAGATCACGAATAATCTCGATGCGCTGGAGCATGTCCACGTTGTGGTCTACGCGACAGTAAAGCTCTTCCTTGACGAAGGGTTTCTGGAGAAAGTCGTTGGCTCCGTTGGTGATGAACTTCACGGAGAGCATTGAGTTGGTCTTGGCAGAGATGCCGATGACAGCCAGATCTTCCTTGGAGTAGGTCTTCCGGATTTCACGCACCAGCGAGAAGCCGTCCATCTCCGGCATTTCATTATCCGTGATCACCAGCTTGATGTCCGGCCTTTGATTCAGGAGCTTCATAGCCTCGACGCCATTTGCCGCCTCGACCACGCGATAGTGACGATTGGTCAGAAATCGAACAAGCGCCATGCGCATGGAGCGGGAGTCGTCCACCACCAAAATGGTGACTTCCTCGTTATGAACCATGCGCCCCACGGAACTGACCACCTCGGCAATCAGTTTATCACCCTCTCCAGTGACCACATCGGCAATGCTCAGCGTGGAAAGTTTCCCCCGGATATCATCAGTGAAGTCACTACCGTACACGACGGCCGGAACCTGAAATTTCGTCAGACAATCGAGCAGAGACTTGGCCCCGGCATCTTCAAAGCCCACCAGAGCCGCCACCATATTATCTGGAAAATCTTCGATGTAGGCCACAGCCTCTTCAACCGAAGAGGCAAGACACATGGGCAAGCCGACATCACGGATCAAGGCCAGGCCAATGCTTTCCGCCAGTTCTTCATTAGTCTCGAGGACCAGAATTCGATTGCTGCCGTCCGACAGCGCACAGGATTTCAAAAGCTCAGTCATTTTCTTTTGTTAACCCCTGCCTAGCGACGCACATTGGGGCTCGGCGGATCGCCGACCACCCGGTTTCTGCCACCTTCCTTGGCCGTGTACAAACGACTGTCCGACAGCTTGAGCATGGCCTCCAGTTCAAGCGGTTCGCAGCAGATGCCCACACTGATGGTCACCTTGACCTCCTGCCCCTCGTACTGGATGGAAGCTCGCTCCACCCCCTGACGCAGCCCGTCAAAGGCCCCGACCATGTTGTCCGAGGGGGCATGGGATACCAGCACGCAGAATTCCTCGCCACCGAAACGGCTGACAATGGCGTCTTCGGAAAAGTGCTCGGCCACAATGGCAGAGACCATCTTGAGCACCTCGTCGCCACCGTCATGGCCGTAGGTATCGTTGACCTTCTTGAAGAAGTCGATATCGAGCATGCCCACGCAATGGGACTTGCCGCTCTTGGTGGATCGTTCAATGAACTTGTCCGCATTCTCGAAAAAATAGCGACGGTTATACAGACGGGTGAGCGGATCCTTGTAGGAGAGGTCGCGGATGAGTTCGATGTTGTTCAGCATCTCCACGGCGTGGTTGATGCGGACGTGGAACTCCTCGATATGAAACGGCTTGGGAATGAAGTCGTTGGCCCCGGTCTTGATGAGGCGGGCGGAGAGCACCTCTTCATCGCTGGCAGACATGCCGATGATGGCGAGGTCGTTCTTGGAGTGCTCGGCCCGGATCTTGCGAATCAGGTCGAAGCCGTCCATCCGCGGCATATCATAGTCGGTCAGAACCAGCTTGATGTCCGGATTCTCCTCCAGCACCTCAAGAGCCTCTACTCCATCGCCAGCCTCCAACACCTGAAAAAGCTGCGTCCTGAGCAACATAGCAACAGAATCTCGCAATGTTCTGGAATCATCCACCACCAGTACCTTGGTGCTGCGATTCTTGTGGAGTCTCTTGATGGTGGACAGCAGGAGCTCGACAGAGGCGTTGGAGTCCTTGAGGATGTAATCCACCAGATTCCAGGTCACGAACTTGTTCCGCTGCTCCACATCGAAGTTACCCGTAAACACGATGGAGGGGATACCCTTTTGCAGCGCGTAGTCAATGATCTCGCCATTGGGAGCATCGGGCAGGTTCAGATCAAGCAGGGCCACCAGATAATTATCGCGGCAGCAATCGATAATCTTCACGGCATCGGCATAGGTGGACTTCCAGTCGACCTTGTAGCCAAGCTCGTCCTGAATACGGCGGCTCAACATGGAGGCGAAGAACTTGGAGTCTTCAACAATAAGTACGGTGGGCGTCACGGCCATGGCTTACCTTCTCATAAATAGTAATCTTTCGTAGTAATCCATCCTACATAGTTGGTGTCCGCTTGTCTCTTATATTTCCATAAAGGAAAATGCCGGGCGTGTTGGCGCCCGGCATTTCGTTGCCTGTGTTTCTTTCAGGAATCTATTGTCCCATGAACTCCCGGATATGTCCGATTGCAGTTTCCATAGTGGCGGACACATCATCCCCGGCAGTATACAGTCCATACCCGCGAACCACCTTGAAATCGAATCCATACAGCTTGAAAAATTCGGAATACCGCTCGATCACATCATCGTGTCGTCCTTCAACGTCCGCCTGCGTCAGGATGAAGATCATCTTCTTTCCCTCGGGCAGTCGGGTCACGTAGGGGAAATCCCGACTATAATCCACGTCAACAAAGGACCAGGTGCGGTCTAGGAAGGTTTTGAACTGGCCGGAGGTATCACCGTAGTAGACAGGACTGGAGAGAAGCACGATGTCAGCGTCGTGCATGCTGTCCAAGAGAGGGGTGAGGTCGTCCTTCAGGACACACTTATCGTTGTCCCCGTGACACTTCTCACACCCCTGACATCCGCGATAGGTCAGGGTATTCAGGTAGTGGCTTTCTACCTCTGCCCCCAGCGCCACGGCCTCCTCGGCACATGCATTGGCAATACGGGCACTGTTTCCTTGCTTACGCGGACTTCCCATGATGTTGATCAATTTCATTGTGTTCTCCTGATGAATGGATGGTGCTTTACGTCTCTAGGTCATACGACCTAGTCGCTGTCAGGAAACAACTAGGTCGCTTGACCTAGGCTGTCAAGGAGCGTACTCACATTTTTATCGAACTCGAACAATGAGGAAGAAGACCACATGGGTGCAGACCTGGAAAAACTGAAGAATCCCAAAGTACAGCGAATCATTGCCTGCGCGCTGCAATTGTTGCGGGACCACGGCGACCACGGTCTGACCATGCGTCAGGTGGCCGTATGCGCGGAGATGTCTCTGAGCAACGTCCAATATTATTTCAAGAACAAGAACGCGCTCCTCAAGGGAGTGGTCGCTTATTATTTCGAGGAATGCGCAGCGAGCTTCAGAGATCACATGGCAAAGTCCGCAGGCAAGTCCGTACGGGAACAGGTTGCGGCCATGTTCGAATACATGCTGGTGAACGACACCGCGCCAGCGATATGCATGATTTTCCGTGAGGTCTGGGCTATCGCTTCCCGAAACGAGGAAGTCGATGCCTATATGAAGGGGTATTACGCCGAACTCGCCGAAACCCTGTCAGGGACTTTTGCCCATATGGGGGCCGATGACAAAGCCGCGGCCAAGGCAGCGAGCCTCCTGCTTCCCTACCTCGAAGGCTACTCCATATCCGGAGCCTGCCTGCCACTGAACAAAGACGAGGTCACAGCCATGCTCATGGAAATCATCATGTCCATGCTCGGCGAGCAGGACTGATCCTTCCGGCCATGGTTACCTTGAGGTAACTCCTTCCAATAATCAGCGAAGCTGGTATGAAGGATCACTCAATGATTCAAGCATCCAAGGAGTGAGCATGCTTCAATTCAATGTAGATAAGGACCTGTGCATCAAGTGCGGCGAGTGCGTCAACGACTGTCCGTACATGATCCTCGACATGGTCGATGAATACCCTGTGGTCAACCCGGACAGGGCTGAAATGTGTATCCAGTGCCAGCACTGCCTTGCCGTCTGCAAGCCCGGTGCGCTCTCCATTTTCGGGCTGAACCCGGCCGACTCCCGATCCCTCAAGGGCAACCTGCCCGACCCGGTCAAGGTGGAGAATCTTCTTCTGGGCCGACGCTCCACCCGTCGCTACAAGCAGGAGCCGGTGGACAGCGAACTGCTGGACTCCATCCTCGAGACCGTGCGCATGGCGCCCACAGGCATGAACCGCAGGACCACCCTCCTCACAGTTGTGGATAATCTGGAGGTCATGGAAAAGGTGCGGGCCTCGGCCTACGCCGAGCTCAAGGCCGCCGTTGACGCAGACCAGCTGCCGCCCGAAATGGAGCTGTTCAAAGGCATCTCTGATGCCTACGAAACCAAAGGGATTGACGTCCTCTTCCGCGGCGCGCCCCACTTTCTGGTCACCTCCGCGCCCACGGAAAACCGATCCGGCACAGTGGACGGCATCATCGCCATGACCTACTTCGAGATGCTGGCCAACAGCCACGGCATCGGTACGGTCTGGGATGGTCTGGCCAAATGGTCCATGACCATGGTGGCCCCCAAAACCATCGAGCTCCTCGGCATCCCGGCCGACCACGAAGTCTCCTACATGATGGCCTTCGGCAAACCCGCAGTGAAGTATCACCGCACGGTCCAGCGCCCCGGCGGCGGTGTGAACAAGGTAACATCGTAAATCCCGACAATAGACACAAAAAAAGCCGGGCAGGATAACCTGCCCGGCTTTTTCATTGCTCTATCGTGTGCTCTACATGGGGGACAGGTTCTGGAGAACCCAGACCACGCGGCCCACGGTGCGCTCGCTCATCTCGGCAGCCGGGATGGTGAGGTCGGAGTACTTTTCGTTCTCGGCCTTGAGCAGGAAGGAATCGCCCTGCATGAAGACGCGACGGATGGTCAGGCCCTGGTGCGGGAAGTAAACCGCGCACAGGTCGCCGTCCGGGTGTTCGCTCTGATCGGTGTCGATGCCCACGAAGGCACCCTTGCCGATGACCGGCTCCATGCTGCCGGAGTCGATCTTCACGACCTGCAGCTTGGGGCGGCAGAAGGATTCGGGAACGGACAGTTCTTCGATGGCCTTGGGAGACCAAGCATCGGCGTCCTTGTCTGCACCGGCCATGGTGGAGACGGGCAGGACACGACCGCGTGAGTTCATGCGGCCATAAGGAGCCGGGCTTTCACGCAGCAGGGTGTCGGCTGCGATCTTGCCTTTACCGGAATCAATATAGGGAGTGCCGGTACCTTCACCCAGCCAGTCGGGGTCGAGACCGTGGCTGCGGTACAGTTTCAGGAACCATTCAGCAGGAATGGAACAACGGCGCTTGGCATCAGAGATGGAAGACTGGCGCACATCCAGGACTTCGGCGAGCTGCACCTGAGTGCGGGCGCCGGTAGCCTTCTTGATACGTTCGAGTGCTTCCTCGAACCATTTCAGCTGCGCTTCGTCGCATTGTCTCTTCTTTTTAGGCATCAGGGGTCCTCTCTTCTGCATTCTGACATTCTTTCGCCAGTATGCAGTATTTTATTCGCTAGTCAACGACTAACCTGTTTTTTTAACTTGAAAACCCGGTTTAATACTTGTCGTCGATATAGACGCACCAACGCTTTCAGGGTGAACCGGGAAAATCTCCCGGCCAATTTGGGAGAAAGCCCCACTTCTGTCAAGCCCTTTGTTGATTAATTTAGTCAACAAAATCAAAAAAAGTGCGGCCTGCCGAAGCAGACCGCACATATTTCACAGGGTTATGACTAAATTAGACTACTGCATATATTGCAGGAACGGACTCTTGGGGGTCAGGATAAAGCGGGAATTGTCCTTGAAGCCCTTGGTATAGGCTTCAAGACTCCGGGTGAAGGAGTAGAATTCCGGCGACTGACCGAGGGCGTCGGCGTAGATCTTGGTGGCCAGGGCGTCGCCCTCACCTCGTACGATCTTGGACTTCTTGTCCGCGTCGGCGAGGATGATGGAACGTTCCTTGTCAGCCTGGGCCTTGATCTTGGCAGAGGCTTCTCGACCCTCGGAGCGGTACTGCTTGGCCTGACGTTCACGTTCGGCCTTCATGCGGCCGAAGATGGCGCGGGCGTTCTCGGCGGGGAGGTCGGTACGCTTGATGCGCACGTCCACCACCTCGATGCCGTAGGGCAGGAGCAGCTCCTTGGAGCGCGTGGTCACAGCCTCCATGATCTCCTGACGCTTGTGGGACACAACCTCGATGAGGGTGTAGCGACCGAGGGCAACGCGCAGCTGGGAACGGACGATATCGTCAAGTCGGGCCTGCGCGCCCTGAATGGTCCGCACCTTGGTATAGAAGGTGAGCGGATCAATGATCTTCCACTTGGAGTAGGAGTCCACGTTCATGTACTTCTTGTCAGTCGTGGTGATTTCTTCGGGCTTGGCGTCAAAGTCCAGAATACGTGCGTCGAAGTAGACCACGTTCTGTACCAGCGGCAGCTTGAAGTGCAGACCGGGGCCGAGCGCCTTGTCGGACACCGGGCGGCCAAGCTGGATAACGATGGCCTTTTCGGTCTGGTCCACGGTAAATGCTGACTGAGTCAGGGCAATGGCCCCGATCAGGACAGCGAGAATGAGTGCGATGGTAGTCGATTTCATATTACACCACCTGCCTTACTGTTTCGCCTTGGGAGCAACGGCGTTCTGACGCGGCAGCTGTCCCAGGGGCAGGTACGGTATTGATTTCTTCAGGGCCTCATCCGACATGATCAGCTTCTCGATCTCGGGGTTCTGGAGGATGCCCTCCATGGCTTCGAGATAGAGACGGCGACGGGTGATGTCCTTGGCCTTGTTGTACTCCTTGAGCACGGCCAGGAAGCGGGAAGCCTCACCTTCTGCCTGACGGACCTTGGACTCCTTGTAAGCCTGGGCCGCATTGATAATGCGAGAAGCCTCGCCTCGAGCCTTGGGCAGGATGTCGCGCTGGTAGGCCTCGGCTTCGTTGATGAAGCGGCTCTTGTCCTCACGAGCGGAGGCGACATCCTTGAACGCGTCAACAACCTGTTCCGGCGGATGCACGTTCTGCATCTGCACGGCAACAATGCTGATGCCGGTCTGATAGGAGTCGAGAATCTCCTGCATTAGATCACGCGTCTGGACCTGAATTTCCTGTTTCCCTGTGGTCAGAGCGTCATCAATCTTACCCTTACCAATGATCTCGCGCATGGCGGCCTCGCCTGCGTGAACAATGGTCTTGGTCGGATCATAGACATTAAACAGGTATTCCTTGGCGTCCTTGATCATGTATTGGACGATAAACTGCACGGATACGATGTTTTCGTCACCGGTGAGCATCAGCGCCTCTTCAGGCACCTCGCGGCTCATGCCCTGCTGGAAGGCCTGGCTACGGGCCCGGCCCGTGGACCGGAAACCGAACTCGATACGACGGATCTGCGTGACCTTGGGGGTCACGACTGATTCCACCGGATAGGGGATGTGGTAATTCGGGCCCGCAGTGGTGATGCGGTTGAATTCGCCGAACTGTTTTACCACGCCCACTTCGTCAGGTTCTACAATGTAGAAGCCCGAAGCTATCCAGAGGACGATGATGAGAGGAAGGATGAGTTTCCATCCGGGCAGTTTGAACCCTTTGAATTTGTCAAACTGCTCCTGGAAATCATCGAAGCTCGGCGGCTTGCCGCCACCGGGGCGCCCTTGTTGCTGCTTTTGTAATTTGTCCCAATCCCAATTCATAATACCTGTGAAATAGGCTCTATGGCGAATCAGGTCAAGAAAAGTCGGTGAAAACAGGACAGGTGGTACATTTCTCTCCACTGAAAAATATGTCACACTGGCAACAACGCCGGAGACACACATTTCCGCGACCGCCATGAAGACATTCGAAAGGGGGGTTCGTGCTTCGATATTTTCTTGGTTTAGCCCTCTGCTGCATCATATGCATGCCCACGACTGCCCACAGCGAGAAATGGTTTTCCATCGGTGTGGAGGGCATCGATTACATGCCGTATTTCAACGGCAAGGGCAGTGAGTACAGCGGCTTTGCCCGCGAGTTGCTTGACGCGTTTGCCAAGCGCCACGACTACCAGTTCCAATATACCGCCCTCCCGGTGCGGCGACTTTATCAGGAGTTCATTGAGACCAGACAACTGGACTTCAAGTTCCCTGACAATCCCCACTGGAGAGTCGACATCAAGAAAAGGACCAACCTGCGATACTCTTCCCCGGTCTGCGACTTTGTGGACGGCATCCTTGTCAACAAAAAGGACCTCGGCAAAGGCATAACCCATCTCAAGACGCTGGGCATCATCTTCGGCTTCGACCCGTCACGTCACCTCGAAGGGCTCGACGAAAATCAGGTCAAACTCGCGCCCAATACAAATATACAGAGCATGGCCCGCATGACGCTTTCCGAACGCATCAACGGCTTTTACGCCAATATCGCCGTAGCCAATGCCCAACTGAAAGAGATCAACGCACAGGATGACATCCTGTTCGACAAATCCCTCCCCTACCGCAAGGGCAGCTATCACCTCTCTACCATCAAGCACCCCGAAGTGCTGAAGCAGTTCAACGACTTCCTGCAACAGGAAAAGCAGCTGGTGGACAGCCTCAAGGAACAGTACGGCATCACCGACGTCAGCGACTAGACGGCAAAGCCCGTCAACACCTGATTCCACACCTTTCGCGCCTCTGTGCGCTTCATAAATTCTATTTGCATTATAAACAGTTGCACCTCTTCATGTAGTTGCCGACGAGTCCAACAACGTGATAAAGGAAACCCGGTTTGATCCGTTCGGCAACGTTCTGCTCGACACCAATCCGGCCTTCCGCATTCCTCTCGGCTTTGCCGGAGGCCTCCAATGCGTATGACAATTGGAGCGAATGGAATTACGGAGACGGCCCGATGAGTACCGTCGACTTCGCCAAATCCGTTGGGCTCGGAGCCGCAACAGGAGCAGCGAGTACCTTAGGAGGAGGACTTGCGACCACGCTTCTACTTGGTGGCGGATCAGCCGCAATGAATGAAGCAGGAAATCAGTTGATCAAAAAGGGCACAATCAAAGATGGTGGCAAAGTTTTTGCCGCCTCAATTCGTGGTACAGCAGGTGCTATTGGTGGCAGATTCGGAGAAAAGATTGGGAAGAACATTGGTCGGATATCTGCCCCTAAAACAATACCAATTAAACCAGTCAAAAATGCAAGCAAACTTGGCGCAATCACAAGCTCATCAACTACGACTGAAGGCGTCAACATGTTGCTTCAACGTTTCCAAGATGGAGAGAACAATTCATGGTAGGACAGATCGTATTGTTACTTAACAGTGCAGTTTGCATGGTTGGAGGGATAATGTTCCTCTGCGATTGGTACAAAACACGCAATATCGATTTACGTCCATTCTCTTTGAGAAGATTTTTGTTTTTTGAAAAGGGATATAATCCAATCGAAAAACTTTTACTGGCGATCCTCGGCCTCACAACAAGTGTATTTACGGCTTACATCGCCATATTGATGATATAAACTCAAAGAACTTAGTGAGAGTCAAAGTGAGCACACGATTGAACATCTTTGCATTATTTTTTAGTAGACAACTTATTATACTCTCTGAAGAATATTTCCTTTAAGGATCTCATTCTTCTGTATGCATAGATTGAACAACACTGAATAGAGGACTCTCAATCGTATACGTGTGTAGTACTTTCGCCCTCTATCTCGCAAAATGCGCAAATGCCGTCTTATCTATTTTGTAAGGCGGCATTTCACTCTTATTTTGAAATTACGCCCCGTTCACGGCCCGCTGGACCACCCCCGACCCTATGGGCGACGCTGGCGGCGATGACGACTGGTACGGGTATTGTCTGGATGACCCTGTGAATGGAGTGGATCCGTTGGGGTTGTTTAGATTTGGGAAGCGGCCTCTGAGTTTCCTGCCCAAGAGTTGGCACGCCATTAGTGCGGACGGCTCCATTGCTGACAAAGTCAACCTTGAGCCTAAGCATGAACATGGATTCTATGAAGACGGAAGTGGTGACAATATTGGACTCGGAGAAAGAGGACAAATGACCCAAGAAGATATTTCTAATTATCAACTTGAAAATAAATACTATGATGACAAACGAATGAGACGCGCACAGAAGACAACTGTTTTGGGGATTTACAATACCTGCGGTATTGGCGGGGACAAGAACAATTGTCAGGACTACGCTGACAGACTTCGCGATCGATACGAACTACTCTATCGTGGCGACAAAATGAGATAACAATAATGTGGGCTAAGACCACAATTCGTCTTAGCCCGCTATGGAGTCATTATGAAAAAGGCAGCACTATTCATAATACCACTAATTATGTGTGCAATATATCTATATAATACGAATCAATTTCAGGCTTTCTTTGCATCCAAGTCATTCTACGCAAACATCGTAGATGTACCCTTTGATGTCACTTCTAAGGGTAAGCAAACAACACTTCCATTAAAGCACAAATTCAATACTTGTTATGATTTAAGCATAGCCATCCCCGGAAGAGAGGCTTTAGACTCCCGATATGAAGGCAAGGGGCAGTTGGCCTATCAATTCATATCCGAAGGGACCGTAATTGCAGATGGAATCACCCAACCTGTACATGCACAAAAATGGACTGGGAATGAGCGAGCTTCAATATGCAAGCTAATGGTTTTCGATCTACCTTTCCCAAAGGCCTCCGATGACCTTGTCCTCAGACTTGAGGTAACGGAACCCTTTGATTTTTTACAAGAGCACAAAGACAACACTTTTATTGTCATTGCTCCCAACTACAGTTCGAAATTTGATGAATGCTATGATGAAGACCTACGGATTACGCAATAACCCTAGCACAAGACCACAACCGCCACCATGGGCGACGCTTACGGCGATAACGACTGGTATTTTGACAGATAAAGGAGCTCGTTTGAGAATTAAAATATGGGAGATATTTATTGGCTTAGTCATGACTATTCATGGGGTAGGCATGATAGTAACCGGAGATTATAGCTTCAAAGGATGGCCAATTTATGGGTGGGTTGCTTATGCCTATGCCTTCGTAGGAATATCAATAATACCTATTGCTTGGTTCCTCCGCTCTCCTTCTCGTAAAAACAAAGAGGATCAATAACTAAAGCCGCCCACTGTCTGGCGAGGCTACGACCCATTCACGGCCCGCTGGACCGCCCCCGACCCCATGGGCGACGCTGGCGGCGATGACGACTGGTACGGGTATTGTCTGGATGACCCTGTGAATGGAGTGGATCCGTTGGGGTTGTTTGCTTTCCTGTTACCATTTGCAGCAGGCATGGCAGGAGTTGCGAAAGCAATACCAACTACCGCTGCAACAGTGATGCGTAACCCGGATAAGTTGGCGGCAGGGTCCAAAAGTGCTGTAGACTTTGCGTCTGGTGCATTTGATCCAGGCCCTCCTCCATTGTCCTGGTTTGGATTTTGGGGAAACGGAGCGCGAAAAGCATATGACGAATATGACGACTTCAAAAAGAGAAAGTAATGCGTGTAAAATTTTCTGAATTAGGACTAGGAATAACCTTCATAGTCGCGGGGACATTCGGTTTGTTAAACGACAATATGCACCATTATGGTGTACCAATAATGTACCCCACACTATTCGCATGGGCGCTGATCTTGGCTGGTGTAGCCATTCCAGTTACAACATGGTTCCTCCGCTCTCCTTCTCATAAAAACAAAGATGATCAATAACAGAAGCCGCCTTGCCTACTAGGCGAGGCGGCTTTTCTGATCCCGCCCACTGTCTGGCGAGGCTACGACCCATTCACGGCTCGCTGGACCGCCCCCGACCCCATGGGCGATACAGGCGGCGATGACGCCAAAAGGACATTTTTTGAATTATGGCTTTTAAAGCCAAAAAACTACGCGGATCAACCCTAATCGCGATAGCTATTATTTCCGTTGGAAGGGAGCTCTTATCAGGACAATACTCTGTCGGAATGGGCTTGGGTGTATTTTGTTTGCATTGCCTCTAATTATTTTCGAAGTAAGACTCTACAAATCTCCCAACTCTAAACACACGGAAGACAAATGACCCCTCACTCTAGCCCAATATTTCCGATCTTCGTCTTTGAAGGCCATGATCTCAGCGTATTTCTTTCCGAAGACAACCTGAGCAACTACTTGGAACACTACGACGTCATGGACTCTCTTTTTGTAGGCTATGATTTTGATGGTAGACAGTTGGAATTATATTTCGAAGAAGACAAAGTAGTAAAATGCAGACTAGTCAACGAAGTTGACCAGTCTGTTGTACTTCAAGGAAAGCTCGCAGAGGCCTTGGAAGACACAGCGTACCGCTCACAGCCTATCAATGAACTTATGACAAAGGTTTATGCTGTAGCTCTGTTCTCAGAAAAAGGCTTCAATTAACAAAACCTAGCTTCATGACGGACAACGACACCAACGCGACGAGTCACAAACGTAGCTTCTGTACTGGGGATTATATGCGAGTAAAATTATGGGAATGGATCGTAGCTCTTCTTTTCGTTTTTAATGGCAGCCACATGATTGCGACAGACAATTATCAGGTCAGGGGACATTCGGTATTCCCATGGGTTTCCTATCTATTCATAATATTAGGAATTGCCATTCCTATAGCGTTCTGGTTTCTCCGCTCTCCTTCTCGTAAAAACAAAGACAACAAAAAATAAGGAGCACCCAAACCTCCTTTCATTCTCTTTCCTTGAATTGTTCCCCCTCACAAGGCACACTGCGGCCATGAAACCTATCAAGCAGCACATCTTTCGTGCATACGACATACGCGGCCTTGTGGATGAAGACTTTGACGTCGAGTGGGTAAAGCAACTGGCACGCGCCTGCGGCACATGGTTCCGCCAGCAGGGGTGGGACCGCGCCCTGCTGGGGCATGACTGCCGGGCCTCGTCGCCCGCCTATCAGGCAGCCATGGCCGAGGGGCTGGCCGAGACCGGGCTGGACGTCATTTGTCTGGACCGCGTGTCTTCGCCCGTCTTCTACTTCGCGGCCAAGCATCTCAATTTTCAGGCCGGCATCATGATCACGGCCAGCCACAACCCGCCCGAGTACAACGGTTTCAAGGTGTGGGGCGGCGCCACCACCATCCACGGCGAGGCCATTCAGGAAATTTTCCGCATCTTCGAGTCCGGCCAGTATGACTCTGGCTCCGGCCTCATCACCCGCCACGACATCATTCCCACCTACAAGGAAGACCTGCTCTCCCGCTGCAAGCTGGAGCGCCCGGTCAAGGTCGTGGTGGACGGCGGCAACGGCACCAGCGGCGATCTGACCGCCGACATCCTCGAAGCTGCCGGGGCCGAAGTGGTCCGCCTCTACTGCGAGCCGGACGGCAATTTCCCCAACCATCACCCTGATCCGGTGGTGGAGGAGTACGTGGAAGACCTCAAGGCCAAGGTGGTGGAAGTCGGTGCCGAGGCTGGCATCGGACTGGATGGCGACGGCGACCGCATCGGGGCCGTGGACGAGACCGGACGCCTCATGTTCGGCGACCAGTTGCTGGCCATCTATGCCCGCGACCTGCTCAAGGAACTCCCCGGCGCAGGCGTGGTGGCGGACGTAAAGTGTTCGCATCTGCTTTTCAAGGACGTGGAAGACCACGGCGGCACGGCCGAGATGTGCATCACCGGCCACTCCATCGTGAAAAGCCGCATGATCGAGACCGGCGCAGCCATCGGCGGCGAAATGTCCGGCCACATGTTTTTCTTCCACGGCTACCACGGCTTTGACGACGCCACCTACGGCGCACTCAAGCTGGCCGAGATCATGTCCAAGACCGACAAGCCCCTGTCCAACTATCTGGCAGACTGGCCCGTCACTTACAACACCCCTGAAATCCGCATGGACTGCCCCGAGGCCATCAAGTTCGACGTGGTGGCCAAGGCCCAGACCTACTTCAAGGAGCGCTACGAAGTCATCGACATGGACGGCGCGCGCGTGGAGTTCGGCGATGGCTGGGGACTGTGCCGCGCCTCCAACACACAGGGGGCGCTGGTGCTCCGCTTCGAGGCCGAGTCCGAAGCCCGGCTGGCAGAAATCCGCGACACCATGGAGACACCCATCCTCGCCTGGATCAAGGAGTTGGGAGGCTAACCCTTGGACACCCTGCGCTTTTTCACCGGCATGTTCCGCAGTCTCCGCACGTTCATCCTGCGGCGCGAGGTGGAAATCGTTGGCCAGTGCCACATGTGTGGCAAATGCTGTCAGGACATCGTCATCCAGGACCAGGGCAACTGGCTGACCAGCAAGCGCAAGTTCAAGAAAATCTGTGAACAGGAGCCCGAATACGAACGGTTCCGCATTCTTGGCCGTGACGGGAAAGGACACCTCCTCTTCGGCTGCAAACTGCAGAATGAGGACGGCACCTGCTCATGTCATGAAGACAGGCTCTCTTTATGTAGAAATTATCCGTCCAAATCGATATATTACCAAGGTGCGTGGATCGAACCGGAATGCGGCTACCGATTCAAATCGATCAAGTTCCGCGACGTTTTCACCCGAAAGAAGCCCTTGCGAGCCCCACGGTTCTCCAAGGTACTGGATCAGGAAATCGAACAGGCCGAAAAGAAGCGATAGACATGAAAAAGCTCATCTTCATTCTCATAGCGGTGCTCCTCACCGGCGGTGGCGTCTGGTATTTCACCCAATCCGGCAAGGCCGACAAGATCAAGGTCCTCGACACCGCGGTCATCAAACGCGCCGACGTCTCCAAGATTCTGGAGGCCACCGGCATCGTCAAGGCGCAGGTGGGCGCGCAGGTCAAGATCGGCGCACAGGCCACCGGCGTGTTGCAGACCGTTCCCGTCAAGGTGGGCGATCACGTCAAGAAGGGCGACCTCGTAGCCGAGATCGACTCCCGCGAACTCCGCGCCCGTATCGCCGAGGCCACTGCCAATCTCCGGCAGAATGAAGCCAAACTCCGCTACATGGAGAAGAACCTGCCGCGTAAGCGCACCCTCGTGCGAAAGAAGCTCGAACCGCAGGATTCCCTTGACCAGGCCCAGCAGGACGCCGAGATGGCCCGCCACTCCGTGGCCTCTGCCCGCGCCAAGCTCCAGACCCTCAACGTCCAGCTCTCCTACACCAAGATTTATTCGCCCATCGACGGCGTGGTCTCTCAGGTGGCAGCGCAGGAAGGCGAGACCATCGTCTCCGGCCTGTCCGTCTCCAACCTGATCACGGTCCTCGACCCCACCCGTCTCGAGATGTGGATCTACATCGACGAGACCGACGTGGGCCGTGTCCAGATCGGCCAGCCCGTGCGCTACACCGTGGATGCCTACCGCGAGAAGACCTTTGAAGGCACCGTGGACCGCATCTATCCCGAGCCGGAAATCCGTGACAACATCGTCTACTACCGCGCACTGGTCCGTGTCACCGGCGAGCAGGCCGATTTTCTGCGTCCGGAAATGACCACTCAGTGCAAGATCATCGTCGAGACCCGCAAGGACGTGCTCGCCATCCCGAACAACGCCCTCAAGTGGGTGTCCAACCGACAGGTCGTGTTCGTGGTGGGAGATGCCAAGGCAGAGCCGCGCGAGGTACAGCCTGAGCTCGGTCTGCAGGGACTCCAGATGAGTGAGGTGCTCAGCGGCCTCAAGCAGGGTGACAAGGTCGCCACCCAGCTGGTCCTGCCCGGCACCAAGGTCAAGAAGAAGGGCAAGTAGATGTCCTCTGCCATCGACCTCAAGGGCATCACCAAGACCTTTTCCCAGGTCGCGGACAAGAAGGCCAAGAACAACGGCGAGCTGCCGGGCATCGAAGTGCTCAAAGGCATCACCCTGTCCATCGACAAGGGGGAGTTCATCTCGTTGCAGGGCACGTCCGGCTCAGGCAAGTCCACGCTCCTGCACATCATCGGCCTCCTCGATCGTCCCACCGACGGCACGTATCGTCTGCTCGGCAGCGACACCGCCACCCTCGACGACGACCATCAGTCCGATCTGCGCAATCTCTCCCTCGGGTTCGTGTTCCAGTCTTTTTACCTGATCCCCTATGCCACGGCCCTTGAGAACGTCATCCTGCCCGGCCTCTATTCCGGCAAGCCTCGGGCCGAGTTGCAGGCCCGCGCCGAATCTCTCCTTGAGCAGGTCGGTCTGGCCGACCGCATGGATTTCCGGCCGTCACGACTTTCCGGCGGGCAACAGCAGCGCGTTGCCATGGCCCGCGCCATGCTCAACGAGCCGGATATCGTCCTCGCCGACGAACCTACCGGCCAGCTCGACTCCGCCACCTCCACTGAGATCATGAAGCTCTTCCACACCGTGCACGAGGCCGGAAAGACCCTCGTTCTCGTCACCCACGACGAAGACGTGGCCAAGGAAGCCGGGCGCATCATCCGGTTGAGCGACGGCGTGATCGTGGATGATATACGGGGATAGAAGGGTAAAAAAGGCAGGAAGGGATGCCGCTGCGCGGCGATTGTCGGGTGATTTCGCCTCCGGCGGGCAAGGACTCGCGCCCTTGCATCCCTTTGTGGCTTCGCTGATTTTTTATAACCAGACCTGCCTCGGCCGCAGGTCATAACGAGACACAAGGCGAACTCCCACCTCACCTCCACCCGCGCGGATGCGCATACAAAAAGTTTGGGAAAAGGAGGGGATGGGGGTCTGGGGGAAGGGGAGGAAAGAACCCTTCTCAAAGGGTTTTTCCTCCCCTTCCCCCAGCCGCCGGAGGCATTCTTAATGACACCACGCCTGCTCACAAGGATAACGAACATGGGGTTTGAAGCCGTCTGGGCTTTCAAACTCCGATCGCTGTTTGTTGTGCTGGGCGTGGCTCTGGGCATTGCCAGCCTCACCCTCATCGTCACGGCGGTGGATGGCGCGAACAGAAAGGCCATGGAAATCGTCGATATGTTCGGCCCGGACTCGGCCCTGATCTTTGGCGGCAACTTCATGAAACGGGCCGTGGGCATGCGCACGCTGACCCTCAACCGTGAGGACGCCAAACGGGTGAAGGACTCACTGCCGGGCGCGTATACGGTCATCCCCATGCGGGCCAAGGGCGGCCAGACCGTAAAGCATGGCAACCAGAACTATCAGGATGTCCTGATCATCGGCGCCACCAGCGGCTACAGCAAGGCGTGGAACTGGCCACTGGCCGAGGGACGCGACCTCGCCGACGAGGATGAAGCCAAGGGCGCCAAGGTTGCGCTGCTGGGAGACAAACCAGCCACGGAACTGTTCGGCGACGAATCGCCCGTGGGCAAGGTCATCTATATTTCGAACATCCCGTTTCAGGTGATCGGCAGACTCTCTTACCGCGGCTTCACCACTGGCGGCGGCGGGGATATCGACAACCGCATCATCATCCCGCTGTCCACGCTCATGCAGCGGTACAACCTCGACCGGAAATACTTCCGGGCCCTGCGCGTGAAGTTCTACGAGCCGGACTACATGAGCGCGCATGTTGACAACCTGCGCTCCCTGCTGCGCGATCAACATGGCCTGAAAGATGGCGAAGACGACGACTTCACCATCCTGACGGCAGACGAGGTGCTCAAATTCATCGCCATGTTCAAGGGCGGCCTGACCATCTTCCTCGGCGTCACTGCCACCATCGCCATGCTGGTGGGCGGCTTCGTGCTGGCCAACCTCTTCTCCATCTCCGTGAGCGAACGGGCCGAGGAGATCGGCCTGAAAAAAGCCCTTGGCGCGCGCAAATCCTCCATCATGCTCCAATTCCTCGTGGAGGCCTGCGCCCTGACCATGATGGGCGGCGTCCTCGGCCTGTTCCTTGGGCTGGGACTCGGCCAATTCCTGTCGCGGCTGGACATCCTGACCATCCAGTTCTCTTGGAAGGCATTCTTCATGGCCCTGGCCGGATCACAGGCCATCGGCATCATCTTCGGCCTCAAGCCCGCCAAACAGGCCGCAGATCTCGACCCAATCCACGCACTGCGCGGTGATGGGTAGTAGCCTCGGACTTGCACGAAAGCTCCACCCACGATAGATAATGCAAGTCCGCATAAAGACGGACAAAGGATTACCCATGAGAATCACCATACCCAAAGTGCATGGCGAAAGCCCCAAGGAGAAGGCCATCCGCTCCATCGCCTTGTTGCTGGTATTTGCGGCCGTCATCTGGGCCTTTACCAAGAATAACGAACGCGTGGTGGAACGACTCAATCAGGAGGCCGCGGTCTACGACGAGACCAAGACGCTGGACAAGGCGCAGAAGAAGTTCATCATCTCCTTCACCCGCTCCCTCAAGTCCGAGTTCGGCATGGATTCCAAGATTCAGATCTACGGCGGCGACTTCGTGGTCCCGGATCTTGACTCCAAGACACTGTATATCGGTCTGGCCCCGGCCATCGACGTGGTGGAGATCCGCTTCCCGCCCATGATGCGTCAGGCGCTGGGCGACGATTTCATCAAGCAAATTACGGAGGAAAACTTCCTCCCCTCATTCAAGTACAATGACTGGCCCCAGGAAATACAGGTGGTGCTGGTCAGGATATACGACAAACTCACACAACTGAACGAAGGAAAGACTCCCGTTGAGCAATAAAGTCATCATCTACACCGACGGCTCCTGCCTCGGAAACCCCGGTCCCGGCGGCTACGGCGCCATTCTCATCCACGACGAGTACAAGGGCATGGATGCCTCCAACTACAAGGAGCTCGCCCAAGGATACAAGAACACCACCAACAACCGCATGGAACTGCGCGCTGTCATCGTGGCCCTCGACGCCCTGACCCGCCCGTGCGACGTGGAGCTCTGGACCGACTCCAAGTACGTGCAGCAGGCCATCACCAAGAACTGGCTCAAAAACTGGCTCAAGAACGGCTGGAAAACCGCTGCCAAGAAGCCGGTCAAGAATCAGGACCTGTGGCGTCAGCTCATCCCGCTCATCGAGAAGCACAATGTTGACTTCAAATGGGTCAAGGGACACTCCGGCCAGTTGCTCAACGAGCGCGTGGACGACCTCGCTCGCGGTGCAGCTCAGGGCTCCGACCTGCTCGACGACACCGAGGAATAGGTCCGAGACCGTATATGTCCGCACTCATCGAACAAACACTGGCCAGTCTGGAGACCAACAACTTCCTCCCGTATCTGGCCGATGACACCGAACACGCCGCAGAGATCATCCTCGCGGAGATCATTCCCGACATCTTCCCCGAAGTGGTCTCCTACGGCGATTCCATGACCCTCATGGAGACCGGCGTGCTCGACACCTTCCGTGCCGACCCGGCCATCCGGTTCATCGACACCTTTGAGAAGGGCGTTGACCGGCCCACCATCATCCAGCGACGCCGTGAGGCGCTCCTGTCTGATCTGTTCCTCACGGGCACCAACGCCCTGACCGCAGACGGCAAGCTGGTGAACCTCGACATGGTGGGCAACCGCGTGGGCGGCATTGTCTTCGGCCCCACCAACGTCATCATCACCGTGGGCGCCAACAAGATTGTGCCGGACGTGAACGCGGCCGTGAAGCGCATCCGCGAAGTGGCCGCCCCCCTCAATGCGCAGCGGCACAACAGTAAGACGCCCTGCGCCAAGACGGGCAAGTGTATGCAATGCAAGAGCCCGGACCGTATTTGCAACGTCTGGACGATCACCGAAAAGAGCTGGCCCAAGCATCGCATCAGGGTCGTGCTGATCAATCAGGAACTTGGATTATAGGGTATTGAGCCTCTGTCATGGAGGCTCATCGCCCGTCCCTAAAAAGGCTTTCTTTCCACCCAAACCTTGCGCCTCGCCACGAATAACGGTACGGGATAACGGAGAATTGGAAAAATCCACTCAACCGTAATCCGAACGAACCATGCCGAAACTGAAGACGCTGCTCATCCATAAAGACCCGGAAGTGCGGAACTCCCTGCGCGAAGCGCTGGAGGAAGTGCCGTTCGTTCAGGTGCTGGGCGAGGCAGTGACGGCCTTCGAGGCCATGGAGCTTCTGGAAGCCATTCCCTACGGCGTGTTCTTTCTGGGAACCGACCTGCCGGGCGACGCCTCCGGCATAGAGATGGCCCAGATGCTGGCGGGCAGGAAGCACAAGCCGGCGCTGGTCTTCATCTCGGACTCCGAGGCCAAGGCCTACGCGGCCTTTGAGCTGGGCGCCACCGATTATCTGCTGTGGCCGCCCGCACCGGGAAGGATGGCGCGGACCATCGACCGGCTGCAGACGTTCAAGCAGCGGTATCGCGAAGTCCCGACCCCGACCGCGAACTACGATGTCGACCCCACGCCTCCCGCCGACACCGGCGACGAACAGACCGTGCAGTTGCCGCTGCCCGACGAGGATCAGGATACCTTCCTCGCCGCGCTCAAGGCCGCGTGGGACCAAACCGCCAATCGCAGGCCGGAGATCGACAAGCTGGCAGTGACGCAGGACGGCCGCACCATCCTGATTCCCTATGACCAGATCATCTTCGTGGAGGCGTTCGAGGACTACTCCTACGTCCACACGGCCAATCAGAAATTTCTTTCCTCCCACAGGTTGAAGAACCTTGAGGACCGGCTCGGGCCGCATCGTTTCTTCCGGGTCCACCGCAAGTATTTAGTGAATCTGGACATGGTGACGGAAATCGCGAGCATGCCGGGATCGAACTTCATGCTGCGCACGGCAGGCCGGACACGCATCGAGCTGCCCATCAGCCGCCGACGCATCGCTGAACTGAAAAAAATCATCGGCCTGTAACCGTTTACCCTGCCGCAATGACCGCTGACCGAATTAGGCGGGTATTGCGGCGCAGACTTGTTATGAATGAGACTGGTTCAAGTGCGTTGAACCTACTGACGAAGAACTTCGCCGAAGGCGCGCTAAAAAGTTTTGGAGATTCTCAAGTACCTTTCCCAAAAGGAGCTTGAGCCCTCGGAGAGGCCCCGCTGGCAAACGCCGCCGGAGGCCATCCGCAAAGCGGACTCCCAGCTTGGAGGAATATATGGACCAGTCAGGACAGCTAGACAATCTACTACAGGAAGAACGGGTATTCCGTCCTCTCCCGCAGTTGGTTATCGAGGCCAATGTCAATCCGCAGGAATTGGAAGCGGCGCGCAAGTTCGCCCGCATGGACTCTGTCGGCTACTGGGAAGAAGCCGCTGACGAGCTGGATTGGTTCAAGAAATGGGATCAGGTGTTCGACGACAAGGACGCCCCCTTCTACAAATGGTTCGTGGGCGCACGCTGCAACATCGTCTACAACGCCCTGGACCGCCACATCGAGACTGCCAACAAGAACAAGCTGGCCCTGATCTGGGAAGGCGAGCCCGGCGACACCCGCAAATACACCTATTTCGAACTCTACCGCGAGGTGAACCGCTTCGCCAACGCCCTGCGTTCACTCGGCATCCGCAAGGGCGACCGCGTGGTCATCTACATGCCGCCCCTGCCGGAGACCATCATCGCCATGCTGGCCGCCGCCAAGATCGGCGCCATCCACTCCGTGGTCTTTGCCGGATTCTCGGCCAAGGCCCTGCGCCAGCGCATCAACGACGCACAGGCCAAGCTGCTCATCACGGCTGACGGCTTTTACCGCAACGGCCAGATCATCAACCTCAAGGACACCGCCGACGAAGCGTTGGTAGGCGCCTGCGCCGACTGCGTGGACTCCATGGTCGTCGTCCGCCGCTGCAACATCGGCGTGGACATGATGGACGGTCGCGACTTCCACTACGAAGACCTGATCCGTCAGGAGCGCAACGAGGCGCCCACCGAGGTCATGGACGCGGACGATCCGCTGTTCCTGCTCTACACCTCCGGCACCACGGGCATGCCCAAGGGTATTGTTCACTCTCACGCGGGCTACATGGTCGGCGTTCACCGCACGCTCACCTCGGTCTTTGACATCAAGCCCACCGATATTTTCTGGTGCACCGCCGATCCCGGCTGGGTCACGGGCCATTCCGCCGGCATCTACGGCGCGCTCATGGCCGGAACCACTTCGGTCATGTACGAAGGCCACCCGAATTACCCGCAGGCCGACCGCCTCTGGGCCATTGTCGCCAAGTACGGCGTCACGATTTTTTACACCGCCCCGACCATGATCCGTATGCTCATGCGTTTCGGGACCCAATATCCCAAGACGCACGACCTGTCCTCCCTGCGCATTCTCGGCTCCGTGGGCGAGCCCATATCGCCCGAAGCGTGGACATGGCTCTACAAGAACATCGGCCGCTCCGAATGCCCCGTGCTCGACACATGGTGGCAGACCGAGACCGGCATGTTCATGATATCGCCCATGCCCATCTCGCTGCTCAAGCCCGGCTCAGTCACCAAGCCGCTGCCCGGTGTCGAAGCCGACGTAGTGGACAAGGACGGCAACCCCGTTCCTCCCGGCAAGGGAGGTCTCCTCGTCGTCACCAAGCCATGGCCGTCCATGATGACCGGTCTCTGGAACGACGACGAACGCTACAAGGAATACTGGGAAAAGATCCCCGGCGTCTATTTCGCCGGAGACGTGGCCCGCAAAGACGAGGACGGCTACATCTGGATTCAGGGCCGCGCCGACGATGTCATCAACATCGCCGGGCACCGCGTCGGTTCCGCCGAACTCGAAGCCGCCTTCGGAGCGCACCGCGCCGTCTCCGAGTGCGCCGTCATCGGTGTGCCCGACAAGATCAAGGGCGAAGCAGCCAAGGCCTTCATACATCTCAATCACGGCTTCGACCCCGACGACGAGCTTATCAAGGATCTCAAGAAGACCATCCGCAACGAACTCGGCCCCGTGGCGGTCATCAAGTCCATCGAGTTCCGCGACAAGCTGCCCAAGACCCGCTCCGGCAAGATCATGCGCCGCGTCCTCAAAGCCGAAGAGCTCGGCCACGAAATCGGCGATCTCACCGGACTCGACAGCGACGATTAAGAATGCCTCCGGCGGCCCTTCGGGGACGCTTGCCAGCGGGGCCCAAAGGCCGAGGGCCTTTGGAATCCCATTGGCGATAAAAGCCGAACGGCCTATCTGAACGAACTTGCGCTACGCTTGTTCTTTTCAGATAGGCCGTTCGGCTTTTATCGCGGGGTGATGAATAAGTTGTCTGTATGCGCTAGCGCAACTACCACCTCCACAAACGAAGCCCTGCACCAGCCCTTGATTCAGGGGGCTTAGAAGCTGACCAAGCGGTAGGCAGCGTCTTGTTCGATTTTGCACTGGAGCGCAGCGGAAGTACGCAAAAACGAAAGCTGCCAGCTTGGATCAGATTCTTGCCAACGAATCACAAGGCGGGGATCACACAAAGCCGCGTTTCTTTGGTTCTTTCTTGGGGCGGCTCAGCCAAGAAAGAACCGCCGTCCGCGCAGGACATGGAGGAGCGAAAGCGACAGCTCTCGCGCTTGAAAAGCGCGCATCTCTCCATAGAAAAAGCCGCCCCAAAAGGGCGGCCTTCCTTATCTGATTTCTCTCAAAATTACAGCCTAGTCCCCTGCGCCGTAGAAATCGTCGCTCCTAAACCAATCTGCTTCCCTTCCAAATACTCACCCTTCAAGAAACGATGCAACGCCTCTTCCAACTGATAGTGAGCAACCTGAGTATCAAGACAAGGTCCATGCGGACGCTGGTTCAACACTCCATAAACAGGCAGCGGATAGGTATCCTGAATACCGGAAGCAAGGTCACGATAACAAGCCACGGCAATAATCATGCGGGGACGCATCTGTACCACGATACGGCGGGCAATGGTGCCGCCAGTGGCGATGGCGAGATTGACGCCATACTTATCGTGAAGATCAAGCAACCCGGCGATGGGACACTTCCCGCAACGGGTGCAGTTGTTGATATCGTAGGTAAGGCGACGGTCGCACTTGGAGTTCTGCAGACAATGCGGCATGAGCAGCAGCACGTCCTCAGGCTTGTAACGAGCGGCTTCGGCCTGAACAAGCTCGTTGTTCACGCTGATGAAAGAAAGCATGATGCTCTCCTTCTTCATGCCAAGGCCTTTGCCCAGCAACACCATGAGGGGCAGGAAGAGCTTGACGGTCACACCGCGATAACGCTGTGAGCCGGGCAACGGCTTCTTGTTGACGATATTGAGGAACAAGCCCCAATAGGCCACCGACACAAGGCCGACGAGGAACACGACGATCAGACCGAGCAGCCATGAGACAGCCGGGTGGATGGACTGGAGGCCGATGTACGGCACGATCCACAGAGACATGAGGAACAGGCAGATCACAAAACAGGATCCGCTGATCAGTCCGATAAAAAGGCGCTTACGGGCGCGACGTATGGATTTTTCCCGGTTCATGAAAACTCTAATGCTGGCACTGTCCGTAAATGTTCTCGTCTATCTGCACGGTGTCGGCCACTTCCTGAATGGGCAGCGCTTCGTCGAGGCGTTCACCCATGTAGACGCGCATCAAATTGCGGGCCTTAAAGTCAGGCGTGAGCACTGTGCGGACCAACGCGCGGCCGACCATACCCATCTTGTAGCGCAATGCCGGGTCTTCGGCCAGTCGGCGCATCTTCGCGGCCAGACAATCTGCATCTTCTGATTCACAGAGATGCCCATTGAGGCCGTCGGTCACGATCTCGGGGATACCGCCCACGTTGGTGCAGACCGCGGGCAGACCAAAGTCGAAACCTTCGAGGAGCACGTTGGGCAGGCTCTCCTTGCGGGACGGAACCACCAGCAGGTCGGCGTGGCGAATCTCGTCCAGCACCTCGGCGTGCGGGATGTTGCCGGTCAGACGAAGACGCTCGCGAACAATGGGGGACGCGGAATCCTCGAATCTGGACATGTTCCCCTCACCCACGCCAACACCGATGAATTCGCAATCACGGTAATCGCCGCTGCTACAGAAACGGGAGGCGGCCTGCAGGAAGACGTCGAAGCCTTTGATCTCGGCGGCGTTGCCGATGTAGATAACGCGCAAACCGCGTTTCTTGCGGGGCTGGGGCACGCCGTAATCCGGGCCAGCGTATGCGTTGTAAACCACGTTGAGACGGCTCTTGAGGACATGGTGCTTGCGCAGCACGTCCGCGCACTGACGGGAATTGGTGATGACGCCGTTGGACAGGGCGGTCCAGAGGAAGAAAATATCGTTGGGTCGGGAGATCACGCCACGGTTGATGAAGAGCTTGTGCCCTGCACCCATGAGACGGGCCAGCACACCCATCTTGTAGGCGCGATTGTGGAAGGAATGGACCACGTCGATCTTCTTGTCCTTCACGATGTTGCGCAGGAACAGCCCGGCCTTGAAATAACTACGAAAGCCATCAAAGGGAATGATGTCCACGTCCATGCCGTCCAACGCGCCGATGATGGGCGAGTTGGGAGACAGGATTGCGTGAGTCTTGATGCCCATGTCGGACAGGGCCGCGATGTTGTTGACCATCTGGCGGCTGCCGCCGGAGAGCTTCTCGGAATCCGTGGCAAAGAGCACACGCTTCACTTCAGGACGCTTTCGTTGCAACTTGAAGAACACGCGCGCGGCCGGGGCGTTACCGTACATCTTGAGGCGGGCCTGCACCCATTTGCCAGACTTCTTCTTGCCCACGCCGATACGATTGAGGCGATAGGGATCGGTGCCCTCGGCATTGACCCAACGCTCCAGAGTGAACGCGCCCGCATAGCCGGCCTTCTTGAGTTCAGCCTCGGCGTCGACACCGAACTGGCCCCACGGCCAGCAGAAAAGCTGTTCCTTGTAGCCGTTGAGGTCGCGGAAATATTCGAAGCTCTTGCGGAAATCTTCACGGCAGAAGGCAATGCGATCTTCGGGATTACGAACCACAAAGCGGGGGTCCTGACCACGGTCGAATGTGGGCCAGAAACCATCGTACACGTAGCCGCTGGCCACGTCGTAGGTGGGATAATCCGGATTGAATTCCTTATAGATGGACCACGCAGCCCAGTGACCGTTGGTTCCCATGGTGGCGCACGGACGCAGGGTCCGGAACGTCCCCTGATGACGACAGCCGTGGGAGAAAATCTCCATGCCCTTGTTCAGCATGGCCTTGATCTCACCCTCGTTGACGAACTGGGTGAAGTCACCCTGCATGTGTGCGGCGCGGAAGGCATTGGGCATGGTGTCGTAGGCGGGCATGTTCGCCTCGGTACGCACCTCGCCGGGAACAGTGAAATCCGACAGGCAAAAGAAGGTGCCGGTCATGTTCCGCTTTTCCAGCTCAGGGACGACGTTCAGCCAGTTGGAGATATGGCCGTCATCAAAGGTGAGGACCACGGCTTTCTCCGGGGCCGCCATCTGGCCGCGGGTCACGGCCAGCAGTTCACGCGAGGTGATGGTGCGATATCCGGCGTCAGCAATGGCGTCCAGATGTTCGCAGAAACGTGCCGGCGTGTGGCCGTCCACATCGCTGACGTTGTGATAGCAAAAGACCGGAATGGAAGTACGAAACATGCGTATCCCGGGGCAAAGCCCTATTTGCAGGCCTTCATGTAGCCGCAGGTAAAGGCCGTGGCGTCCATGGCCTTCTTGCCCTGAGGCTTCACTTCAGGCGTCAGATAAATACTGTCCTTGGTAGTGATGGCGAGCTTGCCGTCAATCTCACCCAGAATGGTGCCGGGCTCGATGTTCGGGGTTTCTTCCTCGCTCACTTCACCGGGCGTCACGTTCAGGCGATATTTCTTGCCCTCGGGGTTCTCCCACTCGAAGAAGGCACCGGGCCACGGGTACATTGCACGAATCTGGCAATGGATTTCCTTGGCCGGGCGATTCCAGTCGATCTCGCCTTCCTTCTTCTCCAGCTTCTTCGCATAGGTGGCGATGTCGTGATCCTGCTCGGTGAAGGTGTAGGCACCGGTCTGCAGACGGGCCATGGCCTCGCTGATGCAGATGCCGCCGAGCTTCGCCAACTCGTCATGGATGGTGCCAGCATGGTCGTTGAGACCGATGCGCAGGGCACGCTGCACCATGACCGGGCCGGTGTCGAGCCCGGCTTCCATCTTCATGATGGAGATGCCGGTAACCACGTCGCCATTCTGAATGGCGCGCTGGATGGGTGCGGCACCGCGCCACTGGGGCAGCAGGGACGCATGGACATTGAGCGGATGGATGGTCGGGATATCGAGCACAGCCTGGGGCAGAATGAGGCCGTAGGCGGCCACGACGAGCACGTCCGGCTTGAGCGCGGCCAGCTCGTCGATGTCTGCCTGATCCTTGAAATTCAGGGGCTGGTAAACGTCGATGTCGTTTTCCAGCGCCACCTGCTTGACCGGGGAAGGCTTGCACTGCTTGCCACGGCCGCACGGGCGGTCGGGCTGCGTGTAGGCAGCCACCACCTCTGCGCCGTCAAAGCTCAGCAGGATGCGCAGGATCTCAGCCGCGAAGTCGGGCGTTCCCATGAACACCGTACGCAGGGGTTTGATCTCAACAGTCTCTTGGGGAATGGGGTCGCCGTCTTTCCAGTTGCTCGTATCTATAGGTTCCATGCTCGTCTTCCCGGCTGTATATCTACTGAATTATTTCCACTTCATGGCCTTCTTGCGGTACATGGCCTTCTTCAGACGGCCCACACGGTCCGCCAAGGTCATGCCCTCAAGATGGTCAATCTCATGCTGCAACACGATGGCCAGGAAGCCATCGGCATCGATCTCGATGTCGTTGCCTTCACGGTCCATGCCAGTGACCTTCACACGTTCCTTGCGCTTCACCTTCACGTTCAGCTCAGGGCAGCTCAGGCAGCCTTCTTCGCTGTCCACCTCGCCCTCGCTCTCAACGATCTCGGGATTGAGGATAACGCGCAGGTCGCCACGGATTTTCGGCCCGGTCTGATCCACCACGATCAGGCGAATGGACTGGCCGACCTGCGGAGCGGCAAGGCCCACGCCATCAGCTTCGTACATGGTCTCAATCATGTTCTCGATCAGCTCGTCGAGCTCGGGAGTAACAGCCTCGATGGTCTTCGCCTTGGCAGCGAGCACCTCATCGGGCCAGGTAACTATATCTAACTTCATATGTAAATCATCCCCTCTCCCCATTCCGGCAACCGGAATGGCGGGTATTGTTAAGTCACGTTCGCGGTACGTTCTCTTATATTAATAAGTACAGAAAGACAAAAAGCGAGCCTGAACTCACTTTTCTTCTGTAATTCTATTCATTTCAACCTATTAAGAAGAACTCCCTACCATAGCCGTAGTTCATTCCCCTCAAAAAACTCTTACGGCTTGAGCCGAGAAAATCAGTGAGTGAAGTAAGGAGTAATCATACATACTTCCATCCGACTTTCCCGGCTCAAACCGCCAGTCTGCCCGCCTTCATGGGAAGCGAGCCATATATTTTCAAAGGCCCCCGGCGGCTGCCGGGGGCTCTTCGTAATTCTCTATCTATTCCTTGTCCTGCTTCTTCTCGCGAAGACGCACACCGAGCTCGCGCAGCTGCTTGGTGGGCACTTCGGAAGGAGCTTCGGTCATGAGACAGGTTGCCTTCTGGGTCTTGGGGAAGGCGATGACGTCGCGGATGGACTTGGAGCCGGTGAGGATCATGATGAGACGATCCAGACCGAAGGCGATGCCGCCGTGGGGCGGTGCGCCGAACTTGAGGGCGTCCATGAGGAAGCCGAACTTCTCGTTGGCTTCTTCGTCGTCGATGCCGAGAGCGGCGAACATCTTCTCCTGCATCTCGGGGGTGTGGATACGGATGGAACCACCGCCGACCTCGTAACCGTTGATGACCAGGTCGTAAGCGCGGGCAATGGCGTCGCCGGGCTTTTCAGCCAGAACTTCAAGCTGGTCGGGCAGGCAGGAGGTGAAGGGATGGTGACGGGCGACGTAGCGCTTTTCGTCAGCATCGTATTCGAGCAGCGGGAAGTCGGTGATCCAGACAGCCTGATAGTCGTCTTCCTTGATGAGGTCGAAGCGCTTGCCGAGCTCGCAACGCAGGTTGCCGAGGGCGGCGTTGGCGATGTCTGCGGCACCGGCCTGGAAGAAGAGGATGTCGCCGGGCTGGCAGTTGGTGCGGCTCTTGAGTTCCGCAATCTCTTCCTCGGAGAAGAACTTGACGATGGGAGACTGCCATTCGCCGTCTTCCTTGACCTTGATCCATGCGAGGCCCTTGGAGCCGTAGATCTCGACGTACTTGGTGTATTCGTCGATTTCCTTACGGGACAGCTCGGCGCCGCCGGGAACGACCATGACCTTCACCAGCTCGGAAGAGGCGAAGACCTTGAAGCCGGAGCCCTTGAACACATCAGTGATGTCGACGTGCTTGAGGCCGAAGCGGAGGTCAGGTTTATCGACACCGTAGTCGCGCATGGCGTCGGCGTAGGTCATGTGCGGGAAGGACTCGGGCAGTTCCACGCCGATGGTTTCCTTGAACATGCCTTTGACCAGACCTTCAGCCATTTCCTGAATCTGACCTTCGTCCGGGAAGGACATCTCGATATCGATCTGGGTGAATTCAGGCTGACGGTCGGCGCGCAGATCTTCGTCGCGGAAGCACTTCACGATCTGGAAGTAGCGGTCCATGCCGGAGACCATCAGCATCTGCTTGAACAGCTGCGGGGACTGCGGCAGGGCGTAGAACTCGCCCTGATTCACGCGGCTGGGAACCAGGAAGTCACGAGCGCCTTCCGGAGTGGATTTGGTCAGCACCGGGGTCTCGATTTCGAGGAAACCGAGGGAATCCAGGTAGCGGCGCACAGACTGGGCAGCCTTGTTGCGGATGATGAAATTCTTGGCCAGAGAGGGGCGGCGCAGGTCGAGGAAGCGGTACTTCAGGCGCAGGTTTTCGCCGACTTCGACGCGGTCCTCGATGGGGAACGGCGGGGTGTCGGAGGTGTTGAGCAGCTTGTACTCGGAGACCTCGATCTCCACTTCACCGGTGACCATGTTCGGATTGGCCATGCCCTCGGGACGGGGGCGAACCTTACCCTTGATCGCGATGACGTACTCGGGGCGGATGGCGTGGGCACGCTCATGGACATCGGCATTGTCCTCGGGATTGAAGACAACCTGAGTCAGACCCTCACGGTCACGCAGGTCGAGGAAGATCAGTCCACCATGGTCGCGGCGAAATTGCACCCAACCCATGAGACAGACTTCCTCGTCCATATTGGCAGCGGTCAACTCGTTGTTATGGTGAGTACGACGCCAACCGGCAAGGTCCTCAATAACACGGAATTCGCTGTAATCTCTCTCTTCTTGATGCTCAGACATGTTTTCTCCAATCACTCTCAATAATTTAAAATATCAGTAACCTTCCGGCATCCGAATGCCCTCGGGTTTATATATGATTTCGCTTCGCCATCGCGAAGCCAAACAGGTTTTCTACAGGCTCGCCAGATACAGGGAGCGTTCCAGGGTTTCCTGATCGCGCTCTTCTTCCATGTACTTGACGGTGATGGTCTTGTTGACCATCTCGTCGCCGCCCATGATCAGGCAGACCTTTGCGCCGGACTTGTTGGCCGCACGCATGCGGGACTTCATGGAGCCGCCAGCGTAGCTGACATCGCCCTTGAGGCCCTTCTCGCGAAGTTCCTGAGCAAAGAGCATGGCCTCGTTGGCAGCGTCCTTGTCCACAACGGCGAGATAGAAATCCGGGCGATCCAGTTCGACATGATCGAGCAGCAGGGCCAGACGCTCCATGCCGCAGGCGAAACCGGTGGCCGAACAGTCGGGGCCGCCGAGGTTCTTGATCAGACCGTCGTAACGGCCGCCACCGGCAACAGCGGTCTGGGAACCGATGTCGTAGGAGGCCACTTCGAAACAGGTGCGCACGTAGTAGTCGAGACCGCGGACGAGACGCGGATTCAGTTCGTAGCTGACGCCAGCGCCATCCAGAATGGCTTTGACATCGGCAAAGTGAGCCTCGCACTCCTCACACAGATGGTCGGTGATGACCGGGGCGTCGACAACGAGCTCCTTGCAGGCAGGCACCTTGCAATCGAGCACGCGGAGAGGGTTGGTCTCCATGCGACGCTGGCAGTCTTCACAAAATTTATCCTTGTCCTTGGACTTGTAGTAATCCACGAGGGCCTGCTTGTAGGTCGGGCGACATTCGTGACAGCCAAGGGAGTTCAGTTCGATGGTCAGCTTGGTCAGGCCGAGGTTGTTCAGGAAGGTGCGAAGCATCAGGATGAGCTCGCCATCTGCCTGCGCCTCATTGGCGCCGAAGATCTCGGCATTAAGCTGATGGAACTGGCGCTGACGGCCCTTCTGCGGACGCTCGTAGCGGAACATGGGGCCGAAAGTGAAATATTTGGAGACCTTGCCAGGCTGATGCGTCTTGGAGTCGATGAATGCACGAACCACACCGGCGGTGGCTTCGGGGCGCATGGTCAGCAGGCGGTCCTTGCGGTCAGGGAAAGTGAACATTTCCTTGCCCACAACATCGGTGTCCTCGCCGATGGATTTCTGGAAAAGCTCGGTCTTTTCCAGCACAGGGGTACGCAGTTCGCCGAATCCGTAACGGCCGAAGGTTTCGCGCGCCACACGTTCCATGTAGGTGAACTTGGCGGCCTCTTCCGGAAACAGGTCTACGAATCCCTTGATTTTTTGTACTTTTGCCATGGTTATATATATTCCTTAATGATTATCAGATGGCTGGAACCGATTGTGGTTAGACCATTCGACGCGGATTGTCAAAAGCAGTCTGCGCCCCGCCGCCATTTGTCGCTATATTTTCATAATTGGGAAAAATGAAAACGGAAGCGCTTTCAGCGCAATTGTCGGGTGATTTCGCCTCTGGCGGGCAAGGACTCGCGCCCTTGCATCCCATATTTTGCGCCTTTGGCGCGAGCAACTTTTCGCCGAAGGCGATAGTGGGATTCCAAAGGGTATAGCCCTTTGGCCGCCGGAGGCGAAATCACCTGACCCAATGGAGGCCGCAGGCCGACCTCCCTATTCCCACTCATCGAGAAATTGTAACGTTAGTATCTTCCATTTGAATTTGACCTCCGTGGTAAAGTGCTCCATTCTTTGCCCCGGAGGATCTCAATGAGCAAAATCACTGCCTGCACCATGGATTGTGGCGACAACTGTTCCCTGATCGTGGATGCGGAAAACAGGACCATCAAAGGCAACTCGCGCCACCCGTTCACCAAGGGTTTCTGCTGTAAAAAGGGCACCCGCTACTTCGACCGTATCGATGCGGAAGACCGTATCACCACGCCCCAGATCAAGGACGGCAGCTCCTTCCGTGAAGCGTCATGGGATGAAGCCTTGAACCTCATTGCCGGCAAGATCGACGCCCTGCGCGACACGCCGGAGAAGATGCTCCACGCGCGCGGCTTCGGCTATCGCGGCATCCTCGCCAAGGCGAGCCAGGTTTTCTTCAAGAAGCTCGGCACCTCCACCCTCTACGGCGCGGTCTGCGACGGCACGGGCATGGAAGCCTGCGTCCGCGACTTCGGCGCGCTGAATCACAACAATCCCGAGGACATCCTCAACGCGGACCGGGTCATCAACTGGGGCCGCGACATGACCAAGTGCTCCATCCACCAGTTGCACCTGATCCACAAGGCACGCAAGAACGGCACCGAGGTGCTGACCATTTCTCCCGGCGGCGACGACACTGCCGAATTCTCGGACGTCAACGTGGTCATCCGTCCCGGCACCGACCGCTTTCTCGCGGCCGCCGTGCTCAAGCTCTACCTCGAAGCGGGCGACCTGAACCCGTGGGTGCTCAACCGCTGCGCCAACTGGCCCGCCCTGCGCGGTCTCATCGACGGATACAAGCTCTCTGAGTTGACCAGCATGTGCGAGGTGCCCACCGCAGACGTGGAGATGATCTACGACTGGTATGCCGACACCGGCAACGTGGCCACCATTCTCTCGTGGGGCCTCCAGCGCCATTTCTACGGCGGCGAAAACGTCCGCTTCATCAACGCGCTGGCCATGATTTCCGGTAATATCGGTGTCTCCGGCGGCGGCTCCTACTACAACATTTCTTCCAGCCGCAATCTCGGTTCCTGGGAGCATCTCGTCATGGACGAAGACCCCGAGCGACGCGAGTTGCTCGTCCAGAACCTCGGCGAAGAGTTGCGCAACGCCGACCCCAAGGTGGAATTCATCTGGGTGGACGGCCACAACGTGGTCAATCAGGTCCCGGACTGCCTGTCCGTGGCCGAGCAGTTCCGCAAGCCCTTCGTCGTTTCCGTAGACGGGTTCATGACCGACACCGCCATGACCGCTGATGTCATCCTGCCACCCGCCTTCATGTTCGAGCGCGAGGACGTGCTCGGCTCCATGCTTCACAACTACGTGCAGTATTGCGCCGAGGCCGTTGAGCCGCGCGGTCAGGCCCGTTCCGATTTCGACATGCTCACCGATCTCGGTGCGCGTCTCGCTGATCCCATTGCCCTACCCGACAAGGAGACCTGTCTCAAGGAAGGACTCAAGAAGGGTGGCTTCTCCCTCGAAGAGTTGCGCACCAACGGGTTCGTCAAGGCGAACCATCCCTACGTCGCCTTCGAGAACATGCAGTTCGCCCATCTCGACGGTCTCTATCGATTCCCGGAGACTCTCACGGCCGAGCCGCAGCGCAATCCCGACTATCCGTTCAACCTGATCACCACGGTCCGTCGCAAGTATCTCCACTCCCAGATTCCCGAGAAGGATCAACGCGGGGTGCCCACGGTCTGGGTGTCCAAAAACAACCCCGCATGGGGACTGCTCAACCCGGCCGAGGATTTCTATCTCGTCACACCCATCGGTGCCATGCAGGTGCAGGTCAAGACCGACGATTCCATTCATCCCCGCGCCGTCATCATGCGCCGAGGCGGGTGGATGAAGATGGGCCACAACGCCAACGTCATCTCCCAGCCGCTCATGACCGACATGGGTGATGGAACGGCCTACTACAGCCAGACCTGTAGGCTGGAAAACAGGTAATCTTTATTGCCGCTTCGCGGCTGCCTCCGGCGGCTGGGGGAAGGGGAGGAAAAACCCTTTGGAAAGGGGTCTTTCCTCCCCTTCCCCCAGACCCCCATCTCCTCCTTTTCCTAAACTTTTTGTTGGCGCATCCGCGCGGGTGTGCGAAGCCATTCAGCCCTACTTTTTATCCCTACAATTCTCGTAATGTCTTTTCTCTTGGAAGGAGCACCTTCCCGAGCAAGGCTTTCGAGAGTGGTGCAGCTGCAAGGCGACAGGCACGAGGGAACCGGAGGCGTAGCGGAGCTACGGTGAGGATTCACTCGTCGCCTGGCAACGCCGCAGATGCGCCGCTATCGGAAGCCTACGCCCCCCCGAAACCCGGAAAATCTATCCTTGGCATTATATTTGATTTACTCACGTGAATGGAAAATAATTCCCCATCCACACGCAGAACAAGGATGTTATCGTGAAGACCAAATATCTGATCATCGGAGCAGGCCCCACCGGACTCGGTGCAGCGTATCGTTTCAAGGAACTCGGCATGGACGACTACGTCGTGCTGGAACGCAACGACTATGCAGGCGGTCTGGCCACCAGCTTCAAGGACGACGCAGGGTTTACATGGGATATCGGCGGCCACGTCGTGTTTTCCCACTACGATTATTTCGATGATCTGATGGATTCACTGCTCGGCGACGAGCGGTTGGAACACGAGCGCGAATCATGGGTCCGCACCTCGGGCACATGGGTGCCGTACCCGTTCCAGAACAACGTCCGCTACCTGCCGCGCGAGTCCCGCTGGGAGTGCGTGGAAGGATTGCTGCCGGGCAACCGGTCCGAGGCCAAGCCGGGCAACTTCGGGGAATGGATCAATCATATTTTTGGTGCGGGCATCGCCAAGCACTTCATGAATCCCTACAACTTCAAGGTGTGGGCCACGCCGCCGGAGCTGATGCAGTTCGACTGGATCGGCGAACGCGTCAGCGTGGTGGACCTGAAGATGGTGCTCAAGAACATCATCCTTGAGCGCGACGACATCGCATGGGGTCCCAACAACACCTTCAAGTTCCCGCTGTACGGCGGTACCGGTGAAATCTTCAAACGCATGGGCCGCCGCGTGCAGGACCGCATCGAATACGGCCAGAGCGTGGTGTCCATTGATCCCGACAAAAAGATCGTGACCACGGACAAGGGCCTTGAGATCGAATACGAGGTGCTATTCAACACCGGGCCCCTCGACATCCTCGCAAGCCAGTGGCTGACCACCAAGGACACGGCCATGATCGATGCGGCCGCGGGCCTGACCCACAACTCCGTGTACGTGGGCGGCGTGGGCGTGGATATCAAGGAAGAGGCCGAACGCAATTCCAAGTGCTGGATGTACTTCCCGGAATCCAATTCCCCGTTCTACCGGGTGACCAATTTCCACAATTACTCGCCCAACAACGTGGCCCGTCCCGGCGAACAGTTGGCCTTTATGTGCGAGTCGTCTTTTTCCAAGCACAAGGCGGAAAAGGTAGACGAACTCATGGACCGAACCATAGAGGGTCTGGTAAACACCTCCATGCTGGATGCGTCCAGAGTGGACGACATCTGCACCAAGTGGGAGATCACCGTGGACTACGGCTATCCCGTACCGACTCTCGAGCGCGATCAGTCCCTGCGCACCATCCAGCCGCGGCTGGAGGAGAAGGACATATACTCGCGCGGCCGCTTCGGCGGATGGAAGTACGAAGTGTCCAACATGGACCACTCCGTCATGCAGGGGGTCGAATGGGCCGAACTGATGGTCACCGGTGCTCCTGAATCCACGTATTCATGGGAATAGAGATATATGAGCACCAACATATTTGAGCAGCGCCGTGACAATCTCAAGCGACTGCTGACCGATAAAGGCATCCCCGCGCTGCTCGTTTCGCACGCGGCCAATAGGTATTACCTGAGCGGCTTCGAGCTCCACGACGCCCAGTGCAACGAGTCCACCGGCTGGCTGGTGGTCACTGCCGACGGCGACGACTATCTCTTCACCGATCCCCGCTACACTGATGCGGCCCTCAAGGTCTGGGATGAAGACAAGCTCTTCATCTACTCCGCCAACAAGTTCGAGCTGGTGAGCAACACCCTGCAGGGCAAAGGCATCAAGGCCATGGGCGTGGAACCCAAGGCCCTGCACCTCTTCGACTACGACAAGCTCAATGAGCGCTTCACCCTCCAGAGCACCGACAACGTGGTGGAAGAGCTGCGCATCATCAAGGACGAGGATGAAATCCGCCGCATGGACGCCTCCATCGCCCTGAACCACAAGCTGTTCGAATACATCGAAGGCCAGTTGGAACCCGGCAAGACCGAGGAACAGGTTGCCTGGGAAGTAGAGAAATTTTTCCGCGAAAACGGTGCCGAAGAGCTCGCCTTTTCCACCATCGTGGGTGTCGGCCCCAATGCGGCCCTGCCCCACGCCATCCCCGGGCAGGATCAACTGCGCGAGAACGACATGGTGCTCATCGACACCGGCTGCCGTCTCGAGGACTACAACTCTGACCAGACCCGCACCTTCTGGGTGGGCGACAAGCAGTCCGACCGCTTCAAGGAGACCATGGATCTGGTCCGCGCCGCCCAGCAGGCCGCCATCGACATCATCCGTCCGGGCCTGTCCTACCTCGACGCCTACAAGGCCTCCTACGCCGTCTTCGAGAAGGCTGGCGTGGCAGCCATGTTCACCCACGGCCTCGGCCACGGCATCGGCCTCGAGACCCATGAGCCCCCGAGCCTCAGCAAGGCTGCCAAGGGCACCCTCAAGCCCGGCATGGTCGTCACGGTAGAGCCCGGCCTCTACGACGCCAAATGGGGCGGCATCCGCTGGGAATATCAGGTGCTCGTCACCGAAGACGGCTGCCGAATCATGTAGCCACAGACCAAAAGAAAAAGGCCGCCTCAATGAGGCGGCCTTTTTTATTACGCAGATAAAATGCCTATTCGAACAGTTTCTTGGCTTCCTGCTTGGCGTCGTCGACAGCCTGGTCGATCTTCTTGCCAGCTTCTTCGGCGGGACCTTCCTCGCTACAGCCAAACGCAGGCACCATCAGCGCGAGCAAACAGCCGATGACAACCATTTTCTTCCATAATTTCATAACACTCTCCTTACAGGTTTAGTCCTCATATACGTCTAAAACGGGTGAGTGGTCACGAAAGATGTAAGATATTTATTCCGTGGCCTTGTTCACCGCATTCTTGGCGTCGTCGACGAACTTATCCATGGCGTCGCTGGCGGAATTCACCATGTCATCCATGGATTTACCCATGTCGCCCATAAGCTGCTCCATGGCACCCGGGTCTTCGGGCTGTAACGACTTGGTCATCTCGTCGACTTTTTCCTTGGCGTGATTCATGGTCTCGTCAACCTTGCGACCCATCTTCTCCATGGAACCTTCCTGGTCGCCACAACCGACCACGACGAACAGCATGGCGAACATCAACACGACCACCAACAGTTTCTCCCAGCGATTCATGGGACTCCTCCAATACTTGATTTTCCAATCCGCCTACACGAGTTGAAAGGTTTCGTCACCCTCCGACGAAATCTGCACGAAAACTACAGCTCGCGCTTGCAGGCAAGAGGCATGCGCCAACCGGTGCCAAAGGAGCGCGGCGTCAGCTTGATACCGGGCGCGGCCTGACGACGCTTAAACTCGGCGAAACGGACCAGCCCGAGGACCTTTTCGACCACGGGACGCTCATATCCAGCGGCCACGATCTGCTCAAGGGTCTGGTGCCGCTCGATATGCAGCGCGAGAATGGCATCGAGGATGTCATAAGGCGGCAGGGAATCCTCATCCTTCTGATCCGGCCGCAACTCGGCAGACGGTGGCTTGGTGATGATGGCCTCGGGAATATTGGGCGCAACATGCTCGTTGTACCAACGGGCCACCGCAAATACTCCGGTCTTGTCCACATCCGAGATGACGGCGTAACCGCCGGACATGTCGCCGTAGATGGTGCAGTACCCCACCGCCAGTTCGCTCTTGTTACCCGTGGTGAGCAGCAACGCGCCAAACTTGTTGGACATGGCCATAAGCAGATTGCCGCGGATACGCGACTGAATGTTCTCTTCGGTGGTGTCTACATCGTATCCGGCAAACGGCTCGGCCAGCGTCTCGGTGAACTGGGCCATGATGGGCTCGATGGGCAGGGTGAATATTTTGACACCGAGATTCTCGGCCAGTTCGATGGAGTCGTCGATGCTGCCCTGACTGGAATAAGGGGACGGCATGAGCACGCAGGTCACGTTCTCGGCCCCGAGTGCTTCGGCGGCCACTACAGCGGTGACAGCGGAGTCGATACCACCGGACAGGCCGATGACCGCCTTGGAAAAGCCGGACTTGTGCACATAGTCGCGCGTACCGGTTACCAGTGCGCGCCACGTCTCGGCCGCGCGGGAAAAATCGTCTTCGGCAATGGAGCCGGGACCGTCAGTGTCCACCAGCAGCACGGCCTTTTCAAAACCGGGCGCACGATCCGTGAGCTTACCATCCGCACTGAATGCGCAGGAGCGACCATCGAACACCAGGTCGTCATTACCACCATACTGATTGGCATAGACCAGCGGCACGCCATATTTCTCGGCAACAGCGCCGAGCATATTCTCGCGCAACTGCTGCTTGCCGAGGGACAGGGGGGAAGCAGACAGATTCACGATGCAGTCTGGCTGGGCCTTGGCAATGATTTCCAACGGATCACGCTCATAGGTGCGCGTTTCCCAGAAATCCTTGTCGTTCCATGCGTCCTCGCAGATGGTCACACCGATGCGAAGACCGTCAAACTCCAGAATATTGGCAGGATCGTTCTCTGGGCACGGCTCGAAGTAACGCGCCTCGTCAAAGACGTCATAGGTCGGCAGCAGCGTCTTGCGGAACGCCTGACGAACTTCGCCGCCTTGGCACCACAGGGCACAGTTGAAAACCGGCTTGCCCTGCCCTGTCTCATTCTTTTCCACACTGCCCAGCAGCACCGGGATATCTCCGGCCAGCTCTTTGGCCAGCTTCTCCGCTTCGGTACGGACCTGCGCCACGAACCCGTCATAAAGCAACAGGTCGCGGGGAGGATAGCCTGTAAGCGCCAATTCCGAAGTGATACAGAACGAAGCGCCCATGGCCTTGGCCTCGCGCGCAGCTTCGACGATCATTCGGGCATTGCCCGACACGTCACCGACCAGTGGATTGAGTTGCAGTATGCCGATTTTCATGGGTCTCTTTCTACGCTCGGGCTCCCTCGCCTGTCAAACTGGTTTTCCCGCCGCACTTGCCAATCCGACCATTACTCCTGTACTTTAGATTAAATCTAGACTTTGCTATTTGCTGCTGGTACCTGCAACAGCATTGAATAAACGACTCCAAGGGGGACGAATCCCATGAAAAAAACGACCAAATCCGTATTTCTGTTCGCCGTGACGCTCACTGTCATGTGTCTGATGCTCGCGGGCTGTTTCCGTAAGCACATCACCTCTGCTCCGCCCGCGCGCCGTCCGGCCTCTGACACTTCTGCACCCGCACCCAAGGTGCCCGTCGTAGTGGAAGGCGAGACCGCGCCTGAGGCCGAGCCCGAGGCCGCCGTGGTCATCGAGGAGACCTACGTGGTCGACGCGCCCGCTGAAGCCAGCGCTGCTGCTCCCAAGGTGGAGGAAGGCGAACTGGCAGAAGAAGCAACCATCGCACCTCCCGAGGAAGCGGCCATCACGCAGGAGTCCACTGAAGCCAAAGCCATGCAGGAAAGCGTGACCGAAGCTCAGGATGCCCCTGTCCCCACTCCCATGGCCGAGATGTACTATGTGCAGGTAGGAGCCTTCTCTGATCTGGAAAACGCCAGCAACCTGCTCTCCAAGCTCATAGCTGAAGGCTACAAGGGCTCCAAGCTCTCCGATTCCGGCAACGGTCTTTACCGAGTCCAGGCCGGCGCCTTCACCGAAGAAGCCGACGCCATCAAGGCGCTCATGGACCTCCAGGGCGAATACCCCAACGGTTTCGTCCTGAAGAGCCGCCCTGTCGAGTAGGAAGAAAGACAGAAGAGGAGGTCGGCCTTCGGCCTCCATTTGTCGGGTGATTTCGCCTCCGGCAGGCAGCGGCAGCTCTTGGGTGAGTCTTCGAACCTTAGAGATGGCGACAGCAGAGATAGGACTCGCGCCCTTGCATCCCAGATTTAAAAGCTCCCGTTCTCTCTCCTGTTGAGAGAGAACGGGAGCTTTTTTTGTATCAATAACTTGACGGACAGAGGCTTTCACGACGCAAACACTACCCCGAAAAAAGCACGCAAAAAGATCAAGCCCCACGCTGTGAGAGCGTGGGCTTGATCTTTTCTGTATCGCTATTGGGGCGCGTGACATCGACGGCATGATTGCCGTTGATGCAGCCTGACTAGGCAGGCGTGTGCAAACTGAAGCCTAGGCGGGATTCAGTTCTGCGCGGAATTTGCGGGACAGCCGGAAGACTACAACCTTGCGCGGGGGCAGGGTGATGGTCTGGCTGGTCTGCGGGTTACGGCCCTTGCGTGCGCGCTTGTCGTAAGCCTCGAACTTGCCGAAGCCGCTGATCAGAAGGGCATGATCCTTCTTCACGGCAGTCTTCATGATCTCAAGGATGACTTCTACAAGGTCCTTGATCTCGGCGCGGTTCTTGTCAGTGCGCTCGTAAATGTAGTCCACGATACCGGCTTTAGTGAGTGTGCTCATTGACGCCTCCAATATGGGTTACACTTGAGAAACTTATTTCAGCAAACCGGCGATCGTTTCCGCCAGCCTGCCCATCTCATCCGGGTTTTCATATCCGGTCTGGGGCCAGAGCTTGAGCCCATCGTCGGAATGCCTCGGAATAAGATGAAAATGCACGTGATGAACCAACTGCCCGGCCGCCTCATAATTGTTCTGCATGAGGTTGAGGCCGTCGGCTCCGGTTGCTTCCATGACCGCCTTGCCCACTTTGGACAGGGACTCGGTCAACTCACATCCCAGCTCGGCCGGGATGTCCATGAGCGTGGGGTAATGACCCTTGGGCAAAACCAGGGCATGTCCCGCGTTCACAGGAGCGATGTCCAAAAAGGCCAGACAGTTTTCAGATTCATAGATTTTGGCGCACGGTATTTCGCCAGCCAAAATCTTGCAGAATATGCAGTCCGGATCCTTTGGAATCATCATTTCTCTCCCCTCCGTTTACCCATTTCCCAAGGGTTTCCGCCAGTTGGCGGCCTCGTCGGCAAACGAAGACTTTTCGATAGTTACTCGTATTGATACCCGGGAAATCCAGTTAAATCAAGTCTGTTGCCGCATTTTTCTTGAATATGCTCATTTTCGGCACACGAGAAAAGTCTAGAAATCTTCTTGAAAATCGACAACTTGGAACCAGAGGGGCGCTCTTGTCACACACATTGAATCAAAAAGCAACATTAAATCAACTGTTTAACCAAGCTCAGACGCAAACGGAGCTGCTTCAATTTGACACAGCTCCGTTGTTCTCGCTTATTCCTTGCCAATATTTATGGTCGCATTCACAGCCTCTTTCATCTCATCCTTTTTGGAATCGAAGGCGTCCGCCATGAGCAACAGCAGCTTGTTGGGCTTCTTGGTTTCGACGAGTTGGACCTCGACGACAATAGGTACCGGTACGTGCTTGTCAGTCCCGGCATCCCCAGACCACTCAGGCAGCAACATCCAGCCGCTTTGCTTCCCTTGCAGAGCATCTTTCTTGAGTTCGGTCTTTTTCTTGAGTTCATTGAAAACGAGCGTTGCAGCGCCGAACGCGGTACTCTCTGACTTTGGATCAGGCTTGGCAGGCAAACGGAAGGTGAAATGCGCCACGACATTGATCTTGCGCTTCCCCTTGAGCCCTCCGTTGTAGAAGACATACTTGGGGACCAATCGCATGGCCTCCATGCTATCCGAATACTCTATCCCGGCGATGAGCATGAATTTCTCATCGGTCAGATTCAGGAGCCCTTTGGCCTCGGCTTCAACAGACCCATTGGTTTTTGCGACACTTCCACCAAAAGTTCCATGAGCCACCACAATTGTAGGATGCAGCGCAGCTGTTTTCCCCGTCATGGATCCGGGCAAAGCAAGAATACCAGTCTTCTTCTCTTTCTTTTCTTTTTGAACAACCCGGGCAAGCTGCATGCCGCCTGCCGAGACCGACACTTCTGCAAGACTCTCCTTACCTGCCGCCTTTTTCAGTGCAACGGACATCATGTCAAATCCCTTGTCGATGACACCCTTGGCCAACAAGGTTCCCACACTGCCGACCAGCCCAGTCATGCCGCCCCACAACATTTTTTGATCGTCAGCCGGTTGGACTATCTTATTCAGCCCTACCCCCGATGAATACACATAGGCCCGCGTATCCACGATGGTCCGGATAGGCTCTTTCTGTCTTGCCTGAGCAGTTGTCGGAATCGATAACGAAACAGCAAGCACCATAGCCAGCAGGACCGCGACAACGCGGCCAGTTCCTCGATACGTGATCATAATGAAACCTCCTCGTTTGAAGAGGCTATACCATGATTCGCATATCAATTATAGTCTATTCTAATTTTCGGCAGGAATATATTCGGGAACCACACGCATGAGGATGGCACGGATAGTGTCGCCATCATAGTGCTCTGCAGCATGGAGCAGGGCGGCAATTTCGCCGTCCAGAGAATCGGCAGAGGCGCAGCAGTCGGTTCCGAGGACCAGAATCTTCTCGTGCTCGGTGCGGACGATGCCCTCGCCCTCGGTGATGAGCTCTTCGAAGAGCTTCTCGCCCTCACGCAGGCCGGTAAAGGCGATCTCCACGTCCACATCAGGCTCCTTGCCCGATAGGCGGATGAGGTCGCGGGCCATATCCGCGATCTTGACCGGGATACCCATATCCAGCACGAAGATCTCGCCGCCGGTGCCCTTCTCGCCCATGCTGCCAGCTTGCAAAATGAGCTGGGAGGCCTCGGATATGGACATGAAATAGCGGGTCACATCGGGATGGGTGACCGTGACCGGCCCACCTGCCTCGATCTGGCGACGGAAGAGCGGCACAACCGAGCCACTGGAGCCCACCACGTTGCCGAAACGAACAGCCATGAAGCGGGTACCGTGGCCGTGCATGGATTGCATGAGCAGTTCGGTCACGCGCTTGGAGGCGCCCATTACATTGGTGGGACGCACGGCCTTATCGGTGGAGACGACAACAAACCGCTCAACTCCGCTCTCCACAGCAGCTTCCATGACGGTACGGGAGCCCAGGATATTGTTGCGAACGGCCTGCCACGGGTTGCGCTCCAGCATAGGTACATGCTTGTAGGCTGCGGCGTGAAAGACCACCGAGGGTGTATGCTCGGCAAAGGTCTTGGCCATGAGATCGCTGTCCGTGATATTGCCCAGTACCGTGGAGTAGTTGGTGAAACCGAGGTCGTGATGCAGCTCCATCTGGATCTGATAGAGATTGTACTCGCCTGAATCCACCAGCACGATATGTCCCGGCCTGAAGCGGACGATCTGACGGCAGAGTTCGGAACCGATGGAGCCTCCGCAGCCGGTCACCAGCACGGTCTGGCCCGTGAGATACCCCTCGATACCTTTCGTATCCAGCGAGACCGGAGAACGACCGAGGAGATCGAGGTAATCCACGTCACGAAGCGCCTTGATATCCACCTTGCCATCCATGATCTCGGTCATGGCAGGAAGGATCTTGTAAGGGACGCCGGTCCCTTTGCAGGCATCGGCAATCATACGCATCTGTTCGCCGGACGCTTCGGACACGGCGATGAAGATTTCGTCCACCTCTTCGCTGTCCACGGTGTGTTTCATGATGTCGAGACCACCCAGCACGGGTTTGCCATGGATGGTTCGCCCCACCTTGGCCTTATCGTCATCCAGAAACCCCACCAGCCGATACTGAACCGGGTTGCTGGCCAGCTCGCGACCGATTCTTTCTGCAGCCCGTCCACCGCCCACCACGAGGACGGTTTTGCGGGGCACCGCAGAGACAGCCAGCCCTTCGCTGGAGGTATAAAAGGCACGAATGGACAGGCGCAGCCCGCTACAAAAGAGCAGGGTCAGGACCCAGTCGATGACAAAGATGGAACGCGGCACACCGATAAAGGAAAAGCGGAATAAAACGAACGTGATCAGGATCAAGTTCTGAACGGCAGTAATGCGTAGCAGTTTCCAGAAATCATCCACGCTGGTGTAGCGCCACATGCCTCGGTACAGACCGAAGAAGACAAAGGCCAAGGCCTTGAAGACCAGAACATATTTGAGCAACCCCTTGAACTGCATAAAGAAAGGGGCAGGAATGTTGAAGTCGAAGCGGAAGGAATAAGACAGAAGCAGGGCGAGCGTGAAGATCAACATGTCCGCAATGAACATGACGTAAAAATTCACATTTCGTAGGTTGGGCAGATTCAGCTTCATTTCACCACGTTTTTTATAACCTGTGCGACACGCTTCAGGTCTTCTTCTGTCAGGGCCGATCCGGACGGCAGACAGATGCCTCGCCGGAACAGATCCTCACTCACCTCGCCGCCGGTCCGGGGTGTATCCTTGAACACCGGCTGGAGATGCATTGGCTTCCATACCGGGCGGGACTCGATGTTCTCCGCCTCCAACGCCAATCGGATTTCTTCGGGCGTTACACCGCAAGAATCATCCACCAGCATGACGGTAAGCCATCGGTTGGCCTCTCCATACGCGGCCTCGGGCATGAATTCAACTCCGGGCAATCCGCCCAGTTCCGTCTCATACCACTGGGCGATCTCTCGCAACCGTTTCACAAACCCCGGCAGGGCGTCCATCTGACCAAGTCCGATGGCGGCCACCACATTAGACATGCGGTAATTGTAGCCGATGGTGGTGTGTTCGTAGTGTGGAGCGTCATCGCGGGCCTGCTGGGAAAGCCAGCGCGCCTTGTCGATAAAGTCCTTGTCGTTCGAGGCCAGCATGCCGCCACCACTGGTGGTGATGATCTTGTTGCCGTTGAAGGAATAGATGGCAGCGTCGCCGCCGAATCCGGCATGGTTGCCCTTGTAAGTGGCCCCCACGGCCTCGGCCGCATCGATGACCAACGGGATATTGTGCGGTTCGCACACGGCACGGATGGCATCGTAATCCGCACACTGACCGTAAAGGTCCGTAGGCACAACCGCCCCCACGCGCTTACCTGCGGCTTGCACCTCTTCCACGGCTTGTTGCAGCAGAACCGGGTCCATGTTCCATGTATCCCGGTCACAGTCCACAAAATGAAGTTCCGCTCCAAGAAATGTGGCTGGCGAGATCGACCCGATAAAGGTCAGGGTCGAGGCGATGACAACGTCACCCTCTTTCACGCCAAGAAGGCGCAGGGCCAGATGCATGGCCGCCGTGCCGCTGGCAAGGCCCAGGCAATACTTGAAACCGGTCAGTTCACAAAACCGTTCCTCAAACTGTGCAAGTTGCGGCCCAAGCGGCGCGATGAAGTTAGACTCGAAGGCCTGCTTCACAAAGTCCAGTTCAGTACCGCCCATGTGCGGCGGGGAAAGATAAATGCGTTTGCTGCTCATTGCCTGATCCTCATATGTCCACGCCCAAACGGGCGGCGAGTTCCTGTATCGTGCCCACTTCCTCGTGGGGCGCGGCGGCTTCGTCGGCCGGTTCGTCAGCCTCGCGCAACTGCCCCGGCAGCCGCAACCGCAGGGCCAGCCACCCCAGCTTACGGGGTGCGATAAAATCTTTTACAGGATTATCACCAACATAGACAAGCCCGTTGTGTTCGACCCCGAGACTCGACGACAGCAGCTCAAAACCAGCGGTGTCCGGCTTCCAATGCTCCCGCCCCAATGCATCGGTCAAAACGACCTTGTCCACCAGCTCGCCAACGCCTAGAGCCTCGGCCTTGGCCTTCTGCGATGCCAGCGGACCATCGGACAGCACGCCCATGGGCATACCCTTGGCGCGCAAAGCATCAATCACCTTGCGCATGGCCGGGATGATGGAAATATCGGGATGATGCGTACGATATGCTTCGACCAGCTCTGGTATCTCGTATTTGTCAGCGATGGCCGGGAACTCGTCCAGCAAGCGATTGAAGGTATCGCCACGCACACCGGATTCGAACATCGACCACATGGCTTTGAACACCGCGTCTTCGTCGGCCACGTCGCCCACGTGGCGGGCCACGGCCCGAAACCCGCTCTTAACGTAATCCCGCTCCAGACAGAGGGTATCGTCCATGTCAAAGACCACGCCCTTGATTACCATTTGGGCTCCGTGGTGAAAACTTCAGTGTAGGAACGGGTCATGGCCATACCCTCGGTGTACTCGCCGAGCTTGGGTGCTACGTTCTCACCTTCCACCATCTGCATCAGCCACTCGGGGTAATGTCCGCCTGCGGCATGTCCCAACGGGAATCCACCGCCAAAACGGGGATTGATCTCAAAGAGAACATACTCGTCACCGGTCAGAAACGCCTGCAACGTCATGGGACCGATGCCGCCCATTTCACCGATGATTTTGAGCAACGATTCAAGCCATTCTCCCAGACCGGGCTCCTTGATGGTCAAACCCTGCACAGACTCACCGCCCACGGTCTTGACCCGGATTCGCGGCACGTAATGGATGGGATTGCCGTCAAAATCGATCAGGGCATCGATGGTGATCTCACGGCCTTCCACGCGCTCTTGGACTATGGCATTGGGCACCTGTGTCAGCATCACCTCAAGGTCCTTTCGCTCCACCGGATAGGCATCCTGACTGGCGCTGCCGTCCCTCGGCTTCACGAACAGTTTCTCCGGCAGGTCTTTCTTGAGAGCCTCTTCAGGCAGCCACGAATACGGAACGCGAACACCCTTTTTCTCAAAGACGAGGGAGGTGTTCCACTTGTCTCGGCAGGCACCCACCAATTCCGGCGAGGAGATCAGGAGACGGCAGCCGAGCTCAGCGAACTGCGCTGCATTGGCCGCAAACACGGCCAACTCTGTGTCGATGGTCGGAACCACCAGCTTGATGTCATGCTGCTTCACATAGTCCAGCAGAAACGGGATGTATTCGTCCGTGGTCACTCGCGGCAACTGGACTGACTCGTCCGCCAGATACAAGGCCGGAGCCAACCCGTCCATGTCGCCGGCAAAGACCTTGCCGCCGCGTCTGCCCGCTGCATCCTTGAAATGGGCCAGCAGGGACGTGCGTCTTCCGGCCGATGTGATCAGTACGTTCATAAATTATGTCGCTTTGGGCATGTCACCCTGTTTTTGCATTGTCGTGTCGAGCCGAGAATTAACAGGTTTTCACGGGCTGTACAACGTTTCCAGTTCGTTGAAGGCACACGGAACGCCGTAGGAACCAGCACCATCAAGCGCACAGAAGTGCAACAACTTGCAGCCCGCGGGGAATCAAGGTACTAGCGGGTTCTGCCTGTTCAGGCATCTATATTAAGGAGAATATCAATGACCAAAATAGCAATACTGTTCCCGGGGCAGGGGTCCCAGGAAAAAGGCATGGGCAAGGACGTCGCCGAGAAATACAGCGAGGCGCTGGATCTGTGGAAGCTGGCCGAGGCTGAATCCGGTCTGCCCCTGCGTGAGATTTACTGGGACGGCGAGGCCGAAGACATGGCCAATACCCGTGCCCTGCAGCCGGCCCTGACCGTGACCAATCTGAGCCTGTGGCTGGCGGCCAAGTCCAAACTGAACGCAGGCGCAACCGGTGGCCACAGCCTCGGTGAGTTCGCCTCTCTGGCTGCTGCCGGTGTTCTGTCCATGGAAGACACCATCAAGGCTGTCACCCTGCGCGGCAAGCTCATGAGCGAATCCGGCGGGGCTGGTCACGGCATGGCCGCCATCGTCAAGATGAAGCAGGACGCCGTGGAAGAGATCGTTGAGAACGCTGCCAAGGAAACCGGCAAGGAACTCAAGATCGCCAACTACAACTCCCCGGCCCAGTTCGTCATCAGCGGCGAGAAGGAAGCCCTCGACGTTGCCAGCGAGCAGGTCAAGGCAGCCAAGGGCCGCGCCATTGCTCTGGCCGTGTCCGGCGCATTCCACAGCCCCCTGATTCAGGAAGCCGCCGACGAGTTCGCCTCCTTCCTGGGCGGCCTGAACTGGAATGCTCCGGCCTTCCCGATTTTCCATAACGCCACGGCCCTGCCCGAGCCCGATGCCGACAAGACCATGGCCATCATGCAGAAGCAGATGACATCCTCCGTCCTCTGGATCCAGACCCTGCAGTCCATGTACGGCATGGGCCTGCGCCATTTCGTGGAAGTTGGCCCCAAAGGCGTGCTCTTCAAGATGCTCAAGCCCAACCTCAAGGCATCCGGCGACGACTGGACTGGTGCTGCAGTGGGCAACCTGGAACAGGCCGAAGCCCTGTAGGAGATTATTGTGAGCGGCAAGTACGGCATAATCGGGTGGCCTCTGGGACACACCATGAGTCCCACCCTGCACAACTGGGGATTCGAGCAGCTCGGGCTGGACGGGCAGTATAATGCCTATCCGCTGGAGCCGGAGAAACTGGCTGCATTTATGGAGCAGGTCCGGACAGAGCCCATCAAGGGCATGTCCGTCACCATCCCTCACAAGCAGACCGTCATGCCCCACCTGGACCGGATCACTGACCGGGCCAAGGCCGTAGGCGCCGTAAACACACTCTATTGGGATGGCGACATGCTGTGCGGCGAGAACACTGACGTCATCGGTGTCATCGCCCCCCTGAAGAAGCTGACGACCATGCCTGAATCGGCCATGGTCCTCGGCGCAGGTGGCGCGGCACGGGCTGCGGTTGCCGGTTTTCTGGAGCTGGGCATCAAGGATGTATCCATCACCAACCGTACCCTGAGCAAAGCCGAAGAGCTGGCCAACGACTTCGGCATCCGCTGTGTGGCATGGGAGGAACGCATGAACGAGGCCCCCGGCCTCATCTGCAACACCACGCCGCTGGGCATGTCCGGCGACATGGCCTCCCTGACACCGTGGGACGCGGACCGATTCCCGGCAGGCTGCATCGCCTACGACATCGTATACAACCCGCTCGACACCCGCTTCCTGCGCGAGGCTACCGATGCCGGATGCGTCACCATCTCCGGCCTTGAAATGTTCCTGCACCAGGGGCTGGCCCAGTTTCGCCTCTGGACCGGCAGAGACATGGATGAAGACGGCGCAAGAAAGCTGCTGCTGAAGGCTCTTGCGAGCTAGAGACTTGCAGCCAACTGCTGATTGCCGTACGTTGCCGTTACGATAATCAACATAAAGGTGAACGATTATGCATACATTACGCTACACTATTCTGACACTGGCCCTGCTGGTTTTCACTATGGCAGGCGGCCTCACTTCCTCCGCAGATGCTGCCGGCCCCAACCCTGTGGTTGTCATGGAAACTTCCATGGGTCGAATCATCATGATGCTGTACCCCAAAGCAGCACCCAAGACCGTGGAAAATTTCCTGAAATATGTGGATGCGGGCTTTTATGACAAAACCATCTTCCATCGAAGCATCACTATGGAAATGATGAAAGTTGCCGAACCAAGACTGCAGCCCTCCTACAACATTGTTCAGGGCGGAGGTTTTACCGCCGGGCCACGGCCCAAACGCCCCCTCTTTCCTCCCATCAAGGATGAAAGTGAGTTTTCCTTGAAAAATGAGGTAGGCACCATTGCCATGGCGCGCACTTCTGATCCGGACTCGGCCACAAGTCAGTTCTTCTTCAACATGACAGACAATACTGGTCTGGATTATGTTGCATATAAAAGGACTATCATCGTGGGATACAAGGATGAGGATCAGGATGACATGGTACGTCGCCCGGGATACACCGCCTTCGGCAAGGTTATCCGTGGCTGGGACACCGTTGAAAAGATTCATCAAATCGAAACCCAGACCAAAGGTCGCTACAAGAATACGCCCGTTAAGGACGTCTACATTGTCAAAGCCTACCGCGCCAAATAAAGCGTCTGCGACAGAATTATAAAAGGCCGGGAGCGCATCATGCTCTCCCGGCCTTTTTTTCTTGATATTATAAACAATTAAATCGTGCAGGTGTCGCAGGAGCATTCGACAAAGAGGTCGTAGACCTCGCCGACCTTGTCTACCACGTTGACCGCGGCCAGGTCCATCATGTCTGGGGAGAGTCCAAGACGCTCCACCACCTCGTTGGACACTGTGTAGTTCAGGCCGTCCACGCCCAGTCCCACGCCGATCATTTTGGCCAGCACGTTGCCGATATGGACCAGATCCAGCACCAGGCTTTCTCCTTTATACTCATCCGGGCGCAGATGGTAACGGACCACGTTCGTGATCTCAGGCGGCAAGTGCCATGATTCAAGCAGAATACCGCCCACTTCGGCGTGGTTGATGCCGAGCACCATATCCTCGGCTTTGTCAAAGGGCACCCCCCGCTCCAGAGCCAGCTCCAAAATGGGATGCACGTTGACCTTGACGTAGGCGCCCATGAGCACCTTGCCGATGCCGGACAACAACCCGGCGGTATAAGTATAATCCGGCACATCCAGCCCCAGCACTTCACCCACCTCTCGGGCAGCCAGTCCAACGGTGACCGAATGCTGCAAATGCATATTCGGAGCCAGATCATAGCCTTCCACTGTCCGGACATAGGACAGGGCCACACCCGTGGAAATGACGAACTGCAACACCTGGCTGGTGCCCAGTTTCACGATGGCATCTTTGGCCGTGCACATGGGACGGCTACCGCTGAAAAAGGAGGCGTTGACCACCTTGAGCAGGTTTGCCGTCAGCCCCGGGTCATGTTCGATGACGCGGGCCAGATCCTTGATATCGGCATTGGGATCTCCCAACAAAGCCGCCGCCTTGGGCGCACAGCTGGGGATGGCCACCACCTCGGCCACCCGAGCCAATATTTCTTCGCGTCGATTCATAATTCCGTCTCCTCCCCGAGAGAACGAACCACCGTGCGCCCGTCCTCCAAATGAAGGAACAGGGTCCTTGGCACGGTACCTCCCACCTCTTTGGCGGCGAGCTGCACATGATTCCGCGCGAACAGCTTCTCAAGGGCCTCGAAATTTCTCGCGCCCGTGTTGAACAAATTGTCATTTCGCATGTTCGCTCCTCCGGCAGCCTTGAATATCAACCGCTTCTTCTCCGCGCCTTTGTCCACCAGTTGCCGGACCATCATGGCGACCCCCGTATTCACGAACATGAACGGGTTCTCGCGCGATTTGTGTCTGGCGGCAGTGGATGTAGGCAACAGGCAATGAACCATGGCACCGATCCGCAACTCCGGATCATAGGCGGTGACACCCAGGCAAGACCCGAGGGAATACGTGACGATCACGTCCTCGGCTCTGGTCGAGAGCTTCATGTCAGATATGTTGACGACAAGCAGGTTCATTACAACAGTCCAAACTTCATTGTGATTTCGGAAGGCGGCATCGCCGTTTTGGGAAAAGCTACACGACCACGGGGTTTATTGCCAACCCATTATTTTTTTATCTTTGCTCCGTACGCGGCCAAAAGAATTCCCCGCATCTCTTGTCCATAGAGATACGGGGAACATTCATTATATCAATGACAACTACCTGACTTTATTCACTCTCCACGGCGGAATCATCAAACTGCATCTGGTACAGGCGATCATACAGCGGGCAGGTCGCCAGCAGCTCCTTGTGAGTGCCGGTTGCGACGATCTTACCCTGCTCCATAACCACAATGACGTCTGCGGTGAGGATGGTGGACAGGCGATGAGCAATGACGATGGAAGTGCGCCCCTGCATGAGATTCTCCAGCGCCTGCTGCACCACGCGCTCGGACTCGGTATCCAGCGCACTGGTGGCCTCGTCGAGAATGAGAAGCGGCGGGTTCTTCATGATGGCGCGGGCAATGGTGAGCCGCTGCTTCTGGCCGCCGGAAATCTTCACGCCGCTTTCGCCCACCACGGTGTCGTACCCTTCGGGCATCTCCATGATGAACTTGTGGGCATAGGCGGCTTCAGCTGCGCGCTTCACATCGTTCAAGTCATACTCGTCACGGGCGTAGGCGATGTTCGCCACCACGGAATCGTTGAACAGGAAGGTGTCCTGCGAAACAAGTCCAAGCCCCATGCGCAAACTCGGCAGGGTGAACTCTTCCAACGGCGTACCATTGAGCCGTATCGCACCCTGCTGCGGAGAGTAGAAGCGGGGGATAAGGTTGACCAGCGTGGTCTTGCCCGATCCACTGGGGCCGACAACAGCCACACGCTGTCCTGCCTGAATGGTCAGGGACACGCCGTCCAGTGCAGGACGGGGTGCATCGGGATAGGAAAAGTGGATGTCCTCAAAGGCCAGTTCCTTGAAGTTGCCATCAAAGACCTTGTCGCCTTCCTGTTCGATGACGATCTCGGGCGAATCAAAGATATCGAAGACGCGCTCGGCACCGGCCAGCCCCTGCTGGATCTGATTATTGGACATATTGATCTTTTTAATCGGCTCATAGAGCTGCACAAGGCAGACAAGGAACGCGGTCAGATCACCGGGGGTCATGACGCCTTCGATGACGCGGGAGCCACCGACCCAGAGCACGCCTGCGCCAGCACCTGCGGCCACGAAGTCCATGACGCGGGAAGAAGATTCGCTGTAAAAGATCTGTCGGATGATCGCCTTGGCCAGGTTCTTGTTCTCTGCATGGAACCGCATGCTTTCGCGCATTTCATTGGCGAACGCCTTGATGACCTTCACGCCGGAGAAGGATTCCTCCAGCACCACGTTGACCCCAGACAGCTCGGCCTGCATCTTGCGGCCGTATTTACGGACCTTCTTGCCGAACCAGATGATGGGGAACAAGGCCACGGGCATGACAATCAACGACCAGAATGCCAGATAAGCATCCAGATAGATGACCGTACCGATCAGTCCGATGAGGGTGAATATCTGCCGGATGAACATGATGACGCTGGGCAAACATTGGCGCACAGCCACCACATCATTGGTGATACGGCTCATGAGCATGCCGATTTCGCTTTCGGCAAAGAACGGCATGGGCAGGCGGATGATCTTGTCGAACAGGGCCTTGCGCATGTCTTTCAGCACCAGAATACCCGTGGAGTTCATGACATACACCTGACAGAACTGGAACACACCCTTGAAGATGATGAGAGCCACCAGACCCACGATGCACATTTTCAGCGTCGCCATATCCTTGGCGATGAGCACCTCGTCGGTGACGTATTTCGTCAGCCAGCCCAGGGCAGGGGCGATGGGGGCGTACAGCAGCATGGCCAGCACGGCGAATGCCACGCGCCCTTTATAGGGGGCGAAGTAACTGATGCTCCGTTTGAGCATGTAGCGGTTGCCCATATAATGAAGCTTGGGTTGTTTAGCCAAAATGTCTCCTTTATGTGCGGCACACATGGCCGCCAAGCATTCTGTAATGGGTTGAGGCTTGTTAGTAAAGGGAAAGGCAAAAGGGGAAGTCGGCCTGCGGCCTCCATTGTCAGGTGATTTCGCCTCCGGCGGCCAAAGGGAGAGACCCTTTGGAATCCCAACCTGCGCCTTTGGCGCAATAATTTTTCGCGCCGAAGGCGCATAAGCGGGATGCAAGGGCGCGAGTCCTTGCCCGCCGGGCTTCAGCCGTTAGCGAGTCTTCGAGCTTTACGGATGTAGACAGCAGAGATAGGCGAAATCACCTGACAATCGCCGCGAAGCGGCATCCTCTTCCCTCTTTACTCATTATTAAGGTTCACAAACTTGCATTCTGTTCAAATTTATCCAAGAGTCCCTCGCATGAGCACGCACACTTCCATCGCTGTCCTGGCTGACATCCATGGCAACTCGCTTGCCCTGAAAGCGACCCTTGATGACATCGCCCGGCGAGGCATCACCCGCGTCGTCAATCTGGGCGACATATTCTATGGTCCCCTCGACCCGGCCGGGACATGGGAGATTCTCCGCGAACTGGAGATTCCAACCATCCTCGGCAATCAGGATCGCATCCTGCTGGAAGGCGGCCCGCAATGGGAAGGCATCCCGACCTTCAAAACCACCGTGGACGGGATCGGCAAGGACGGCATGGAATGGCTCCGGTCACTGCCTGCCACGCAACTCATGGATGACACCATCCTGCTTTGCCACGGCACCCCCAAGGATGACTTGAAATACCTGCTGGAGGATATCACTACGGGCCTGCCTGCCGTTCGGGATTGCACAGAGATGGAAGACGACATCCTGCCCGAGGCCATCCACAGCTCGCTGATTCTGGCAGGGCATTCCCACCACCCGGGACTGGCACGCTGCCATGACCGGACACTTATCAATCCCGGCAGCGTCGGCCTGCCCGCCTATGACGATGATGATCCGCCACACATCATGGCCTCTGGATCGCCCCACGCAAAGTACGCCATCGTGGAACGACGTGACGGGCTGTGGGATGCCGATTTCGTGAATGTTGAATATAACTGGCAAAAAGCGGCAGAAATGGCACGAAACAACGGTCGAGAGGACTGGGCCGAATGGCTGCTGACGGGCATGGCCTAACCCGTATCAGCTCCTTTGGACGCCGCACTGTCCATGACACGAGTCACTTTTCCACAGCAATCGCATTCTTTTTCTGGACTTTTTTTAGATTTTTCTTGAGAATGCGGCCAGAATCTAGGATCCAATCGTGCGCCCTGCAAAACTTGGCCTAACGAACAGGAAACAGGAATATTCGGTTAGCGAACCGTCATGAAAACGCTACATACCGTCATCAAACGAATCGTGCCCATTCTGGCGCTCCTGGCGCTGGCATCTTTACTGGTGGGCGTCCCCGATTCCTCCATGGCCCAGTCGGCCAAGTCCTACTTCATCGTGGGACATTCCGATTTTCACGCCCTCATCAAGAATAAAAAGAAACGGAAATACCGCTCCAACTGGCAAAAGGTGGAGAAGAATTTCTCCCGCTGCTACAAAGCGGACCCCAACGGTTCCTACGCTCCCAAAGCACTCTACTACATGGGCCGCGTACATGAGGAGCTCGGCGGTCAAAGCGGTCTCAAGTCCGACTTCCGCCGTGCCGCAGACTACTTCGGCCGTGTTGTCAGCCGATTCCCCCGCCATGGTTGGGCCGACGACTGCCTCTATCACCGGGCCGACATCTATGCCCGCCGCCTCAAAGAGACATCTGCCGCCCGCAAGGATCTGGCCCGCATCATCGTGGACTACCCCCGTTCCGACATGCACTCCAAGGCCAAGGCGTATCTGAAGAAGCTCGGCAAATACAATCAGTCCATAGCTGAAGCACAGGGCAAAAGCGCCCCGTCCAAGGCCGCTGCCGCCAAACCCAAATCCACGCCCAAGAAAGCCGCTGTCCAGAAGGCTCCGGCCAGACCAAGGGATCCGTCCGGCATCGCCCATCTCGATACGGTCCGCTACAAATCCAGTGACGAATACACCCGCGTGGTGCTCGAGCTGGATGGCCGCGTCAAATACCGCTATCAGGTGCTCGACCCGAACCCGGCCGTGAACCGCCCCCACCGCCTCTACATCGACCTGCAAGGCTCACGTCTCGGCCACGACGTTACCGCGGCCACCACTGTCTCCGACGGCATTCTCCGCTCCATCCGCACCGGCCAATACAACAAGGACACCACCCGCGTGGTCCTCGATTTTCTGTCCATGCAGGAATACAAAGTGTTCCCGCTGGACAATCCCTACCGCATCGTCATTGACGTGTATTCGCCTGATGGCAGCACCCCCGTGGCCACGGCTGCTCCGGCCAAGTCCTCGGGCAAGAAAACCACGGCCAACTCCAAGTATCGCCCGCCCAGCGGTTCCAAGTCCCAGGCTGGCGACCTGCTTGAACAGCTCGGCCTCACGGTCCGCACCATCATGATCGACCCCGGCCATGGCGGCAAAGACCCCGGCGCCGTATCCAACGGCTTGCGTGAAAAAGACGTGAACCTCCGCTTTGCCAAGATCCTTGGCGACATGCTTCAGGAGAAGGGGTTCAACATTCATTTTACACGCACCAACGACACATTCATTCGCCTAGAGCAGCGCACGGCCATGGCCAACGTCAAGAAGGCAGACCTGTTCCTTTCCATTCACTGCAATGCCAACCGCAGCCGCAAGGTCAACGGTCTTGAGACATACAGCCTGAACCTCGCCAAATCCAAGGACGCCGTTCGTATCGCAGCCCGAGAGAACGCCGTTGATCCGCGCTCCATTTCCGATCTCCAGTTCATTCTCACCGACCTCATGGTCAACTCCAAGATCAAGGAGAGCCGCGATCTGGCCAGCGATGTGCAGTCCAGCACGCTCAGCCGGGTACGTCGCCGCTGGCAGCTCAAGAGCAAAGGAACCCGGGAGGCGCCCTTCTACGTTCTCATGGGTGCAAAGATGCCCTCGGTGCTGGTTGAGCTCGGTTATCTGACCAACAAGACAGAAGCCAAGCGACTCAAGAGCAAGGAATATCTCGAATATCTCGCCCGTGGTGTGGTTGATGGTGTCATGGCCTACAAGGGCAAGATCGAACGATACGCGATGAATTAGGGAAAAGAAGCCCTCGCCGGGCGGCGTCTCCGACGGCTTAAGAACCTTTTGTAAAAGGTTCTTAAGAATCTCAAAAACTTTTTATCGCTCGCGAGGCCGCAGGCCGACTTCATCTTCTGATTTACCTTCAATCAACAAAGCGCAACTTCCCAAAAAGTCCAGGAACGGGTACACCACAGAATCATATGATCAAGGTCGACCACCTCTCATACAACTTCGGGGCCTATTGGGCGCTCAAGGACATCTCGTTCAATCTGGACAAGGGTGAATTTCTCTTCCTGACCGGCCACTCCGGCGCGGGCAAGACCACACTGCTCAGATTGCTGTACGGCGCGCTGCCCGTTACTCGCGGCAGGGCCACCGTCGCTGGCGTGCAGCTCAACAGGCTGAAGAAACGTCACGTCCCCCTGCTTCGCCGCAAAGTGGGCGTGGTTTTTCAGGACTTCAAGATTCTCCCGAAACGGACAGTGTTCGATAACGTTGCCATGGCACTGGAAGTTCGCGGCATGCCTCGAACCCATCTGGAACGCCGCGTGCGCGCCATTGTCCGCGCCATGGGACTGGAGACCAAAAGCTACTCGCCCTGCGAACGCCTGTCGGGCGGTGAACAACAACGCGTGGCCATTGCCCGGTCCATGGTGGCGAACCCGGAATTGATCCTCGCGGATGAGCCCACGGGTAACCTCGACTTTGATCTGACCATGCATCTCATGGAAATTTTCAAGCAGTTCAATACATACGGCACTACGGTGGTCATGGCGACCCACAGCCGCGAAGTGCTGGACTGTGTTCCCGATGCGCGCATTATCCACCTCCAAGACGGACGCATTGTCTCTGACGGTGACACCGTTTACGATCTCGAAGACGAGGAGGAACTGTTGTGATCGGTCAGCTTTTCCGACTCACCGGGCGCGGCATTGCCGACTTTGCCCTGCATCCCGTTGCCCAGCTGCTCACGCTGGTAGCCGTTGGCATGGTCACGCTCCTGACCGGCCTCATCCTTACCGGCCTGCACAACGTGAATCTGGAAATCCTCAAGTCGCGCGGCGAAGTGGAATTTCAGATGTACTGGAAGGCGGACTATCCCACCGAAGAAGTGCTCAAAGACTGGGACAAGGTCACGAACATGGAGCACCTCGACGATTTCCAGACCTTCACCCCGGAGAACGCCCTGACCGAACTTGCCTCCACGCTGGGCGAGACCGGCGATTTTTCATGGCTGGCAGACAACAACCCGCTGCCCTATTCCGGTCTGGCATTATTCAAGGTACCGCCCGATGCCCAGACTGATGGATGGGCGGCCAAGATCCTGACATCCCTCAAGTCGCTGCCCGGCGTCGAGAAGGTCAACTACACGCCCTTCCAGGCAGACCTGGCCCAAGGCTGGATGACCGTGACCCGCGTCATCATCTGGCCCATTCTCGGCTTCCTCGCGCTCATCGTCTCCCTCGTGGTGCACAACACCATCAAACTTTCGCTCATGACCCGCATGGACGAGGTGGAGATCCTGTCTCTGGTCGGTGCGCGACCCAGCTACATTCGCTGGCCGCTCCTTACCGGCGGTTTCCTGCAAGGCATTCTCGGCTCAGGCCTCGGCATCGGATTGCTCTATGCAGTTCATGCCGCCTCTGCCGACGCACTCAATTTCCCGCCGTTTCTCATCGAAATTCAGTTCATGCCGCTTGAGCAGGTAGCCCTGCTGGCTGGCTGCGTGACGCTGGTCTCAATGGCCTCAAGCTGGGTAGCCGTAAAGTAGGAAAGCCTTAGCCTTCGGCGACTGCTCGCCGCAGGGGCGTCTCCGACGTGTCAGGAACCCTTTGTAAAGGGTTCCCGACACCCTCCTAAACTTTTTGTCGCTCGCTTCGCTCGAAGCCCTTCGGTCTCAAACAATTTCCCTTTAAATAACTTTACGCCGACAGGCGCAGACGGGATTCCAAAGGCCCTCGGCCTTTGGTCGGGTGGAGGGTTGAAAACCCTGCTAGTCCATTCTTTATCCGCCCGCATGGGCGGCTCTCACGCCTGATTCCCCCAAAAGTAACCGGGCTGTCTATATCAACGGCTTGCCCCTGCCTGTTGCTTTGGGTATCGTGCGTGAAACCATCAACCCGGCAGGTCTCATGCTCAAGATACTGAAATCCCATCTGCTCATGTCTGCGCTTGTATACGGCGGCGCAATCATCACCCTTGCGGCCGCTCTGTGGATCGCGTGGCAATACGCTGATCCGGCACCGCCCACCAAGGTGACCATTGCTGCTGGCAGCCCCACGGGTGCATATTTTAAATATGCCCGCCAATATGCCGAATACTTCGCAAAACAGGGCATCGAGCTGGAAATCATCGAGACCAATGGGTCCATGGATAATCTGGAACGCATGAGCGCAGCGGACTCCAAGGTAGACGCGGCCTTCATGCAGGGCGGCATCGCCACGCCGGAACAACACCCCGACCTGCGCAGCCTTGGATCACTCTACTATGAACCGCTGTGGGTCTTCTATCGAAAAGACCTCAAGGTGAAGAAAATTTCGGACATGAAAGGTCTGCGCATCGCCATCGGGCCGGAAGGCAGCGGTACCAACTTTGTCATCTCCCGTATCCTTTCCGAGAACGGCATTGAAAAAGACAACACCAAGCTCATGGAAGTGGGTGCAGCCACCGCCATTCCCGCGTTACGCAAAGATGAAATCGACGTGCTGTTCCTCATCGCCGGGGTCAAATCCAAGGTCATTGAAACGCTGAGCGACCCGTCGGACAATATCGAGCTGATGTCCTTTGACCGCGCCGAGGCGTACTCTAGGTCCCATCATTATCTCCAGCGGCTCATCCTGCCGCATGGCGCCCTGGATCTGGCCAATGACCTGCCATCCAAGGACATCAGCATGCTCGCGCCCACGGCCAACCTCGTGGTGCGGGACGATATCCACGCTGCCATCAAGTACCTCTTTCTGCTGGCCGCAGCGGATATCCACATGAAGGGCGACATCTTCGCCATGCCGGGAACATTCCCTAACAACAAAGGGTTGCTCTTCCCGCTCACCGACGAAGCCGCCAGCTTCTACAAGAACGGCGCGCCGTTCCTGATGCGTTTCCTGCCCTATGCGCTGGCCGTCAATCTGGAACGCCTCAAGATTCTGCTCATCCCGCTGCTGACTTTGCTCTATCCGCTCTTCAAGGTAACACCACCCGCCTACCGCTGGCAGATCCGCCGCCGTATCTTCAAGTGGTACAAGCACCTCAAGGAGCTCGACATCGAGGCATACGACATCACCACGCTGGAGCAGGCCCAGAATATGCGGGCCCGTCTGGAGGAGTTGGATCGACAAGTCATGGAGACCTCGGTGCCACTGTCCTATTCGGACTACATCTACTCCCTGCGCCTGCACGTCCATCTCATTCAGGACCGCCTGGACAAGATTGATTTCGACAAAAAAGCCGAGGCCTAAGCAAACCATCAGGAGCCTTCAGCGCAACCACGCTGAAGGCTCTTTCTCTTCTGCCCCTCCCATATATAATGGTGAACCCTATGGTTTGTTGTCATCCTTCCCCATTCTGAAACGTTGTTGGCTATAAAAAGGGTGAGTTATGTTTCGAACACTGATTTTTGCCGCGACGATGATTGTGGCGCTGAGCAGCCATGCTTATGGAGAGTCCTATCCCATCGTGGATACCGGGCAGGAAGCCTGTTTCAACAAATCCCGCCAGATCGCATGCCCGGAGCCGGGGCAATCGTTCAACGGGCAGGATGCCCAATTCAAGGGCAACAAGGCCCGCTATCTGGACAACGGCGACGGCACCGTCACCGACCTCGTCACCGGCCTCATGTGGGTCAGGGAACGGGGCATGAAGATGTCGTGGAATGCAGCCGTGGACGGAGCCAAGGAATGCCGTGTAGGCGGCTATGACGACTGGCGCGCGCCCACCATCAAGGAGTTGTATTCTCTCATAAACTTCAATGGCTGGGGACAACCCACCGAACAGAACGCCATCCCCTATCTCGACACCCGCTACTTTGATTTCGAATACGGCGACACAAGACGGGGCGAACGTCTCATAGACTGTCAGGACTGGTCCGCCACCCAATATGTTTCCACGACCATGGGAGGTTCCGCCACCGCCTTTGGCGTGAACTTCGCGGACGGACGCATCAAGGGGTATCCCATCAACGGCCGGGGCAAGCAGGGCCGTAAATACATGCGCTACGTGCGCGGCAATCCCCTCTACGGCAAGAACTCATTTGAAGCCAACGGCAGCACGGTCATGGACAAGGCCACCGGCCTCACATGGCAAAAACGGGACAGCGGTACGCCCATGAACTGGGAGAGCGCCCTCTCCTATTGCGACAACCTGAATCTGGGCGGACACAAGGATTGGCGTCTGCCCAATGCCAAGGAATTGCAGTCCATCGTGGATTACACCCGCAGTCCTCAGACGAGCCGTTCCGCAGCCATTGATCCCAAGTTCATGGTCAGTGATCCCGAGTCCTATTTTTGGACCTCCACCACCCATCTCGATGGTCCCAAGCCAGACCGTGCAGTCTACGTCGCCTTTGGCCGGGCCATGGGCTATTTCGCGCCGCCCCGCTCCAATGCCTCCAAGCGTTTTCTCGATGTACACGGCGCGGGCGCCCAGCGCAGTGACCCCAAGTCCGGTGATCCGAGCCGTTTTTCCCAAGGCCATGGCCCGCAGGGGGACGACATTCGCATCGACAACTACGTGCGCTGTGTACGCGGCGGCACTGCCGTCTATTACCAGCCGCTTTTCAAGCGCATCCCCACATGGAAGGGAGGCGGCAATCCCGGTTCCTACGGCTCCAATACTCGTCAGCAGGATTTCAACATGCCGCGTCACGGAGGGCAGCAGGGCATGTCCATGCAGGTTGGTGGCAGAGGGCCACAGGGCGGAGGACGCCAAGGTGGAGGACGAATGGGACCGCCGCCCGAAGCCTATGAGGCCTGTTCCGGCGTCTCCAATAGCGGAGAATGTTCGTTCCAGTCGCCACACGGCACCGTCACCGGGCTCTGCCAAAACATGGGCAGCGGCACAGTCTGTGTGCCTGAAGGTGGGCCACCTCGATAGATAATCAGGATAGGAGGTCGGCCTTCGGCCTCCTTTTGACAGGTGATTTCGCCTCCGGCGGCCAAAGGGCTATAACCCTTTGGAATCCCACTCTGCGCCTTTGGCGCAATTTATTTCCGCGCCGAAGGCGCATATAGGATTCTTAAGGCCCTCGGCCTTAAGCCCGCCGAGAGGCAAAATCACCTGACAATCGCCGCGAAGCGGCATCCTCTCCTCTTTTCCCTCCTTGCCACGCATCGTTCGGCGTGGCACAAACCTGACATGCAGACGCCATCGCTTGTTCAGATACTCATACGTTTTCTCCGCCTCGGCCTGACCGCTTTTGGCGGCCCTGCCATGGTGCCGTATATAAGAAGCATGGCTGTGGAGCGTGAACAATGGCTCTCGGAGCGCAGCTTCAAACTCGGCATGTCCGTGGCACAGGCCATCCCGGGCGCCACTGCCATGCAGATGGCGGCCTATGTGGGCCTGAGAGCACGCGGTGGCCCGGGCGCATTGGTGGCGTACTTCGGCTTTGGCCTGCCTGCTTTTTTGCTCATGCTCGGACTGTCGGCCCTGTATTTCCACGCCATGGACGTGCCGATGATCAAGGCGGCCTTCTCAGGCCTGCAACTGATCGTGGTGGCACTCATCTTTCACGCGGCCATCAATTTTTCGCGCCGTTATCTGGACACACTCCCGACAAAATTACTGGCCTGCACCGCCGGTATCTGGCTGGCCATGGGCGGCAATCCGATCCTCGCCCTGCTGACCGTCTGCGCACTGGCCGTGTTCACCTTCCGCGCCGAACAGGGAGGATTGCCTCCGACAGAACATGAACACACTGTAGGCCGTCCCATGGTCGCGGCCGTGGTCTTCGCGCTACTGTTCTTCGCCTTTCTGATCCTGCTCTGGTTCGTTGATCCCACGCTCTTCAATCTCGGCCTTCTCATGGCCAAGATCGACTGCTTCGCCTATGGCGGCGGCTATGTTTCCGTGCCCATCATGCTGCATGAAGTGGTGGAAGTACGCGGCTGGCTGACCAGCGCCCAGTTCATGGACGGCATCGCGCTTGGTCAGATCACGCCCGGGCCCATCGTCATGACCGCTGCCTTCGTAGGCTACATCGTGGCCGGGACGCTCGGTGCCACCGTGGCCGCCATCACCGTCTTCACGCCGTCGCTCATTTTCGTCTGTGCCGCCACCACCTTCGGCGACCGGATCGTGGCCTCGCCATTGGCCCGCCGAGCACTCAAGGGCAGTCTCGTCTCTCTCGTCGGACTCATGGCCGCCGTGGCCGCGCAATTCGCCGTTGCCACAGACTGGTCGCCCCTGCGCGCCTTTGTCGCCATCGCCGCGTTTCTCGCGCTGCGCATGAAGCTCGACGTCCTCTGGGTCGTTCTGGGAGGAGCGGCTTTGAGTGCGCTGGTGTTGTAGGGGAGAAATCAGGATAGGATGCCGCAGGCCGACCTCATATTCCCTCTTCCCCAAATTCCACCGCAACCATTGAACAAACCCCTTGTGGCTGTTAGACATTCTGGAACAACTGCAACAACGAGGCGTACATGATCGCACCTGACAAGCCATATACTTTTGACAGCGTTGTCCGCATGCTCATGGGGACCGGATTCGTCATCGGACTGATCTGGCTGCTGGGCTACCTGTCCAGCGCCCTGATTCCGTTCGTGTCTGCCCTGCTGCTCGCGTACCTGCTCAATCCCATTACGGCTTTTCTGGAAGAAAAACTGCACAGCCGTATGCTGGCGGTGCTGCTGACCGTGTTGCTGGTGATCGGAGCGGCCACAGGCATCGTCATGACCATTCTCCCCATGATGGGCGCGGAGTTCGCCTCCATGGGCCGGGTGCTGCGCGACCTCGCTACCAATCAGGAATATGCGGCGCGGGTCAAAGCGCATCTGCCGCCGGACCTGTGGGACTGGATTCGTCAGGCCATAAACAACAAGGATATTCAGGACCTCTTCACCAGTGATGGCGCGGCAACCGTGGCCAAGGGCGTATTCGACAAGATCATGCCCGGCATCAAGGGCGTGCTGCGCGGCACGGCATCCTTTTTGGGCGGCTTCCTGACACTGGGTATCATCCTGCTCTATCTGGTCTTCCTGCTGGCCGACTTCGGCAAGATCCAGAAAGGCTGGCAGGACTACATCCCCGGTCAGTACCGCGAAGGTATCGTTGATTTCATTGAAGAATTCGAACACACCATGAGCCGCTACTTCCGCAGCCAGGTGACCATAGCCCTGATCGTGGGTGTGCTGCTCTCCATCGGATTTCTGATCATCGGCCTGCCCATGGCGCTGGTCATGGGAATGCTCATCGGCGTGTTGAACATCGCACCGTATCTCGGCACCATTGGCATCATCCCGGCCATCTTCCTCGGTGGCCTTGGCGGCATCGAGACCGGTACGTCTCCGTGGATGGGCATGCTGCTCACCCTTGTGGTGGTCTGCGCGGTGCAGATCATTCAGGACGGCTTCCTCGTCCCCAAGATTCAGGGCGAAAGCCTCGGCCTGTCTCCGTGGATGATCCTTTTGGCCCTGTCCGTCTGGGGCAAGCTGCTCGGCTTCCTCGGTCTGCTCATCGCCCTGCCCATGACCTGCCTCTGTCTGTCGTACTACCGACGCATGCTGGTCAAGAGAGAGGCGCAGATGGCGCAACGATCAGGATAGAAACTCCCCGCAAAAACAAAGCGGGCCATCCAACTGGACGGCCCGCTTTTTCATGCGCTGTCGAAAGTAGATCACTCAAGGTTTTCCTCCTGCTCAAAGGGCAGGATCAGCGAGAATTCATTGCCGTGTTCGTTGTGTTCGTACCCAACGGTGCCACCATGCAATTCCACCACCTGACGGACAAAGTAGAGCCCTCGGCCCGAGCCGCTCTCCTTGGCCACGTTGTCAGCCCGGAAACCGGGCTTGAACACATCCATGGGGTTCTCGAGATCAAGCGGCCTGCCGGTTGAGACAACCCACATCTTGATGCCGGGTTTGTCCGGCCCGAAGTGATCCTTGAGTACCTGCCAGCCATAGGAGACAAAGCGTCCGGTCCGGCCATCCGGCAGGGTAGCCTCTTCGGTATACTTGAGGGCATTGGAAAAATAGTTGGCGTAGACCTGCGCGATTAGGCCAGGGTCCATGACGAGACGAATAACCTGATCAGGCACGCCACCAAGGGCAAAACCGATCTCAATATTCTTCTCCTCGAAACGCTGACGGCAACGCTCCACCTGCGGCTCCAACACACCGGTACGCAGGTTTACCTCGCGTTTCATGAGCACGTAGCGCCCCTCCTCGAAATGACGGCGGCGCAGCAGCGTCTCAAGGAACATGGAGGTGACCTCGTAGTGACGGTAAATCTCCTGATACTGGCTTTCGATGGAAGCAGCGGTGAGCGCCAGCTCGTTACCCACATCAATGCAGGATTGTTGGCCACATTCCCCCATGGATATGAGCACCTTTTCGGTGGAGACGTGCAGCTCTTCAATGCGCCGTTTCAGACGATTGAAATAGAGCTTGAAGTACATGTTCGGAACAATGACATTGTGGCCGATGTCCTGAACCATGGACTTGATGAACCGGATATGTTCGCGGTTCCGCGAGCGAATCAGGCGATGGTGGAGTTGGTAGCCAATACGGTTGACGTATTTCTCAAGAAACAGACGTTGGTGTTCGGTCAGGGAAGAGGAAGGCCACATCTCGAAACAGCCTATGATATGGTTCCGAGGCTCAAAGGCGAGCAGGTTGGCGTATTCCGGGTTGCACCGGATGGGCACGAACATACGGTCATCTTTGTAGACGACCTTATCGGTCAGTTCATCGTCCCATGTGCGGGTCGGCTCCATGACGCTCTTGTCACCAGACGTGCCGCCCACCACAAAGGTGTCCTGGTCTTCCAAAATATAGATGGTTGCCTTCAGCCCGAACAGCACACGGGGAATCATCAGGCACACGGCGTAGAACATATCCCTTCCGCGCACCTCTTGGGCGAGGTCAAAGAAGATGTTCAGGGCGCGGACTTCGAGGAGAGTGAAGTCGTAATCTACATAGTCGGTCAGTTTCTCTTCGATGCGGTGCGCCACGTAATCATGGCGCTCCTCGTCCGAAGAAAAGTGCGCTCCGATAATACCGCCCGACTTGTGGTGCATGAGGTCTCCCTGACGTCAGATTTCACAACTCCTAGCGTTTCTATACAGGCAGGACGTAAAAAAGGGAAGGAATGGTAATATTCCTTATGAAGAATGCCTCGCCGGCGGGCGTCTCCGACGGGTCAGGAACCCTTTGTAAAGGGTTCCCGACACCCTCCTAAACTTTTTGGCGCTCGCTTCGCTCGGGGCTCTACGAACTCAATATTATGTCCAAATAATAACTTTGCGGCGACAGCCGCAGAATGGGATTCCAAAGGGTATAGCCCTTTGGCCGCCAGAGGGGAAATCACCTGACAATCGGAGGCCGAAGGCCGACCTCAAGTCCTGATTTTACCCAACGACGACCTTGTTTCTTCCGGTCTCCTTGGCTTCGTACAGCGCTTCGTCGGCCCGCTTGACGAGATCGTCTGCGGACTCGCCCTTCTCGTGTAGTGCGACACCGAAACTGGACGTTATCTGACGCGGCACACCTGTGAAGGAGAAGATCTCGACAGCATGGCGAAGCCGCTCGGCCACGCGCTTGGCGCGCTCCATATCGGACTTGGAGAGCACCATGAACTCCTCGCCACCCCAACGGGCCAGGGTATCGTTCTCTCGAACATTGTCGCGCACAAGCTGGGAAATTTCGCGTAATACCGCGTCGCCCACGTCGTGACCGTAGGTGTCGTTGATGGACTTGAAATGGTCTATGTCGAACATGACGAGGGAAAAGGACGCCCCGGATGCAGCCATCTGACCGAGTTGACGCAGAAAACTGCGACGGTTGAGCGCCTTGGTGAGCGGATCGGTGGAAGCCTCGTCCTCAAGATGCGCCCGCTCGTCCTCCAGCCCGGACACATCCTGAAAGGTGAACAGACGAAGATCGGAACCGGGAAACTGGTTGAAAGTCACACCGAAAGCGTTGGGGCGAGAATCGGGATGACGCGGATTCTCGATATGCACCATGTGATCGCGATCCAACTGGTCTTCGATGATGTCCCGAATCCAGTGGGTCGGATGGGTGTCATAGGTCTCGCCATTGACCTTGACGATGAAATCCTCCACGCCCATGTCCAGCTCGCTCATGCTTTCGTAGTCAGTGTAGCCAAGATAGTCTGCCAGACGGCGGTTGATGTAGGTAACGTCGTAGCCATCCACCAACACGGCCGGTGACGGGAAGAAATCCAGCAACTGGCGCAGGGAATAATCGGCCTGAGCCATGCGGCGGGCCGTGGCGATCTCCTTGGCGCACTTCATGACTGCGGCGCGCAGCTTGCGGCCGTCCACGGGCAGGCTGACGAAGACGTCCACACCAAGCTCCACGGCCCGCACGAGGGAACGCGGAGAGTAGGGACCGAAAGCAACGACGACCTTGAGATCGGAATGAGACTCGCGCCCTTTCCTGATCAGCTCCAGCCCGTCCACCTTCTCAAGCGCAACGTCGGTGACCAGGATGTCGGGCTGTACGGAGCGCACCAGATTCAGCGCCTCCTTGCCGTCCTTGGCCTCCAGAACATCGATGGTCCCCTTGCGCAGCAGGGCGACCATGCTCTCGCGCTCATAGTCCTCCTGCTGGGCAACCAGTATGGTGAGACGCCTTCCTCGCTTCGCCACTTAGACCCCCATGATGTTGTAGCCGGAATCCACGAAGATCACGTCACCCGTGGTGCCGGTGGACAGGTCCGAGGCGAGATACAGGGCACACTTACCCACATCCTCGATGGTGATGTTCCGATGCAGGGGCGCCTTCTCCTCGATCTTGTCCAGAATGGTGGAGAAGCCGGAGATGCCCTTGGCCGCCATGGTCTTGACCGGCCCGGCAGAGATGGAGTTGATGCGCACGCCGCGCGCGCCCAGATCCACGGACAGGTAGCGTACACACGCTTCCAGCGCGGCCTTGGCCACACCCATGGCGTTGTAGTTGGCCACCACCTTGCCCGCGCCGTAGTAGGACAGGGTAAGCACCGAGCCGCCGGGGTTGAGCATCTGTTCGTAAGCCCGGCACAGAGCCACCAGAGAGTAGGAAGACACGTCCAGCGCCACGCCGTACCCTTTGCGGCTGGTGTCGATGAAGCGGCCCTTGAGGTCTTCACGGTCAGCATAGGCGATGGAGTGGACCAGAATGTCCACGTCGCCCCACTGTTCCTTGACCTTCTCCACGCCCGCTTCGATATCCTCGTCGCTGGTCACGTCGCATTTGAACATGAACTCGCCGTCCAGCTCCTCGCAGATGGGATCGAGCCGCCGCTTGATGGGGTCCACGGCATAGCTGAACGCCAGCCTCGCGCCGTGTTCTTTAAATTGTTTGGCAATGCCGTAGGCAATGCTGCGGTCATTGACCACGCCGAATATGAGAGCTTTCTTTCCTTTCAGAAGCATTTGTTCTCCTTTGCTTTCCCCCCACCATAAAGTCGCACGGGGGTTGTTGCAAATGATAAAGAGCTTTCTTTGCCTCCGCCACGCCAGTCGTGATACAAACCCCGTATCGACAACACCGAAACAAAGGATCACGCCATGGCATCCAAAGTATATTTCTGGAATCTCCGCGCTTCCATGAAGGCCCCGTTCCACGCGCGCATGCGCTCCCTGCTCAAGGCCGTCGGCCTGAACAAGGAGGTCGCCGAAGGCGATCTGGCCGCCGTCAAAATCCACTTCGGCGAGCAGGGCACCACCGGCTTTCTGCGCCCGCTCTGGGTGAAGCCCATCCTCGATTTCATCACCGAATGCGGTGGCAAGCCGTTCCTCACCGACGCCTCCACCCTCTATGTAGGCCAGCGCGGCGAGGCAGTCTCCCACCACATGTGTGCCGCCCGTCATGGCTGGGATCCGCTCGTCATGGGCGCGCCCGTCATCATCGCGGACGGGCTCAAGGGAACTGCCGAAGAAGCCGTCCCCATCAATCTCAAGCACATAGAAGACGCCTACATCGCCCGTGACATTGCCGAGGCCGACCTCCTCATCTCGGTCAACCATTTCAAAGGGCACGAGCTGGCCGGATACGGCGGCGCGCTCAAGAACATGGGCATGGGCTGCGCCAGCAAGAAGGGCAAGATGCACCAGCACTTTTCCACCGGCCCGGTGGTTCGCCCCGAGAACTGTGTCGCCTGCGAGGCGTGCCTCAACGTCTGCAAGACCGAAGCCCTCTACATCGACGAGGAAACCGGCAAGATCGCCCTCGCGCCCGAGCGTTGCGTCGGTTGCGGCGGCTGTTTCGTAGCCTGTCGTCACGAAGGTCTCGAAGTGAACTGGAAGATCGGTGTGCAAGAATTTCTCGAGCGCATGATGGAATACACCCTCGGTGTCGTCAAAACCAAGGACAAGCCGTGTCTGCACGTCAACTTCGTCATGGACGTCGTGCCCGACTGTGACTGTGTGGGCTTCACCGATGCGCCCGTCTGTCCGGACATCGGCATCCTCGCCTCCTTCGACCCCGTGGCCGTGGATCAGGCCTCCATGGATCTCGTCAACGATGCGCCGCCGCTCTATCCCAGTCAGCTGCCCTTCGGCGTCATGCCCGGTCAATCCAAGTTCGCCGCCATTCATCAGCACGTACCCGAGAGCATGGGCCTCGACTACGCCGAAAAGATCGGCCTCGGTTCCCGCGAATACGAACTGATCCCCATGGTGAAGGACGAGAAGAAGGAAGAATAAGAGATGCCCTCGCCGGGCGGGCGTCTCCGACGGGTCAGGAACCCTTTGTAAAGGGTTCCCGACACCCTCCTAAACTTTTTGGCGCTCGCTTCGCTCGGGGTATTCCACCGCATAACTATTCCTCCTTCCCATCATAACCTCAAACCAAAAACTTTAATAAAGGTGCGCGGCCTCATAAGGCCGCGCACCCGCGCGAATGCGCCTACAAAAAGTTTAGGAAAAGGGAGGGATGGGGGTCTGGGGGAAGGGAGGGAAAGAACCCTTCTCAAAGGGTTTTTCCCTCCCTTCCCCCAGCCGCCGGAGGCGAAAAAATCGGCCTGCTCCGTGTCAGCGGGGCAGGCCGATTATGTTTATGACGTATCGACTTAGAACTTTTCGAAGTCGGAGTCGTCGTCCATATCGAGGGCGATACCGTTGTTAGTGGGCTTGGCTACGGGTGCTGAGGGAATCGCTGCGGGCTTCTTCTGGGCTACGGTCACGTTGCGACGCGGCTGGGTCGGAGTAGGCCGCGAGGCAGTATGGCCGATATTGAAGAAACTCGTAGTCTGCTGAAGCTGCACACCTTCGCCGGCGAGGGACTCCGAAGTGGAGGCCACTTCCTCGGCCATGGAGGCATTCTGCTGAATGATGTTGTCGAGCTGCTGAATGGCACTGTTGATCTGCTCCACACCAGTGTGCTGCTCGCCGGTTGCGGAGGTAATCTCCTGAATGAGTCCGGCGGTCTCCTGAATATCAGGGACGAGCTGGCTGAGCTTCTGGCTGGCTTCCTCGGCCACATGGACCGTGGAGGAAGAGAGCTCGCTGATCTCGGCTGCTGCGGTGCCGGAACGCTCTGCGAGCTTGCGAACCTCGGCGGCGACAACGGCAAAGCCCTTGCCGTGCTCACCTGCCCGGGCGGCCTCGATGGCGGCGTTGAGCGCGAGGAGGTTGGTCTGACGAGCGATCTCCTCAATGACGGAGATCTTCTCGGCGATGTCGGTCATGGCACCCATGGCCTGGGTCACGGCCTTGCCGCTCTCCTCGGCATCCTTGGCAGCCTTGACGGCCATCTTCTCGGTCTTGATGGCGTTGTCGGCATTGGCCTGAATGTTGGAGGCCATCTCTTCAATGGACGAAGAAACCTCCTCCACACTGGCGGCCTGAGTGTTGGCGCCGTCTGCAAGACTCTGCGACGAAGCGGCGAGCTCTTCACTGCCCGAGGCAATATTCTCGGTCGCTGCGCTGACCTGCCCGACGACACCAGTGATGTTGTTGGACATGGTCCGCAAGGCATCGGCAAGCTGGCCCACCTCATCCTTCTGATCCACATCCACGTCACCAGTCAGATCACCCTCGGCCATGAGGCCTGCGAGCGAGATACCCTTCTTGATGGGGGAAATGATGGCATTGGCCACCAACAGAATAACCACCAACAGAACGATGAGTGCCACGGCACTGATGCCAGAACTGATCAAAGCGATCTGGTTGGCCTCGGCCCTGACCGCATCCATGGGAATGGTGACGACCAGACTCCACGGAGTGACAGTCTTTCCGATCATGACCGGCTGATAGGAATAGTAGTTTTCCTTGCCTGTGTTGGAAGAAACCTTGCTATGGACAAAAGGCTCACCGTTCTTGATGGCCCGGAGCAGCTTTTCCTTGATGTCCGGATTTTGGAAATCGCCGATATTCTTGCCGATGTAGTCCTTGTTCTTGTGAGCGACAAAAGACCCGTCATTGGCCAGAAGGAAGGCATAGCCGGTGTCGAATATCTTCAGACTTTCGACAATATTCTGAAGATCGGTCAAATAGAAGTCCACACCCACAACACCGGCATTCTTGCCGTTGACCTTGACCGGCATACCGGTGGAGCAGAGCCAGAACTTCTTGCCATCCGCTTCCCACGGATAGGGCTTGGTAATGGTCTCCACATTCCCGGCCATGGGAATTTCAAACCAGTCGCCGGAGATGCCTTCGGCGCCGGCAAAGCTCACGGCAACCTGACCATCGACCAGATGGTACCAGTTGCGGTAGGCGCCCTTGTACACTTCCATGTACTTCTCTTCCCTCTCAGGCCCGTCATAGGCATTGGGCGGGAAGGTACACCACGCGCCGGATAGTTCTTTGTTACGGGTAAGGGTGTTCTTGAGAATGGAGTCGAGATATTCGCGATCCGGGATGGGATCGTGTTTGGCTCCTTCTTCGAAGGCGCTCCCCAGAGTACGGGTAACGGACATTGCTAAATCGAATGTCTTGCCGACTTCCAGACTCATGGATTTGGCCGTCTCATCAGCAAGAGCCGTTGCCTGTTTGACCGCCAGTTCACTCGACTGCGACGTCATGATCCAGGTGCTGATAACCAGCACCACCAATACGACGCTGAACGTCGGCACGAGAATTTTTAGTTTGAGGCTCCAATCCTTAAAGCGTAGCATCCAACCCCCTCGGATCCAGTATTGAATAAAATCGAAGCTTCCACCGAATTATATAGATGCATAAGATTACGCCCAATAGCAATTATATTCCCGTCACATCCGTTTCGCTCCATATACAATCACAATGAAAAAGACCGAACATCACTGTTCGGCCTTTCTTTTTACTTCCCGGGCATCGCCCATGCTCTGACAATCACCATTACTGGATCAATCTGAACACATCGACTCCATGATCGTCAGGGTTGACCACATCATCGACCTTGAGTCGTTTCTCCTTGGAAAGGTCAATATCCTTCATGGGAATCTGCTTGATCTTACGGTCATAGACCACCCGCACCGTGGGCTTGAGCGGCTGCTCGGAGGCGGTCAGGATCACCACGCCATGGTCGCCCGAGGTCAGGCGCACAAAGCTGCCCACCGGGTAGACGCCCAGACTCTTGATGAACTGTTCCACGGTGTTGGGATGAAAATCGGTGACGCGCCACTTGTACATCATGGCCAGCACCTTGGAAGGCGGCATGGGATCCTTGTATACCCGACGGCTGGTCAGGGCGTCGTATACATCCACCACGGCCAGCAAACGGGCGATCTCGCTGATCTGCTCTCCCTTGAGACCACGGGGATAACCGCTGCCGTCGTACTTTTCATGGTGCTCCACGGCCCCGCGAATGACATCTTCCGGAATGTCCTTCTGGGCCGAAAGAATCTTGTAGCTGTGCAGCGGATGGGTGCGCATGACCTTCATCTCGTCATCGGTCAGCTTGCCCGGCTTGTTCAAAATACTGTTGGGGATGATCGCCTTGCCCACGTCATGGAACATGCCTGCCATGCCCACGACTTCGAGCTGTTCGCGGGTATAGCCGAGCTTCTTGGCCAGAATCACGGACAGAATGGAGACGTTGATACAATGGGTGTAGGTGTATTCGTCAAATGCCCGCAGCTTGCAGATGGCTGCGGCAGCAGAGTCGTTGCGGAAGACCGAATCAATGAATTCGTTGACCAGCGGCATGGCCTCGTTGACGTCGATGGTCTTGCCATCGCGGACATCGTCCATGAACCCCTTGGCATAGTTCACGGCTTCGCCGTAGAGCTTGTCCGCATGCCGCATCTCCACCTGAAGTGTGACCGGCGCCTCACTGGGTGAGGCAGCGGGCTCGTCATCCACGGGTGTGGTACCCCGCAATTCTTCGGGGTCGTTCATCATGGCCCGGCGCGCCTCTTCGGCGCTCATGGCCCTGCCGTTTATATCACTCATGCTATAACTCCAATTGGAAGAAGGGAGTCCCTAGCATACCACAACCAAGCGGGCAATCCTTTGATTAAACTAACCCTTTTTGGCTGAGCTGCTCCATTAACTCCCCTACGTCCCCGGCGATGAAGTCCGGCTTCAGAGGCTCGAAATCCGCCGCCGTCATTCTGCCGGTTGTTACTGCTGCGGACATGGCCCCCGCGTTCTTCGCGGTCTGCACGTCCATGGGGTGATCCCCCACCATGAGTGATCGCTCCGGTCGGGCGCCGATACAACCCAATGCCTGCATCAGGTGGGCTGGGTCCGGCTTGACCCGGGTGGCGATTTCCCTCGGCACAAACGCCTCGGTCATCTCTTCGATCTCTGGGAAGACCACTCGTACTGCAGCGGATATATTGCGGGTGATCACACCCGCGGCAATGCCGCGCTCACGCAGCATCTCGAATGTCGGCCTGGTAAAATCGAACAACTTGCCTTCGCGGGCCGCGTCCAGCTCCATGGCCGTGATGACCAACTGGCCGCGCGTCCGGAATTCCTTGCCTTCATCCTCGTCCCACTTCATGGCCTGCTGCACCAGCTCTTCCAGCCATTCCAAAGCGGGTGTATCTCCCGGCGTCGGGCGCTCTTCAAGAAAGACCTCGCCCAATGCCGCGATCTTGGTTTTCATGAAATCAAAATCCAACGGCACGTCCGCCAACGTCCCGTCAAAATCAAATATTACTGCTTCCAACTTATCCATGAAAAAACGTCCTCAGCACCGGTGCTCCAAAACGCCTCTATTTATAAGAGCACGAAAATCACCGACTGCGTTATCTGCTTTATCAATACTAGGTACTATTGTTTCGATGAATTATTTTTATGCATTTGGCAAGAGTTTCAGACCAAAAAGGTCGGAAATAGACTTTTCTATTTTCCGGCCAGTTCCCGCAGGGTTTCCAGGTTACGGATATCGTCCTTCAAATCCCTGTCCTTGGGGGTCTCCAGCGTCTTGGGAATCTCGGCAAAACGCGGATCGGTCATGAGGTTTCGGAACCCCTCCAGGCCGATCTCCCCCTGCCCGATGTGCTCATGGCGATCCTTGCGGGAGTTGAACTCGTTCTTGGTGTCGTTCAGGTGGAAGAACTTGAGGCGATCAATGCCGATGTGCTTGTCGAAGCTCTCAAAAGTCTCGGCGTAGGCCTCGGGCGTGCGGATGTCGTATCCGGCAGCAAAGGTGTGACAGGTGTCATAACAGACGCCGAGCCGATCCTGATGGGCAGACCGCTCAATGATGGCAGCCAGTTCCTCGAAGGTGGAGCCGAGGTTGGTGCCTTGTCCGGCCGTGGTTTCGAGGAGCACCATGCCCTTCTTCGTCCCAGCATTTTCGATGGCGCGGTCCAGATTGGCCACATACCGTTCGATGCCCGCTTCTACGCCTTCACCAAGATGCGAGCCGGGATGCGTTACAAGATACGGAACGTCCAGCGCCTCAATGCGGCGCATCTCATTGGCAAAGGCGAGGCAGGAGCGTTCGGCCTGCTCTTCCTTGGGAGAGGCAAGATTAATGAGGTAGGAGTCGTGGGCGGCGATGGGGTAGTTGCCCCACTGTTCGCGGGCCACGGTAAAGAGTTCGATATCGTAGTCCGTGAGGGGCGGAACCTTCCACTGCCGCTGGTTACGGGTAAAGATCTGAAGCGCGGTGCCGTTCACCTTGCGGATATGTTCAAAGGCCATGTGCAGGCCTCCGGCAATGGACATGTGAGCGCCGAGAAACATTCGAACTCCTTGTCAGGCGTAGTTGAAAAAAAGAAAAGACTTCAAACCCGCCGTGCTTGCGCGCGTGGGTTTGAAGTCTTGAAACGACGCAAGTGGCGGCTTGTGCCGCGGGTCGTATTAACCGATCCAGCCGTTGAGGGCGCCAACGATCTTCTCAGCCTGAGCCTGGCTGGAGATGTTGAACTTGGACTTGGGACGGTAGGTGCCGTCGACCTTCTGGTAGCGGCGGATAGTGAACTTTTCCGGGCCGTATTCACCCTTGGCGCGATTGAGTTCCTGATAGCGGAAAATGATGGTGGTCCATGCGCCCTTGGAAAGGATGACCTTGTCCAACTCTTTAACGATGAGCTGGTTGTCCTCGGAATAGTTGATCGTAATTTCATCCACGTTGGTGGCCATGATGGTGCTCCTTAAAATATATATCGTCCGCTCGAAGCGGCAGGAGACTCCCTTTACATAAGTAATGGACGATGGCAAGTGGTCGGAGAGGCTCAATCCGGGGGAGTTCCTTTGCATCAGGGCATTTCCTGCGATTGGGATAGCACATAAAGTGTCTGACGTATCCGGCCGATGAGTTGACATCGACCCTAAAAGCATTGCCGTATCTTGACATTTTTGATGGTTTTGGGAAGCCTGATATCATTTACATTATAGTCGCTTTCCTTCAACGCCGAAGACTGGCTCCATTAAGGACACACTCCTATGAAATTGCTCTTTGTCTACCCAGACTACAATTATGCTCCCATCGCTCCAGCGTTTGTCATACCCGTCTTGGATAAATATGGCATTGACTACGACTATCTTGATCTCAACCAAAATCCTGACCTCAAAGGAACGCTGCGTAAGGGCGACTACACGCATATTGCGACTACCGGACTGGTAATGAACTATGCCCGTGTTGAGCATATTTTCAGGGAAGCAAAGGAGATAAATCCGGACATTGGGACGATATTAGGTGGAAGAATATCTGCATGTCCCATGTATATCCTCGATAGAATGCCTGTCGATTTCGTTGTCATAGAGGATGCTGATCCGACAATGGGCCTTCTTCTCAAGGCAATTGAACAGGGGACGGATTTCGGCAAGCTCACGAATATCATGTACCGCCAGGAGAACAAACTTGTCCGAACAGAAATGGGCAAACTCCGTCCCTTGTCGAACTTCACTCCCGACTGGGAAAAAGTGAACATGGATTTCTACATGTCCGGCAATTTTATGGACTCGACAGTCCGAGGATTTCCGATTGTCATCGGCTTGGGATGTGTAGGCAAATGCACCTTTTGTGCTCCCGGAGCTCGGGGACTTCGAACACGTCCGATTGAAGACGTTATCGAAGAGATGAAATGGGCGGACAACCGATACGATTTTTCTTATTTCGCTTTCATCAGTGACACGTTCATCCCTTCTGTCACAGAAGTTGAGCGTTTTTGCGAAGCATACAAAAAATCCGGCCTGAATAAACCCTTCGTATGCAGCCTTCGCGCCGACTACAAGCTAGAGATCTTGGACCTCCTGGCGGGAGCCGGATGTCGTGCCATCTTCTTCGGACTTGAGCAATTTGACGACGATGCCTTGAAAGCTATGTGTAAACGGCTCAATGAAAGCACTATCCGAGCCTTTGTGGAAAGAGGAAAGAACAACGGTATCCAGATGGTTACCGGAGCAATGATCGGAAACCTGGGAGATACTCCACAATCGATCCAAAAGACTGTCGATTTCGTAAAAGAGACCAAAATCCCCTGTGTGTACTTAGTACCGTTATTCGTCTACCCGGGCACCGAGCTGTACAATATCGCAATAGAAAAAGGGATCATACAAGATGAAACCTCATTTTGCGATGAGATGTTCAACAATGCAAGAGACTTATATATAGACCGCTTTCGATACCCAAATTTTACCTCCATGGCATTACCAGAGATGCAGGAGGTCTACGCCAAAGCGGACTATGAGCTTGCCCGAATGAAAATTCAAAACTTCAAACCAGCCGGCATTAATATCGAAAATCTGACCATTCAATGTCGAAATTGCGGTAGTGAAATAGCCTTCAAAGAAATGGCCTTGGATTTCACCTATTGCCCCAAATGCATAACGGTTAATGCCTGCATCTTCTCATATGGCATAGCGACGTTTGAGGTGTATCGCGAGAGGCTCGAAAAAGCAGTCAAATCAAACGAGCGGATCGTAATCGCCGCATCTCCAGATTATGCAAAAGGCTTGATGTTTGCTGCAGAAGAGATGGGAGCTGCCTCAGATAAACTTTGCTTCATCGGCAATGATTTCGCCTTGGAACGAGTCAAGACAAAGTTAAGCTATGACGATATCCGCTCATCAGACAGGGTACTGCTCGGAGACATTATGTTCAGGAGCAAAGTACGCGAGGAAGCACTGGCAAAAGGAATTCCCCCTGAGAATATCATCAACATGATGCCGAGCAACTATAAAAAGCAAATCGAAACGCTCGGAACCATCAGCAATAATACGATAGTGCTGTCAAATGTGGAAGACGCACGCTGGCTTGGTGAGATTGTCGGAGAAGAGCTTTTGAAAAAAAACGAGCCTGACAAAAGGTGGGCTATCGCACCTTCTGGAGATTTTGGAATCAACATTTGTAAAGGATTCCAGAAAGTCGGTGTTAAAGTCACACTGATGTTGGATTCGTACAAACAGCTTCAGGATGTAGGGACAGGGATTCCTTCTTTGCACCCCAATGATCTGACAAAAGAACTGGCGGATTCGGTTTTCATAGCCACTCCGTCGGGCCGTCTCCAGGATGAGCTGGCTGATGTCTTTCAAGGTGTTGAAGGTTTTGACCAAGATGACATCCTCAAACTGAATAACATCTACAAGCGGTGCTGGGATCAATTGTTCAACTAACCCCTCTTGTCGCCTGTTTCCCAACCTGAAAAAAGCAGTTCCCCCGACGGCCAATCCGTCGGGGGAACTTTTCGCATGCAACAGGAGTCACGAGAGTGTGAGGTCGTAACCCGGTCCTTTTTTTCGACGAACCTAGTCGTTCAGAGCTTCGTAGACGTTGCCCACCAGCTTCTCGCTGGGAGTCAGGGTCTTGCCGCCCGGGGTCCACTTGGCGGGGCAGGCTTCTTCCGGGTGATCCTTCAGGTAGTGGTTTGCTTCCATCTTGCGGGTCAGCTCGTCGGCGTTACGACCCACGTTGTAGAAGTTGATCTCGGAGGAGACCAGCAGACCTTCGGGATTAATGATGAAGGTGCCGCGCAGGGCCAGGCCGGTGTCGTAATCCCAGACATCGAAGAAGCGAGACACTTCGCCGGTGGGATCGGCGGCCATCTTGTATTTCACGTCAGCCAGCAGGCGTTCGTCGTTCTTCCAGGCCAGGTGAGTGAACTTGGTGTCGGTGGACACGGAGATCACCTCGGCGCCGAGATCAGTCAGTTCCTTGTGCTTGGCAGCCAGATCAGCCAGCTCGGTGGGGCAGACAAAGGTGAAGTCTGCCGGGTAGAAGAAGAGGATGGCCCACTTGCCTTCCTTGCGGATGGCGCCCAAGTCCACTTCGTTGAACCCGCCCTCAGTGGGGTCAAAGGATTCCATCTTGAACTCAGGCACAGGCTGGCCTACTTTGGCGAATTCAGGGAAAAGTTCTTCGTTATTATTCTCGATGCTCATAGTAAACTCCATATATGAAAACAGTTTAATTTCTAATTGCGAATGATTGCCGTTTTCAAGAAGCTATACACGAGTGCTGTTGGCGTCAAGAAGAAAATGCAAATTATTATCACTTTGAGACAATGGCTCGTGTGGTGTATAGGTGGGGTCTTGCCAGAAAGGGTTGTCATTCTTATTTCTGGTAGATTGACCAAACGACACATCAGGACTGCTCCCAAGGGGCAGGCCTTACATAATGCAATCAATATCTGAGGAAGATTCATGAGCCACGGATTTACTAAGATCAAAGAGCAGGAAATCAAAGAGATGGCGTCCGTCGCCCACGTGTACCGCCACGACAAGACCGGCGCGCGCGTGCTGTCCATCGTCAACGACGACGAGAACAAGGTGTTCGGCATCTCGTTCCGCACCCCGCCCGAGGATTCCACGGGTGTGGCCCACATCCTGGAGCATTCCGTGCTCTGCGGTTCCGACAAGTTCCCCATCAAGGAACCCTTCGTCGAGTTGCTCAAGGGGTCGCTGCAGACCTTTCTGAACGCCCTGACCTTCCCGGACAAGACCTGTTATCCCGTGGCCTCCGCCAACGCACAGGACTTCTACAACCTCATCGACGTCTATCTGGACGCCGTCTTCCACCCGCGCCTCACGCCCAACACCCTCAAGCAGGAAGGCTGGCACTACGAGATGGACGGACCGGACAAGCCCGTCACCTACAAGGGCGTTGTCTACAATGAGATGAAGGGCGCGTACTCCTCGCCCGACTCCCTGCTCTACGAGCACTCCCAGCAGTCCCTGTTCCCGGACAACACCTATGGCAAGGATTCCGGCGGCGATCCCTTTGAGATCCCGAGCCTGACCTTTGACCAGTTCATGAAATTTCACGAGGACCACTACCACCCGTCCAACGCCTATGCCTATTTCTACGGCGACGACGATCCGGAGAAACGTCTCGAAATCCTCGACAAGGTCTTCTCCGAATACGAGAAGATCGACGTGGCCAAGACCCGCATCCCCCTGCAGGAGCGCTTCACCGAGGCCAAGGAAGTACGCAAGCCGTACCCCGCCTCCGAGCGTCTGGCCAAGGGCATGTTCACGGTCAACTGGCTGCTGGCCGAGACCTCGGACGCCAATCTGAATCTGGCCCTGCACATTCTGGAGCACATCCTCATCGGCCTGCCCTCTTCCCCGTTGAAGAAGGCCCTCATGGACTCCGGTCTGGGCGACGACCTCGCCGGCGTCGGTCTGGAAGCGGACATGCGCCAGATGTTCTTCTCCATCGGTCTCAAGGGTGTGCATCCGTCCAACGCCATCAAGGTGGAGTCCATCATCTTCAACACCGTCAAGGAACTGGTGGAAAACGGCATTGACGCCCGCGACATCGACGCGGCCATCAACTCCGTAGAGTTCTCCCTGCGCGAGAACAACACCGGCACCTACCCCCGCGGTCTCTCCCTGATGTTCCAGGCCCTGTCCACCTGGCTCTACGATGATGACGGCGTGGAGGGCGATCCCCTGCTCCTGCTGCCGTTCGAAGAGCCCCTCAACAACATCAAGGGCTGGATCGCCAACGGCGACAAGATTTTCGAGGAACTGCTGGCCCGCCTGCTGCTCCACAACCCGCACCGCACCACCGTGCTGCTGGAGCCGGATCAGCAGATGTCCATGCGCCTTGCCCGCAAGGAGGCCAACCGTCTCCAGAAGGTCAAAGACATGCTCACCCCCGAGCAGGTCGAACAGGTCATCGCCGATGCCGAAGAGCTCAACCGCCTGCAGGCCGAGCCCGACACCGAAGAGGCGCTGGCCACCATCCCGCGCCTGTCCGTGACCGACCTGCCCAAGGAGAACCGCACTATCCCCACGGAAGAGCGCGAAGTCTCCGGCGCACCGCTGCTGTTCCACGACCTTGCCACCAACGGCATCGCCTATGTTGATCTCGGTTTCGACCTGTCGGTCCTGCCCGATGAGCTCGTCCCCTACGTGGGCGTGTTCGGTCGCGCCCTGACCGAGTCCGGCACCGACAAGCGCAACTTCGTGGACCTGTCCCAGTGGATCGCCCAAACCTCGGGCGGCATCTGGTCCCAACCGTTCGCCTCCCCGGTCCTCGGCTCCACCGAAGCGGCCTCCCGCCTCTTCCTGCGTGCCAAGGCCACGGGTGACAAGATCAGCGAGACCGCTGAAATCATCACCGAGATTCTGACCTCGGCCAAGCTCGACAACAAGGAGCGTCTGGGCCAGATCGTGTCCGAGGCTCGCGCCCGCGCCGAGCAGCGTCTGGTGCCCTCCGGCCATCAGGTGGTTGCCACGCGTCTGCGAGCCCAGACCCACGCGGCCCACGCCATGGAAGAGGCCATGACCGGCCTGTCCAACATCGAATTCCTGCGCGAGCTCGAAGGCCGCATTCAGGACGATTTCCGATCCGTTGCCAAGGATCTGGAGAAGATGCGCACCCTGCTCCTCTCCCGCACCGGGCTCATTTGCAACGCCACCATGGACGCTGATCTCTTCGCCGCCGTGGAGCCGGAGATCGCCTCCATTGTTTCGGCCCTGCCCGAGACTGACGCCGCCTCCGTGGCCCGCTCGCCGCTGTCCTTCAACAACCGCGAAGGTCTCGCCATCCCGGCGCAGGTCAACTACGTGGGCAAGGGCGTGTCCCTCGCAGCCCACGACTTCCCGCTCACCGGCGCGGCCATGGTGGTCAACAAGCTCATCCGCACCGGCTATCTCTGGGAAAAAGTCCGCGTGCAGGGCGGTGCCTACGGCGCGTTCTGCCTCATGGATCGTCTGGCCGGAGCCCTCGCCATGGTCTCCTACCGCGACCCCAACGTGGCCGCCACTGTCGAAGCCTTTGACGCCTGCGCCGACTATCTCGAGAACATCTCTCTTTCCAAGGATGAACTCGAAAAGTCCATCATCGGCGCAATCGGCGAGATCGACACCTATCAGCTGCCCGACGCCAAGGGTTTCACCGCCCTGGCCCGTCATCTGACCAATCAGGACGACGCCTATCTGCAGGAAGTGCGCGATCAGGCCCTCGCCGCCACCGAGCAGGATTTCCGCTCCTTTGCCGAGGCCATCCGCATCAATGCCGAGAACGGCCACATCTGCGTGCTCGGCGATTCCCTCGCCATGGAGAACGCCGGTCTCGATCTGGATATCAAGCAGGTTCTGTAAGGCTGACCCAACGTCATTAATAAAGGCCGGGCATCACATGATGCCCGGCCTTTTTGTTTGCTCACTTCGCTCGGGGATGTCGGCCATAACCTGCTCAGCCTTTTACGATCTAGAAAGTCTTTCGCTTCAACCTCTTTCGTAGAAACAGTATCACTTAGGCCAATATGCTGGCGAAACCTCACACTTCATTTCTTTTTGATATGCTGCCAATTTAGTTATGGGAGACTCAATGGTTACATCAAGTGTGATTGATTCGTGACCTTCAAAAGGAAGGTCAAAGGTAAATAAGGCAATGTCACAGTGGTCGTCATTCATTCCGCTTATCGGATTGGATGGAAAGGATACGGCCTTGGACATAAGCTCGACGCCCTCTGCTCGAAAAGTATACCGAATTGAGCCATCCAAACCAGAGAAGAACTCTGGCATGACACTTTCACAGGGAAAAGTGATGAAAAAGCCATGACGAACATCATAGGAAGGTTTCAGTTCAGCATGGATAGTGCTGCCCGACTGCAATACGTTAATATTCCCTGTGTATATTGGCCGATAGAACGAATCTGTATTGAACCACACTGCAAGTTCATTTCTGTTGGCATTCGCCCAGTATCCAAGCGCAATAATTATGAAGAGTAGAAAGAGAATCTTTTTCATGGTTCACCATTGATGGCAGGCTAGCTGCCCACCATCAAATGAGTTTCAGGTTATCTTTGTATGTACGAAAAACCGGAGGCGCTACTGTTTGATTCTCAAATCTTCATCATAACACTCATCAATTCTCCTATTGCGGACTAAAAAGCCCTCCATAAGAGTTGAGAAATAATCAGAAAAGCCGCCCGGACCAGTAGGCAAGGCGGCACATATTATTTGTCACTGTTATCTTTTCTGTATGAACGAATAAACCATGGCACTGCAATAATGAAAACACCTGCTACGATGCTCGCTCTGCTAAAGACTTCAGGATAAAGAATTGGGACTCCAAAGTGAGCTAAATCTGTTTTACCAAGATCTGATAAACCACCAAGGATTAACAACATGCCTAATACAATTTCACCAATCTTCATATTCACTCTTTTTGCTTGTTGTTCCATTTATACTCTTCGTATTCGTATCTTGAGCGTGAGCCTACGTAGCCCGGTAGAGACGGCGGTGGTGGCCCCGGATCAAACCAACCAGAAGAAAAATCCGCCGCAATCTTCGATCCCGCCGCCAATTTCTCCGGATGACGCATCACAGTCGCAGCAACTGCTGGAGCTGCTTTTGCTGCTCCGGCAGCTCCAACAATTCCGGTGTTGATACCAATGACTTTTCCCATAGCATCATGGACGCCTTCGGTGGCTGTGGGCTTGTCATCGCCGTAATCGTCGTCAGTCTTTTCTCCGGCCCAGTCCACAATCTTGGCGGCACCGTATGCCCCCGTTGCGCCAAGAGCAGTTGCTCCTGCCATTCCTGCCGCAAAAGGCAAGAGGAAAACGAACAACCCCAACGGATCAACTCCGTTCACTGGATCATCCAGACAATACCCGTACCAGTCCTCGTCACCACCAGCGTCGCCCATGGGGTCGGGGGCGGTCCAGCGGCCAGTGAACGGGTCGTAGTCGCGCCAGCCGAAGCGGACGAGGCCAAGGTCCCGATCGTGAAGGCCACCTGCAAAGCCGAGGGGGATTCGGATGGCAGGATTGGTGTCGAGCAGGACATTGCCAAACGGGTCGTACCGGATTTCCTTTATCACGGTGTTTGAGTCGTCGGCAACCATCTAACACGTTCAACCAGCCGAAATACAAATGAAAGTTAACCCCAAACATCTCACTAGAAACACCAACCCATCGCACACCCCCAGCCGCCGGAGGCAGCCGTGCAGCGGCAAAAAAAACGGCCCCTGTCAGCGTCAGCTGGCAAGGGCCGTTGAGTGTGTCGTTAAACCGTCGGCTACAGGACCGGCAGGTACTTGTCGAGTTCGTACTCGGTAACCTGAGTGCGGTATTCATCCCATTCGGCGAGCTTGTTTTCCACGAGCGCGGCGTGGAGATGCTCACCGAGCACTTCCTTCATAAACTTGGACTTCTTGAGGTTGATGGCAGCCTCGTACAGGGAGCCGGGCAGGGACTTGATCTTGTTCCGCTTGAGCTGACGCTCGTTCATGGAGAAAATATCCTCTTCGACCGGCTCGGGCAGCTCGTAGCCCTCTTCCATGCCCTTGAGTCCGGCGGCGAGCTGGACGGCAAAGCAGAGGTAGGGGTTGGCTGCCGGGTCCGGACAACGGAGCTCCATGCGGGTGGCGTTCTCCTTGCCGGGCTTATACATGGGCACACGGACAAGGGCGGAACGGTTGCGGCGCGCCCAGGCGATGTAGACCGGGGCCTCGTAACCGGGCACCAAACGCTTGTAGGAGTTCACCCACTGGTTGGTGACGGCCACGAATTCCGGGGCGTGTTTCAGGATACCGGCGATGTAGGACTTGCCCTCTGCGGACAGATGGAACTCATCGGAGGCATCGTAAAAGACGTTCTTGCCGTTCTTGAAAAGGGACTGGTGCACGTGCATGCCGGAGCCATTTTCACCAAAGATCGGCTTGGGCATAAAGGTGGCGTAGCAACCGTGCTTGCGAGCGGTCTCTTTGACTACCACGCGGTAGGTCATGGCGGTGTCGGCCATTCTCATGCCTTCCTGATAGCGGAGATCGATCTCGTGCTGGGAAGGAGCGACTTCGTGGTGCGAGTACTCCACCTGAATGCCCATGGCATCGAGGGCGAAGATGATGTCGCGGCGGATGTTGTTACCGAGATCCAACGGCGGGGCGTCGAAGTAGCCGCCAGCGTCGAGGCATTCGGTGTCCTGATCATCGGCAAAGAGGAAAAATTCGAGCTCGGGACCAACGTAGAAAGTGTAGCCCTTCTCGGCGGCCTCGCCCATGACGTTCTTGAGCACGTAGCGGGAATCAGCCTCGAACGGGGTGCCGTCGGGATTCACTACGTCACAGAACATGCGGGCGACAGGGCGCTCGGCCGGACGCCAGGAGCAGATCTGGAAGGTGGTCGGGTCGGGCATGGCGACCATGTCGGACTCGTCGATACGGCAGAAGCCGAGGATGGAGGAGCCGTCAAAGCCCATGCCTTCTTCGAAGGAGGCTTCCAGCTCGCTGGGGGTCACCTGAAAGGATTTGAGGTTACCCAGAATGTCGAGGAACCAGTACTGGATGAAGCTGACGTCATAGTCTTTGACCGCCCGCATCACGTCGTCGGCGTTCTTGCAGTTGAAAACAGGTATGTTCATGCGAATCCTCCCAAAAAAGGTTTATCGGCAATAGGTTTTACGCTTTACAGCCACGACAGAAAACATGCTGATGGCTGAATCGGCAAAAATATACATGAGTAGCCAGCCGGGACACAAGAAAAAGAACAAAAAACACACCAATAAATAACATTATTGGCAATATCTTGCCGAAATTTCGGCATATCCGTGTTCACTCCGACTAAATTTTATGCCGATCCGCAGGATTGGTGAGTGATCCACCCTTCTTTGGCAACCGCTATCGCAGAAACCGGGCAAAAAAGCTGCGCGATCGCACATCCAGACGAGTCAGTCCGAATTCATCTGCCTCGGCCAGCGCGGCATCGTATTCATCGCGGGTCAGCATACGATCAATGGGCGGCATGGCCACGGCCTCGGCGCAGGGATGATACTGGTCCATCATATTGAGGTAGGTGTTGCGGGAAATGTCCGCCAGAAACTTCATCCAGTGGGCAGTACCTGCCACATCCTCGGGCATGACAAGATGCCGCACCAGCAGCCCGCGCTCGGCAATGCCACTCTCATCAACGATCAAATCGCCCACCTGACGGTGCATCTCGCGCACGGCGGCACGGGCGTGGTCGGGATAATCGGCGGCCCGCAGGAACTTGGTCGCGTGTTTGGAGTCCCACATCTTGATATCGGGCATGTAGATGTCCACCACCCCGTCCAGCAGGGCGAGGGAGTCGAGGCTGTCATAGGAGCTGGTGTTGTAGACCAGCGGCACGGTCAGGCCGTACTCGATGGCAATGGGCAGGGCTTCGAGGATCTGCGCCACCACATGGGACGGCGTCACGAAGTTGATGTTGTGGCAGCCCTGTTTCTGGAGGGAAAGCATGACCCCGGCCAGTTCGTCGGGATCGGCCTCCAGCCCGGCAGTGGGGTCGGAGCTTATGTCGTGATTCTGGCAGAAACGGCAACCGAGGTTGCATCCGGCAAAGAAAATGGTGCCCGAGCCGTGTTCGCCCACCAGCGGGTCTTCCTCGCCGAAATGGGCATTGTAGCTGGCCACCACGGATTTTCGGCCCACGCCGCAGAAGCCGCGCTCGTCATTCAGGCGGTCCACGCCGCAAGAGCGCGGACACATGCGGCACTCTCCCAAGCGGGCGAGTGCCGTTTTGATGCGCCCGGCGAGTTCGCCGGCTTCATGGAGGACAAGGTACGCCGGTTTCACTTGCGCGGCAGTCCCTGTTCCCTACTTCACTACCAGGACGGGCAGGTCGGTGGAATGGAGCACCTTGTGCGTTGCGGAGCCGAGGATAAGCCCTTCAAGATCGGACTTGCCCTTGGAGCCCATGACGATCAGGTCGCACTTCTCCACATCGGCCACGTTGCAGACGACCTCACCCACGTCGCCGCCGATGATCAACTCCAGATAATCCACGGCGGCGTCATCGAGCTTGGTGCGGTAATGCTGCACTACGGCCTCGGCGCCCTTGGTCAGGTATTGGAGCAGCTCATCAGCGTTGGGCTGGCCCAGCCCGGTGGGAACGGCGCGACGCACGTGCAGCAGCACCACAGACGCTTCATTGTCGTGGGCGATACCAATGGCCATCTCGGCCGCTGCGTCGGAATGGGCGGACCCATCAACAGGCAGGAGAATCTTCTTCACATTCATGCTGGACCTCCTTTTGGCCGCTTGGCGAACGATCCGCCATCAGGGCATTGCCCTGCGCAGCCTATCTCGGATCATCCTCGGACTCGCTGCCCATGAATTCCTCCATGGTGGCGTGTCCGGGCTGGCAGACGTCTTCGCGTCGAAACACGGAGCCGACTGTCATCCAGAGGATTTTCAAGTCAAGTATAACCGATTGATTGTCTATATACCAGACATCCAGCTCAAATTTATCATCCCATGAGATGGCGTTGCGGCCATTAACCTGCGCCCAGCCAGTGATACCGGGGCGCATTTCGTGCCGCCGAGCCTGCCTCGGGGTGTAGCGATCAAGGTACTGCATGAGCAGCGGACGCGGCCCTACCAGCGACATCTCGCCCTTGAGCACATTCCAGAGTTCGGGCAGCTCATCCAGCGAGGTAGAACGAAGCAGTCGCCCGAACTTTGTCAGGCGATCACAGTCCGGCAAAGGCTTGCCGTCCGGCCCCACGGCGTCCTTCATGGTGCGGAATTTGATGATCTCGAAGGGCTTGCCGTGCAGACCCGGGCGCGTCTGCCGGAACAATACCGGACCGCCCAGCTTGATGCGCACCAGCAGGGCCACCAGCAGGATTACGGGCCACAGCAGCGACAGCGCGGTGAGGGTGACGACGAGGTCGAAGAGCCGCTTCATATGAGCCCCATGAACTCCAGAATGGCGTCGTTGACCTTGTCCACGTCGTACTTCTCTTCCGCCATGCGGCGGCTGGCCTCGCCCATGCGGGCGGCAAGTGACGGGTCGACGATAAATTTCTCCATGGCTGCGGCCAGCGCATCCACATCCTTCATGGGGGTGAGGAAGCCGTTCTCGCCTTCCACCACGGTCTCGCGGCAGCCCGGCACATCGCTGGTCACGACGGGGCGGCCCATGGACATGGCTTCCAGCACGGAGCGGGGAGTGCCTTCGCGGTAGCTCGGCAACACGTAGACCGAGGCCTGTGCGATCTCGGGACGAACATCGTCCACGGCGCCCAGCACCTCAAGGCCCTGTTCGCGCCACTTGTTCACTTCCTTTTCCTTGATCACATCAGCGCCCTCTTCGCGGGGGCCGATGAGCCGGAAGGGAACCTCGGGGTATTTCGCTTTCAGCTTGATGGCTGCCTGTGCGTATTCGCGGACGCCCTTGGCACCCAGCAAACGGGACAGGCAGAGGAAGGACGGCTTTTCGGGCAACGGCGCCACGGCGTAATGTTCGAGGTCGACGCCCGACCCGTTCACCACAGTGGTGTCCACGTTGCCCGGCACCACGCCAAGCTTCTTGAAAAATGCTTCGTCGTCGGGATTCTGAAAGATCAATCCGTTGCAGTAGCGAATACCTGAGCTGTACATGCCCTTGGCGATGTTGAACATGATGCGCCGCTTGAGCCCCTTGGCCTCGGTGAAGGCGTAGCCCAGTCCGGTGACCATGCCGAAGACCTTCTTCTTGTCGCCCACCCAGGCCATTCTGGCGGCCATGGAGGCGTAGACGATGGGCTTGAAGGTGTAGGACAGCACCACATCGGGCCGAATGCGGTGGATGGACTGCTTGAGATGCAGCAGGCTGCCCAGATCGGCGAACAGATTCAGACCACGCCTGTTCAGGGGGAGCACGGAGTAATCCACGCCCATGGCTTCCAACTGCGGGCCTACGTCCGGCGTGTGCAGCGGGGCCAACGCGTGTACTTCATGCCCCAGGCTCACCAGCCTTTTCAGGAGCGGACCGCGAAACGAAATAAGAGAGGGGGCGTAACCGCCCACGACGACTATTTTCATATGGATTCTTCTGTTGGTTCGAGTTGCTGGCTGTTTTCTAGCAAACACCCCACGGAAAAGGAAGGCAATCCGGCGTTTCGCGTCGCATTCAGTTCTGCTTGACGCCCTACCCCGGCTCCCATATTTTCATTCCCATGAAACGAAGCGAAATCAATGCACTCATCCGTGACGCCAAGGCCTTCTATAATTCCTTTCAATTCCGTCTGCCCCCGTGGGCATTCTGGAGCCCTGAAGACTGGAAGGGCAAAGGCGACACCGAGGTCGTCCAGAACCAGCTCGGCTGGGACCTGACCGACTACGGCGCAGGCGAATTCGAGAAGAAGGGCCTCATCCTCTTCACGATCCGCAACGGCAACCTCATGACAGACAAGTCCAAGAAGTACGCCGAGAAGATCATGATCGTGCGCGAAAGCCAGATCTGCCCCATGCATTTCCACTGGGCCAAGACCGAGGACATCATCAACCGCGGCGGCGGCAACCTCGTGGTGGAACTCTACGGCTCCACCCCGGACGAGGAACTCTCCGACGAGCCCATCACCGTGCTCATCGATGGCATGCCCCGCGAAGTGCAGCCCGGCGGTAAGGTCATCCTCACCCCCGGCGAATCCATCTTCCTCGAGCAGGGCATGTACCACCGCTTCTACGGCGAGCCCGGCAAAGGCAAAGTCCTGGTGGGCGAAGTCTCCTCGGTCAACGACGACAACACCGACAACCGCTTCCACAACCAGCAGGCCCGCTTCCCTGAAATCGAAGAAGACGAAGCCCCCCTGCACCTGCTCTGCACCGACTATCCCAAGTACGTGTAAGCAACCAACTCACGACATCAAAAGCCCCGAAGCGCCAGCCTCGGGGCTTTTCCTTTTCCACCCAATCAAACCAACCCGCCGCAACAAACAAAACCCTGCCCCAGCCCTTGAGCACGAAGCCTAGAAGCTGACCAAATCGAATGCCGCCAATCACAGCACGCATTCACACAGCGACAAGTCGCGCAGCCCACTTCAAGGCATTCTATTTGGATCAGATTCTCAGCAAGAACTCAGAGGCGGCCAAGCTACAAAAGCCGCGTTTCTTTGGTTCTTTCTTGGGGCGGCTCAGCCAGCCTTCAGCCGTTGCCGAGTCTTCGAGGCTTACGGATGAGGACAGCAGAGATAGAAAGAACCGCCGTCCGCGCAGGACGCCCCCGGCAGGGATCAGTCCAATAAAAAAGCCGCCCCAAAGGGCGGCCTTCCTTATCTGCCTTTTTCTTTCTCTTAACAAATAACTACCAATCCACCGGCAACTTCACCTTCTGCCCCGCCTTATTGGTAAAGAACACATGCCCATGCTCCCGCCCAAACAGATACACATCGCGGGTCACTTCCACATCCTGCCGACAATACTCGGTGATGAGATCAAGCCGCCCTTCCTTCCACCATTCCAGCGCCTGTAATCCGTCGGCAGACTTACCCACATCAAGGGTCGCCTGCGCGATGTTGTCGAGCTTCACCCGATAACCAAGACGGTTGTTGACCTCGATGAGCAGATCGAGATTGGGAAGATTGCGGAAATTGAAGGGATGCAACCCGCCGAGCACGGCGTAGTCGAATTTGACGTGATTGAACCCGATGACGAGATCGAACTGCTGGAGATGGGCAACGAGCTCGTCCATCTGATCCTGCTCGTAATCGTGCATGGAGTCGTCTTCGGAGTCATAGAGGCAGGCGATGGACACGCCCATGCGGTCGGCGCGGTTCCAGCCGCCCACTTCCTGCGCTGAGTAACGGGTTTCGATGTCCAGAACGCCGTAACGCTTTGGGGCCGGACGGCGCATGTCGATACCGGGAAGTGTATTCACGTCGATCTCCTTGGGTTCGATGGTCTTGGGGTCGCCGGAGAGAATGGCTTCGAGCACGAACTGGGCGGCCCGCTTGTCGATGGGACGGTTGCCGGAACCGCACTTGGGCGAATGCACGCAGGACGGACAACCAAGCTCGCACTCGCAGGACTCCACGGTGCGGAGCGTGGTGAGCACCAGCTCGTCCGCCTTTTCAAAGGCCTGACGGGTGAGGCCGGCACCGCCGGGCATGCCGTCGTAGATGAACACGGCCGGGCCATCCACCTGCGGATGCATGGGCGTTGAGATGCCGCCAAGGTCGTTACGGTCAGTCATGACGAGGAGCGGCAGCATACCGATGGCGGCGTGCTCGAAGGCGTGGATGCCGCCCATGAAATGGAGAAATTCCTCTTCGCAACGGCGACGGATTTCGTGGCCTACCTCGAACCAGATGCCCTCGGTCTCGAAGACAAGGGGCGGCAGGTCGAGGGGCGTGATGCCGAGGAGCTTGCCGCCGCGTACGGAGCGCTTTTCATAGCCCGTGATCTGCTCGGTGACCTTGAGACGACCGAAATAGACGCGGGTGCCGTGGCTCGCCTTCTGGCCGAGCACTTCGAGAATCTCGGTGTCCTTGTTGCCGCGCGGCTTGGTGTAATAGCCCACCCGCTGCTTGTGGGTGCGCACGGCCTTGGCCCCGAGGTCGAGATCGTCCACCACATAGGTCACGCCGCGATGCAGATAGACCGCGCCGGGGTGCGCCTCGCGGTAGGCGCGATGCTCGTCGATGGTGCCGATGACCGGGGCCTTCTCCTGTCCGAGGGAGTTGTCCTCGATGTGCATGGACTGGCCTGCGCCGCGAAGGTCCACGTTGCGATGCGGCCGCTTGCGGTGGGACACGATCTCGGGCGTGTGCCCGGGCATGTCCGGCTCCACCTCGAACAGCTGACCGTGGGTGACGAGTTCGCCCACACGGTCGTCGATCTCCTGCTCCTTGAGGAAGGTCTCGCCACGCCGCATGGTCAGCTCGGCCGCAGCGCAGATGAGATGGCGGTCCATGACAACCGGGTTGTACGGGTTGAGCATGGCCGACTCGGGCGGACGGGCAAAGAAGTCATCCGGGTTGCGCATGAAATATTGATCGAGGGCGTCTTCCTGCGCCACAAGGGCCACCACGGAATCCTGCTGGGCACGACCCACGCGACCACCGCGTTGATGGGTGGCCATGACCGAGCCGGGGTAGCCCACCATGATGCAGACGTCGAGACCGCCGATGTCGATACCCAGCTCCAGCGCCGAGGTGGAGATGACGGCCAGCAGATCGCCGTCCGCCATGCGCTGCTCGATCTCGCGCCGCTCCTCGGGCAGGAACCCGGCCCGATAGGCGGAGATTTTCTCCTTGAATCGCCCACTGCGTTCCGCTGCCCACATGGAGATAAGCTCGGTCAGCTTGCGCGACTGGCAGTAGACGATGGTGCGCAGGTCACGGGCCAGCGCCGCCTGCAACAACTGAATGGCAGCCTGTGCCGGGGAGCCGTCCGGATTGAGAAAGACCATGTGCCTGCCGCCACGCGCCGCGCCCGACTCCAGAATGGGATGGACATCCAGCCCGGTGAGCATGTGGCAGAGCTCCACCGGATTGCCGATGGTGGCGGAGCAGAAAATGAAGGTGGGCCGGGCACCGTAGTATTCGCACAGCCGCAGCAGACGGCGGAACACCATGGCCATGTGTGAGCCCATGACGCCGCGGTAGGTGTGGACCTCGTCCACCACGATGTAGCTGAGGCCAGCCAGAAATTCGGCCCAAGAGGCGTGATGCGGCAGCATGGAGAGGTGGACCATCTCCGGGTTGGACATGATCACGTTGGGCGGCGAGTTGCGGATCTTCTTGCGAAAGTGGGGGGAGGTGTCGCCGTCATAGATGGCAGCGGTTGGACGGCGCTCCTCGGGCAGAAGGGAGGCCAGTTCGTTGAATCCCTTGAGCTGATCCTGCGCCAATGCCTTGAGCGGAAAGAGATAGAGGGCCTTGGCCTCGGGGTCTGCAAGGCAGTGATCCATGACCGGCAGGTTGTAGGTCATTGTCTTGCCGCTGGCCGTGGGCGTGGCCACCACCACATGATGCCCGGCGCGCACGTGATCGGCTGCCTCTGCCTGATGGGAGTAGAGGCTGTCGATACCCATTAGGGAAAGGGCGTTCTGAATGGCCGACGACCATGGGCGACGCGGCTGGGCAAACTGGGAGTCCGCCCCATCCAGCAGCCGGTGATGGGCGACCTGATGGGCCATGCGCTCGCTTTCCAGCAAAGCGGTGACATAATTATTTACGGGATTGTCCACGGCGACGGATGGTAGTACGGTGCTTACAGCGAATCAATATAATTGTATGTGACAGAAAATTGTCGCATAGTGAATGTTCCAACTTTAGCAACCAACCGAGCCACATCATTATGGATACATCTGACAAGCTCCAGCACATACTCGTCGTGGACGACTCCACCTCGGTTCGCTACGCCCTCGAAAAGCACCTGACCGAAGCGGGGTTCAAGGTTTCCCTGGCCGTGGACGGTCAGGACGGCCTCAATATCGCTCTGGAAAACGACTTCGATCTGGTCATCACGGACATCGACATGCCCAAGATGGACGGCTTCGAACTCTGCTCCAAGCTCAAGGGCGAAGAAAAGACCTCCCATATTCCCATCATCGTTCTCTCCTCCCGCGACTCGGATGAGCACGTGGAGCACGGCTTCCGCGTGGGGGCCGACGCCTACCTCGCCAAGGGCGGCAACATTCAGGAGAACATCGAGCGCATCAAGGATATCCTGAGCGCACAGAATTTCCTCACCGGCAGTCGCATTCTGGTCGTAGACGACTCTTCCAGCGTCCGCTTGTTCCTCAAGACCGGACTGATGGAAGAAGGCTTTGTGGTGGAGACCGCCACCAACGGAAAAGAAGCATTCGACATGCTGCCGGACTTCAACCCCAACCTCATCATCTCCGACCTGATGATGCCGGAGATGGACGGCGGGGAACTCTGCCGTGCCATCAACAAGTCCGAGGTCTACAAGTCCATCCCCGTGATCATCATGTCCACCCTGAGCGACAAGCCGGTCATGCGTCGACTCATGCGTGAGGGCGCGGCCACCTATCTGGTCAAGCCCTTCACCATCACCCAGCTTTCCATTGTCATCGAGGAGATATTCTCTTCCAACTTCCGGCTCATGATGGAAGAAAAAGAGCGGCTGCAGATGGAACACCAGCTCACCCTGGCCGCCATCGCCAGCCTGGTGCAGGCGCTGGAGGCACGCGACCCCATGACGCGCGGGCACTCCGAGCGCGTGGCCCGCATTGCACAGGGCATCGCCGCCGAACTCGATTTCAAGCCAAGCCAACTGGAGCGTCTCCTCCTCATTGGCCAGCTCCATGACCTCGGCAAGATCGGCGTGCGCGACGACGTGCTGCTCAAGAAGGCCCGTCTGGAAGAGGACGAGTTCGAGCACATCAAGGACCACTCCAATGTGGTGGCCGACATCCTGCGGCCCATCAAGAGCCTGCACGACATTCTGGAAGTCACCCACTCCCATCACGAGCGGTGGGACGGCAACGGCTACCCCGACGGGCTCAAGGGCGAGGAGATCCCCATCAAGGCACGCATCATTGCCGTGGCCGACGTGTACGAAGCCATCACCTCCGAGCGCCCCTACCGCGACTCCATGCCCACCCGTGTGGCCGTGGACATCATCACCGAAGAGCGTGGCAAGCAGCTCTGCCCCACTTGTGTGGACGCCTTCCTCAAATGGTTCGAGCGCACCGGCGGCCATGTGGATCTGCCCAAGCAGTTCCAACAGGGCGCGACTCACTAGTCACTTCATTTCACAACACAGAAGCGGCGGCAGGATGCATTTCCTGCCGCCGCTTCTCATTTGCACTTTGTGCACACCTATTGCCCCGCATTGTGCAATGTTGCGCAACCATTTTGTGCAAACTTGTGCAAATTGCACAACGGTTGAACTTGCAACTTTTTATCGTGTTTTTATTAACATACTAAAATAAAACACTTTCATACTTTGGCACGGCACATGCTTTAAGCCAAACATGCACGATGCAGTCACTGTCACTCTCATCATCCTGATCGCCGCGTGGTTGCGGCGGTCCCTCCTCACCGACCTGGACGTCCACCCCGACGTCCGGGCAGGTGGAGAGAGCAAAGCCTCAACGACCCTGGCACTGGCACCTATCCGGGTGGATCGCCCCCATCCCGCCCGATACGCCAACCGCAAAGGTTAGGGTCTACCAATATACAAACCATACCTCCCCTTAAAAAGCAGAATCAAAACCTCAAACCCCTCCTTAAAAAAACAGTTAGACAGACCTCAAACCCCCAAAACAGCAAGGCCGCGAAAGCGGCCTTCGCTGTTTTGGGGGTTTGTAATTCTGTAACGTGACTTCATGAAATCACATTATCTCTTCTCTAGCGGAGCAGATATAATACGATAAGGGAAAAAAGTGTGCTACAAGGAACGTATCGTCACAACTGTATTTCACGAAGAGAGGGTCCCATGGGAATTAAATGGAAACTGCTTTTGATGGTGGGACTGCCAGTCGCGGCAATCATCATCATTTTCATCGTAGGTCTTTCGAGCTTTTATGTGATCGACTCGGACATGGCGTCCGTCAACTCACTTCATCAGGACCGGGCGACAATGATCGACGCAGACCGCGACGCCTATCAGGCGCAGGTGGCTGTGATGAAAGCGCTTGAAGCCCGAACTCCCGATGATCTCAAGAAATCAAAGGGATCCAGTGATGAAAATACCCAGCAGACATGGGACAGGATCACCGGACCGGCCAAGAACTTTACTCCTGACATGGCCACTGCATTCGATGGCTTCAAAAATGGCTTTGAAGCGTGGAAGAGCGACAACAACAAGATCTTGTCTCTTTCCGCTCAGACCCTGGAGGCCAACCTTGCCCGCGATCAGGCGGAGAAAAATGCCCTCGCCTCATTCGACGCCATGCGCGACGTCATCGACCAGCTTGGCGCCATGATCGATGAACAGTTGAAGGACCCGTACCTTGGACAGGAGCGACGGCTGCAACTGGAGAGCGCTCTCTCCCAAACCCTTAATGCCGACCGCGACGCCTATCAGGCATATGTGGCTCAGCTCCTCATCACTCGCGCCACTGACGCCGCCACAGCCAACAAGCTGGCCGAATCATTCACGGAAAACGTGGGGCAAACCACACAACGCGTGAATGGCGGCGCCGATGCCGTCGGTTCCCGGGCTGCGGACCTGAAGGAACAATTCAACAAGCAATTCACTGCCTGGGAAGCCCAAAGCAGAATGGCCGTTGAACTCACCCTCTCGAATATCGACAAGAATCTGGAAAAGATCGCCCTGCTGCAAACAAGTGACAAAGACTTCTCTGCCATGCGCGACAGTATCGACAAGCTGGGCGAGAAAGAAATGGGCCGGGTTGAAGCCGACCTTCAGAACCTCGATGAAGTCATCAGTGGAACCATCCTCATTTATATCCTTGTGGCCACTGCCTTTGTCATCCTCTCGGTAATTGTGACCTTGATTGTGGCCTCCCGCATTGCAAGTGCCATGAAGCAAAGCGCCGATGTGGCTACAGCCCTTTCCGAGGGTGACTTCACCGTGAGCCTGCAAGTGAACCGCAACGATGAAATCGGCCAACTTGCCAGCGCATTCACCAATATGATCGAACGCCTCCGCGACATCGTTCATGACGTGCAGGATGCGACCGGCACAGTGGCGTCTAGCAGTGAAGAGCTGGCCAGTTCTTCCGAAGCGCTGAGCCAGGGAGCCACGGAACAATCCTCCGCTGTTGAGGAGGTTTCGGCCTCAATGGAAGAGATGGCAGCGAGCATCAGCCAGAACAGCGAAAGTTCCGGCGAGACCGAAACCATTGCCCGCACCACTGCGGCTGAAGCCAAAAAGGGCGGCGAAGCCGTGAGACAAACGGTGACATCCATGTCTCTGATTGCCGAAAAAATCTCCATCATCGAAGAGATCGCACGGCAGACCAACCTCCTCGCCCTCAACGCAGCCATCGAGGCCGCACGCGCTGGCGAGCACGGCAAGGGCTTTGCCGTTGTCGCCGCAGAGGTTCGCAAACTGGCCGAGAAATCCGGTCAGGCAGCCAATGAGATCAGTGAACTGTCCACGGAATCCGTCGAGGTGGCCACACGGGCCGGGCAGATGCTCGACTCCATCGTCCCCAATATCGAGAAAACGGCCGAACGGATAATGGAGATAGCTGCCGCCAGCAACGAGCAGAACGCGGGCGCAAAAGAGGTCAACACCGCGCTGCAACAGATGGACAGTGTGGTTCAGGCCAATGCCGGTTCATCCGAAGAGATCGCCTCCACCGCAGAACAGCTGTCCTCGCAGGCCATGCAGCTTGAAGAGACCATGTCCTTCTTCAAGTTGGGACAAATCACCAAGACAAGTTCCAGCAAGGTCGTCAACACGCCGCCCAAGGCGCTCGCACAGGCAGCACCTGACAATGGTGTTGCAATCGATATGGGCGATGATAGCTTTGAGAGATTCTAGCGTATCTAAACCCCTCTTCAACAAATGAAAAATGGGGAAGAACCGAGTGGTTCTTCCCCATTTTGCTGGCGTCATGCAACGCCGAAATGTGGCTCGAGCGAATTACTTCTTGAGCTTTTTGGGATCCATTTCGCGAATGGATGCTTCGCCCGGAGCGAGCGCGCGAGCGTGACGCTGGCGACGCAGTTCAACGACGCGACGATCTTCGTGAGCGAAGACCAGCTCTTCCACACCGTTGTGTTCAACTACGAGTTCATACATGTTTCAACCCTCTTCCTAGATGGTGGTATCATCCGATCCCGTTTTGGCGATCGGGTCTTCCTGAGCAGCGGCAGCGATAGTCTTGTTGCCGAAGTCGGCAGAGACGACTTTGGCCTTGGCAGCCGCGCCCTCCTTGGTCATTATGATGCCGCCCTCAATGATGGCGCCCTGTTCCACCACCAGAGTGGGAGTCTGCAGGGTGCCGTGCAGGACGGAAGTTTTCTCGAGCAGGGTGCGCTCCTTGACGACCACATCACCTTCGATGCGACCACAGGAGGTCAGCCTGCCGACACGAACGGAACCGGTCACAGAGGCCTTGCGGCCAAGGATCAAATCGCCGTCCGTGGAAATTTCACCTTCAAACTGACCGTCGATACGGACAGTCCCCACAAAATCGAGTTTGCCTCGATATTCGGTACCAACGCCCAGAAAGGCGTTCAGTTCCGAGCTGTCGTTATTTTTCTTTCCAAATAAACCCATTGGATAACCTCGTACTCATAAAGGTGACGGGAACACCGCCTCCCGAAAGCAGCCTAATCGGCGCGAGCAGGTGTTTCCTATACCCCCGTGAAAGAGCAAATGCCAGATTTTTCTGTACCCACCTGTGGAGAACTCCAGCCGGACAATGCCGAAAATGTCACGCTCTCGTCGTCTGGACGTTAAATTCTAATTGTAGCAACATGCTCATCTATTGTACTTTCTCAAAAAAAATGCATACGATGAAAACTCTTTTTTCTATAAAAACCACCATTGAATAGTCAGCAGGGGATCGCCACCACCATGTCCACCACAAGTCCGCAAAACATAAAGTCCTTTTACAAGGGCCAAGTCATATTCAAAGAAGGTCAGCAGGGCACCATTGCCTATATGGTCAAGAAAGGATCCATCAACCTTTTCCGCAACGTCGACGGCCGCAAGATCGTCCTCGAACGACTCGGCAAAGGCGAGATTTTTGGTGAAATGGCGGCCTTGAGCGGACATCCCCGCACCCACAGCGCAGAAGCCGCTGAATTTTGCGAACTGATGGTTCTGACCGAGCAGGTCATCCAGACCCTGCTGAACCGCTGCCCCAAGACTATCCAGCATCTGACCAAGCTGCTCATCCGCCGCCTGCGCAAGGCCGGCGACGGCACCCAGCAAAAGACCCACAAGAGCTCGTTTCTCTCCATCTGCCGCGTGCTGGAGATGGCCTACCGCTGCCACACCTCCATGAAGCCCGCTGAGGCCAAGAAGATGCCGGGCCACAAACAGGGGCTGCCCGCCAGCGAATTCGCCAAACAGGTCAAGAACATCCTGCTCGTTTCCCAACTGGAGATCGACAACACCCTCGACCAGCTGGCCGCCCTCAAGATCATCAACATCACCAAGCACGGCTCGGGCAAGGCCTTTGCCGAACGCTACATCGCCATCGGCGACATGGAAAATTTCTTCAAGGTCGCGTCCAACCTGTACAAGGAACTGTCCAAGACCGGCGCCCTCGAACCGGAGCTGGAGTACATCGACATCCACGATCTGGCCGAGGAAGTGGAGGCCAACACCGAGGTCCTCTACAAAAAGATGGCCAACAAGGAGATTCCCGAGACCCTGTTCTTCTTCCACAAGAACTCTGTCATGAGCTGGGCCTCGGATCAGGAGGAGGACTTCTTCAAGCGGGTCAAACGCAAGAAGAAGGCCATCAAGGATCTGGAAGACGTCAACGACATCGTCTTCGTGGACAACGGCACCTGCAAGGAAGTCTTTGCCAAGCTCGGCTACTACAAGCTCGGCGTGCTGCTGGCCATGGCAGAGGATGATGCCAAGAAGAAGATCCTCGGCAACCTCGCCAAGAAGATCGCCAAGATCGTGCAGGACGAGGCCGAAGCACGCGGCCCGGTGGACCCGGCCGAAGCCGAGGACGTTTCCGACGAGCTCATTGAAATGGTCAAGGCGGCCAAGGGAGTGAACGCCTGATGAATATCGCCACTATTTTCGGCATCATCGCCGGTATCTTCATCCTGTGCGCCGCCACCTTTGCAGCCACGGATTCAGTCTCGGTCTTCATCAACGGCCCCGGGCTGGCCATCGTCATGGGCGGTACCATTGCCGCCACCTTCATCTGCTACCCCCTGCGTGAAGTAGCCCGCGTTCTCGGCCTGTTCGTCACTGCCTTCACCGCCGAAGAACTCCCCATCGGCAACTACATCAAGGACATCGTCGACATCTCCAAGAACGCCGCCAAGGGCGAAGAGCATCTGGAGCGGTCCATCAAGTCCATCGACAACGAATTTCTGCGAGACGGTCTGCAAATGCTGGTGGACGGCTACTCCAAGGATGAACTGGAGGAGATCCTCAACAACCGCATCCAGCAGTATCACGAGCAGGAGACCAACGCGGCAGGCATCTACCGCACCATGGCCTCCCTTTCTCCGGCCTTCGGCATCATCGGTACCCTCATCGGTCTCATCGCCATGATGCAGACCATGGGCGACGACGTGACCCGCATCGGCCCGGCCATGGCCACGGCGCTCACCACCACCCTGTACGGTGCGCTGTTCGCCAACATGCTCTACATGCCCATCGCCACCAAGGTGGAACGCCGCGTAGAGGAGCGCACCATCCTCATGTGCGTCATCCGCGACGGCATCCTGTTCATCAAGGACAAGACGCCTGCGCCCATCGTCATGGACAAGCTCAAGGGCTACCTGCCGCCGCGCCGCTGGTCCTCCATCGCCAAGGTCAAGTAAGCCCGGAGCCACGCCATGTCTCGTCCCGCACCCTTCATTCCCCGGCGCAAGCAGCCACCACAGCATGACGGCTGGAGTCTGACCCTGGCCGACATGATGACGCTGCTGCTCTGCTTCTTCGTCATCATCGTCTCCATCTCCAAGGTCGACACCAACCGCTACGAAGCCATGTCCGACATTCTGGCCGAAGCCATGAAAGGCAAAGCCGCGCCCAGCAAGCGCACGGCCGAGCAGTCGCTCATGAAGGTGAATCAGAAGGAAAAGAATCTTTTCGAGCTGCAACTCGAACTGGCCAAGCTCGTAGGCCGTGAATCCAAGGCCGTGAATCTCAAGATGCGTCCCGACGCGGTCGCCATCAACCTCAAGGGCGGCGTTTTCTTCAAGCTCGGCAGTGCAGAGCTCACCTCCGACGCGCTCCGCATCCTCGACAAGCTGGCCCGCCCGCTCTCCGAGGCCAACTACAAGCTGACCATCGAAGGCCACTCCGACAATCTGCCCATCAAGTCCACACAATTCCCGTCCAACTGGGAGCTGTCCTCGGCCCGCGCCTCATCCGTGGCCCGCTATTTCATCGCCCAGGGGCTGCCCAAAGACAACATCCGCGTCATGGGTCTGGCCGACACGCAGCCCCTCGCCCCCAACGTCGACAAGGCAGGCGTCTCCATCCCCGAAAACCAGTCCAAGAACCGCCGGGTCGTTATATTGGTTCGTCCTGTAAAGGGGTAAAATCAGGAGAGGATGCGCCTTCGGCGCTATTGTTAGGTGACTTCGCCTCCGGCGGCCAAAGGGCTATACCCTTTGGAATCCCATTGCTCGCTTCGCTCGAGATTTGTCCAATTAAAAGAGATTACCTTGTACCGCTCACCACTCTTTTTCCACGCCGTGAGGCGGGCGAGAGTGGTGTAGCTGCTAGGCGGATAGGTGTGAGTTTCCCGCAGGCGTACCCCAGTACGTCGAGGACAGACTCAACCTATCCAACGACGCAGATGCGCCGCTATCGCCAGCCGGGTCACCCTACTTCGCAAACTTTTTCAGCCATGCTTTGGCTTCATCGGCCGCTTGGTCCATTTGTTCTTGGGTCATCCTCTGAGTGACCTGCATGAGGAGGTCGTTGGCGGGGCCGTGGCCCTTGGAACCGGCAATGGCGAACCACTTGCAGGCTTCCACAATGTTGGGCTCGCCGTCGAGGCCGGACAGAGCGAGCTCGCCAAGGGTGGTCTGGGCGTCGAGGAAATCCTGCTCGGCAGCCTTGGTGAACCATTCCTTGGCCATGGGCACAGACTTCTCCACCATCTCGCCGGTCATGTGCATCATGCCCACACTATACTGGGACACGGGATCACCGCTCTCGGCCGCCTTCTGCATCCAGTAGAGGAACTTCCCACTGTCTTGTTCCACACCAGCACCCTGCGCATAGGCAAAGGCCATGAAACCCTGCGCCTGCGGATGGCCGTTCTCGGCGGCGCGCCGCAGATAATCGAAGGACTTCTGGTCGTCGCGCTCCACGCCGTCACCGCGCATGTGAAGAAAACCGAGGGTGAACAATGCATCGGGCTGATCCTGATCCGCGGCCTTGTGCAGCCACTCCAACGCCGTGTTGACATTCTGCTCCACGGTATCGCCCTGAAAATACATCCGGGCCAGCTCATACTGGGCCTTGGCATCGCCTGACCTCGCGGCCGCCTTGGTCTCGCCACCCAACTCGGGCATGGCAAAGACAAAGGTCGCAATGAGAATGAGCATTGGCAACAGAACAGCAAGAAAAGAACGATTAATGGACATGGACAGCCTCGCATATAGGGATTTTCAGAGTGATACACTCTGTATCACTTTTCCCCCCACGGCAAAAGCCCATTTCTCAAGACATCCAAGAGAAACCTAAGCGACCCACCACCCCGAGCGAAGCGAGCACCAAAAAGTTTTGGAGATTCCTAAGAACCTTTTACAAAAGGTTCTTAGGCCGTCGGAGACGCCCGCCGGCGAGGCGCTCTTCGCGAAGCGAAGATTTACGCATCCGGCAGATCGATGACGAAAACGGTGCCCCTGGGCTTGTTGGCCACGGCGCGCACCTTACCGTGATGGTCGGAAACGATGGACCGGACAATGGTCAGTCCGAGACCGGTGCCACCCTTCTTCTGGGTGTAATAAGGCTCAAACAGGCGAGTGGAATCCTTGGGCAGTCCGGCACCGTTGTCAGCCACGGTGATTCTGACCTTTCCGGCTGCCTTGTCCTGACTGGCTTCGATTTGAACCTTGGCATCGTAATCGCCGCGAAGGGCCTCGGCAGCATTGGTGAGCAGGTTGATGAGTACCTTGCGGATGGCCTCGCGATCGAAGGGGAACTCCTCGATGGGAGACTGGAAATGCAGTGACCAGCTGATCTCGCGATGGGTGTTCTCGAACATGCCCACGACCTCTTCGAGGACGGGCGCGAGGAAGTCGGGACGCGGCTGCACTTCGGGCAGCTTGGCGTAGGCGGAAAACTCGGTGACCATATTCTGGAGGCGTTCCACCTGATTGACGATGAGCCCGGTGCAGTCGTCGAAGGTCTTCTCTCCCACGCCTTCGCCATACTTCCGCTGAAGGCGCTGGGCCGAGAGCTTGATGGGCGTGAGCGGATTTTTGATCTCGTGGGCGATGCGGCGAGCCACCTCGCGCCATGCGGCGAGACGCTGAATCTTTTCCAGCTCGGTGATGTCTTCGAACACGGCGACATGACCGGCCTGACGGCCACCCACGGTTTGGAGCGACACCACGTTGATGAGCACCTTGAGGTTCTTCCCGGCCACGGGCAGATCCACCTGCCGCTGCCAGAGCGTACCGGGATTGGCCGAAACCTGCTTGAGTGCCTCGGTCATCATGTCGGAAAAATCGCCGGAGAGCAGTTCCACGGCCTTCTTGCCGATAAGGAGGGCGCCGGGTACGCCGAGAATATCCTCGGCAGCGGTGTTGACCGTACCGATACGGCCGTCGGCATCCATGGAGATCACGCCTGAGGTGATGTTGTTGAGCACGGCTTCGATGTACTGACCGCGGCGCTCCAGCTCCTGATTCTGCTGGCCGAGACGCTCGTTGGCCTGCTGCACGGACTGCTGGGACTGCTCAAGGTCCTCGGCCATGCGGTTGAACGACTGCACGAGGAAACCGAGCTCGTCGTCGGAACGATCTTCAAGACGCACGGAAAGATCACCGCGACCGATGCGTTCGGTACCCATGGCAAGGGCCTGAACCGGGGCGGAAAGCTCCTTGGCGAGACGGAAACCGAACCAGATGGCACCAAGAATGATGAGCATGGCCATGACACCCATGGTCAGATACAGGTTCATCTTCCATGGATATTTGCGGTCCTTGAGCTTCTTGTATTCATCCAGACCGCGCACGATCTGATCAAGACGATGCAACAACCCCTGGCCCACTGTTTCGCCAATGACCAGATAGCCGGTGGCACCGCCGTCAACAGGCGTCACGCCGAGGACAAGGTCACTGCCGGGCTTGGGTATGATGGTGGTCCACGGACGCGGGTCCGCCTTGAGGGACTGCCAGTCAATTTTCTCTTTGATCTCAGGCCACGACTGACTCCACTGGGGGGTGGCGTGAGTGTTCTGCTCGTTGCCTTCGGGGGTGATGACGCCCACGAGACTGAGGTCGTATTCCTCGAATTTCTTGTTGAGGTAGCTGTTCATGCCCTTGCCGCCCCAGGCGTACTTGGACTTGACGATCTCCTCGATCATGTTGGTCCCGCGCCGCTCCAGACGGTCCTGCGCCGAGCCATAGAAGGCACGGCCAAGCTCAAGGGCCTGCTCCATGGATTCCTCCACCTGCCCCTTGAACCAGTAGTCCACCGAGGTCTGCACGAACTTCACTGACACGAGGTAGATGAGGGCCGTGGGAATGAGGGAGAGGGAGATGAAGGCCAGAACCAGACGGGTGCGCAGCTTGGAGCCAAGCACTCGACGGCGCCGCTCCAGCATGAGGCGAACCGCATTGCGCGCCACGTAGAAGAGCATGGCGAGCAGCAGCACCACGTTGAGGATGAGCAGGTTCAGGATCAGATAATAGTCGCCGCTCAGATATTTGAGCTCGGCCCATGTCAGGCCGAGGATGAGCAGCAGGAAGACGAAGGCCGTGATGTACTCCCATTTGCGCCGCCGCTTCTCCCGGTAGGAGCTGGATGATATGCGGATCGGATCAGGAGCCATGGCTATTCCCTAAAACGTGAAATTCAGATGGAAGGTGTTGTCCACGCCAGCGTCCCAGGACCAGAAATAGATAAACCGTTCCAAGCCTTCGGGGGCGTCGGCCTCGTTCATGGTGGTGATGAGGCGCAGGCTGTACTCCTGCCCTTTCTCCAGCACACTCCATGAACCAAGGTTGGCCTTGATGCTGCCCCAGCCTTCCAGAAGCAGGGCCTCGATGTCCTTGTTGCGCAAGGGCGTGTCCCTGCCGGGCAGGGTCATGATGAATTCCTTCTTCAGCCGGTCGAACTTGATGGTGGACTCAAAGTCGTCGCTGGCAACCGTGGAATCCGGCCAGTACTCCTTCACTTTGAAAAGCTCGATGGCGCACTTGAGAACCAGCACGTCTCCATCTTCCAGCTCGCCCTTGAGGATGGGCTTTTCCACCACGGTCACGCCGTAGCGCGCCACCAGCGATCCGTTCTCGTTGGCAATGGAAGGCGCCATGAGGCTCAGGGTCTGTGCCCAGGCCGAAGCAGCGAAGAGGAGGACGACCAGTAAAGCCGGGATCAAACGGCCGGGCCGGAAAGAGTTGCGATTCATCATATATGTACAGGATGTATCAGCGGACCGGGCAAAGGACAAGTAAAGGAGCTTCACTTGTCAATTTTCGTCAATTTTGTGTACCATCTGGCAAGAATCCCAAAGGAGCCAGCATGCAAAAGGAACTCTTGCTCGCCATCAGTGATGACCGGGCCGCTTCATACAACCTCCGTTTTCTTCGCGAGGTGTTCGGCAACTTCTGCGACCTCAAGCTGACCCTGTTCTACGTGACGCCACGTAAGGCCTCATGGGTCATGGACAAAAAACATTTCGTGCCGCGTGGTGACGGCATGAAGGAGATGATGCATCACTCCACAACCAAGGGCGAAAAGGCGCTGGAGGCTGCCAAGCAATGGTACCACGAGACCATTGGGTGCACCGAAGACAACCTCCGCCTCAAGGTGGTGGGTTGCCACAAGGGCACCGTGCCCGAACTCATCCACGAGGCGCGGGAAGGTCTCTATGACGCACTGCTGCTGGGACGAAGGGGGTACACCTGGTTCGAAGAGATCTTCGAAAATTCGGTGGCCCACGAAATGCTCCTGCATAATCTGGATTTCCCTGTCTGGGTCTGCCGCAGGCCGCCGGACAATCCGCGTCACGACGTGCTCCTGTGCATGGACGGTTCGGACGCCTCCTATCGCATGGTGGACCACGCCGCCTATATGCTGGCCAAGGAGAAAAAGCACACCTTCACCATGTTCTACGTGTCCAAAGACGGATACAACCCGACCGAGGCCAACGAGGTCTTTGCCGTAGGACTGGAGATTCTCAAGGAACACGAAATCAGCGAAGAGCGCATCGAGATGAAGATGGTCAGCGCCCGCAACACGGTCAAAGCGATCATGAAGGAAGCCCATGAAGGCAACTACAGCGCGGTAGGCGTAGGCAAACGCGGGGCGGATGCAGACGCCACCACCAACGGATTCTTCCCCAGCTCCGTAACGGTCCAGCTCCTGCGCCAACTGACCACCTGCGCGCTCTGGATCAGCAAATAAGCACGCCAAGCGAGCCGGAGCCTCCGGCTCGCTTTTTTTACCCCTCCGCACAAAATACAGAAGAACGGAAAGCGCAATCATTTCCCGTTGATGGGAAATACGCTTCACGTAAAAACAACTCGTTACGTGCGAATTTTCTTGCCTATTTTTGACAATTTCGGCCCTCAGACTCGACAAACACTCTTATATATAATAAGTCCAATGCCCGCGTGTTTTGATGCCTATTATTCGGCACGCACGCATTTGGGGAAATTTTTTACTGTTTAACTGGGGTTTACCTGAAGGATTTTCTATGAAGAAACATTTGACTCTCACCCTTGTCTGCCTATTTGCGCTGGTTGCATTCGCCTGCCCAGCCCTTGCAGCAGACTCCTCCAAGGGAGCAGCCAACGCCAAGATCTTTGGCATGCTGACCCTGATTCCGCCCGTTGTCGCCATTCTGCTGGCCTTCCTTACCAAAAACGTCGTTCTCTCTCTCTTTCTCGGCGTTTTCTCCGGCTGTTTCATGCTGGATCTCAAGGGCTTTGATATTTACTCCGCCGTTATTGACGGTTTCCTCCGTCTCTCCAACGAGATCCTCGGCTCTCTGGCCGACGGCTGGAACGCTGGTATTGTGCTCCAGTGTCTCGCCATCGGTGGTCTGATCGCCCTGGTTTCCAAGATGGGCGGCGCCAAAGCCATCGCAGACGCACTGTCCAAGCGCGCCAAGACCCCCCGCTCTTCCCAGTTCGCCACCTGGGTCATGGGCCTGTTCATCTTCTTCGATGACTACGCAAACTCCCTGACCGTTGGTCCGATCATGCGTCCCGTCACCGACAAGATGAAGGTCTCCCGCGAGAAGCTCGCTTTCATCATCGATGCCACCGCCGCACCTATTGCCGGTATCGCCCTGATCTCCACCTGGGTCGCCTACGAAGTCGGCCTGATCCGCGACGGCTACCAGGCCATCGGTGTCCAGGCCAACGCCTACGGCATCTTCGTGGAGACCATCCCGTACCGCTTCTACAATATCTTCATTCTGCTGTTCATCGTCTTCACCATCTGGTTCATGCGTGAATTCGGTCCCATGCACGCAGCAGAAGTCCGCGCCCGCAAGGAAGGCAAAGTGCTCGCCGACGACGCCACTCCCATGGCCGCCGAAGAGTCCTCCAGCCTCGAACCCGTCGAAGGCGTGGTTCCCTCCGTATGGAACGCCATCATCCCGATCGGCACCCTGATCGTGGCTGCCTTCCTCGGCTTCTACTTCAACGGCTACAACGCCATTGACGACGAAACCCTGCTGGCCGCCATCAACGCGTCTCCGCTGTCCTTCACCTCCATGCGTGAATGCTTCGGCGCTTCCGACGCTTCCGTGGTTCTCTTCCAGGCTGCACTGGTTGCTTCCCTGGTCGCCATGGGCATGGCTGTCATGAAGAAGGCACTGCCCATCAAGGACGCCATCGAAACCTGGATCACCGGCGTGAAGTCCATGAACATCACCGCTGTCATCCTGCTGCTGGCATGGTCCCTGTCCGGCGTCATCAAGGAGCTCGGCACCGCCACCTACCTGGTGTCCGTCCTGTCCGAGACCCTGCCGCCGTTCCTGCTGCCCACCATCATCTTCATCCTGGGCTCCATCATCTCGTTTGCCACCGGTACCTCCTACGGCACCATGGGCATCCTGATGCCGCTGGCCATCCCGCTGTCCTTCGCCCTGAGCCCGGACCCGAACTTCGTCATCCTGAACGTTGGTTCCGTACTTACCGGTGCCATCTTCGGTGACCACTGCTCCCCCATCTCGGACACCACCATCCTGTCCTCCATGGGTTCCGCGTGTGACCACATCGATCACGTACGGACGCAGCTGTTCTACTCCATCGCGGTAGCAGTCATCGCCATCGTCGCCGGTTACATCCCGGCCGGCCTCGGCATGCCCGTCTACCTGACCCTGCCCGCAGGTATCATCCTGACCGGCCTGGTCGTCCGCTTCCTCGGCAAGCCCGTCGAAGCCTAAGCATCGCTTAGACAAACTAGTAAAGCGGCCTGTCTCGTTTGAGACGGGCCGCTTTTTTGTTTTCTGCTGACAAAGACTCAATCCACAACACAGAGATAAGAGAAGCCCGTACAGCATCGCTATACGGGCTTTGACTAAACCTCTATCGAAAAGACTTAAACTTACGCTGCGGCGTTAGAACGGCGACGCTGATAGACCAGTCCGAGCAGGCCGGAACCCAGCAGCCAAATGGCACCCGGGATAGGGGTTGCTGCTGTTTTCATGGTGCCGCTGATGTCAATATATTCATCTTGAAAATCTTGATCCGCTTTATATTCATAAAAACGGAAACCTCCAAACAAATCAAAAGATCCCGCTCTTTCATTCCAATCTGCATTTAAGTATGCACTCTCAGTCTTTCCAGAAAAAGAAGTCTGATGGCTATCAAGATAATCAAAACTCATCCCGCTCAATCTGCCAGAATCCATGACAACTCCTATTTCACCTACCAACTGGATAGGGGAGTAGTGAGCCCATGACTTGCCTGCAATTTCCAACGTCACGTCAGACAAGCTAAAGTAGTATTGCTGAGTCTTACCTTCCGAGGAAGCACCAAGCATGTCATCTTCGGTGTTAAACCCAAAGGTCACTGGAATGTCTTCATAAAACGGGCTGTCTTTTTGCTCCCCAGTCAGTAGATTATCCCACGAAGCACTACCTGAGAATAGAAAGTCATAACTGTAAGAAGTGGCATACCCCTGTGTCGCACAAAGCAAGACAACCAGCAGGGGAAGCATGGTTCGAAATACTGTTTTCACCTGTACATCTCCTTATATTATCAGACTCATTACTACGAATGACAAGCAAAGCATGAACCGCACCAATTTTAATAAAACCCACATTTTCATTGGATTAACCCGCCACATTCGCAAACTGTAAAATGCTCAACTCATTATTCTATTTTTCCCAGACAGAAATTCATGGATCGCGTCCATAAAAACAGGCCCACACAAATCAATGTGCGGGCCTGTCTGTTCAAATCTAAATGGAGGGCGTTTACGGCTAATCCGTTTGAATCTTGTATGCCTTGAGCTTACGGTACAGGGAGCTGCGCTCCAGGCCAACGGCCTTGGCGAGCTGGGAGATGTTGCCATCGCATTCCTTGAGTTTGGCCTCGAGGAACTTGGCCTCGAAATCGGCACGAGCCTGCTTGAGGTCCGTGGGCCCATCGGCGATGAGGGTGCTGAATGGACAGGTCTCGTCGCCCACAGGAGTATCACCAGTGGCCGGTGCAGCGGGTCGGGCAACCGGTTTGACGGCCTGAAACTCGGGCGGGAGTTTGTCCGGGGTGACGGTATCGCCCGCGTACATAATGAACATGCGCTCCACGAAATTCTTGAGCTCACGGACGTTGCCGGGCCACGGGTAGGCCTGCAGTATGTCGATGGCGTCAGCATCGAACTTGATGGGCTTGAAACCGTGCTGACGGAGAAGCGTATCCATGAATGCGTTGATGAGCAGCGGTATGTCGCCGATGCGTTCGCGCAGAGGCGGCAGCTCCAGCGGGAAGACCTTGAGTCTATAGTAGAGGTCTTCACGGAAATTTCCGGCCTCGATCTCGCTGAGGAGATTTTTGTTGGTGGCCGCGATAACGCGCACGTCGACATTGATGGTCTTGCGACCGCCCACATGCTCGAACGCCTGCTCCTGCAGGATGCGGAGAATCTTGGCCTGTGTCTTGAGGCTCATGTCGCCGATCTCATCGAGGAACAGGATACCGCCGTTGGCCAGCTCGAATTTGCCTTCCTGCGCCTTGTCCGCACCGGTGAAGGCTCCCTTCTCGTGACCGAACAGCTCGGACTCGATGAGTTCTTCGGGGATGGCGGCGCAGTTCACGGCCACCAGCGGCTTGTCGCTGCGGCCTGACTGGTGGTGAATGGAGCGGGCCACAATCTCCTTACCCGTGCCGTTCTCGCCGGTGATGAGCACCCATGAGTCAGTGGGAGCCACGCGGGAGATGACGTCGTTGAGAGTCTTGATGGGTTCGGATTCGCCGGTCAGGCTGACAGGCTGTTCGGAATTGATGCGGGTCTTGAGGGCGATGTTCTCCTGACGCAGGCGTGAAAACTCCAAGCCGTTGCGGGTGGCGATGACCACCTTCTCAAGGGACAGGGGCTTTTCAATGAAGTCAAAGGCACCCATCTTGAGCGCCTTGACCGCTGTCTCAATGGTGCCGTGGCCCGAGATCATGATCACGGGCAACCCTTTGTGCTTTTCAACGATATTCTCAAGCACCTCGAGGCCATCCATACCGGGCAGCCAGATGTCGAGGAACACCATATCCGGGATGTCGGTACCGAGGAGTTCCAGCCCTTCTTCGCCGGATTCCGCCTCAATAACCTCGTGCCCTTCGTCCTCAAGGATGCCGCGTAAGGAAAAACGGATGCCTTCTTCGTCGTCGATGATCAGAATTTGACCGCTCATGAATAGCCCTGTGACTTGGAATTACAGTAAAATACACCAGCCGCTCCACTTACATAAAGGAGTGTGGCGCTCGATTCAAGTCTACTCAACCCAGAAGGTTGCCCAAGGCGCCTTCAAGCGAAGGATACTTGAACTGGTAGCCCGCTTCCTCCAACCGCTTGGGCAGGGCCAGCTGACCCGACAAAATGACCTCGTCAGCCATCTCCCCGAGCAGCAGCCGCATGATCGCTGCCGGCACCCTGAGCTTATAGGGACGGTTCAAGGTATCGCCCAGAATATGGGCAAACTTGCGGAACCGAACCGGCGTGGGCGCGGTCAGGTTATACGCGCCGCTGGTGGAGTCATTTTCCATGAGGAACCGGATGGCTCCGACTTCATCGTCGATATGAATCCACGACACGCCCTGAAAGCCATCGCCCGGAGGGCCTCCCACAAAAAAGCGGAAAGGTGGCAACAGGCGCTCCAGCGCCCCGCCGTTGCCCAGCACCATACCGGTGCGGATGATGGCGCGACGAACGCCCATGGCCTCCAGTTCCTTGGTGGAGTCCTCCCACTGCCGTGCCACCTCGGCCAGATAGCCGGTGCCCGATGGCGTGTCTTCATCAATGGGGTTGTTGCCGTGTGGACCGTAATAGCCAACGGCAGAGCCCTGAATAATGGCGGCGGGCAACGTATCACCCAGCTTGACCGCCTTGACCAGCTGCTCGCCGGCCTTGACGCGGCTCTCGAGGATGCGCTTCTTTCTGGTGGCCGTCCACCTTCCGGCAGCGATGTTCTCGCCCGCCAGATTGACGATGACGGAATCAGCACCGAGCATGTCCGGCCAGTCGCCGTTATCCCAACGCATGCCGATGACGCCCGAACCAAAGACCTCTGCCACCTTGCCGGGCGAACGCGACAGGACCACGATCTCCCAATCATTGGCCTTGAGTTCGGCCACCAATGCCTTACCTATGAAGCCGGTACCACCGGCGATGATTGCTCGCATGTAGACCCTCCGATAACCGAACGAAATTTCGGTTCAATACGGAGATTATCACGGCAAAACCGATTATGCCAGATGATTCGCATTATAATGGATGCGAATAACGAGCGCGAAAAGCGGAAAGCAGACCCTTGGGCCTACTGCTGAATCGGAATGACTTTGGCCTTGCCGCGGCTGTAGGCAACCCGGTGGGGTTCCTGCCTGAGCACAGCCTCGAGCTGGGCATTGATGGGCGTGAAGCTGGTGATGGCCCCGCCGTTGGTGGTGACGGTCACGTAGACCTTCTGCCCTTTACGCGGGTTGAAATACACCATGTCGGACGAACGCTTTTGCCAGCGGGACTCCATGGTCTTGCAGCCACCGACAAACGTCGTGGGAATGAACGGTGTCACGCCATAGATACGCTTGAAGGTCACATGCTGGAAGGTGCCGTCGCTGTTATTGCTCATGCGTCGCACATTGGTGACAACGGCAATGGCCTTGATCTCGGAATCTTCAGCCAGAAGAGCCAGATAATCCGTCTCCGCACCATTGGCTACGGAGGCGGAAATCAACAGAAACAGGGCCAGAAAAAGGGATCGAAATTTCATATATCTCTACAATGGAATCTAAGTTGCAAATTGTGCGCAGCCTATCCCACAAACACCTGTTTCGCAACATTGTGCAACACGATTTTCACCGTTACCTCTGAGTGCAAAAAGCAGGGCAAAACAATAGGGGTTGCCTTTTGGACGAAAATACCTGACTGCTTTACTCAGGTATCTTAAACAATCCGCACCAACCGTGCAGGAGGCAGCTATGGGAATCGTACATGCCGTGAACATCAGCGACAAAAAGGGCGAGAAGAAGCACGAAGTCGAAACCATCACTCTTCGTGAGGACTTCGGAGTGGAAAATGACGCCCACGGCGGCAGCGAGCGGCAGGTGAGTCTGCTCGCCTTCGAACGCATCGAGGACATGAAAAAAGACCTCGCCACCCTCAAGGTGGGCGACTTTGCCGAGAACATCACCACCATCGGCATTGCCGCGTCCAGCCTCGAACCCGGCATGCGCATCGCCGTGGGTGACACGCTGCTGGAGATCACCCAGATCGGCAAAACCTGCCACCACGGCTGCTCCATCCGCAAGGAAGTGGGCTACTGCATCATGCCCAAGGAGGGCGTGTTCGGCAAAGTCCTGCGCGGCGGCACCGTCACAAAGGGCGACGGGATCGAGATCGTGCGCTAGGCGCTTATTATGAGACTACGGCTTCACAATTGCGAGGCATCTGATCCCAAGTTTTTCCTTCAAGGATTCTTCCGTTCTTCTTCTTGTTGGTTCCACCCCATTGCTTGAAGAAAAACGGAGTGGCTGATGCGTTGCATTGATCACGTATGTCTGTGACCCACTCTTCATCCATTGGGCGAGCGCCAGGGCCAGATTCACCACCGACAATAACCCAGTCGATTGCGTCTAGTGACATCTCTGTTATGGGACCAAGCAATGGCTCAAGTGACAAGAACTTTACGCAAGCATCGGTATTGGAGAGATTATCAATGCGATATTTATAGTCAGCGTTTTCAATACTAACCCCCATCCACACATTCGAGGGCCACTTCAATTCAGAAGACAATTCAGCAAGGCGAGTAGAGCGTTTTGTCAAGACCTGATACGTATGCTGAGGGGTAACGCTCATTATATAAAAAACTTTTTTGATAAAGCTTAACGGAACATCTTCATGGAATAAATCACTCATTGAATTGACAAAAATCACTCGAGGCTTTTTCCAACCTAGAGGGATATCCAAAGCATCTTCATGCATTCTAAGCTGGAAGCCGTCTCGATAGTTCCGCACTCCCATATTTTGAAGTCGCTTAGCCATCCTCTCTGCGTAGCAATTAGCGCACCCTGGACTGATTTTTGTACAACCAGTCAATGGATTCCAAGTGGCTTCAGTCCATTCAATTTTCGATGTACTCATAAGTCAACTTTTATCAAACAACTAACAAGGGCACAATTTTGTTTTTCCCTTTTCCAAAGATCGTCGAATATGACACCCCGGGAACTTGAGTGACAACTTTCTCTTTTTTAAGCTCGTATAATATTTTTTTTAATTCAGCGGATGGGATGCCTTGGTGCAAGGCAAACAGATAGGCATCTTTGTTGGTAACAACTTCCTTTTCTGTAATTTTTTTACAAAGCTTTTCTTTAAATACTGTTAGCTTTGTAGGCTTAAAAAAAGAAAGATGCCCATGCGGCGACTTCAAATCGCCATCAATGTTATAGTTAGCCTCACCTGTAATTGGATCAACCTTCCAACACCCTCTTAAAAATTTATCCGCTCCAAGAGGATGTCCTGAACCAAAGATCAATCCGTACACGTTGCTACCTTTCTTAATTGAGAAAGGAACGATGTAATAATCACTTGAGTTTAGCAATTCTCTATAACGACATGCCACATCCCTATGAATGTTTGACCATTTGCCAGTTTTCTCTACCGCCAACTTACACGCGATGGACGGATGATTATTAAATCGACTAAATGTTGAAGACGAGATGAAACATAGCCAGTCGGTTCTTTTTAATGATGTAAGCTCCTTGAACCTCATTTCATCAAGTGCACTGATGCCGAATTGATCAACAAATAGAAAATTTGCAGAATTATTCTGTTCCGCAATAGTCATGGCTTTAGGGAAAGCGTCATCATACTCCGAACAAGAATAACTGATAGATATTCTTGGAAGCTCTCCAAACGTTGTTGCGACCGATTCTTTGAGTGCGTCTATCTTCCATTTTTTGGAATCATTAAAATATATGTATATCGGGGCAGTATGTGCTGTTTGCCTCTTTCTTAAATAAATTGAAATCGCTTCTAATAAAATTAAAGGACTTCCCCAAGTGCCATCACCATCAGAACCCGGACCACAAAACAAATCAAAAATATTAATCCTATCAAGCCCCTGCTCAGCCTGAGCCATAAAAACAGGCAACCACTCACGAATATACAATCTATACAACTGTAATTTTAATTTCGTCTGCTCATCGAAAGCTTCTTTATGAAAATCTGAACTCATATCAATCCCTTAAGCAAATTTCACTTACTTAGAACGCACTACTCCTTTTATTTTTTAATTGCAATAACATATAGAATCACACCTTCTTCATACTCAGATTGATCCGCCCGCGCTTCATGTCCACGCCGATGACGGTCACTTCGACCTCGCGGCCGGCGGCCACCACTTCGGCGGGGTCGCGGACGAACTTGTCGGCCAGTTGGCTGATGTGAACCAGGCCGTCGCGGTGGACGCCGATGTCCACGAACGCGCCGAACTTGGTGACATTGGTCACGATGCCGGGCAGCTTCATGCCCTCGTGCACATCCTTGATGTCGTTGACGCCCTCGGCGAAGGAGAAGACCGTGAACTCGGCGCGGGGGTCGCGGCCGGGTTTGGCCAGCTCGGCCATGATGTCGCGCAGGGTGGGCAGGCCCACTTCTTCGGATACGTAGCTCTCCACGTTCACGCGGGAGCGCGCTGCCTCGTCGGCCATGAGGTCGGCCACGGTGCAGCCTGCGTCCTTGGCCATCTGTTTGACCAGCTTGTACCGCTCGGGATGGACCGCGCTGGCGTCCAGCACTTCCTTGCCCTGCACGCGCAGGAACCCGGCGGCCTGCTCGAACGCCTTGGGGCCGAGCCGCTTCACCTTGAGCAGTTCGCGGCGCGAGTCGAACGGGCCGTTCTCATCTCGGTGGCCCACGATGTTGCCCGCCAGCACCGGGCCGAGGCCGGACACGTAGGCCAGCAGTTCCGCGCTGGCGGTGTTCAGGTCCACGCCCACGGAGTTCACGCAGCTTTCCACCACGTCATCCAGTGACTTTTTCAGGGCGGCCTGATCCACGTCATGCTGGTACTGGCCCACGCCGATGGACTTGGGATCGATCTTGACCAGCTCGGCAAGCGGGTCCATCAGGCGTCTGCCAATGGATGCCGAGCCGCGCACGGTCAGGTCGAGATCAGGAAATTCCTTTCGCGCCACTTCCGAGGCAGAGTAGATGGACGCGCCAGCCTCATTCACCAGCACCACCGGAATATTCAGGCCCAGTTCGCGCACGAACGCCTCGGTTTCACGTCCGGCCGTGCCGTTGCCGATGGCGATGGCTTCGATGTCGTACTTGGCGCAGAGCTTCTTCAGGGTTTCAGCGGCCCCGGCCTGCTGGCCCTTGGAGCCCACCGGGAAGATGGTGTCGTATTCCTTGAGCGCGCCCTGTGCGTCCAGCACCGTGAGCTTGGCTCCGGTGCGGAAGCCGGGATCGAGTGCCAGCACCCGTTTCTGTCCCAGCGGCGCGGCCAGCAGCAGTTCTCGCAGGTTGGCCGCGAACACCTTGATGGCCTCGGTGTCTGCCCGTTTCTTGACCTCACCACGCACTTCATTTTCCAGCGATGGGCCGAGCAGTCGTTTGTAGCAGTCTTCCATGGCCGCACCCACTTCACGGGCGTCCGGTCCATGACCGCGGACTACGGAGCGTTTCAGTAGCCCTGCCGCTTCTTCCTCGGGCGGACGCAGGGAGAGCTTGAGCACCTTCTCGTTTTCGCCGCGGAACATGGCCAGCGCCCGGTGGCCCGGCACGCGTACCAGCGGTTCGTCCCAGTCGAACCAGTCGCGGTAGGTGGCCCCTTCCTCTTCCTTGCCCTTGACCATTTTGGACATGAATCGGCCGCGCTTCACGAACAGGGTACGCATGGCAGCCCTTGCCTTGGCGTTTTCACTGATGCGTTCGGCCAAGATATCGCGTGCCCCGGCCAGTGCCGCAGCCACATCAGGGACATCCTTGGCCGGGTTCACATACTTCCGGGCCTCGGCTTTGGGGTCGGCCCCTTTCTGGGCCATGAGGATATTGGCCAGCGGTTCCAGACCGCGCTCCTTGGCCATGGAGGCGCGTGTTTTCCGTTTGGGACGATGCGGCAGGTAGATGTCTTCCAGCTGCGCCTTGTCCCGGGCGCGTTCGATGGCGGATTTCAAGTCGTCCGTGAGCAGATCGCGCTCTTGCAGGGAGGTCAGGATGGCCTCGCGCCGCTTGTCCAGCTCGGCCAGTTCGCCCAGCCGGTCGCGGACGCCTGCCACTTTGACCTCATCCATGGTGCCGGTGGCTTCCTTTCGGTAGCGGGAGATGAATGGCACGGTAGCGCCTTCGTCCAGCAGTTTGGCCACGGCAGAGACATGGTACGGTTTGAGGGACAATTCACGGGATATGGTCTGGATATGGGTATCGTTCATAGATGCAGATATGGATGCGCCTTTGGCGCGATTGTTGGATGATTTCGCCTCCGGCGGCCAAGGGGTTATGACCCTTTGGAATCCCGCTTTGCACCTTCGGTGCGGGAGGAGCATTGTTATGAAGTTTGGTACTTGATTCGGAGTGAGAGTCAAGTGGGAAACGAAGCCTGCACTTACTACAGCGTGGAACAAATCATGGTCAATGATCGAGAAAGCGACGAGTGAAAGACGAGTAACGATTAGTCATCACAATACATTACCGCATCGACAAATATTTCAGGGTGCTGTATGTAATGCCTATCAATCAGGAGGCTTTATATGGATTTCTTAAGTTCTACGAACAACGTCATGTGGCTCATCTGGCTGGCTGTGGGTGTCGGATTCATCCTCGCCGAGCTGATGGCCCCGGGCTTCGTCGTCATCTTCTTCGGGATCGGCGCGTTGCTGGCCGGAGCCACCGCGTTCTTTGGAAGCTCCATTCAGTTACAGCTCATTGTCTTCACCGTATCCTCGCTGGTCCTTCTCCTCCTGCTCAGGCGTTACATGTCTACGATCTTCCACGGCTCCTCCTCAAAGGGGGACGACATCGAGGGAGAAACCGACCACGCCATCGGGGCGCAGGCCGAAGTCGTAGAGACCATCGATCCACCCAAGCGAGGACGCATCAAGTTTCAGGGGACCTTCTGGACCGCTGAATCCACAGAAACCATCGAAGCCGGAGCATTGGTGAAGATCCTCTCCCGGCATCACGAAAACAACAATATTCTCATCGTTCAAAAGGAGAACTGATATGGATCCCGCAACTATTACTTCACTCGTCACGCTAGTCGTCTTTGCCCTACTGCTCATCCTCATCATCGTTAAAACCGCGGTCATCGTTCCGCAGCGCAGCCAATTCGTCATCGAACGGCTCGGCAAATATTCCAAGTCCATCAAGGCGGGGCTGCACATCCTCATCCCCTTCATCGATCAGGTGGCCTACAGACGCAGCCTGAAGGAAGAGGTCATGGATGTCCCGGCCCAGTCCTGCATCACCCGCGACAACGTCTCCGTAACCATCGACGGTGTGCTCTACATCCGCGTCATCGACGCCATGAAATCCTGCTACGGCATCGAAAACTACTACATCGCAGCCTCTCAGCTTGCCCAGACCTCGCTCCGCTCCGCCATCGGCAAGATCGATCTGGACAAGACCTTTGAAGAGCGCGAATCCATCAACGCCGCTGTTGTCGAGGCCGTTGACGAAGCCGCTCAGGAGTGGGGCATCAAGGTCATGCGCTACGAGATCAAGGATATCACCCCTCCCGGCAACGTCATGGTCGCCATGGAGCAGCAGATGAAGGCCGAGCGTGAAAAGCGCGCCGAAATCGCCCTGTCCGAGGGTGACCGTCAGTCGCGCATCAACCGTTCCGAAGGCATGAAGCAGGAGGCCATGCAGCTCTCCGAGGGTGAGAAGCAGAAGCGTATCAACGAGGCCGAAGGTCGCGCACAGGAAATCCTGCTGGTGGCCGACGCCACGGCCAAGGGCCTGCAAAAGGTCGCAGAAGTCATCAACCTGCCGGGCGGCGCCGAGGCCATGAACCTCAAGGTCGCCCAGCAGTTCATTGATGAATTCGGCAACCTCGCCAAGACCAACAACACCATGATCATCCCTGCCGACATGGGCAACATCGGCGGCATGGTCGCCTCGGCCACAGAGATCATCAAGAACGTCTCCGCCCCGAAGCAACAGGCAAAGCCCGCTCCCAAGCCTCAACTGGTTCCAACGGAGCCGTTTGAACCAGCTGAATAAACGGCCTCAACAGAAAAACGAAATGCCCCCTGAATGTTCACATTCAGGGGGCGCTTTTTTGAAATACTTTTCTGCTCGAAATCTATCGCCGATGCAGGGCGACAAAGGCCGCATCCACCACTTCGAGGAAGTCGCGGCGGGCAACGGGCTTGGTCAGGAAGTCATTGCAACCCGCGGCCTGCGCCTGTGTTCTGATTTCCACGAGGGCGTGTGCGGTGAGGGCTACCACCGGGGTAGGCTCCAGCCCTTTGGCGCTTTCCCAGGCGCGAATCTGGCGGGTACATTCCAGCCCGTCCATGCCTGGCATTTCCACATCCATGAACACAACGTCCACAGGCTCGTTGCGGAACATCTCCAGCGCGGACTCGCCATCGGCAGCCATGAGCAGCTTGTGGCCGGAGTCCTTGAGGTACAGCTCGATCAGCAGGCTGTTGGCCTCGCTGTCTTCCACCAGCAGGATGGTCAGGCCGCCAGCGGTGCTCCCCGGCACGCGTTCGGGCCCAACCGCATGCCCCAGCGGTCTGAACTTCGAATAGGTGAGGACCGCCCCGATTTCAGGGATAAATGCGGGTTTGGTCAAGATGCCGCCCAACCCGGGCACATTGTCCATCTGGGATTGGTTTCCGGCGCGAAGCAGTATGATGCGTTCCGGAGGAACTCCCTGATCAACGAGGAAAACCGGCGCAGCTTCCCAGCCGTCTCCCTCCATGGGAGCGCATATGAGCAGGCCGTCGTAGATACCGTGCCAGCCATTTTTATCCAGCAGTTCTCCTGCGGCGTCCGGGCTCTTGGCGAGGTCCACCCTCGCTCCCGCGGCTTCAAGCCGTGCGACCAGCGTCTTGCGAGCATATTCCCGGGCATCCACCAGCATGAGACGCTTGTTCCTGAGGGGTGAGAGGGGCTTCAGTTCGCCATTGTGCGCCTGATATGGCAGGCAGAAATGGACAGTGCTGCCGGTCCCCCAGTCGCTTTCGATCCAGATGGAGCCGCCGAGTTTTTCGCACAGCAGGCGACAAATGGAGAGGCCAAGGCCAGTGCCGCCGTGTTTGCGCGAGGTGGAAGCGTCCGCCTGAGTGAACTTGTCGAAAATGGATTCCAGCTTGTCCGGCGGGATGCCTGTGCCCGAGTCCTGCACACGGAAATGCAACATCAATCCATGACCATTCTGCCCGCCCGAGGCCAGCGACACATGAAGAAGCACATGGCCCTTGTCCGTAAACTTCACTCCGTTGCCCAGCAGGTTGATCAGGATCTGTTGCAGCCGCAGGGCATCGCCGTGCAATTCCAAGGGCACACCCGAGGCAATGGAATAATCAAGGTCGATGCCTTTCTGGTGGCCCGCGTAAGCCGTGACCTTGAAGGCCTTGTCGATGGAGGCTTCGAGATTGAACGGCGCGTCCTCAAACACCATCTCGCCCGCCTCGATCTTGCTCAGATCCAGCACGTCTTCGATGATGTTGAGCAGGGCATTGCCAGATTGCAGCAACACGGAAACGCACCGCTGCTGCTCCTTGGTCAGTTCCGACCCGTTCAGGATCTCGCCCATGCCCAGCACCGCGTTCATGGGGGTACGAATTTCGTGGCTCATGGATGCGAGGAACTGCGACTTGGCAAGGGTGCCTGCCTCGGCGCGTTCTGCCATCTCACGGGCGCGGTCTGCGGCATGACGCAGTTCAGCGTTGGCCTTTTCCAGTTCCTGCGTCCGCTCCTGCACCTTACGCTCAAGGTTGGTGTACAAATCGCGCAGAGCCTGACTCATACTGTTGAAATTCTTGGTCAGCTGGCCGATCTCGTCTTTTCTGGTGCCGGCATCAAGGGTGACAAAGTCGCGGTTGGCCAATCGCCGGGTGCCTTCGGCAAGGGAGTGAACAGGCTTGGTGATGAGCTTGTTCAAAAAGATGTTCAGCACAACGACCACCAAAATGGTGAAGCCGACAAACAGTATGACCATGTGGGTCGTTTTCTTGGCCATGACCCGGTCGATACTGCCCATGCGCAGGCCGATCTCTACGGAGCCGAGCAGCTTGCCGCTGGCCAGGATGGGCCGGGAGACCACGAGGATGTCTTCGCCGTAGTGCGCCTTGTTCTTGCCTTCGTGATCTTCGGAAATGATGTTGCCGGACTGGAGCAGGGAGTCACCGTTTTCATCATAAATTTCGCAGAACGCGATGTTGGGTGACTGCTCAATGGACATGGCCTGGTCTTCCATGAGGAAGAAGCTGAACCGCTGAATGTACTCGGCGCTTGAGCGGGCGGCCAGCCCGGCAATGCGGTGGCCGTGGTCGCTCAGGTTCTGTACCAGCTGCTCCTTCTGGGAGTTGATCAGGTACATACCCAGCAACGTCAGAAAGCCGCCCAGAATGAGGGCGGTTCCAAACGTTATCTTGAGTCTTAGTCGGTTAAACATGCCTTAAGCGGTCCTGATCTTTACTCCAATTCCCGGTTTTCACATACCAGCTTGCCACCGGTTGGTAAAATTGCATACCCTTCACTCCATCAAGGAGAGCCATCATGCAATGTCCTCAGTCCGATTCCCGTTCAGGCCGCGTCGTCTTTGCCTGCCACTGCCTGCTCAACGCCAACGCAAAGGTATGCGGGCTGGCCAAATTCCCCGGCGCCATGCCCGACCTCCTCGACCTGCTGGCCGAAAAACAGGCGGGCATCATCCAACTGCCGTGTCCGGAGTTCCTGCACATGGGACCGAACCGCTGGTGGCAGGCTCGCTCCCAATACGACCACCCGGCTTTCCGCAGCCTCTGCGCCCGGCTCGCCGACGAGGCTGCCGAACAGGCCGCGACCTATGTTGCGGCGGGCTATGCAATCCCGGCCCTGCTCGGCGTGGAAGGCAGCCCGAGCTGCGGTGTTGCCGAAACCTACGACACCCCGAAATGGGGCGGCCGCCCCCGGGAGATCAACCTCTCCGGGTGCCGCGTCAACGGCGCAGGCATCTTCATGCAGGAGCTTGAACGCGCCTTTACCGCCCGCTCCCTGAACGTGCCCTTCAAGGGCCTCGGCTCCACGGACGATCCGGCAGTCACGCTCAAGGGCGTCCTGTAGTTATTTCTTGGCGGACAGCAGGTCCGTCACCTTGATCTCACCGTCAATGACCTTGGCCTTGATGGCGTCCAGCTTCTCGAGCACCCCGGGCGCGATTTTGTCGCGGGTGTACTTCATCTCGCTCAGACTCACGCCGCCGTTGTTCAGGCCGTAGTAGGACGGTCCGGCAGTGAAACGGTCCTGCACGATCTCTGTCAGTTCGGTGTAGGTGGCCGTATCCAGTCGCTTGATCATGCTGGTAAGCACGAATCCCTTGGCCAGAGAGTCCTGATCCGAATCCACGCCGATGGCGTAGTTGCCGGAGCGACGGGCCGCCTCGATGACGCCGTTGCCTGTCAGGCCTGCTACGGCGAACACGATGTCAGCACCCTTGTTGTACTGCCCGTTGGCCAAAGAGTATCCCTTCTTCGGGTTGCCGAAGCCGGAAAAATCACCAGCCGGACTCACATAGTCCACCATCACGTCCACTTTGGGATTGGCGTAGGCCACGCCCTCGCGATATCCCTGCTCAAAGGCCTGCACCGGCGGAATCGGCGTACCGCCCACAAAGCCGACCTTGCCCGTCTCGGTCACCATGGCAGCCAATGCGCCAGCCATGAACGAGCCTTCGCTTTGCTTGAACATCACACTGGAGATATTGGGAAACCCTTCCACCGGAATCTCGAACAGGACGAACTTCTTGTTCGGGTTGAGCTTGCCGAGCTCCTTGACCAGCTCAATATGCTGCGCGCCGAGCACCAGCACGACGTCCGCCTGCTTGACCGCACCCAGCACCGCTTCCTTGGTGACCTGTCCGTTTCCTTCCGGTTCGGTCACGATAAGCTTGAACCCATGCTCCTGCTGGGCCTTGCGGATGCCCCCATAGGCCATGTCGTTATAAGAGAGGTCTCCCAGTCCGGAAGCCCCGGTGACAAAACCGACCACCAGCGAATTCGCCATGGCCGCAGTGGCAAACAACAGGACACACAATCCTGCTAACAGAATCTTCTTCATACCCTTCCCCTCACAAAAGGTTATCCAGCATCGAGATTCTATTGCCCAAGTGATGGAAAAAGTAAATAGCTACCCCGTCCATTTCACCGGCTGGGGACAAAAATAATCAGTATAATTATACAAAAAAAGCGTGGAAAATCAGTGGTGAATAAAATTCACCACTCAAAGGGGAGCGCTATGCGCCGCGCTGGGCAGCGCGCAGATAGGCTGCCTGCCAGGCTGGCTCTTCCATGGTCTCTGCGTGATGCAGATAGAGCAGCTTCAGGCTGGCTTCAAAAATGGTCGTGGCGTTCCTGAGCCGCTCGTTCACCAACGCCTGCCGATCGAAACTGTCCAGCCAGTGGGCGAAGTCCGATGCCCGGTTGCGTTCGCGATGGCCGTTGTTGACCTTGGCGTATCCGCTCTCCGCCACCTTCCTGCAACGTTCCTCGTCCTGAAGCAGAGACTCCACCAGCGCAACCAGCCCGTCGACGTCGTCCTGATCATAAGTAAAGAGGTCCTCGCCGTCGGTGAACAGCTCGTCCTGTCCGTGCCCGATCTTCGGCGTCACGAGACAGCTCTTGCAGCCCAGAGCCTCGAACAGACGGTAGTTCATGTCGCCGCGCTCGGCGATATTCAGCACCAGCCGGGCCTGTGCGAACAGCTCACGGTACGCGCCCTGCGCCACATGCAGGCCGGAGAACTTCTCGCCGAGTTCGCGCAGCATGCGCGCCCGCACCGGGAAAATATCCTCTTTGACATTGCCCACGAAGAGGAGATCCCAGATCTTCTCAGCTTCCATGGGCATATCAGTCTCACGAGCAAAGGCGGGCAGCCAGAAGATGCGGTCATCGGGCAACCGCTTGCCCTGATAGTCGGCGATGTGGTCCTTGAGACTGACCGTACACAGGTCAAAGGCCTGGGCATAGATGGGGAACCATTTGTGAATGTGACTGTCCACGCTGAGAAAAACCGTTAGACAGGGAAAGGATTCCAGTCCGAACAGCATGGGCGGACGACTCCGGTCCGCATAGATCAGGATGTCGGGCTCGAACCCGCACCGCTCCACGACCCAGTCCCAGTCACGGGGCTGCTCACGCACATAGACGTGCTTCACCTCGGCACCGCACTCCTCCATGAAGGTCTTCACGAAGTAGTGCCCTTCGAGCCACGCGACTTTCAATCCCTCAAGCGGCTTGGCCGTTGTTTCACCCATCGAACTGATGCTCCCGGATAACGTGCTGCAGACGACACATCCCACCAATGGGACGAGCCGTATTTTCCGGCATTATTTGGGAAAAGTAACAAATTGGCAAGTGAAGTAAGGGGGAAAATCCTGTCCGCCACCTGACTGCTTTTACTCCCCGTTTTCTTCCTGCTGCTCGTCGTAATAGCGTCCGCAAAGTTCACGCCACTTCTCCAGTTTCAACGCCATGTCCGGTTGAGCCAACAACTCGGGATCAAGGGGAGAGACGCTGTAATCAGGATTCCAAACGGCACACTCATGCTGAAACACATTGGCGGCATGCACGACCAGGGCTGTCGAAATTTCTCCATTCTCCACGACAGGAGCGTGGTGTTCAAAAACCCCTCTGACGATATCGGAGCTAAAGCCCCATGTTCCCAGAAGGTATGCCCCTATTTCGGCATGACTCACTTTCAGTTGTTTCTGCTCAATACTATGGACCGGCCCCCCTGCGGATCTGGTTTCATTCAGCAAGGGACCATATAAATCGTACAACTGGGTCAGCAGAACAAACTTGCCGACATCGTGGAGTATACCGCAGACAAAACAGCTCTCGATAAACGCCTTGTCCATTCCTTCCGAAGTGGCGATCACCCTGGCAAAATATCCGGTCTGGAGACAGTGGTTCCACAGATTGCCCACCGAGTAATGCCCCTCCTCGGCGGGGTCCAGACTCCCAATCAGTTTGACTCCCAATATCAACCCCTTGAGGGCATCGATACCCAGAAGGACGACCGCGTGGGCCGGAGAGATAACGCGCTGGTAAAAACCGAAGTAGGGCGAATTCACCACCTTCAGCAGATTCGTGGACAAGCCGATATCCTGCTCGACCAGCCCGCCTACCAGCTTCAGATCCGGCTCAGCCTTCTCCAGCTCCTTCACCACATCAAGATATATCTCTGGGATGGTCGGCAGCGACTTCAGTTGCACGACGACATTCTTGATTTCATCGTTATTCAAAATATCGTCAATATCGAGCAGGCGCTGGATCGAATCGAGCAGCACATTGGTCGAGCAGGGTTTGCTCAAAAACTGATGGGCGTACTTGGTGGTATTGAGCAACTGCTGCATGTCCGAATACCCCGACAACACAACCCTGATGGCGTTTGGTTGCACTTTTCGGACCTTGTCGAGAAACTCCATTCCGTCCAGGCAGGGGATACGCAGGTCAGAAACGACCACGTCAAATTCCTCATTGCCCAGCAGCTCCAGCCCGCCGTTGGCACACGATGCATAGCTCCCCTTCCAATCCTTGCGTTTCACATGGAGCATTGCCCGAAAGCTGTCCAAAATATTCTGATCTTCATCAACAAACAGTATTCTCTTTTTCATGGGCACCTACTCATATGGCAGCGTAACAATGAAGGTTGATCCCTTCCCGACTTCGGATTTCACGTCGATGGTACCGCCATGGCGCTCGACTACGATATCGTGGGCAATCGCCAGCCCTTGCCCAGTCCCTTTGCCCACCTCTTTCGTGGTAAAGAACGGGTCGAAAATCTTGTCTCTGTTTCCCGGTTCAATGCCGCACCCCGTGTCGCTGATCATAATGGAAACGAACTTGGCTCCCTTGCGGGTCGAGACCTTGATCTGCCCCTTTTCCCCTGAATTCCCCACCACGTTTTCGATGGCGTGGGCCGCGTTGACTATCAGATTGAGAAAGACCTGGTTCATGTCCCCGACAAGGCAGGGCACAAGCGGAAGCGGATCAAAGTCCAACTCCACTTCAGCAACATATTTCCACTCGTTTTTGGCGACGGTGATGGTATTTTCCAGCGATTGGTTCAAGTCCACGGGGGTCTTCCCTTCACTGCCGGGATGGGAGAACTGCTTCATGGCCCGGACGATCTTTGCCACTCTGTCGGTTCCGTCCAGTGCCCGCGAGCACGCTTTGGGAAGTTCGTTCATGACAAAGTCCAGATCCACGTCTTCTTGCAGTTCCTCTATCTGCCCGATCAAATCCCCATGCATTCCCGCATCACGACAGCGTTGCACCAGCTGGTCCTTGATCGCCATGACTGCGGCGACATCGACGTAGGTCTCCTCAATAAACTGGACGCTGTCGCCTATGTATTGGATCGGCGTGTTGATCTCGTGGGCAACGCCGGCCGCCAGCTCACCGATGGACTCCAGCTTCTGCGCGATGCTCAGCCGTCTCTCCAGATTCTTTCGTTCCGTAATATCAAAGAGGATAACACCCAGATGCTTCTTGCCACGCACTTCAACGCCCACCAAATGCCTTGAAATGGGGAAGGAGCGCCCCGTCGCATCGTGAGCAACACCCTCTACATAGGTCTCCTGATCCAGACTGTCAGGGCAGAGGAACTCTTTCATGTTCCCTTCCCTGTCTCCGAAAACAACGTGGCATGCGTTACTGTACAGATCATCGGCATCCACATTGAACATCGACAAGGCGCCCTCGTTGTAGTCCATGATGTACCCGGTCTCCGGGTCAACAATGAAGAATGCCGCGCCGATGCCTTCCAGCAGCGCCGTAATCAACTGCTCTGCTTCATACGCCGCTGTCTGCGCATCCTTGCGTTCCCTGTTCTCCACGAAGAGTTCTGCGGTTTTCTGCTTCAGGTCCGAGGTCTGCCTTTCCACTTCCTTTTCAAGCTCCATGCTCACGGCCTGCAATTTGGTATGCGGCATAATTAGAAACTTTCGACCGACCAGATGGATAATCAGAGAAAGCGTTGCAGAGCCGATGATGAGCGCAATGATAATCCCTGTAATAAGATACTGGACTTGGCTTTCGACCTGTTGCCAACTGACCGATTCGACCAGTTTAATGCCAGGAAAGCGCGTCTCGGTGTTCTGGGTTAACGAGGGCTCCTCAACAGTTCCGCGAGTAACCACCAATTCGTCATTGTAAAAAAGGCTTAGGCGGGCCTTGTCATCGTCGGACAGCGAAAGCGAATCCAGCGAAACAGGAATGAACGCCGTGAGGACGCCTTCTGCCAGTCCATTGTATCTGACCGGCACGCTCAATCTCCAGTAGCAGCAATCAGGACCGCCTCTGGAGAGCATGACGATATCAATCACATATGGCTTTTCGAGCTTGATCAGGCTCGACAGGTCGTTGCCTTTCAGCATGAAGATCGAGACCTTCGCATCAGAGTATATGGCATCGCCCGCATAATCCTGAAGAGCGAAGTACGCGTCCTCCTTGAGCAGGTTCAACGCATTGATGAAATCAACCACATTGGCCTTTTGCTCATAGGGATGCATCACCCCGGCAACAAATATCGGCAGCTTGGAATAATCTTCCAGCAGGGCCAGACGATCTTCCAGATAGTTCTCCAGCGAGTGCTGACGTCCCTCCAATTGGAGCCGGAGTCCATCAACCTGCATGTTCCGCAACTCACCGCCAATAAAATACACGATGACAAAAACGCCAATAACGACCTGCACGATGAAGAAGCTGGCAAGGAGCAGATTGAACGGCTTGGAAAACGAGGTCCCTCTGCGGCGAAAATTCTCCTGAGTCTGATCAGTGAGCGATGATGATTTCATCGTTGTCTCCATAGCGACCAATGGCAAAGTCGTCTGCTCCCAAGGCTTCATGGGCATCCGGATCATACATGGTGTAGGGCCTGAACGGGGGGTCATACAACTTGATCAATCCCTGTACCGGCGTCTTCAGGTTCTCCAGTGCATTACGCACCTTTTCGCGATTCTCCAGCATGTCGTCGCCAAGGGGCGCCGACTGTTCCACCGCCGCGATCAGGATGCGGGTCAGATCATAGGCGTGAATGAAGCCGCTGGGAGCGGTCAGATCAATGGGTGTCTTCACCTCCGGGAACAGGGTGGTCGCAGTCTCAAACACTTCCTTGGGAAATGGATTGTCACCCATTTCCAGAAAGGAAAAACTGGTTTGGATAAATTCAAGGTCGAGCTGCTTGCGCATGGTGCTGTTGATAAACGCAGGAAAATCTCCGCCAGTGATTCCCCAGTGGCTGACGATAGGCAGCCGTAACGCTGGCGGCAGGTCGTGCATGGCCTTGCATATAACCTTGCCCTCAGGCGCATTGGCCACCAGGAAGATCACGTCCGCTCCGGAGTCCTTCACCTCTCTGAGCAGAATCTTGGCGCCGGTTTCCCGCAGGCCCCATTTGAACATCTCCACACGGGTCGGCATGAGATCCCTTGCCACCAAGCTCGATGTCATGGTCCTCAGGTTGGACTGCCCCCATCCCGTGTTTTCCAACACCAGCGCCGGGCGCTTGAAACCCCGCTCGTCCACAGCGCGCTTGACGATAAATTCCCCGGCCTTGCTGTCATCAACGGACAGCCGGAAAATCCAATTTGTGTCATTGCCTGAGCGGGAGATGGGTCCGGCTGCCGCCCACGGGACGAGCAAAAGGATGCCGTTTTCATGGATGAACTTGCGATGAGCCAGAAGCGGCGGAGAGTGCATGCCGGAATAGAGCACCAAGGCGTTCGGGTCCTGAAGGTATTTCTTCAGATTTCGCAGGCTCCGCGCCGAGTTGCCTCGATGGTCGAGCATCACCACCTCAACCGGCCGACCGGCCAGTTGATTGCCGTTCTGCTCCAGGGCCACCTTTATGCCGCGGGCAATGGCCGTGGACGATTCAGGCGACGAGGAGATATCGGTGTCGACATAGATGGCAACAGGTTCCTCCGCGGCCAACGCATTGGCCAATAGTCCGGCAACCACAATCAATGACAAACAGAAACAAGTGAGTACGCGCACCATTCTGCCCCTTGAATAAGTTTCCAACCATGCCATCGTACCACAGACTACGAACGGTTAAAATCATTGATTCCATTCAACGATTCTGTTTTTTTAATAAGAGAAGTGGCGTATGGATCAGAAAACCATTTTCGTTGGTAACAGCCTTGCCATGTGCAACCCGGAGGCCCGATGTCCAAGAAAGTGCTCTTGGTGGACGATGAAACACACCTGCTGGATTCCTTGAGACTGACGCTCAGAAAGTTCGACATCACTACGGACGCGGACCCTGTTCACGCCCTTGAGCTCGTGAAACAGGAAGACTTCGCTGTCGTCATTTCAGATATGCGGATGCCCGTGATGGATGGCGTTGAACTGCTGCGCGCGATCTCGCACGAATCGCCCAACACCGTCCGCATCATGCTGACTGGGCACGGAGACATGACGGTCGCCATGAAAGCCATCAACACCGGCGGCGTATACAAGTTCATGACCAAGCCGGTGGATGCCAAGGAGATCCGTCAGACCGTCACCGAGGCGCTGGAGGAGCATGACCGTCTTCTGCAGACAGCCTCCATGCAGGAGGCCGCCCTCCACGACGGACTGACCGGCCTGCCCAACCGGACGCTGTTCATGGACCGCTGCAATATCGCCATTGCCAATGCGCAACGGAGCAAAACCAACCTCGCCATCTTCTTCCTCGATCTCGACGGCTTCAAGGACGTCAACGACACTTACGGCCACGATGCCGGCGATCAGATACTGATAGAGACAAGCAAACGCCTGAGCGACCGCATCCGGGCAAACGACACCGCTGCCCGCCTCGGCGGCGACGAGTTCGTCATCCTGCTCACGGACCTGAACTCACTCGAACCGGCCCACGCCCTCGCAGACGAGATGGTCCACCGCATAGCAGAACCCATCCCCTGGAAAGGCAACGAACTCCAGGTGGGCTCCAGCCTCGGCGTCGCCTTCTACCCCCAACACGGCGACACCATAGAAACCGTCATGACCGCCGCCGACGCCGCCATGTACAAGGCCAAAAAGGAAGGCGGCCGCCGCGTGGTGATTGCGGAGGGGTAGGATTGAACAATTAATGTCGGGGGATATCAGAAACGAAAAAAGGCTTACAACAAAAGTTGTAAGCCTTTTAACTTTCAATGGTGCTCGGGGACAGAATTGAACTGCCGACACGGGGATTTTCAGGCAGCCCTGAGAGTTTTAACGAACACCTTCCGAGTACTCTGTCGAGGAGAAGAAGACTTCGTTAACTCGCCGATATCACAATACTAACAGTGTCTCATAAGTACGTTTTAAGTAAGCTTTGAAAGAGTCCTTGAAGGCCGATTTGCATAGGCAAGTTGGCTGAGAGTTTACTTAATGTTTACTTAAGGGATTATCATGGCTGTTAATGTGAAGTGTTTGAAATGTCAGGGATTGTATGCTGTAGGGACTAAAAAGTGTAAAAAGTGCGGTACAAGCCTACTCAATGCCCGAAAATACCGTGTCGCTATCAAACTCCCCTCAGGCAAATGGAAGACGAAGACGGTAGACTCTTACGACCTCGCAAGGAAGATAGAGGCCAAGTATACGGATGATCTTGTCCGCATGGGTGAGCTTGGACTTACTAAGGCTCCACTGATTGATGAAGCGTGGGAGTCTCTTTATGACCAGTGTAAGCGAATCCTGAAGCACCCACACTCCTACGAAAAGCAATGGCGCGTTCACATTGCTCCCTACTTCTCCGGTACACGCATGGATGCAATAACTCCTAGAGAGGTATCCAAGTTCATTACTCACTTGGGGAAGAAGCGTGCTTTCATCACCCGTAAGAATCCTAAGAAAGGGAAGAAGCCGTTAGCTACATCAACCGTTGTTCGTATGGTGAAATTGGTAGGCCGGATATACAACCATGCACGGGATATGGGGATGTATAGTGGGGAGAACCCTGTAAGTCGTGTGAAGCTTCCTAAATTCAACAATCAGGTCAACAACCCACTCACGGATGGAGAGCTTAAGCGATTACTCCAAACCCTTTCAGATTGGCCTAACAGAATGGTAGCCCTTGCTCTGGAACTCTGCCTGATCACTGGCAAGCGTACAGGTGAGATATTCGGCCTCACATGGGATCGGATAGACCTTGAGCATGGGCGAGTGCAGTTCATTGTTAAGAGTCAGGCATTGAATGACCACCAGTGGCTACCAATCACACAGCGAGGGAAGCAGATACTCAAAGAAGCGAAGAACTCTGTCCCTCAAATGAGTGCGCCTTGTGGCCTTACAGACATGGAACTGGTGATGTGAGCATTAAAACTGCTTACAGAGCTATTCATGCCAAGTGTCGAGACTGTGTAGGTAGCAAGAGGGCTATCAACGGATGTGATGGGGATAAACCAATAGGTAGTGCCTCCCCATGCAAACTATACAAACATAGAGTAGTCGCTATGCAGATGTAGTAACTGTAGACAAATAAGAGGGCAGGTTAACAGTGCCTACCCTCTTTTCTTTTGGTTATATAACAGAGAGCTGCTGTCCCCTACGTGGATGTTGGATCATCTGAAAATGATACCATCTCAACCATCTCACGATTCTCTCCTGGATAGATTCCATTTTTTTCTAACAAGACCAGTAAAGGTTCAATAGATAAAACACTGGCAAAGCCTGTTTCAGCGAAGCCGTCATTATGATTCAGCGATTCGGTCATTATTCCTAGTAAAAAGCCATACTCACTTAATACTGGTCCCCCACTGAATCCCCCCCTAGGCATGCACGATATTATGAAGTGAACAGGATCACCTGTATATTTGTCTAACACAGCGTTAACTTCACCTTCGGCCGCTACTAGAATCGGACTTCTTGAGAACGGCACAGGAGGATAACCCATAAGTAAGACTCTCGAAAGAATGAATTCATCACCAACCCAATCATCAAGATGACCGCCTATAGGGATGTGATCTGTGTGTATGAAGCCATCAGCAGGAGGAGGGAGGAAGATGGTTTCAAGGTGATGAGTTAAATCTAAATTGGTTTTAAGCAGGGCTAGATCAATTCGTTCATCATCATGGTAGATAATCTCCTCTACTTCCAATTTCTTGCTATACCTTTCTGAAACTACTTCAACAAGCTCGCCTGAATTTACAACATGGGCAGCAGTTGCAAGCCAGCCATCTCCTATGTGGAAAGCTGAACCTGTACTTAAATCGCCATTTGGAAGTTCAATGGTAACGCGGACAAGAGTGACTTTATAGCTTTCAAACAAACAGCGAGAGTCCATTGGTGTACCTACATAGAGTGTCTAGAGGATGAACTAATGAAGTAGTCGGTATCTGTTTTCAGATCAAGGGCGAACGTTTGGTTTGGGCAAGCAAAATCCTTCCCTTCACGTAAGGCTCATTTGTGGATAAGCTCGGTCCGAAGTCAATGGAGGTTTCAAGGGCGAGTTTACTTATTGTTTACTTAGACACGAAAAAGGCTTCCACCAAATCTGATGAAAGCCTTTGTATCCGTATGGTGCTCGGGGACAGAATTGAACTGCCGACACGGGGATTTTCAGTCCCCATATTTATTACTTCCCACCAAATCCTTTGGCTTCCTACAACATACACGATATCTATTGATACAGGTGACTTATTTGTGTTAATGTTTGCCCATTGCCTCCTAGGGAAGCAGTATTTTTCCCGAAAAATTTCGTGGCAAACTTGTGGCACAAAGAGTTCTAGATGTCTCGCGATTGGATTTCATCCCCCAAATATACAGGTGTGCGCTGGTACAAACATCCGACACGTAAGCATGGTGTCAGATTCGACCGGCGCTTCGGCATTCGATTCTACTATCATGGGAAGCAGTACGAATCTCTCCTAGGCTGGGAGAGTGATGAATGGTCTGAAGAAAAGGCCTTTCTAAAACGCGAAGAGTACCTTGAGAATGTTAAAAAAGGACAAGGCCCAGTCTCTTATCGCCAAGAGTTGGCCTTCAAAAAAATGGAGAATGAGAAGCGTGAAGCGGCTTCTGCGCATACGAACACCACCTTCAACCAATTCTTTCATAAAACTTACTATCCTGCAGCCTCTGCCAGCTGGAAAAAAGAGACTGCACGCAAACATATTGAGCATGTAAAAAACTGGCTTGCTCCTGTGGTTGGAGACATACCTTTGAAGGACATCACCATCGTCCACGTCAATAAGATCAAAGCCTCAATGGTTGAGGCTAAACGGGCGCCTAGAACCATGCAGTACACTTTTCGCACCTTCAGCATGGTTTGGGAGTCCGCCAGGGACCACGGGCTTGTCTCGGGAGTAGGTCCGACTAAAGCAAAAAGCTTTAAGCTTCCCAAAATCGACAATGCTCGAGAGCGCCTCCTCACGAAAACGGAAGTCGAACGACTATTGAAAGCGGTAAGAAAAAGGAGCAGGCAGGCACACAATATGGCCCTTTTGAGTCTTGAATCTGGAATGCGGTTTTCAGAAGTTGCTCGCCTGTCCTGGGGAAACGTAGATCTTGAAAAAGCTAAACTCCGAGTAATCAATTCAAAAGGAGACAAGAGTCGAACCATCCCACTGACGAAAAGAGCTGTCGACATACTACTCTCTTTAGATGGCGGTAGAAATGGTGACTTGGTCTTCCCAAACTCACATGGAGGAATTCACAAACAAATCCCTTCAGCATTCAAACGCGGCGTTGAAGACGCCAAACTGAACGAGGATATCCACGACCCCAAATACCGATTTGGTTTTCACGGGCTTCGACACACATACGCGAGCAGGCTCATTGAGTCCGGCGCCGAACTTATTCACGTCCAGCGACTGCTGGGCCATAGCACACCGGTGATGACCGACCGCTACAGCCATTTACGCAAAGGAAATCTGAGAGCTATCGTGGCCCAAATGGAACACTCAGTAACCTAAAGGTAGCACCGAAAAGCCCCACCTGTGGATGGCTTTGGTATATGGTTGCTTGACTGTCATTTGTTTTTGTCAGAAAGGGCCAGACTCTAAAAACAAGATTATTCTAAATATAAATCACTAAGATCTCATGGGATAAATTTCACTTTGGAAGCAACTTGCTTAGGAGCTTCATAAGCATTGAGCCTAGTATCATCTATATCTCTGATATCACAGAGATAAGCCATTTTAATAATCTTACATTCATCCTTGTCTAACAACTCGATATTATCTGCTGCTCGAGCGGCTAGAATTTCTACTGAAGCTAAGTCTTCTAATTCAAGACTACTCACGAAGCAAAATAGGGATTCCTCTTCATCATTCCTTACATTGTATAGCTTTTTTTGCGCGGTCCGGAGAGTCTCGGATGGACTATCTAATACATAGAGTTCTCTCTCGATCCTTGCTACCTCCTCTTCAACTATTGGACCGACATCGGTTAACACTTTTCGAACAGAACGCAGGCATTCTTCATACTTGGATACGTTGGGTAGCCTAAGAATCGGACGCCCATCCATCTCAAGAAAAGTGTCGGGAGAATGATCTGGGTGATACGAAGGACCTATAATTCTAGTGACAGTGAGCAGCCAATCTAATGCAAGCTCTTCCGAATTTAGATCAGGCATTTCTAGCAGCTGCTCAAGTATAAAACGCGCTATGCTCAACCTTTCAACATTGCCATCATAATAGCTTGGCTCACCAGCCTCATCTTCATAATAACCGACCCAGCACCTTTGCTGAAAAGAAAAAAAACCCTTGGTAAGCTTTGCTCCTTCTGGTTGCGATAGGATTGAATAGCTGATCGCTTTGTCGCCAAAAAGCTCTTCACGCCTCCAGGATGGGGCTTCGAACCCCAACCGGGCTAAGGTCTCTTCAATAACCTTATGTTCCCACCGAATTCTTTTTGCAGCCTTCTCAAGCTGATACATTGTAAAATGCTGACGCAAGTATATTTCAAGCGATGGGTATTTAGATCTGTTGTTAGGTGTTACCGCATATTGGATTACGACAGGACTCCCAAAAGAGTCTGGAAGAAGGTCTACATGGTGATTTTTATTAAGTCTTGCTTTACCGAAATATTCGGGAGCACCGGGGGGACTATCTCTCTCAAAAAACCAGCTACCAAAATCATATGCGCCAGGCTCGCTTCTGACGGGCTTCCAACCAAGATTCAGCAATACCGCAAAGACACATGCTTGTGTATTATCTAAAGATTCAAAGTACCGTAAACGCGGATCCTGTGTAGCCTCTCGTTCCAACTCGTTTGGGTTCATTGCGCCTCACTTTGTTAACTTGTGCAAGGTTTCAATTTTTGGACGCAATATAACAGACATTCTTTATTAATATCAACACCTCTAAGGCACCATACAATTCTCTCCAAAAACCAACCTCTTCCTCCAAATGAAATAGTAGAATAACAACTGACCAAACAAGCAGTCACACCGCAACTATATGACTTTACGTACTTAACACATCAATGTTATCGTTCGATTAATATTTTAACCTATTTTACTTCTACAACTCACTTTGCACCCGATGTTCTCCCCCACTCACCTCTATTACCTTGCGTCATTACGCTGCAACGAACGCTGTTCTAAGTGTTCGCACTGGAAAGTTGATGAGCATGCCTCCCAAGCGCCTTCTAGCTCAATCATTGATGCTATACACAAGTTGTCCAGCCTCAAAGAATTTTGCATTGTAGGAGGCGAGCCGCTCGTCAACAAAAAAAGAGTTATCGAGCTACTCAAAGGAATCGCTAGCACTCAAGTTCGTACTGTCCTAATCACCAACGGAGTAGCCTGCACACCCAAATTTATCGACCAAGTAAAAGACTGTAATTTACACATTATTTTTTCCATTGATACGGTCGACCCCATCTTCTGGAGACATGTCAGAGGCACCGACTCGTACTATCGTGTCATGCGACACTTCAGATACGCTGTTAAAACGCTCGCTCCTGAACAACTCAGTGTTCAATCTGTCTTAGCAGAAGAAACTGTTGAGCACGTTCGAGCAGTAGGCGAAATGTGCCATAAACTTGGTCGCTTCCACTCGGTCCAAAATTATATTCAACAAGGATTTGAAGGAGAGTGGACAGAGTTACCCGCATCACGCTCAGCGCCTGTTCCGTTCGGCCAATGCAACGCAACTGGACGAAACCTCTCCATAATGCCTGACGGCAGTGTCTACACGTGTTTTCAGCAACCACTTATTCCAGGCTGCGGACATCCTCTGGGTAAGATAGGAGAACTGTCCATTCTGTCCATGTTGTCCACACAGTACGCAGAGAATGTTCTCAAATGCATGAGGACCTGTAACCTTCCATGTAAAACTCTTAAATGTAATCAATAATCCATGAAAGAACTGATCATTGAACTCAGCCACAACTGCAACCTAGCGTGCGTCATGTGTGGTTTTGGCGGCAAGGCGGCAATATCCGAACGCTATATGACCTGGGACACTCTTGAAAAAATTTTGGGAGAAATCACAATCGCTCCTGAAAGAATCAGGCTAAACGGACGAGGTGAAAGCACGATCCATCCAGATTTCATTCCTATGATGGAGCATGTGCAACAGTGTTTTCCCAATTCAACCATCAATCTTTTCACGAACCTTTCAATATCGAACGATCATCTGATCCAATCTTTGGTTGATAACAAGGTTCAACTGTTTATTTCAATCGACAGCCCTCGAGCAGATGAACTCGAGGATATAAGACGTGGGGCACATTTCTCTCTAATTGAACACAATATTGAACTCCTTTATTCAATTACCCCCAGGCCACATGTCATTTTCACTATGCAGGAAGCCAATCTGCACAGATTATCTGAAATGGCTCAATATTGTATCGAGAAAAACATGCACCTCATTTTCAACACAGTGCGTCGAGATGAGGGCATAGAGCCATTTGTCGAGATGGTTAAGGACAGGCGCTACGAGCTAGGAATAGCTTACAAAGATATTAAGTCTATCTACAAAAATGCAGGAATGAATTGCCTACTTCCAGATTCAATCCATGGAATCTCAATTCTAGAAAATGGAACAAGTCAGACCTTCGGGAGTAAAGCCCAATGCCCGGCTCTATGTGACGAATTGTGTATCCTCTATGATGGCACAGTGACTCCTTGCAATATGTTCAATCCTTATAAATTCGGCAACATCCTCGAAAAAGACCTCGATGCCATCCTTCATAGCGAACAACGCCAGTGGTTCCTTGAAAACAACAAATCACATTATTACTGCGCTGACTGCGCCTGTATGGGGGGGACACGATGAGCTGCCTAACCAGTCTCCCCTACGGACAAATTTTCGACTACTGGTGGGAGTCCATGCGTGGAGAATCCGGCAGGATTCGCTTTTTGCTTACCAAAATGGTCGAAGTCTCGGCCTTTCGGAAGAACATTAAGCGCAACAGAAAGATAGCTCGCCCCAAGTGCGACATTTTTTTTCCTTTGAGAGAAGTGCCCAACAAAATTACTGAGCGCTCAGTGCCTGTTGTTGTTGTGCCGACGTTTCTAAAAGGCTCAAATGATCTAAAAATGCTCGATGAATTGATCTCGTGTCTTAAAGACCAATCGCTTGAAGGCCATATAGTGATTGTTGATGATGCCTCACCGGAACCTGTCCCAAATTACTCAGACGTGCACTGTCTACGATTGCCACAAAATTCTGGACCTGCTTCAGCACGAAATAAAGGAATGGACTATGCGCAGACGCTTGGAGCTAAATTTATAGCTTTTACGGACTCTGACTGCCTTCCATCAGATAATTGGCTTCACGCACTACGAGAAGGCTTTTTAGGCTCACCAAGCTGCCATATTCTATCAGGAAATACTCTCTCACATGACCGGTGCTGGCTCGGCAAATACCACGAGCGAAATGGCACGCTCAACGGGCGTCGAATATCAACAACAGACAGGCTTCTTTATGGCCCTACATGCAACCTAGCGATAAGCGCCTGTCTTGCAGAAAAAATGCGTTTTGATGAATCCTTCCCTATAGCCGCGGCCGAAGATATCGATCTCTGCTACAGGGCGAATAAAACAGGTTGGGCGATAGAACACTGCCCAGAAGCGATCATCCACCATAATTATGGGTATACGGCCCTTTCACGCCCCGAAGCGCTTATTCAATTTTGGAGACAATTCAAAAGATATGCTGAGGGAGAGAGTCTTCTGCTGACACGTCACTTAGACTACTATAACGCTTTTCTAAACTCAAAAGAAATCACTGCACGACCAGTTGCAGATTGATTTTCTGTCAGGCTTTGGAGGTCGTATGAAAATTGTAATGATAGGTGGAGCGCACGATTTTCTTGTGTGCCATGAAAACTTAATCGCGGTCTTTGAGAAGCTACAAAGAAAACATCCCACCCCGGAATTCATTGCTCTTGAGTACGACAAGAAAATATTTGAGGACTATATTGTCCCACAGCGAAATTCTCTAGATGCATGCAAGGACAGAAATACTTTATATTCCGACCTCCTGTCTGACGATGAAATACGTTCAATTTCGGCATGTATCGGATATGACGGAGATACCCACAAGGATTATTTCCCAACGTCTGAAGAAGTCTGGCTTGATGAGGGAGCAACATTTGATTTTAGGAATATGCCCTGCAGCTCGATGGTTTACAACAAGCTGGCAAGCGTTACTGAGGCCATAAGAACTGGACATATCTCTCGAGAACGTGGAGACCTTATTGAGCAATATAAACAAATTGAAGCTGGAGGTCTTAAACTAGGCCATGGACGGAACATTGAAAGGGATGCAAACTGGATTGAGCGCCTTGAACCTTACCTGACTTTGGACATTGATAAATATGCTTTCGTCATTGTCGGAGCTGACCACACTAGAGAGGCTCACGGGCTATTACGTCAACGGCTGAGAGCGCTTGGTCACGGAATTGAAATTTTTAGGACTTATTAATCAAGGATTGTTGAAATGGAAGCGAATGCTCTATCTCTATCTGTTATTTTTGGCCCCACGGTTCAATACAGAGCTCCACTATTCCAACGCCCATATGTTTGGACAGAAGAGGACCAATGGGAACTTCTTTGGAACGACCTATCCGAACTAAGCAACCCTACAGTAGAACTCCAACAAACTCTCCCATATTTTATGGGGGCTGTCGTACTAGAGCAACTTGATTCAGAAACAGGAGCCCCAGGAGCTAGAGCTATCATCGACGGACAACAGCGCTTAACGACTGTTCAAGTACTTATGGCTACACTTCATGATATTTTCATCAAACACTATCCTGACGAGTTCATTGTCGATGATATCAAGAAACTCATTATCAATACAAGCCGGCAGTTTGCAGACACATACTACCAATACAAGTTGTGGCCAACAAATCTAGATCGAGAAGCATATGAGATCGTAATGAAAGCGACTTCTCCTGAAGATCTAACTAAACACCCCATAGAAGGGGAAGGGACGATTGCTGAAGCATATCGGTATTTTTACACCAAAATGAATACATGGGTTGAAGAAAAAGGAGAAGAAGGACTTCCGTGGCTTGACCGTCTTTTCAGAATCGTCACGGAGAAAATCCGTATCGTCGTCATCGACATGGACAAACAAGACGACGCTCAAACTATTTTCGAAACCATGAACGCCCGAGGAACTCCTTTACTCCCTAGCGATTTGGTAAAAAACTATCTCTTTAAACGACTCGCTGACGAAAATGGTCACGATCTTGATGAAGTGTATGATCGATATTGGCGCCCTTTTGATTTTCAAAATGGTTTGTGGAGAAAAGAGCTTAAGCAAGGGCGTTTAAATCGTCCAGCATTGGAGCTTTTCTTACAGCACTATCTAGTAATGGAGCAGGCTAAAGAAATTTCCGCGACAAACCTTTTCAAGGAATATCGGGCTTACAGTGAAGCGGCAGAGGCCGGGGCTCACGCGCAGTTAGCAAGATTCCATAGATATTCACAATATTTCCAATCATTCTTAGAAGCACATGACAGGAACACTTTCGAAGGGTTATTCTTTCACAAATTAAGAACACTCGATACTACGACAGTCTACCCATGTCTTCTTTGGATCTACGACTCACTTGAAGGCCAATTAGAGCGAGATCAAAAATTGCAAGCAATTTTGCAAGTAATCGAGTCTTTCCTGATTCGCAGAATGGTCTGCCAACTAACCGCCAAAAATTACAACAACTTATTCTTAGAGCTGCTCACTTTTCTTAAAAAATCACAAGAGAACTGTGACGCTAGCATAATAGCACAATTCTTTAGCTCAAAAGATAAGGATAGTGGACGATGGCCTAACGAAGAAGAATTCAAAGAGGCTTGGTTGACGACTCCAATATATACTCAAATCACAAGGCCAAGACTTCGTCTGATTTTGGCAGA